>NZ_MSSW01000081.1 GCF_002150685.1 Algoriphagus antarcticus
AAAGGCTGCAAGTTGGGTTAAGCCCAGAGGATCTTTATGGGCGCTTCTCAAACTAAAATGTAAAAGACAAGCAAGACTTTGGAAAAATATCATCGTATTTATTGATGGTAGGTAGCATTTTTTGTAAACCGATTCTAGCATAGAATACTTTGATACAACCCGAAATAAGTTCACAAAAGACTTAAAAGACACCCTACTTTTCCTCCATGATACTCTAGTGAAAATCATTACAAATCTGACTTTGGACTACTTAAAATACATTTAACTTCACAGAAGGATAAAGTTTATTTCATCTATTTAAATGATTCAAAAGGTATTATTGGCTTAAATTTCAACTATAATTAAGCTAACGGCAATCATGGAAATTGAGCAAAAGCAAGATAATTCGGGGCGTAGAGAATTTTTTAAAAAGTCATTGATGGTCAGTGCTGGTTTTATGGGGTTAAGGTATTTTTCAGTTTCTAAGTCTACAGCTCCTGACGGCTTTCAGTTATATGATAAATATGGGCCTTTGTTGGATGATCCCCAAGGTATATTAAATCTGCCAAAGGGCTTTTCTTATAAAATAATTTCAAAATCCGGTGAACTCATGGACGACGGTTTTATTTCTCCGGGTAGAAACGATGCTATGGCTGCATTTGAAAGTAAAGATGGTAAAGTGCTGGTTATTCGTAACCACGAAATATCATCTGACGATCCTGAAAGTGGTCCCTTCGGAGCTGATAACTCCAAACTATATCAACTGTCTAATTCTCAGATTTATGATCGCGGCTATGGTAAAAAACCTAGTCTTGGCGGAACCACCACATTTTTGTTTAATGAGAATACCCAGAAAATGGAATACCAGTACTTTTCCTTGGCAGGTACGATCCGCAACTGTGCGGGCGGACCCACTCCTTGGAACAGTTGGTTATCCTGCGAAGAAACAGTTGAAAAAAAGGAAGAAGGAGTAAATGAGCATAATCATGGTTATGTTTTTGAAGTGCCTGTCTCAGAGACAGCTAAATTAGCGGATCCCATTCCACTTAGAGATATGGGTCGCTTTAACCATGAGGCAGTAGCAGTTGATCCAGATAGTGGGTTTGTTTACCTCACAGAAGACAGAGGCGATGGACTTATCTATAGATTTATTCCCAATGAGTGGGGAAACCTTCGTGCAGGCGGGAAGCTACAGGCTTTGAGTTTACAGGTTCATAAAGGATTTGACACCCGTAATTGGGATAAACAAACCATTAAAATAGGGGATCAGATGGCAGTGGAATGGATTGACCTTGAGGATACTGACCCAGAAGAAGATGATCTCAGATTAAGAGGCTTCAACCAAGGGGCAGCACGTTTTGCACGTGGGGAAGGAATGTGGTATGGAAATGATGAGATTTATTTTGCCTGTACAAATGGGGGCAAGGCTAAAAATGGACAGGTTTTTAGATATATTCCCAGTAGAGATGAAAAGAAAGGAGCTGTAAAGAGTGGAGGTGTTTTGGAACTTTTTGCTGAACCTAATGACCAAAAAATAATAAGCTCCTGCGATAATCTGACCGTAGCACCTTGGGGGGACATCGTTCTTTGTGAAGATAATCTCCAGCCACGAATTATCGGCATTACCCAGAAAGGAGATATTTACCATTTGGGACTAAACGTTGGATATGAATCTGAATTGGCAGGCGTTTGCTTTTCTCCCAGTGGTAAGACCCTTTTTGTAAACATCCAACATGAAGGTCTTACACTGGCGATTACCGGCCCCTGGGAGCCTATGCTAACCTAATTAATTTAAAGATACTGATTAGGCATATGGGTATACCTGTGTTTTTTATTTGACTATGTGAAATAGTATGACTCTGGATAGAAGCCAATAAATGTGAAAGTTTTTTTAAATTATTAGAAGTGACTGGTTTGAGTCTCGTAATACCAGTATATTTTAAGTCAAGTTTTTAGATGATGATAGTATTTTCGTTTAAGGTCCTTGAAAATTGCATGTTCTAAGTATTTTATTCAATATTAAATAAGTTTAAGTTTTATAATAATCTATTATTTACAGAACCTTTATTTTAAGTTTAAATTTGCTTTGTTAATACTCCAAAGATGTTTTGACCTTTTATTATGAACTATTATAATAATAGTAGTATTAAAAGTTAGTCAAAAAGTTAACAGCTAGATAATATTGATTAGCTAAAACTTGGGAAATTTGACTGTAGGTTTAGACTTCTTTCTATCACAGTTTTCAGTATCCACAAAACCTCCCAAAAAATGAGATCGTCACTATATATTTTTCTCATATTAATTTTCTTCGGGTGTCAGAATCCACGAAATGTGATCAATGATTTGGAAAGCAAAGAAACCCAAGCCTTAAGAAACAACCGAATCCAGCTGCCTAATGGCTGGTCTCTTACGCCCGCAGGCAATAGTCTTAACCTTCAAGACCTCCCATTGAATCTAGTTGTTTCGCCAAGCAAAACATTATTGGCAGTAACCAATAATGGTCAAAGCACGCAGAGCATCACCCTTATTGACGCCCAATCCGAACAAGTACTGGATGATGTTACCATTGCAAAAGCATATTTGGGCCTGGCTTTTAGCCCGGATGAAAAATATTTGTACGCTTCAGGCGGAAACGACAATAAAATACTCATTTATAAGATCATCGATAAAAAACTCATTCTTGATGGAGAAATTGTTTTGGATGAACCATGGCCTGTCAAAGTCTCCCCTGCAGGACTTTGTGTTACGGATAAGTACATTTATGTAGTGTCCAAAGAAAACAATTCTCTGTATAAACTTAACATTGAATCAAAAAGCATTGAAACCCGTATCGACTTACCTGCCGAACCTTACACTTGTATTCTTTCGCCAGATAAGTCAACTCTTTATGTTTCAATATGGGGCGGTGCTAGCATTTGGGTCTTAGATAGTCAGGATTTAAGTTTTAAGTCAGCCATCGAAACGGATAAAAATCCCAACGATATGGTGCTCACCAAAGATGGGAAACATCTTTTTGTCTCCCACGGCAATGACAATACTGTATCTCTTATAGATACCGAATCTTTAACTCGGATCGAAATTTTATCTTGTTCCCTTTACCCGGATGCCCCTTTAGGCTCCACCCCAAATGGAGTAGCATTGAGTGATGATGAACATACATTGTACATAGCCAATGCTGATAACAATTGCTTGGCAGTGTTTGATGTGGAGATAAAAGGTAAAAGCCGACCCCTTGGTTTTATCCCTACCGGCTGGTACCCTACAGCTGTAAAAACAATTGGAAATAAAATTTATCTTACCAATGGCAAAGGTTTTTCCTCCTCTCCAAATCCTGACGGGCCAAACCCGATAAGCTCCAGAGATCCGCAATATAAAGGTCCAAATCCTCAGGTAGTTAAAGGGTCTCAATACATTGGTGGGCTTTTTAAAGGAACCCTCAGCATTTTTGATGCTCCAAACGAACGCCTATTGGCTGAGTATTCGAAGCTAGTTTATGAAAACACCCCATATACTAAGGAAAAAGAGCTGAACCCTGAAGGGGAAAAAGGCAATCCTATTCCGATGAAAGTAGGCGAAGATTCCCCCATTAAATATGTTTTTTATATTATCAAAGAAAACCGAACCTATGACCAAGTACTCGGTGATATCAAAAAGGGAAACGGGGATTCTACCCTTTGTCTCTTTCCGGAAAAAGTAACACCAAATCTCCATGCCCTTGCCAATGAATTTGTTTTGTTAGATAATTTTTATGTTGATGCAGAAGTAAGTGCCGATGGGCACAATTGGAGTACGGCGGCCTATGCAAATGATTATGTAGAGAAAAGCTGGGTGACCAGCTACGGAGGCCGAGGTGGAACCTATGATTATGAAGGAAGTAGAAAAATCGCTCATCCCAAAAATGGGTTTTTATGGGACTTTGCTGTCAAAGCAGGCTTGAGTGTTCGGTCTTATGGGATTTTTACTGGGAAGCCAGAATTTCTGCCCAATCTCCAAAATAATATCTGTACCAAATATCCTGATTATGATTTGAGCATAAAGGACAGCCTTCGTTTCGAAATTTGGAAAACAGACTTTGATTCAATGTTAGCCATTGAAAAAGTCCCAAGGTTAAATTTGGTTCGAATGGGAAATGACCACACAGCAGGTGCACGCTTAGGATTGCCTACTACCTCAGCCATGGTCGCAGATAATGATTTGGCGGTAGGGATGTTTGTGGAACACCTTTCCAAATCCTCCATTTGGGAGCAATCTGTAGTTTTTATCTTGGAAGATGATGCTCAAAATGGCTCAGACCATGTAGATGCTCATCGATCCACCGCTTATGTGGCAGGTGGTTTTGTGAAAAGGAACTATGTTGACCATACCCCATATTCTACCTCGGGTATGCTGCGAACCATCGAACTTATCTTAGGCTTGCCTCCCATGAGTCAGTACGATGCGGCTGCGACTCCAATGTTCCGCTGTTTTAGCCAAAATGTTGATGCTAAAGGTTTTGTTAAGAGAAATAACCAAATTGACCTCAACGAAATGAACGTCAAGTTCAATAAAAACGCTGCAATATCGGCGAAGATGGATTTCTCAAAACCTGATCTGATCGACGACTTGGAATTGAATCGAATAGTTTGGCAATCTGTAAAGGGTCTGAATAGTGTAATGCCAGCTCCAAAAAGAAGTGCGTTCCTAAGATTCAGCGAAAGTGATGAGGATGATGACGATTGATTTTATATTCTGAAAAGTCCCAAAGTAAATTCTTCGAAAAAGAAATTTAGAAAATCATCACCCTTGAATGAAACTATTATTTATTCTTCAACTATCAGCGAGTTTATTTGGCTCAGAACCTGACTCTGCTAAGAATCAGAAAAATTTACTAAGCGAAGTAGTGGTTACAGCCCTTCGTTCCGAAAGTGAAATTATCAGTATTCCTTCCACCATAAGTGTAGTCAATAGCGATCACATCAACGCTCGACTTGCACGATCTACTCCAGAGATTTTGATGGGAACGGCGGGTGTTTTTGTCCAAAAAACCAACCATGGAGGAGGCTCGCCTTTCGTTCGTGGCCTTACAGGAAACCAAATTCTACTGCTAATTGACGGAATAAGATTGAATAACAGCACTTTCCGATATGGACCCAACCAATATTTAAATACCATTGACCCTTTTTCCATTTCTCGAATTGAGGTGTTAAAAAGTGAAGGCTCGGTTGCTTATGGCTCTGATGCACTTGGGGGTACTATTCAGGTATTTACTCAAAATCCAGTATTCGATTCGGGATTTCATGGAAATGTCACAGGCCGTATCGGCACACAAAATATAGAACAAACGGGCAGAGCAGAGTTGTCTTATGGTGCTAAAAATGTGGCGATTATGGCAGATTTCACCAAAAGAAAATTCGGGGATTTGCCTGGAGGTAGAAATACAGGAGTCCAGAAAAACTCAGGATATGGAGAACAAATGGGGAATTTTAAATCGGTGTTTAAGCTAAAAAATGCAGAACTAACGCTTGCCCATCAATACTTTGAAGCAAATGATATCCCCGTTTACCATAAAATACTTTTAGAAGATTTCCGGATCAATCAATTTGCTGTTCAGCAAAGAAATTTGAGCTACGCGAAATATTCCATCAAAACCCAAAATCCTTTTTTTGAGCAAATAAATTCTACCATTTCATGGCAAAAATCCAAGGAGACAAGGGAGTCTCAAAAAAATACCTCTCAAAGCTTGACGGAGGAAAATGATCAAATTGATACGAAAGGCCTTAACATCAATATTAAGTCAACTTTTTCTAATCATTGGAATGCAAGCAGTGGTGTGGAGATCTACCATGATTTGGTTCAAAGCGATAAAATAATTCGTTCCTCAGATTCACCGATTGAAAGTAGGGGCTTATATCCAGATGGTTCATCGGCGACCAGTTATGCCATTTATAGCCTACATACCTATTTGATAAATAAGTGGCGCGTCACTGCGGGATATAGATTTAATAGTATTGTCTTGAATGTAAAAGATGAAACGCTTGGGATAAGCGAATTACGATTTAAGTCAGCAGTTCCAAGTTTGGCTATTTCCTATTTTCCAACTACAAATTTGCAATTATATAGTCGGTATAGCAGAGGTTTTAGAGCTCCCAATATTGATGACATGGGAACCCTTGGGATTGTGGATTTCCGATACGAGATACCAGCGTATAATTTAAAACCAGAACATGCTGACAACTTTGAGTTGGGATATAAATACCATTCGGAGCATATCGCTTTTACTTCCTCTATCTTCTACAATAAGCTAAGTAATCTTATCACAAGAGTCAAAGTAGAAAATCAGGAAATTGATGGATACCCTGTCTACATCAAAGAAAATGTAGAATCAGCTAGCATAAAAGGCTTCGAATTTGAGGTAGAGGGAAAAATCAATAACTCATTAAAATACTTTGCCAACCTCGCGTATACCTACGCCCAAAACCTCAGTAAAAATGAACCCTTAAGAAGAACGCCACCTACTTTTGGGAGAATTGGGATAGAGTTTTCAAAATCAAACTTTTTAGTACGGCCAGAACTCCAATTCGCTGCTGCACAAAAACGCTTGGCTGCGGGAGATATTTCCGACAATAGAATAGATCCAAATGGAACGGCAGCTTGGCAAATACTCAATATATTTAGTTCATATACCTGGAAATCAATTTCCCTAAATCTAGCCTTACAAAATTTGGGAAATGCTGATTATAGGCTTCATGGATCTGGTATCAATGGCGTAGGCAGAAGTGCTATTTTGGGAATAAAAGTATCCTTTTGATCTATTTGGAAATTGATAAACAACAGAATGTTAACTGTCCTTTATAATTTGAGGAACCCAAGTAATATAATTTTAACTATTCATTGACAACTAATTGAAGCCCCATGAGATTGATAGCCTTTTCACTAGTTTTTATTTTTTCATATCTTGTATGTTATGCCCAAAAGCAACTGCAGCCCATCTTGGAAGTGCCTGCAAAATCTGAGATTAGTATCATCAATGAAGATGGAACCTCAGTACTGCCAAGTGGTCGCACCTTGACTCCTGCCGGAGAATTGATAAGAATTACACATGACCCTTTTGGTTTGGCTATTTCTCCTGATGGCAAAAAAGCAATTAGTCTGCATAATGGTGTTTTCACAGTGATCCATACTTCTGACTTGGATGCTACCCGTGTTCCGAGTTATGATCGATCCATTGTGTCTCCTCTTTCCGACGGCTCTTTTCTCGGTGTTGCTTTTGACCCGGATAATAAAACCATTTACCTCAGTGGAGGCGATAATGGAGCCGTGATCGTTTACGATGTTGAGCAAATGATCCGAATAGATTCCATTTCGCTCAACGGTGTCGTTGATGGTAAAAATTTCGAGGATAGCTTTACCTCAGATTTAGTGTACCAAAACAACGAATTGCTCGTATTGGATCGGGGTAATTTCAGGATGGTAAGGTATGATTTGCATAAGAAGAAAATTACGGCATCGATTCCAGTTGGAAGACAGCCTTTTGGCTTAGCCATCAGCCCAGACCACAAGAAGGCTTTTGTTGCAAATGTGGGAATGTACTCGTATTCATTGATCGAAGGATTGACGGAAGAAAACTATAATGAGATGCTCATTTCGAGACATCCATACGCTGATAATTCTAAAGAATCTATTGAAGGTACCATCATCGATGGTAAAACTATACCGGGTGTTGGAGATCCTTTGTCTCCGGATGCCATGAGTGTATTCACAATAGACCTGACGACCAATACAGTCATCAACAAATACAAAACAGGCAGTCAAATAGGGGAAATGGTAGAAGATGCAGAAGTCGTGGGTGGAGCAAGTCCTAATTCGATTGCAGTTGGTGAGCAATACCTCTACGTCACCAATGCCACCAATGACAACATCGCTGTGATTGACCATAAAATAGGCGAAATAGTGAAACACATCCCGGTTGAAATTGACCAACGAATTGATCGCTATCGTGGCTCCTTACCTTTTGGCATCACCTTAAGTAAGGACGAGAAAACACTGTATGTAGCGCTCTTGGGTATGAATGCGGTGGCGGTCATAGACATCAAAAGTGAAAAGACACTCGGCTTGATTCCTACAGGTTGGGGACCAACCCGAGTGCGATTATCTGAAGACGAAAAAGAGATGTATGTCATTTCTTGCAGAGGTCTAGGTGCCGGACCAAATGGAGGGGAAGGCTTTGTAGCACCCCCACAGGGAACTTACATTGGAGATATACAATTGGGTAGTTTTCAAAAGATCGCTATACCTAATTCATCCCAATTGGCATCTTACACTAAGCAAACTATTGATAATACTTTCCGCGAAGTGATGGCCGATCCTACCGATCCCAACCCACTGCCTATCTACCCAGGTGCAAAAGAAAGTCCCATCAAGCACATTGTTTACATCACCAAAGAAAACAGGACATTTGATGAGGTATTTGGACAAATGGAAGGTGTCAATGGCGATAAAAGTCTTGCCAGATTTGGGATCAATGCTGAGCATACCCTTCCTGATAGCTTAAGATCGGGAATAGAAATCATGAAAGTGACGCCTAATCACCACAAGGCCGCCAAGCAATTTGCATTAAGTGATAATTTTTATTGCGACAGTGATGCATCCATCCATGGTCATCATTGGATGGTGGGAGTTATTCCAAACGAATGGGTAGAGAGCAATTCCAGCGTAGATAAGACAGCAAAGCTTTTTTCGCCTGCTCCGGGTAGGAGATTTCCCGGTTCTACGGGGAGCATGGACCCTGAAGATTATGCAGAAATAGGCGGTCTTTGGGAAGCAATGGAACGTAAGGGATTGGAGTTCTATAATTTTGGTGAAGCCAATGAAACCGCGCATGTGAGAGAGACTTGGTCAGACACACTTACAGGCGCTGCCCATGGTGTCATGGTACCCATGCAAAAGGCCTTGTTTTCAAGGACAAGCACCAATTATGCCGGTTACAATATGAATATTCCTGACCAATTTAGGATGAATCAATTTGAAGAAGAATTTACCAAAATGTGGCTCAAAGGGGAGGAAGAAATGCCTTCCTTAATTACCGTACAAATTCCCAATGACCACACAGCCTCTCCAAGACCTGAAGATGGTTATTTCTCCAGCGCTTCTTTTGTTGCCGACAACGACCTTGCGGTGGGTAGAATTCTACATTTCTTGTCACGCACCACCTATTGGAAAGACATGCTGGTCATCATCACCGAAGACGATCCGCAGGGTGGCGTGGATCATATTGATGCGCACCGCAGTATCTTGATGATGGCTGGTCCGTACGTAAAAAGAGGCCAAATCAGCCATACCCACGCCAATTTTGGCTCCATTCTCAAGACGATCTACAACATTCTTGGCGTACCGTATGTCAACCAATACGATGTTACAGCGTCTTTGCTTCAGGACTTTTTTACATCAATTCCAGACTATACACCATATACGGTTGAACCTCACGACCCAAGAGTTTTCAATGCGGACAAGGCCATGCAGAGGTATAATAAATGGGTTGACTGGAAATCCATCATGCAAGGGCCCGAAATGGACGATGTAGATATAATTAAGAAAGAGTTTAAAAATAATTGAGGTTTGACCACTTTTTTTTAGCCCACTACAAGTGGTTTTTACAGAGGACGTTTACGAATTGGTTAAGGCATTTCAATCGTAGGACCGACCATCTTTTGGTCTCAATATGCATACAGGGAACAAACATTCTGTACAGTTCATACACTTTGGGTTACTAATTAAAGAGTTGAAAATAGGGGAAATTATGAATCAATTGCATCCATGAATTTAAACGATATTTTCTGTGATATAAATAATGGGGGAATTGAAATATTTTATGACAAGATTTGTAAAGTATAAAAAAAATTCAATTTTTAGGTTATCAAGAAAATTGATATATGAATCATCATATGACTTCTACATCTTATTTGTATGATTTAGAAAGTATATCAGATCTAAAGAACCAAATAAATAGACCAGAAGCATATTAATGGAACTGTTGGCTGAATATTTTAAAGCAAATAACCCTAAAAATATAACAAAAACTTAAACCAAATCTGGATGTAGGTGATTTTTTAGTTAACATCTTTGCACATGCATTACCTTACTTTTGTCTTTTGTGTTTTTTTCCTGCAGTCATGCTCTACTAAAACCAGTACAGTTAAAGTAAAAGGGTCTGATACAGAAGTTAATTTAGCTGTGTTATTAGCAGAATCCTTTCACCAAAAAAACAATAGCCTACTAGTTTCCATTTCTGGCGGTGGTTCAGGATTGGGAATCGCTTCCTTATTGAACGGGACTGCGGATATTGCAAATTCTTCCAGAAGAATTAATGAGGGGGAAATGTTGCTGTTTAAAGAAAAAAATATTGAACTAGATTCTTTCATTTTTGCTCAGGACGCAATTGCCTTTGTGGTTTCAAATACACTTCCAATTGATTCAATTGGTGTATCGGACTTGTCCAAAATCTTGAATGGTGAGTACAAAGACTGGTCACATTTACTGCAAGAAAATATTCCTATAAATATTTACGGCCGCCAAAGTAATTCCGGCACTTACGAGTTTGTAAAAGACATTCTCAATATTCACTTCTCCCCATACGCCAAACAAATGAATGGCAATGCACAGATTTTAGAAGCCATTAAGGCAGATAACTCAGGAATAGGATATGTGGGGGCTGGTTATGTGAAAATGGGGGATAGTAAAGAAATAAAGGTCTTGAAAATTTATACTGACAATCAGCCCTCAATTTCTCCTTTGGATTCTGCAAAAATTGCCTCTGGGGAATACTTTTTTCAACGTCCTTTGTTTCAATACTATAAAAAGAGTGATTATGAAAAAGTGAAGCCATTTTTGGATTTTGAAAAAACAGAAAGAGGTACCGCAATCATTAATGCATCAGGTTACTATCCTATAAAGAAAGTAAAATGACAAGCTATAAAAGGGAAATGATAGATTGGACTTTCAAACAGGTTTTTAAAGGAGCCGGTTTCCTTACAATTGCCCTTTTAGGCAGTATTTTTTTTATGTTGATGTATAATGCATTTTCATTCTTTTCTAGAATAAATCCCATAGATTTTTTTACAGGCATTCAATGGGATCCTGATACTAGTTACAGTATTTTTCCTTTACTGGTTAGTACATTTTTAGTTGCTATAGGGTCAATGGTAATTGCTGTTCCTTTAGGTATCCTTACCGCAGCATTTCTATCTGAGGTGGCTCCTGAAAAATTACAAATGATTTTAAAACCTGTTATCGAAATGTTGGCTGCTATTCCTTCTGTAGCAATTGGATTTCTAGGAATTGTACTTTTGGGCCCTTTCATTTCTAAACTATTTGGTATTCAAAATGGATTAAATGCTTTAAACGGCTCCATATTGTTAGCTATAATGGCTTTGCCAACCATCATCACCATCAGTGAAGATGCTATAAATTCAGTACCAAATAGCCATAGAGAAGCCTCATTAGCACTAGGTGCCAATAAATGGGAGACTTTATTTAAAATTACGATCCCTGCTGCTTTGCCAGGGTTAATTGCCGCTGTAATGCTAGGGCTAGGCAGAGCATTGGGCGAAACAATGACTGTATTAATGGCAACAGGTAATGCTGCGGCAATCCCAAAAGGATTCTTGGACTCTGTAAGAACAATTACAGCCACTATTGCCATTGAAATGGGAGAGGTGCCTTATCAAACCACACACTACTTTGCCTTATTTGCAATTGCAGCAATTTTATTTTTGATTTCCTTATCTATTAACTTTTTAGGTGAATATTTCGCGAACCGGTTAAGAAAATTTGATGCATGAAAAAGAAATTATTACATGCATTTGATTGGTTACTCTTACTTGGCAGCACTTTACTGGTTTGTACCTTTTTGGGCATTATTTTATGGGACATTTTTTCAAAAGGCCTACCAGCAATCTCTTGGGATTTTTTACTTCAATATCCTACCGACGGAATGACCCAAGGTGGCATTCTGCCGGCTGTCGTAGGAACAGTTTTACTTACTTTTATTACGACATTGTTTGCTGTACCCTTTGGGGTGGCTTGTGCAGTATATTTGAATGAATATGCAAAACACTCCTTATTTACAAATATTATCAGGGCTTCGATCAGAAATCTAGCTGGCGTCCCTTCCATAATCTACGGGCTTTTTGGGCTTGCATTATTTGTGCAAGCTATGAAGCTTGGCACTTCTGTTTTGTCTGCTGGCCTTACATTAGGGCTACTTTCCCTGCCTTATATCATAATAACTACCGAAGAAGCTTTAAAAAGAATACCTAACAGTATGCGCGAAGCAACATTGGCATTGGGAGTAACCCAATTTGAAACTATCAAAGATGTTATTTTGCCGAAGGCTCTGCCTGGAATTTTAACAGGAGTAATCCTTACACTTTCCAGAGCCGCTGGTGAAACAGCTCCTATTTTATTTACAGGTGTGGCCTTCTACATCAACGGCGTTTCTACTTCAATAAACCAAGAGTTTATGGCATTACCTTACCACTTATATATGCTTTCAACACAGCATTATGCTATCGAACAGGTAAGGCCATTGGCTTATGGAACAGCAGTTGTTTTGATCACTTTAGTTTTTTTATTGAATATAGTCGCATTCATAATTCGATCTAAATATAGGACCCAAGATTAATTATGGAAGAAATAAAGCTTTCTGCAAGGAATTTGAATCTATTTTTTGGGAATAAACAAATCCTTAAAAATTTAAGCATTGATTTCCCCAAAAATCAGGTTACTTCTTTGATTGGCCCATCAGGTTGTGGTAAATCCACCTTGCTTCGTTCTTTTAACAGGATGCATGATCTATCTCCCGATGCACGAATTGAAGGAAAATTGAAAATGGATGAAATGGATTTATATAACAAAGCAAATTCAGTAACAGAAATCCGGAAAAGAATAGGAATGGTTTTTCAGAAACCCAATCCTTTACCAAAAAGTATTTTTGAGAATTTATCCTATGCCTTGCACATTCATAATTTCCCCAAAGCCGAAATACCCGGACTTATTGAAAATGCCTTAAAGGAAAGTTTTTTGTGGGATGAAGTAAAAGAAGAATTAAAAAAACCTGCTGTGAAATTATCAGGAGGACAACAACAACGGCTTTGCATTGCCCGAACTGTTGTATTAAGACCCGAAGTGATTTTGATGGATGAACCCTGCTCAGCCTTAGACCCAATTAGTACCCGGAAAATTGAAGACCTGATTTTAAAACTTAAAAAAGACTACACAATTATTATTGTAACACACAATATGCAACAGGCTCAGCGTATCTCAGATAAAGTTGCTTTCATGTATTTGGGTGAACTTATAGAATTCGACTCATGCGAAAATATTTTTAGTAACCCAAAACAAGAGCTGACAAAAGAATATATAGGAGGACATTTCGGGTAGCATTTTCATTTCATTTTGGATGGCAAAACTAACCTAATATATAGGATTTGGCTTTACTGAAAGGGGTAATGGAAAACTAAATAGCTGGTTGATCATTTTTTAGAGATCTGCTTTTTTCATAGCAATAAACTAATAGTATGATAATGATTTAATTATAAGCCAATTTAAATCCCTTTGTAATTTGAAGTCATGAAATTATATAACCAGAAGTGGTTTCCATTTACATTCATGGCTTTTGGACTCATACTACACTTTTTGGCGATTGGGTCTTTCAGCATTTATATTTTGGACGAAACCAAAAATGCAACTGCCGCTTTGGAAATGATGCGGAATAACGAATGGATTCTACCGACTTTCAATGGAATGCCACGCTTTGATAAGCCCCCGCTCCATTATTTTTTTTTCATATTGAGTTACAAGATTTTTGGAGTTAATCCCATTGCTGCAAGGTTTTTTCCAGCCTTGGCTGGTTGGATCTGTTTTATGATTGTCTATGTGTATTCCTCGAAATCATTTGGAAGGAAAGCCGGTTTTTTTGCTGGCTTGGCATTGCTTTCTTCCATTCATTGGATCGTCCAATTCCATTTAGCTGTACCTGACCCATTTTTGATCCTATTCATTTTTTTAGCTTTAATTAATTATGAAAGGTTTGTATCCTCAGATTTTCGATCAAAGTATTATTTGAGATTATCTGCGTTATTTTTAGCATTTGCCACTTTGAGCAAAGGGCCTGTGGCCATTGTTCTGGTAGGTCTTACTGTTCTACTTTTTATGCTACTGGATACAAAACCATTTAAACTCCATTTCAAAGCAATAGTAGATCAGAAAGCTTGGATAATATTTTTAATAGTTGCTTTGCCTTGGTTTGTTTTAATTTCTTGGAAAACCAACGGGGTCTGGTTGGTGGAATTTATTTTTCAGCACAACTTAAATCGTTTTTCTGCCCCGATGGAAGGGCATGGCGGTGGTTTTTATTTATCGCTCCTCTTTGTTTTTATTGGGTTTTTACCTAATACCCTTGTATTGTTCTCAGCAATCAGAAAAGCATTTTTGTATCATAGATTGCCGGCAGTGATTTCCCTTTCTATTATTTTTTCTTTCGTCACCATAATCTTTTTTATGTTTTCAGGGACCAAATTGCCAAATTACACTGCGCCGATCTATCCATTATTAGCTTTAATCGTCGGTTGGTATTTTAGTTTTGAGCAGTCTCAGCGTTTCAAATGGCCATCTTATCTTTGCTCTTTATTGATTCTGATTCTTCCAATAGGACTATATTTTTCTTTCAAGTGGGTTGAGGTAAAAGAAATAGATGCGATTTCGGGTTGGTTTATGGTTCCTGCTTTAGTAGGTTTCATTTCATTGTTTTTGGCTCTTTCTAAAAAATGGGAACTGGCCTGGATCATGAGTAATTTTGGATTTGTTGCATTTACTGCACTTCTTATTATCCAGGCTTTCCCTTCTATTGATAGCAAAAATCCTGTAATAAATTCGGAAAGAATATGGAAGGACAGTCTCAGGGTTTTTCATTTTCGAAGCTTTAACCCCGCTTTTGTTTTTAACATGAATCGCGAGATTCCTGCTGTAGAACGCCATATTTTACAGTTGAAATCAGGTGATTTAATATTGACAAACAAGGAAAGTCTTCCTGATTTTAAAGAACTGCAAGTAGACGCATCACAGGTTTTTGAAGGTGGTGATCTCTTTGAAAACTCCGTGACAATAATTTTGAGAGTAGATTAACTAGAAAGGAATGAGCTGACCAAGAGCCCTTTTTCTTTTTGGATATAGACTTTTTCGGAATTTCTTTTTTGAAAAAAATTTTAACGTTAGCCACCTGCCACCATATGCAGAAATAACCCCTAAAACCGAGCCTGCTAATACATCGAGTACAAAATGCTGCATCAAATAGATTCTACTGAATCCAGTAAGTATGGCTATGCCCAGTAGTGCTAATTGAAGCCATATTTTCTTGGGACTCAGCATAGCTAGGGCACAAGTCAACATGAAAATTGTAGTTGTATGGCCTGAAGGAAAGGTGTTCCAATGGCTTATGTGTACTCCAGGTACTGTATAGATATCAAGACCTGAAAGGAATTCTAAAGGTCTTGGCGCTCCCCTAAACAATACTCTCTTACCTAAAGACACAAATATCATGTGAAAAAGCGTGGACCAAGCTAGTAATATTGCATAGCTATATTTTACAAAGAGCAAAAATATGATAGGAAGGATCAGAATCGCCCCGTCCCCCAAATGAGTAATCCCAGCAAAAACACTATCGAAAATGGGATCATGCGCCTTGTTAACAATTAATTCAAATTTGCCTTTCTCATACAAGGGAAGAAATAGACAAGCAACGATTAATAGGATACAATATGCCTTAAAATACTCCTTTGCGTAGGTTTTTTTCCTTTTCATAGCTTTTGAAAAGCTAGGCAGAGAAGGGAGGAATTTTGTTATGCCATTATTATAAGTTCTTTAATTCCTCTTTAAAAACCAACTGTTTTAAGGGGTCATGTCCTAGTAGCTGTGCTTAATTTTAAACTATGGCTAATTATATTAAATCAAGTCATATTACCTACAAGTGCGATAATCATATGGTTTGGGATCCAAATACCTTTCGCATTTTAAAGGGATCTATCCAAAGGTTTGTATATCAATATTTTAAGGTGCTTTCGTGTAAAAGAGCTGTAATATTGAAGAGCTTAAGAGCTGTAATATTGAAGAGCTTAATGTTCAGATTGTCATTTTCTTTTTTTTTGCTTGTGTACCTCCAAAAGTTTCTATTTCATAGTTGATTGGTTCATTGAAGGAAATCTGGTCTATAGGAAAGAATCTGAATATCTTTGAACTGTAATTTTTTTAATAAACTTTTAAAAGTTTAATATTTGTATACTTTTTTTATTAAAATTTTGGTAATCAAAAGGAAATATTGGGGAAAATGATAAGTCTCAGCAATATCTAAATTCATAATTTATAAGGCAAATGAGTATGTTTTTGGTCGAGTTAACAAAAGATTATTTCATTTTTTGGTAAAGTTGATTTAATCTCAATCCGCCAGAATAAGTATAGTTTCGTTAAAATTTTTAACCAAAAATATTACTTATTCAAAACCTCTACTCTAAAATGACTGCTAAAAAAAGCATTTGGCAATGTATGATAACGGCTTGCCTGCTGTTTATCATCAATTTTTCTTTCGCCCAAGAAAGCATGATCGAAGGAAAAGTAATTGACGCAAATAATGAGCCTCTACCCGGAGCTACAGTTCTGGTAAAAGGTACCAGCCGTGGTACGGTAACTGATATTGACGGAACTTATTCTATTCAGGCATCTCCCGGTGAGACGCTTGTATTTTCTTTTGTAGGATATGAAGAACATGAAAAAATAATAGGAAACGCAACCCTCATTAACGCTACCCTTAATGAAGGATTGGCACTCAACGAAGTGGTGGTGACAGCTCTGGGAGTAGAAAGGGAGACCAAAGCTTTGGGGTATGCTATTCAGGAAGTGGATGGGGATAGATTTACAGAAGCTCGTGAGACCAATGTAGTGAACTCACTAAGTGGCCGTGTAGCCGGTGTGCAAATCACCAATTCTTCTTCTGGACTGGGTGGTTCCAGTAGAGTGGTAATCAGAGGTGAATCTTCTCTCAATATCAATTCAAACCAACCACTATTTGTAGTTAATGGAGTTCCTATTTCCAACAACATTGTAGGATCTTCAGGTTCCAGTAATCAGGAAGTGGATTATGGGAATTCAGCAGGCGAAATCAATCCGGATGATATTGCTTCTATGACCGTATTGAAAGGCCCTGCGGCGGCGGCACTTTATGGTTCTAGAGCTGCGAATGGCGCGATTTTGATTACAACCAAAACGGCTAAAAATAAAAAAGGACTAGGAATCACAATTAATTCCAATACGACTTTCGATAATGCACTAAGACTTCCAGATTGGCAAAATACTTACGGACAAGGTAATAATGGTCAGTTTGAGTTTGTGGATGGTACTGGTTCTGGTATCGCTGATGGGGTGGATGAAAGCTGGGGACCTAGACTTGATGATGGGTTGCAAATTACCCAATTTGACTCTCCTAGAGATGTGCCAGGCTTCAGAGGTGGTGATTTGAATGCTCCGGCAGGCAGCACGATCCTAGCTACTCCGTGGGTTTCCAATCCCGATAACATAACTGACTTCTTCCAGACAGGTGTGACACTTTCAAATAATGTAGCACTTTCAGCAGCAAATGAGAGTGCTAATATTCGTCTTTCGTGGACCAATCTGGATCAAACTGGGATTGTACCCAATACAGATTTGAAAAGGAATACCATTTCAATGAATGGAGGTCTCAATCTTACAGATAAGCTTACTGTCAATACGACTGTCAATTTTCAGCGAACTGACAGTGACAACAGGCCAAATATAAGCTACGGTACAGAAAATCTCATGTACTTATGGATTTGGTATGGTCGTCAGATCAATACCGCAAACCTGAGAGATTACTGGATGGCTGGAAGCGAAGGTGAGCAGCAGTTTAATTACAACTATAATTATCACGATAACCCGTATTTCAATGTTTATGAAAATACAAATGGACAGTCTAAGGATAGAATCTACGGTAATATTTCAGTGAACTACAAGTTTACAGACAAATTGAACTTGATGTTGAGAACTGGGCTGGATACTTATAACGAACTGAGAGACAGAAAAAGAGCCTTCAGTACACAGCGTTTTCCGAAAGGAAATTACAGAGAAGATAATTTGTATTTCTCAGAAACAAATTCTGATTTTTTGCTGACCTATTCCGAATCTACCAATCCAGTATTTACCTATAGCATTGCTGTAGGTGGGAATCAAATGCGTCAGGAAAACAGATACGTGCAGACTGTAGCTCCTCAGTTATTGATCCCTGATATATACAACTTCACCAATACAGCAGTAAACCTTGAGGTGGCTCAGTATAACTCGGAAAAGCGCATCAACTCTTTGTATGGTTTTGGCCAGATTGGTTACAAAAATATTCTTTTCCTTGATATTACAGGCAGAAATGACTGGTCAAGTACTTTACCTTCAGATAACAATAGCTATTTCTACCCTTCAGCCACCTTCGGAGCAGTAATCTCTGATATGTTGACCATGCCGAAATTTGTTTCATTCCTGAAAGCTAGATTGGCCTATGCGGAGGTAGGAAATGATACAGATCCATACAGCCTTTCCAATGTGTATAGCTCTCAAACTGCGTGGGGATCTATCCAGTCAAAATCAGAATCAAACAGACTTTCTAACTCAGGATTAAAACCTGAAAGAACAGGAGCTTTTGAAACTGGTCTTGATGTAAGATTCTTTGAAGGAAGACTGGGTGTTGACTTCACCTACTTTGATAATCGTACGAGAAACCAGATCATTCCAATTGAACTGGATATAGCTACAGGCTATGCCTCCCGAATAATCAATGCTGGAGAAATTCAAAATAAGGGAATAGAAATCGTCCTAAGTGCTAATCCGGTGAATACTTCCAGTGGATTTAATTGGAGCTTTCTTGCCAACTTCACACGAAACAGAGGTAAAGTATTGGAGCTAACTGAAGGTCTGGACACTTACACCCTGACAGGCAGAAACGGAGCAAACATCCAAGCGAGAGTAGGCGAGAGAATGGGGAATATCTACGGAAGAGGCTTCTCCAGAGTAGAAGATGAAAATTCTGAATATTTCGGTCAGATCATACACAACTCTACCGGTACACCGCTTTTGGATCCTGAATTGAAACTTCAGGGTAATTATAATCCAGACTGGATGCTAGGCTGGCAGAATAACCTAAGCTACAAAGGAATCAACTTGGGTTTCTTGTTTGACTTCAGATATGGCGGTATAGTTGTTTCAAGAACAAAAACTATAGGTAGTACTTCAGGTCAATTGGCTGAGACGCTTTTTGGTCGTGAATCAGGTTACGATCTGGAAGGCGAAGGTAACGGCATTATCAGTGAAGGCATAGTAGCAAATGCAGATGGGTCTTACAGCCCGAATACCTTTGAAACAACTTCTAGGAATTGGCACAATAGGTACTATGAAAGAGGTAACGTAGAAGCTGCCAAATATGAAGCTACGTTCTTGAAGCTGAGAGAAGTAACATTAGGTTACACGATTCCTAAATCCATCTTGGGCAGGTTGCCATTTGAAGATGTGAAAATCTCTTTGGTAGGCAGAAATCTAGCGCTTTGGACAGAGAATCCGCACTTCGATCCTGAGACTATGGCAATGGGTGGAGGTACTCTGATACCGGGTGTGGAGGATATGGCTTTTCCCTCTACCAGAAGCATGGGCTTTAATATCAATATAAAGTTTTAAGTAGCGTTAGGTTGAATCTAAAAAACTCTGAAAACCAGAAAATTATGAATTTCAATACAAAATATATAGCAGGAATCTGGGTAGCAGCAATGCTTTCGCTGAGCAGCTGTGACAAGGATTTCGAAGAAGTAAACATAAATCCTAACAGCCCAGAGACGGTTTCTTCAAGTTTGCTTTTACCCACAATCATCCGAAATACTACGAATGAAATCGCTGGAAAGGCTTGGGGTTATGGTAATGTAGTAATGCAGCAGACGGCCAAGATCCAGTTTACCAATGAAGACAGGTACAACTGGGGGCCGGAAGGAGATCCTTATGGGACGTTTTACAATTCCATGCGGGATTTGAGTAATGTGATTGAGATCTCATCCGAAGCTGGGCAAAGTAATTACGTCGGTATAGCACTTGTATTAAGAGCTAGTCTTTATTCATTTATGACGGATGCCTATGGTGATTTGCCCTATGTGGAGGCTACACAGGCTAAGTCAGAAGTAAATTACCCGGTTTTTGATACGCAAGAAGATATTTATAAGGGGATTCTTTCAGAGCTGGAGCAGGCAAATACCTTACTTGGATCTACATCAGAAAGCGTTGAAGGAGATATTCTGTTCGATGGAGATGTGATGAGATGGAAGAAATATGCAAACTCCCTTAGGCTTCGAATCCTGATGAGACTTTCTGACCGTATGAATCCAGCGGCAGACATGCAGGCGATAGTATCTAATCCTACACAGTTCCCGATTTTCACTTCCAATGACGATCACGCGCTGTTGCAATACCTTCAGGATGTGCCGAATCAGCATATTTTATACACTACCCGCTCTGGTTCATTTGATGAGTATAGATTGAGTGAAAAAATGGAAAGTGTCCTCAAAGATCTGAATGACCCAAGATTGTATGCCTATGCACAGCCGACGAATGATTCCGGCGCAGGAGTGATTGGAGCGAAGGACGCTTATCAGGGTGTGCCAAACGGTTTGGCTGATGAAGAAGCGTTGGCTTATTCTCCATCGGGAGATCCTGCTAAAGGTGGTTCTAATTTTATCTCCAGGGTCGGTTATCTATGGTCTTGTTCTGCATGTACATCCTTGGCCAATCCTATTGGAGCTCAGGCGATTTTGATGAGCTATTCTGAGCTTCAGTTTGTATTGGCAGAAGCTAGAGAAAGAGGATATATTACTACTGGCACAGCTGAAGATTATTATACTAATGGTGTTAAGTCTTCTTTTGCTTACTATAAAAGTCGCTATGAAGTTATCGATCTTCCCCAGATTGCAGATAAGTTGGTAGTGGGAGACGCATATTTTGCGCAGTCAGGAGTAACCTATACAGGATCTAGTGAAGAGAAACTGGCAAAGATCGGTACTCAAAAATGGCTTGCTTTATTTTTCTCAGGTATGGAAGGCTGGTATGACTGGAGAAGAACGGATTATCCTAAAATCACCCCTGGCCCAGCGGCATACATCAGTACGGTACCAGTTCGCTTCATGTATCCAGGAAGTGTCCAGGCATTAAACAAGCAGAATTATGAAATTGCATTAGCTCGTCAAGGCGCAGATGCTATCACTACACATGTGTGGTGGGATGTGGATTAGAAAAGGGTGAACGGAAACAAAAGACCCGCATAAGCCGGATAGGTAGGAAAGTATTCTTATCCTCTGAATTTACTTAGTTCAACGTTGCTTTTGCCTTCACTGAATTTAGAAATGATTATAGAAAAATAAGGTCACTCTTCAACTTCAGTTGGAAGGTGGCTTTTTTTTTAAAAGTGGAGTAAATTTCTATTATTACTTAATAGAAATTGGATGAAAACATAAGAAAGAAAAGTCCAGCCAAGAGGGTCTGGGTTATAAAGGAAGATAATCATATATAAGCTCTTAAAGATTGAAATAGAACTAATAACATTAAAAAATTATATTTAAAAATTCAATTGTTTTGATTGCTTTAAGGGATTACTTTTCCAGACCGCAATTTTAAAAGCTCAGGATTACAACACTGAAAATGTCATTTTGATCACTTTGGATGGTATGCGATGGCAAGAAGTTTTCAAACGCGGTGATTCCTTGATGGTGGACGATACTGGGATAATCAAAGGGCCAGGATCTCTTTTGGAAGATTTTTGGAACGAAAAACCGCTTTGGTAAAGAGTAACGTTATTTCCTTTTTTCTGGAATACCCTTGCAAAAGAAGGTCAGATCTTTCTCCCGAGGAAATCCTGACAAACAAGATGCAATCCGAAATCCGTGGTCCTTGGGGCGGAGTGAGACTGGATGTATTTAAACAAAACTATGCGATGGCGGCTTTGAAAAATAAGAAGCCAAGAATACTTTATATTTCCTACGGAGAGACCGATAACTGGGCACAAGAAAATCACTACGATCAATACCTCTGGCCTTCCAAGCAAACGGATGCTTACATCAAGGAAATCTGGGATTTTATACAATCAGATCTTCAATACAAGGACAAGACTACGATAAATATCACTACCGATCACGGTCGTGGAATTACCAAGACTTCTTGGAGAGGTCACGGTTCCTCTATACCTGAAGCTGGAGAAATATGGATGGCTTCAATCGGCCCCGATACACCAGCTGCCGATGAAATGAAATCGCAAGGCCAACGGCAATCTGTGATGATCGCCCGAACCATTTTCCAGCTGCTGGGAATGGTATACCCTGATGCGAAGGCTGGAAAAGTGATCAACGAGATGTTGGAATGAGCCAAATAAAGTGTTTAGATTTAGGACTACTCTTTCTCATTTCCTACACAGCTGAATCTGGACAAGATGCCTCTCCAACATTTTGAGGGGTGTTTTCTCAAATGAAAAATCTATCTCCTCACTTTTTTAAAAATGGGTTGCGACGATTAGATTAAGCCATGTAACACTAGCTGATTAATTGTTCGGCCATCCGTATGTAGCTTTCCAAATCGGGAAGGGGAACGTGTTCTTTTTTTGCCATTTCGTCCCAAGTGCGCATCTTAAGTGACAACTCAAAGAGCGGGTCAGTCTCGAAGGCACGAGCTTCTTCTTCATTCATTTTCCCTCCTTGAAACTCAAGTGTTTTTCGGCTTGCTTCCGAGAGTTTTTCGAAATACTCTGGATATCTGTAGGTTAGGTAGCGCTTGGCCTGAACATGGTTTTCAACCAATTTGGCTATTCGCTCCGGAAACCCAAGGTCTCTTAAAAAGTCAGCTCCAATTTTCTCGTGGCTCAGTGTTCCATAACCATTCATGGAATCAAAGCCTCCCCTGTTGACACATAAGTTGCCGATGTCATGGAAAAATGCGGCCAAAATCACCTCGGTTTCTTGTCCTTCTTCTTCTGCAATTTGGGCAGATTGGCTCATGTGCTCAATCTGCGATACAGGCTCTCCGATATAGTCTCCGTGTCCAAACTTTCTGTAAAGATCAAACACCATGTCAATTCTTTTTGCACTGCTGATCTCAGATCCTTTGATTTTCATAACTGACAAATTTATATGTACTAAATAAAGTATTGAAATCATACTTCCCAAAAAAATTGTATTAAGGTTTTGTGATTTGGTAAAGAAGTGGTCAGATTTCCGATTGAAATCAATATTAATGATGATAATCTTTGTTTGGATTTTTCAAATTCTGAGGAGTTTTATGATAACATAACATATAAATAACAGGATTTTACGATTTCGATATATTTTGATGTTTAAGTTTACTAAACAATGTGATTATACGGAATCTTGCCAGTAGAAAATTTATAGGATCGAAGGAGCAAAGACACATTGAATTCTGGTTTACTTCGGTCATCGGTCTTCCAGCCCGTTGACCAAAGAGAATTTGCTTACTGGCAGAAAAGCGTACTTGCAGATTTAACAATTATAAAGTTGGTTTATTACTTCGGGGAGTGAGTGTTTTGAATGAAGCTCCCTTTTATTTTTGTTGACTTAAGCATGCATTTGTTTATCAAACTTCAAGCAATTAGTTTCCTTACCTGGCGAAAAGGACTATTTTATTATCTAAATCTTGCTGGACCTACTTTTATACTCTGGAATAAATAGATAGGTTAGCACTCCCAAAATAGCTGGACATGGAGCATGAAGTGATCGTACAGATCAGCAATAAAATAAAAAGTATTCGTAAAGAGAAAAGTATGACACTTCAGGATGTGGCCGATCGAGCAGGAGTCACTAAGGGCTTGATTTCACAGATTGAAAACAGTCGCACGATTCCATCTTTGCTAGTTCTGATTCAGATCATCAAAGCTTTAGAAATTGATTTGGATTCGTTTTTCACAGAGTTGAACCTACATACGAAAGAATCCTCGATATTGATCCAGCGTAAGTCAGCTTATGAGAGGTTTGAAAAGGAACCAGCAAATGGCTACGAGTATTTTCGAATTTTCACAAAGAAAGTTAAGCAAAGCACCATAGATATTGTGCTTCTCGAGATTCAGCCCGGATCTACAAGGGATTTTGTGCAGACTGATGCCTTTGAGTACAAATTCATTATCTCTGGGTCAGTACGGTATGTTTTCAGAGACCAGGAAATTGATCTTGAATCGGGAGATTCTATATTATTTGACGGAAGATTGGAGCATAATCCAGTGAATGTGGGTGATATTCCTGTGCATTTGCTGGTAGTTTATTTCTTTGAGGACAAAGCATAGAATGCCCTCGCAATTAGGTATATGGAAGGTTGTTTTGCATTAGTTTGTGTGGAGGAGCTGATCTAAAATATCTCTTGCGGTTTTAAACATTCTTAGCTCAAAACTTGTGGAAGTGATGTAACGGTTAGTTAGAGGAAGCCTCGAAACGTTTTCACTACAAATGGCAATCTAATGGGGCAAAACCCTCTAAGTTACCGACATTCCTCTTATCTGTATGAAGTAAATGCCTTCGTTGAGGTTAAATTTATCCTCTTTCATCCGAAATGTTATCATGTAGGTATGTAAGTGTCCAAAGAATACTCCCTGCACTTCATTATCTTCCATCAGCCTTAAAAGTATCTGAAGCGCCTGTCTCCGTAGCTGCTTTTACCTTTCCAAGTGTTGCCATTTTCATCATCATCGGAGTAGTAAAGAGCATGATACATCGATACGAAATTCTAGGTTGTTTTTCTAGTGAATCAGACTGGAGGCTACCACCTCTTCACCCAATCCAAAAGAGAGTGTCATGCCTGCGCCTCCCATTCCGTTGACAATGGTGACGGTGTCATCGATTTGATGGACAAATTCCGTCGCACCGTTGGTCATCTTAGGATAAATCCCATGCCAAGAACTGTCTATCTCCCAGTTCTTAAATTGAGCAAAAGTCCTGAGTACATCGAGGATCAGTTTGTTGATATGTTTAGTGTCAAAGGGTGTGAAGTTAAGTCCATATTCATGGCTATCACCTATGGTTAGTTCTCCCATGCCATTTTGGGATACCATGACATGAATGCCTAGGTCTATCAGTTCTTGGTACTGCTCGGCATAGATTTCCTTAAGCTTCGGCAATGAAGCTGCAACCTGAAAACCCTTGTAGTGTATAAAGCTCAACCCAGCGCATAGCGGGGGACCAATACGCCAATTCTCGGGTTGCTTCACAAGACGCATCATCTGAAGCTTACACTTAGTGATAGGAATAGACTCAAATAATTCTGGATATAAGGTCTCAAAATCAGCACCGCTACAGACGAATATTTTGTCAGCTGACCAAGATTTCTGACCGTTGTAAACTGTGTTTCCTTCGATGCGCGAGATGGCTCTGTTCCATATAAAGTCAACGCCATCGATGCTATCCAAGTAGTTGGCCGTTTTGGCGACGGCCTCGCGTGGATCCACAATCATTTCTTCTGATGTCCAAAGTGCGCCTTTAAGTCCTTTCTTAACGATTGCAGGACTTTTTGCGAGTGTATCTTCTGGTGAAAGTTGCTGAGCCGAATTCTTGTCTTTCATGGCAGATACATATTCATAGACCACTTGAAGCTCAAGATCAGTGTGAGCCAAATGTAATGCTCCAGTTTGTTCAACCCAAAAACCTGCTTTTTGAGCCATTTCTAACCATATTTCACGGGTGCGTATCGCGCGGTCAAAGCTTGAGCCTTGAGCTTGGCCGATTGGCCAAATCATCCCAAAATTTCTTACGGATGCTCCCTGAGCTTGGGGATGACGCTCAATGACAGTCACTTTCCAGCCCTGAGCATGAAGTGCCCTAGTCACAGATAGCGCTACGATTCCTGCGCCAATTACGATAGCATGTTGTTGATTCATTAGTTGCGATTTTTATAAATACATCTAAAGTGTGATTAGGGTATTACTTGATACGAGGAATTAAGGAGTAGTTTAAAATGCCACTTCGTCTTTTGAAAATTAAACTTTAATCCTTTAGTCTTATTATCTGTTTCAGTTCTAGAAGTGAATCGATGATGAAATCTGGATCAGCGGTAGTGAGTTGGTCTGCCGTCTGTGCACCCGAAGTCACGCCAAGTGTCAGTCCGCATTCGGCTGCTTTTCCTTCCTTAATGTCGACGATTGTGTCACCTACTTTTGCCACTTCCTTTGAGTTGGATATCCCGCATTTTTCCATTGCCAGCAAAATCATGTCAGGAGCGGGTCTACTATTGGCCACATCGTCGGCGGTTACCAAAGCATCAAATGTCTGACCTTCGCTCCAGTTCAATTTATCCAACAGAGACCGTGCTGTTTTCGTATTGTACCCCGTATTCAGTGCTACTTTTACCCCGTTTTTTCGGAGAAATTCGAACAGCTCTGTCGTACCGTCGTATGTATTCACAGTTAAGTTTTCGTAGGATTTTTTTAACATTATAACAAAGTCTGAGAATGCAATCTGTGCATCTTTCTCAAGTATTTTAGAAGAGTTATAAGCAGGTTTCATAATGTCACGGATAGCCTGAAGCTTTTCTTTGCCCCCTCCATTCAGGAGCACATTGTTCAGTGTGAAATTATGACCAAGCTTATTGATAGCCAGTTGGAGGGTTTTGTAGACTACATTGTCTTCATTGACAGTAGTGCCTGCCATATCAAAAACGATAAGTTTGATGTAGTGTTTTTCGCTCATTTGCAGTCGATAATAAAGATGATTTTTTTTTAGTAGTTGGGTGTAATTCCTACTCGGTAAGAGCCGGATTCCTTGGCAATTGTAAAGGCTTTGTCCAATTCTTTCAATTGAAACTCAGCCCCCACAAGTGAATCAAAAGGGTAAGTCGAATGACTCGCTTTTAGAAATTTAATTGCGTAGGAAAGGTCTTCCGGTTTATAATTGTGCAGACCCTTGATAGTCAAGATTCTTCTCACGATAGACTCTGCACAGATTGAAACGTTTCGCTGAGAATATACTGCGCCTACCCAGATGGATATACCTCCTACATTAAGCAGATCGAGGCCTCTTTCCATGGCTTCCGTAGATCCAGAAGTCTCTATTACCACATCGATTCCGCCGATTGGTAGGATTTTTTTCTGGATTTCTTCCGGCGAATGACTGGCATTGATTCCCATGTCTGCTCCGAAGCGAAAAATGTTTTCGATACGCTGCAAGTTTAAATCCATGGCCAGCACCTTCTTTGCACCGGCAAATCTTGCCATCGTGCATGCAGAAATTCCAAGCATTCCAGCTCCAATGATCATCACATTTTTGTCCTGTACACTTCCTGCCAATCTAATAGCCCCTGCGATCGTCGCATGTGTGCAGTTTAACGGAGCGGCCTCTTTTTGGGAGATTCCTTCTGGAATTCTGAAAATATCTGTTCCGTTTCGTAAATGACAGTGTGTCGCAAATCCTCCACTTAGTACATCATTTTTCTGAATCTGCTCATGGCCATACTTAAAAAGTGATTTAGATTTTTGGGGAATTCCTTTGGTAGCCATGTCTGCTGTATGGTCATACGCATAGACTGACCAGGTGATTAGGTCACCTTTTTTAAGTGGGTTTCCGAGAAAATCCAGCATTTCGTTTTGAGGGAGATTAACAATCCGGCCGAGCATTTCGTGGCCTAGAACACTTGGTGCGGGGGTGCCTCGACGCCCAAAGTAGGAGTGAAGATCACTCGTGCAGATTGTTGCATAGGTGATCTCAACGATCACTTCACCTTGTTTTAAGGCAGGAAGATATACTGAAAGAGGGCGAAATGGCTTCTCAATTTCCTCAAAGACCATTGCTAAGGCTACTTTTTTCATCTACAAAAATTCTGTCTGTCGACCTGATGTAGTTTATAATTTACTATTGAAATGCTTACAAATAAACTTAAAAAATTTCCTAAGTGGAAAATTAATTTCTTGCTACAAAAATTAATAATCACTTAACATACAGGGTTCAAATTTCAGATTCGATGCAATACCTTTAGGTTAAAAAGTGAAATATGATATTATTAGTTTGTAGGTAGATGATTGATATTGATTTGGGATTTATTGATTTAGTTGTGTCGTGAGAAAAAGTAGCCGTAGCTTGATTTTTTGACTCTGGAGCTAGTTCTTAATTGTGATTATAAAAATTTCATAATATAAAAAATATGACCGTAGTATCTCAAAAATATCTTCCTGAAAGATCTACGATTTTGCTGATGGCTGGTGCATTTCTTTGCTACACGGGTATGTATGCTGTTCGTAAGGCATTTCTTGCTGGGCAATATCTAGAAATGGAGTTTTATGGAATGGATTTCAAGACTGTGTTGGTAATAAGTCAGGTGCTTGGCTATATGTTTTCGAAGTTTGTAGGGATCAAGCTGGTATCCGAAATGACCTCCAATAAGCGGGCAACTTCCTTAGTGGCTTTGGTCGGATTCGGCTTGCTCATGCTTTTGGCTTTCGCAATTTTGCCTATAAGTCTAAAGCCGTTTGCGCTGTTTCTGAATGGACTGCCTCTTGGAATGGTGTTTGGATTAGTTTTTTCTTATCTGGAAGGAAGGAAAAATACAGAACTTTTGGCTGCGGCATTGAGTGCGACTTTTATATTCTCTACGGGATTTGTGAAAACAGTAGGGTTATGGCTGATGCAGGATTTTGGAGTAGGTGAATTCATTATGCCGTTTCTCACGGGTTTGCTTTTCTTTCCACTTTTTTTGGTGTCAGTGAGAATGCTCAGCAGTTCTCAGCAGCGCTCTGCGGAAGATCTGAGTCTTCGGTCCGAACGGCTACCGATGGATGCCCGTCAGCGAATGGATTTTTTGCGAAAACACGGGCTGGTCTTTAGCGGTCTCGTGGTAGTCTATGTGCTTTTGACGATTGTGCGTGATTTTCGAGACAATTTCATGGTGGAATTTTGGGCGGAGCTGGGCATGCAAGGTAATCCTGAGCTGATCACGCTGACTGAGATTCCTGTAGCAGTGTTTGTTTTGCTGATTGCAGCTTTTGGAGTTTTGATTCGGGACAACCGAAAGGCATTTGATTATGGGGTCTATCTGAGCATCGCATGCTGCATTGGGATCGTATTGCTGACAATGTTGTTTGAAAAGGGAGCTATGTCGCCAATCTGGTGGATGGTTATCAACGGTGTCGGTCTTTATCTGCCTTACATTCTGTTTCACTGTCTGATCTTTGAGCGATTTATAGCGATGTTGCGCTTTACCGGGAATGTGGGTTTTCTGTTCTACACCGCTGACGCGCTGGGCTACACTGGAAGTGTGGGAGTGATGCTGTTCAAAGAATTCAGTGATTCGCAGGTGACTTGGGTCAATTTCCTGGGAGACCTCAATCAAATAGCTGGCACCATTATGACGGCTGTTTGCATTATAACGTTGTTTTTAATTCATGGAAAATCAAAAAAGCAGCCTGAATTTGCATTGAACACTTAATTCTTCATGATGAAATAAAGGACGAGCATTATCGCATCTGAAGTGGTTTCATTTTTGGGTACATGGGGAATATTGCCGTCAAAAATAGCGAGTCGCCTTCTTCAAGTCCGAATATTCCCGATCCAAGCTCGAACTTTATACTTCCTTTTATGAGGTAAATGTATTCTAATCCTGATGTGCTTTTGGCAAGAAAATATTCTGAAAGGGGTTACAGATTTTTAAAGTCTGTACCACCACTGAAGTAATCGCAAGCATCCGAACCAGGATTGCGCCCGTGCTACCCGAAGGTGCAACAGTTTAAAAATCGGCCTTACAAAGAGCTTCACTAATATACGAAAAAGTTGGAATGGTGCTGTCCCCCCTTAGCTTAAGAAGTAAATGTTTCAATATATGGAGGATTCTGACTAACGTTTTGTTATAAGTATTGAAAATAAGCAGTTTATAATCATTCCCTTTCGTTTATTCCATCATTATTCCTTAACTCCCGTTAGCTTATGAATACAATGGTTTAGCAACGTGAGGAATTGTGCACAACCTAATGCAGCCCTTTCTTCATGGTCTTCCTATTTCGTCCATTCTGTCCAAGGAATAACGAATGGTAAAACCAAACACCAAACCAAAAAGAATGCTTTGGAAAGAAAAAGGCTTCCCGTTTTGGTCCTGTTGTGCATGAAGGCCAATAGCATAAAACAAAAAAATGTTTGTTATATAAATGTATTTCCTATTCAGATAAATTAATTATTTCATTACTTCTATAACCAAAAGGTAGTCGTTATATCCATCGGCTTTCATTCCCGGGGGAGAAAATAGGAAAGTCCCGTTTTGGGGTAAATTGACTGCGACCGGAGTTACATTCCCATTTACCGGATCAATCCACCGGGCTTTGGCTTTACCCGAAAACTTCGACATGTCAACGGTAAGTTTCCCTTTGTTAGGGAAATATGCCATGGCTAGTTTTCCTTTTGGATCATATGCCAGAGAGATATAATCTTCTCCTCCAAAATTCCCGAACCCGTTAATCCCTACTTCGTGATACTGGTCGGGGATAAGTGTCCACCACTGAATTTCACCCATAAGTCGGGTCAGGTTTTTAACCATAATGCTGTTGGGCTCGTCAAGGGCCTTTTGCCATCCTTCTTTAAAGGGATAAATTTTGCTATGTCCCACGGCATGGCCTTTAGCACCGCAGGTAATTGCCCACAGCGGATTCCGGCGGACTGCATATAACTGCTCATTATTATCTTTAAAGCTATAGTTGGCAAGACCTTCATAAAAGCTTTCTCCTAAAATGACCGGCTTTACAGGTTTTAAATTGTAAGCATGGATGAATTCCACCGGGGCATAAGGATCGAGCCTTGGACAGTGATACGGATCGTAACAATAACCCATATTAAAGTCGTGCCAAGGTTCACGGTGAAAAAGTGCGGAACTTGAAGTGCTCGAACCATCGGAATACCTGCCCCCATGATAGCTCAATAGATGTTTGTTGTCGAAAAGATGAATCGTTTCCGACAATGCTTTTTGCGATTCGATATGCTCCCGTGGATTGATATCACCTCCGGTAAACCACATAATATTATCATGCTTTAAAAACCTTTTTGCAACATACTCTCCAAATGTTCTTGCATTTTCAACTGTTGTATATTTTTGCCAGTTGTTGCGCAACCAGAATACATTAATACTTAGTTGAATCCCCAGCTCTTTGGCTTTTTTCAGTACCCAGTCAATATGCTCAAAGTACTTTTCATTGGGCTGGCCAAATGGTTTTTTATCGAGAAATGCAGGTTCTCCATATCTGTTTACAAGGTCAACTTCCCAGGGTAACAGGGTAACCTGAATAGTATTAAATCCTTTTTCTGCTCGGTTTTTAAGGTACATTTCGGTTTCCTCTCTGGTTAGTTTCGAGAGCAATTCCCAGCCAGTACATGCCTGATAAAAGAAGGGCCGGTTATTCGAATCAGTAAAATACCGATTGTTTTTACTGATTTTTATCGGATATTCAACTGGCTCTGATGGATATGTGCTTGTTTTTGAATAGGTCCCTTTACCGGAAAGGAATACAAGCGAGAAAACAGCCAGGATGGTCAATTTTATTCTCATTGTCTTAAATTATTTGTTGAAGTTCAGCCCCTTGTTGAATGGTATCTGCTTTATTTGATAATTCTTGGAGATAAAGCCGTATCCACGCCATTCATCCGTGGTTATATTTGCTTGGGCACTGATGTGCTTTTCAAATATAACAGACAGTGATTCTGATGAGAAGTCTTTAATTTTTAGGGAGTAAAAACGTCTTACTTTCCCGTCGCCTGTAAGCTGAAGCGCACAACCCACTTTTTTCTTCTTGCTGTCATAACTCCTTCCTGGCTTGCCCCCTACCACAAATTCGTCGACATGAACGTTGCCATCCATGGGATTGGCCTCGCTGGATTTCATTCCTTCCCGGATTTTATGCATAAACAGACTCGCAATATTCTCAGACACCCCGTATCGGACAGCCATATATCTGGCTGACAGGCTTTTGGTAGTCGTAGACATTTCGAAACAAATGAAGAAAGCCTTGCGGATACCAAATTTGACTTTGTGAAAAAGTGTGTTGGCTATGGCTGATTCCGTTTTACTGCAAATATTGCAGGTCCGTGAACAATCTTTACGTTCCTGGAATTTGGAATGACCGCAGTTTTTACAGATATATCCGGATTCCCATTTGACCTCTGAGAGATATTTTTTGCAATCTTCGTTGGTTTTGAACTTATCAGAGAACTCCAGAAGGTTCTGTCCTTTAAATATCCATTTTAAGCTTCTATTAGACTTTAATTATATGCATTTAAATTGTGACCTCTATTATTTGTTATTTAAAGTATGTATTTGATTTACCAATTACATCGATTACGACTTTACGATAGGAGTAAAGATTTGGGCTGCCGCTATCCTTTACCTTAAGGATTACGTGAATTTCGGTACCTACTGCATCATCTGGTATGGTTTCATGCGCTTTTGGAGAATCGGCATCCAATATTTGTATCTCCCCATTGTAGGTACCCGCTTCGCGGTAATAAAACCACTCGAATGATAGGCTATCCGTGTCGGGGTCGAATGTACTTGAGGCATCTGCAGTGAAACAACGTCCAGCCTCTATGTTTTTGATGATTATTTCTTTGGTGCTATCACCGTCAATAGTGGATACTGGATTATGGTTTGCCTCTGCGAATGGCTGCATTGTCCAACTCATACTGGCCAGGAAGTCATTCTGGTACTCCTCTCTCTATCTGACTGAATAGGGGGCATTAAACACTGTTGTATTCAACCCCCTGATATGACCAGCTATCAAGCACATCATTGTAGATGTAGAAATCATAGAAATCAGAATCATCAACCTTGGTGTGACTGTATTCATTGGCATTCTGTACCTTATCCCTCTTAAAACGGCCTCCCCATCTACCTTGATATACACATTCGGGATCAGAAAGCCAATTCCCATAAAGGTATAGGCATGATGGTGTATCTCCCTCATACATGGCTCTTTGCCTTGGGTAAAGGGGGCCAAGAGGTCCATGGCCCATTATACTCGCTTGGAACCAATCACCGTCGGCCACCGAAAGATTACCCTCCTGGGAAGCGGGAATATGCCCCTGGGTAAAACCCAGAAATTGCACCGATGATCTTATATAAAAGATATCTGGAAATGTTTCGGCTATCCACCCTCCGGCATTATCCTGCCCTGCAATGTCGTAAACCCTGATTCTCGATATGAGCAGATCAATTTCCGAAATACTCAAGCGCTTATTATACTTAATATCCCAAAGAGACTATGCTAGAGTTCCGGTTGCTTCACAAATGGTTATCCATAATGGGCTTGCGTCTTCCTTAAGAAGTGCTTCAATAATTAAATCAAATCCGGCTGTGTTTTTACCGTTACCGACTCCTTCCATACCAACTATACCTCACGTTGAACATGTCTTAAAACAGATTTAAATTGGTCCACGGTAGGGTATCCACTGGAATGAATTTGTAAATTATTTCTTACCTGACCATATGCATCAATTAACATTTCAAAATAAGCAATATCCCCTCTTAAAGGCCCATATTTGGAACCTCTCCCTAGGATACCCTCAATATCAAACTCGTTAGAATAAAGCAAGAACCTGACGAACGACTGGGTATCATCGGGTTCTTTTAGAACGCAAATATCTGAAAGGATAATTATCCTGGGCCTGTTGTCTACTTCATCATTATTGGCTAACCTTTTGGAAACCGGAGTTTGTCCATAAGAAAAGTTTCCATATCTTGATCATCAGCCAACAGGAACCTGAGTCTCAAATCCCTCGTAATAAATTTGTCCTTCTTTCAATCTGTCCAAATTTATTTGAGTGTTTTCTCCATCTGTAGCAAAATTGATCCCACACAAAATCATATTTTCATGCTGAACGCAAAAAAATTGTGCCACTGCAAAATCATATCCGTTGTTCAAAACCCCTGGCTGTAAAAAACTTACCAATTCTTTTTCACCCCAATAGACTAACATTGGTCTCCTTTGGTTCCAAAAGTCTGAACGATTAACACTTCCTAAGGTGAATGATTCCTGCAAAAAGGTGTTGCCTTTAATTGGATGATCATTCCGAAGAAAAGTATCAACTTCCAACCTTGGAAAAATGGGGGATTTGAAGTAGGGGATCAAGTCAGTGGGTATGTTATGTTTCAACCTATGCAAATCTTTTTCTCTGGGATTTACCGCGTATTCTACTGTTCCATTTGAAGCAGTACTTAAAAAAGCAAGCTTCTCAAGAGGCAACAGCGTAATGTAATTTCTACTGTGGGTACCCGCCCATTGGAAAGTTGGAAGGTGAAAATGACGAGCCATCATATTCCAAGCCATGGTATATAAAACATCAATTTATTTCTAGCTTCCGGTTCAATCACATATTGCCCTAACCTAGCTAACTCATCCATTACCAACCAAGAATAAACAGGATTGTTGTATTCCGTAAACCCACCTTTTTCAATGGTGTAATTGTAAAAAGTTTCTAATCGTTTAGATGCATACTCCTATATCTCTGGCAAGCTATAGAAATGTCCCACTCCATAGGTAACAAAAGTACCCATAAATGAATAACCTGAGCAAATCGCCGGGATGGTAAGCGGGTCGACCGTTGTCGATAAAATCCATGTCAAACCCCGAAGAGGTTAGGTCAATGGAATTGACAAAAAGATCAATCAGGCGGGTTTCATTGTCAAATTCAAGGGAATCATCCAGGCAGGTGGGAAAAAGAGCGAGCTGAGTTCGGTCGGTTCCTTGGATAAATTTCATATAAAAAGATACAAAAAATACTACTTAAATCCCATGGGATAAGTAGGTGAATTTTAAGAAAATGCTGGAGGGTTTTTAGACAGTCTGACGTTTTGGCGCTTGGCGAAGAAGCGGAATACGAAGCACTAAACTGTCTGCCAACACGGAACTTGATACGAAGCACAACTCTTCATTAAAGCACTGAACCCGCTTTTTTGCCAAACGCCTGTTAGGTGCTGGCGTTCTTGTCCACCGTGATTGTAAACCATTGTCGTTATTGAGTTGTCGTGTCATTGAGTGTCGGCTGTGAGTTGCGTTTTTTATTTTTTTGAAGCGTTGCAAATTTTTTAAAAACAATTTTTCTTTAGGGGCGGCTTTGCAAGCTCTATTAAAAACTTTGGTCGTGTGTTGTCTTGTGCGGTTTTTAATTGTGCTTGCAAAATGCGTTGGCTTTATTTTGTTCTAATTGCTCTTAAAAATGATTCCCGATAGGTTGAACTAATTGGAAATTTATTGTCGGCAATATAAACATGATTGTCCTCAATCTTATCAACCCATTTTAGGGAAACAATTGTGCTTCTATGAATTTGTATAAATGTGTTTGAGGGTAGTTCGCTTTGGGATTCTGTTATTGAAGTCCTCACCATTACTCTTTCTGATTTTGTTTGATATGTAACATAATTGCCGTCACCTTTTATAAAAAGAATATCATCATAAATTAGTTTTATTTTTCTATTTCCTGAACTAACAAAATAGAATGCAGAAGTGATTACTGGAAATTTTAATAACCGCTCTTTCACCTTATTGGTTGCGGCTAAAAATCTTGAAAAGTCAAACGGTTTTAATAAGAAGTCAATAGCTTCAACTTCGTAGCTTTCCATTGCATATTCACTGTGTGCCGTAGTGAATATTATTAAAGGTTTTTGAATTAGGTGTTTAACAAAATTCATTCCATCAATGTCTGGCATGTTAATGTCAAGAAAAAGAAGTTCTATATTTGATTCATTTATATATTTAATTGCTTTAAAGGGGTCTGTAAATACATTTTCTAATTGTAAATAGTCAATTTTTGAAACATGATATTTAATTATTTCAATAGCCTTAGGCTCATCATCAATGGCAATGCACTTTATCATTTTTGAAACTTAATTATTAAGTGTGTAAAATACTTTTCTCCTGATTGATTTGATGTTAGTGTATGCTGTTTCGGATACAATAAATTAAGTCGCTTTTTTACATTCTGTAATCCAATACCTTTTAATTCACGGTCAACAGCATTATTATAAAATGTGTTAGATGTTTCCAATTCAATTGAATTATTAATGACATGGATTTTAATTACTATTTCTGTTTCCTTTGAAGGGCTTACTCCAAACTTAAAGGCATTTTCAATAAATGGGATTAATAGAAGTGGTGCAATTTTGATATTTTGAGTAACGCTTGCGTCCAGTTTTATATCTACATCAAGTCGGTTATTTTCATTTAATCTTAGCTTTTGCAATGCAATATATTTTTCAATGTAGTCAATTTCCTTTTCAATACTTATGAATGCTTCGTTGGAATCATGAAGATTGTATCGCATCAATGTGCTCAATTTTATAATACTGTCTGCGGTTTTTGGGCTTTCTTCTTCTAAGGCTAAGGCATACATTGCATTTAAAGTATTGAACATGAAATGTGGGTCAACTTGAGCTTTAAGAAAAGCGATTTCTGTTATTAAATTTGCTGCCTTCAATTTTTCAATTAGTCTTAAATTAAGAAACCAGTCTCTTGTGGTTATAAAAAGCCAGGACATTGCAAATGCAAGAACAAATGAAATTGAAATGTTTTCATTACCTAAAAACTGTACATCTGAATTTGCTAAAATTCTGAACCATTCAATAAATAAGAATAAAAGAATTACTAAAACGAAATACGGAAACCATTTTTTATTTTTTGCTAAAAATGGAATTAGCAGATAGGAGTTGATTACAAAAACTATTGGGAAGCAAAGAATGATTGCAACGAGATTTGTATTCTCAAATGAGTTCCAGTAATTTCCTCTTCCAAAAATTGCCATAGTAAAATAAATGAACCCCAAAAGAAGGAGTAAAAGTAACTCTGCTTTTTTAAGAACAACTATTTGTATTTTTCTTTTTAAGTTTTTCAAAGCACTTTGAATACGATTGATTGCAAATTTAGTAATTTATTGAGCGAATTGTTTTAGAAATATTCTTTGTTATCTGACCTTTTAATGTCTATTAACAAACAATTAGGGTCAATTACAATTCTTTCTGCTAAGTAATCAAGTTGAAATTTCAACAGATTATTTGATTTAGTTACCAAAACCATTTTTACTTCCACCGGCAAAAACGAACCTTTTTTATAAATGCCAATTTCAATAAAATCATTCAGTGGTAATAGTGTAGCGGCATTGGTTTTCTTTTCATACTTATTGATTAAATAGCTTATGCTTACTTCATACTTAGAATTTGATACTGTTGTTACATTCAATTTTACTATTTTGTTGTCATAGTAAGTAACTGTTTCAAACATATCATGTATTAAATACTGCATCGAATCAGGTGTTTCCTTTTTGATAAAATCAACCATCTCTAATGAAGTGGTGTATGGGGCTTTTTGAAGTCTTACTTTTTGCATATAATTTCTCAACGCTCTATTCAGGGCTTCCTCACCTATATAATGGCTCAGAGCATTAAACACCAACATCCCTTTTTGATAAGCAACATGTGATTGGCTATTTCCTGAGTTTAGAATTAAGGGCAATTCTGTTTCTTCGGCATCTATTTGTTTATTCAAATAGGTGTTTAGTGATTTATTCAATAATTGCAATGCTTTGATTTTTCCATAGTGCTTTTCAAAAACCTTTAAGGACACATATTCCGCCATGCTTTCTGTTATCATTTTAGCACCTGCCACATCGGCTGGTATTGCCTGCATTCCCCACCATTGATGTGCAAATTCGTGACTTGCTCCAATGAATGGAAGATTTAAAGTAGTTTCATTTTCATCATCAATGTCCAGAATAAACCCTAACTCCGAGTAAGGAATTGTATTAGCAAATGACTGGGCAAAATCTCCTCGGGTTCTTGCAAACTCAATAATTCTAACTTGCTTGTGTTGGTAAGTACTAAAGTTTTTTTCACAATATTCAAGTGTTGCTTTTATTCCGTTTATCATGAGTTGAATATTGTAATCATGATTTTTGTGATAATATATTTCTATTGGAAGATTTTTGTAAACATCTTTCTTTAATTCATATATCCCTGAAACAAAAGCAAAGTCAATTGTAACAGGAGTAGTAGATTTATAATTAAAATAATTCCTTCCGTTTGCCTGCCACTTCTTTTGTAAATACCCGGGGGCAATGGCTGTTTGATTTTGTGTTGTGCTAACAGTGGCTTCAAAGTTGATATAATCAGCATCAGCAGAACGGTTATGATTTTTAAGGGCTGATGAATCAGTTGGTATTCCTTCTATATTATTCAGTCGATACCCAATTGTTGGATATATAAGTGAAGTAATGTAAGTGCCATTTTTCTCAACCAATGAATTTTTGTGAAAAATTGAGTTAGTAATACTTTTTACATCAAAAACTATAATCAGGCTATCCTTTGGTTGCAATTCAGTTTCCAATTTGTAAACGCTAATATTTGCTATCGTATCATTAGTTATAAGTGTCGCTTTTTGATTGATAGAAATTTGTGTAACAACATCAAAAGCAGATTGAATAATTAACGTATCAATGTTTTGATTTGATTTATTGATTAATGTGTAAGTACCTTTTGATATGAAAGTTAAACTCTCTGGATAAATATCCATTGAAACATTAACGCATACAATTCTTGGCTGAATCATTTTTTCAATTGAATGATGTTTCTTGTCTGCATAGGCAGCAATATTATTTATTTCGGTTTCTGTATGAAGTTTTGGCAAACCTTTCTCTTTTGTATTAATCGAATATGCCGTACAAATAAATACAATCAATATTGCTACTGTGGGTATTGCTGTTTTTCGGTTTAGTCTTTTATATGCAAGAACAATTCTTTCTTTAAATGAAAATACTAATCCCCTCTGCCAGAGTAATAAGCATCCTGCAAAAAGTATTAGTGCAAGTAATAACCAGTAGAATTTATAAATAAAGTATGCGTAAATGGAATGGCTGTGCCCACTTAAATCTGAATAGCTTAAATAAAATCCAGCATCTGGATTTTGATTGAAGCGATAAATATATCTTTCGATACCTAACAATGGTAGTTCTGACAAACCAAAATAAATTAGTATCAGCACAAATAGCCCTAACCAAGAATTGGTAAACAATGAGTGAATAAATAATGCGACAAATGCCCAGATTATAAAACCAACTAAATGAATACCATATAAATCAAAAATATAGTGTAAGATTTCGAAGCGATAGTATTCTTGAGATAGTTGAACAATTACTCCAGTAATCATGATAATAGATAACAGTAGTATTTGAATTTTGATAAGTGCAATGAGTTTTGAAAATGCCAATACCCAATTTGGGATTGCTGTTGAATCAACCAATGCAAACATTTTTGTGGCTTTACTACGGTTTATTAAAAAGCCAGCGTATAGAAAAGTAATAAAGTTAATAAGCAGAGAAAAAAACAAAACAGGAAATGCTAACATAACCCATGTTACAGGCAATACTCTTACGCCATAGGGGGAATTCATCTGAGACAATAAAACATATACGAAAACGGCACCTGTTAGAACAATACTTGCAAAAGCACCTGTTTTGGTGACAGATTTAAACTCAATGGCTGATAACTTCCATGATTTGTATAGGTTAGACAATAATGTAAAACTAAACCTGACGAAAGGCAATTCTACTTTTAATACTTGCCCTACCTCATGAAAAACATTTTTTTCTTTTGCTTTCTTATAAAGTCTTAGATTGAATGGATTTACACTAAAGGAAAATAATTTGAAAGTAAGATAAGTTATAGCAGCAGTTATTGTAATCCAAAAACACCTATTAAGGATAAGAAATTTTGAAAATGGTAGTAAATTATTGTTTTGGTCTGTTAAACTCCAATCTTTAGTATAATAGTAGGTAGCCGTTTCCCCAAATGGTTCAATCATCATAGCTATAAAACTGATTTCGGCACTTGCTGTTAATCTTATTGCTATTTGCCGAATGATTAAAACCACAACTATTGTAATAAATCCGGTGTATAAGTTTCGTGTTGCAGAAACTATTAAAAAAACTATGATGTCAAACAATAAAAGATTGGGTAAAAAATATATGATCAACAATTGCAAGTATGTAGAGAAGTTAAAAGGTAACAAAAGTGATTTATTAACACCTGGTATTTGAGTTCCTACAATGCAGCCTAAAAAAAACAGTATTACAATCAGAAGAAGCGGGATTAATGAGCTAATAAATTTTGCAGATAAATAACTTTGTTTTGTAATAGGATAGCTATAAAGTATGCTATGTGAATTGGTTTTAAAATCTCTGTACAAGGAATTACCTATAATAGCAGGAATAATAAAAAGCATTAGCTTGGTTGCTAACAACATTAAACTGTACAAAGCAAGTGACGAGTTAGCAATACTTTTTTCACCGCTTTGTGTTTCGCTGAACAACCCTGCATTGCCTGCTACCGATAGCAAGGCAAATAAGAATAAAATGATACCGTAGAAATATACTGCTGGATTTTTTGCCCAGTATTTTAATTCGTAGGCTAAGATTGACTTAAACATTACTTATTTATTTTCATTATTTTTTAATGAAATGAAATACACATCTTCCAATTGTGGTTCAATACTATTCCATTCATCATCAGGACGATTTTCTGAATGAACTTTTATTGTTAGGCTATTATCTGCATTGTATTTTGATGAAAGTATTTGATGTTCCGATTCCTCAGTTTCTAATATTTCTCTTGCTATCTTCTTGGCCCATATTTTACCATGAATTTCTTGAATAGCTTTTGCAGGAGTTGTGTAATTCAAAACTTTGCCCTTATTCATTATACAAATATTCTGACACAAGTCTTTAATATCTTCTACAATATGTGTAGAGAAAATTACAGTATTGTCTGTTCCAACTTCTCTCAAAACATTTAGAAACCTGTTTCTTTCAGCAGGGTCTAAGCCTGCTGTTGGTTCGTCTACAATAATTAGCATAGGCTTGTTCAATAAGAGTTGTGCTATGCCAAATCGTTGTTTCATTCCGCCTGAAAAACTTTCTACGTTTTTCCTTCTGGCTTCATATAGGTTAGTGATTTCCAAAACGTATTGTATGATTTTACTTCTTTCACTCTTTGAAGTAATGCCTTTTAAAATTGCGAAATAGTCAAGAAGCTCTTCTGCTGAAACCTTTGGATATACTCCAAACTCCTGCGGCAGATAACCCAACACTTTTCTCAATTCCATCGGAGTTTTTAGAATATCAATTTCATTGAACAAAATACTTCCGCTATCAGGTGTCTGAAGGGTGGCAATTGTTCTCATTAAGGATGATTTTCCAGCACCATTAGGTCCCAGTAATCCAATCATCCCGTTGTGGAAAGTCAGGCTAATATTGTCTAATGCCTTAACACCATTACTGTAAGTCTTATTGAGGTTGGAAATTATTATTGCCATAGAATGCTCTTTCAAATTTTGAATACTGCAAAAATTCAAATTTCATTGTCTGTTACAAAATGAAAGTGATGGGATTGTAATTATTTGACGTAGAATATCTAATAATTGGTACGAATATATTTTCACAAATGGATAAGGAGCGTTGGCAAGAAACGGCTCTTTTGGTTTTGCGAAGGGTCGGCTTGTGTGTCGGGGCAAAACCAAATGTGCCGTTTGTGCGGCTGGCTAAAATTGTATTTAAAAAATGTGGGTCGGCAAAAAATAAAAAATACAGAAGGGTCGGCAAAGAGTGTCGGCTTACTCTTAGACCGTTTGTAATATCGTTTCTATGTCTTTGTTCACCTGTCAAAATGGTTTACTTTTTTCGTTTAAATGTCTGTCTGTCGATGGTTGTTGTGTCGTCCGCTACGCTTGCACCTAACGGATTAGGGCTTTGCGATGGTGTGGCAATAGAATTCCTTCAGCCCAACCCTTGCACAAAAGCCAAATTGAAAAACTGAACTTGAGCCTTTGCACGTCAGCCACACTATTGCAAAACCCA
>NZ_MSSW01000082.1 GCF_002150685.1 Algoriphagus antarcticus
TTAGCATTTACCAGAGCATTTACTTCAAATGCATTACCCGAACGAATAAACTCGACCTCAAAAGTATATTTCCCATAAAAAGGGCTAATCCATGGATTCTTATTGCAAAATTTATCCAAAGATATTTTGCGAGCAGCTCCGGACTTTTCAGAATTTCGACATCCACGTTCAACAGGTGTATCTTCTGATTCTTCAGGTGGAAGTTTAAGAATCGATTTATCCAAGTCCGTAATTATCGCACAATTCTTTTTTATTCTCTCTTCATTAAAGATGACTGCAATATTATCAAAACCTGTACTACCAATATTGATGAGACTTACTCCTATTTCATCCAGCGAAACTCCAAAGACCTTCTTAAATAAGGCCGGTATCAGTATGTGCTCCGCATCACCTTCAACCAATGCCACCCCTTTCGCAAATAACAAGTTCGTTCGTACTGCATCAAGATACCTTTCCAAAGCCGTAATTTGTTTTGGATTTAATCCATTAGCAGGACTGAATACCAAAACCTCTTTTTTCGCACGGCTCAATATGTTAACTGAACTTATTTTACTGACAGAAGAAATGTGAGTAGAATGAGTGCTTATGATGATTTGGGTATTGTGACTATGCAATTTCTGGAAGAGCGTTTTTTGGATGTGCGTATGGATATGCGCTTCCGGTTCTTCAATCAAAAGGAAATTTGCGATTTTATTCTGAGCTTTTACTTTCTCATATTCCAGTAGTTTCAATGACAAGTAAATCAAGTTAGTACCACCTAAACTCAACTCCCATATTCGTCCTTTATAATCCGGTTCATCAGAATCTCCTACCCATAGTTTTAATGATTGCAAAAGCTTTTCAATTTCAGAAGGTACCTCGGATTTTATTTCAATATACGGAGCATAGGTTTCACCCACTGCTTGTTTAATACTCTTTGAAATCCCTTGAGATACTTCTTTAACTTCATCCAAATCAGTGATTTCCTCATTAAGTTTATTGACTTTGTCCTCTATACTATCTTTTTTGGCTACAGCAATACTTTGTTCTTTTCCTCGTAACAAACTAAGCAAGGGGTTGTCCCGATAAGATCTTAAATCTGCTTCTACGTCTCGAAGGGCTTTAATGAAAGTGCATGACAGCTCGTTTGGTATAGAAAAGCCAAACAACCGCGTTCCATACACATCCTCTTGCTGGTCATCTGGATTTGGAAAGGCAATGTTTTCAAAATCTCCTACATACAGGATGTAATTTTCCTCAATTGAAAAGTCAATATTCCCTCTTCCCCTGAAAGTTAATTCATAGTCGTTGAGTGTTATTGAATCTAAAATATTTTGGAGATCTTGTTTTGTAGGGAAAATATCCTCGGAGCATTCAAAAAGTTCCCGTCTTTTATTTTCTCTTGGCCGGAAAATTAGTGAGTATGTTCCTTTGGTAGAATCGAAATCTTCCATACTTCCTGCCTTATGCATTGCAATTGCCTGAGCTTCTTCGCTGGGATCCAAATCAGAAAATTCAATTTGAATGATAATCCAATGACCTTTCCAATCACCAATTGACCTATTAAAATCGGATTCGTAAAATCTGATGCTTCGAGGAAGGGTTTCGTCAATCAACAATCTAAGTGCGTGAAGGACGTTAGTTTTTCCGGAGCCATTTTCACCAATTATTGTATTTACTCCTTTTAGAAATTCAAGAGAGACGTTTTTGAAGTTCCGATAATTTCGGATTGAAAGCTTAGAAATATACATTAAAAGTTAGTTTATTTTATGGCTTACAAATTATATAGACTTCGGCATTAACTTCGACACAACTTGAAATTAATGATGAAACAAACCAGAGTATCTGTATGACTTCATTTCTTTCTCGAAATGATTCGCCTTTCTTCAATTTTTTAAGCCTATCTTCCAATTCGGATTTAGAAATAAAGTTAATAATGAGATACACTTTTTTTGATAGATTTGGGAAAGTCTTTAATTTTTTAAAATATTCAATTGAATCGTCAGCAGAAGAGCCCTTCCTAACTCTGCCAATTTGTGTTGAAATGCTATTAATATGAAAATTACTACTCCACAAGGTTGATTTTGAAGCAAATTGGTAATCAGAAGGACTTAGATTTCCAAGATTTTTCTGTGCTTGACCAACAATATCCTGAAAATCAGAGGCGGAAAAATTTGAATCATTAAACTTTGAATGAAAAAATGAAACATGATTTTTGTATAGACCGATGTGATCTGCCCACTCCCTGCCAAGATCATCACAAATAAAAAAATCAGAATCATTTAAATATTCACTCTCTACAAAACCGAATAGGGAATCATTTGAAAATGCAGTACTCGTTGTTGAAAAATTCCCTTTTTCACTTTTGACATTACTTAATGCACTGTTTGGCTGAAAAACACGCAGAAATGAATCAATGTTTCCTAACAATCGATTATCCATAAACAATTTTCTGTGACTATACACAAGCTCAACCCTATCAAAATTTATAATATAACTACTATACCTATTATAATAATCAATTATTGAAATCTCAGAATCATCACTAAATTTCAATATTATTTTTTTCAATTTTTCAGACCGCAAAGTTATAGACTTTGTATTCATTGAGACTATAAGATCGTCAACAATTGAAGTTGATACTTTATAACACAAATCACCATCATCATTAATGCGTTGTTCTATTTCTAATAATCGTGAAAAATTATTTAGTACTGTAACCAAATCAATATGTCGTTCTTTATCACCTATCCTTAATACTGTCGAATCCACTTTATTAGATTCGTAATCATCATTGATTCGAGTTAACAAAAATAAAATAGCTATTGGCTTTAATGATTTCTTTTCACTTTCAAAATCTAGGGGTGTTGCAAACGATGAAAGAAATGTTTCTGAATAATTGAAATTTTCAATTTTCATTACTATTGTAGTGGCCCACATAATGAAAAAGTCGAGATTATTTTTCTTACCAAATTTATTGATCCTAGAAGAATTTAAAGATAAAGACACTTTATCATCATTATTATTTAATCGCAGATTATTTAATATATAACTTTGCAATCCGAAAGTTGAAATGTTTTCTTTCAAATCAATAGCTTCGATACTTTTTTGTCGAATAACATTATCTGATATATTCATATTATTCATAGAAAATTTTTCAAAGGAAGTGTTATCATCAATAAATAAGGATGACATGATCTTATAATCGATTGGTATAATTTGATCGTATATTTTTCTTGTACCAGAAATATTTCTTTTTGATATTACAGTATATAAATCAAAATCCAAAATTACGATATAAGCAAGCTTTACTTCATTCCATTCTGCTATCTCATCTTGGATAAATGATGGTTTCTTCTGATACTTAAAAACGCAAATTGAACAATCTACATCATTTCCATCTCTTACCTTATAACTAATCTTTATCTGTTTAAGCAGGTATCTTCCAATTCTTTCACTAGAAGTTTCTCTGAAAGTCTCTTCAATTAATACCTTGGATAAACGACCAGTTTTAACTCTCTTAAAAAAGTATGCATTTTCATTTAACACTAAATTATTTTTTAATTCTTCTTCCGTCATATGAAACTGGTTTTAAATAGAAATCTATATCATAAAATTATGTATACTTTGAGTATTCTTACTCCCCAAGCTTCTAGCAATAACTACTTCCAGCAGCTGATTTCCTTGAGCACCTAGTGCCTGCCTTAGTGGTAGCGGCGCATTGTGAGGAAGTTATCAGAGTTGGCTTAACTTCTTTGCTTGGTTCTATCTTTTTTGATTCCGATCATAGCGGAATTAGTTCAGCTTTGCCAGTTTCTTTACTAGAAGGCTTACACACCAAGCAGGCAGTCAAGCCCCTCTTTTTAGCGACTGCCAGATCAGAAGCCCAGCCTGTTTTGGCGTAGCGGCAGGATTCCTTATGATACTTCGATCCTGTCTTAGTGATAAAGACTGTCTGTGCCTGAAGCTGGGCTGCAAGCAGGAAGAATGCTGTAAAAAGGAGGGTGTGAAGAATCTTCTTTACCTCTTCCCTCCTTCTCCTCAAGGAGAAGGCGACTGATTGAACTAACATTTAGCTTTCAAATTTAAAACTTGTTAAATGATTCCCGTCTTTAAGCCCAGATGGGTAATAAAGGTTGGTTGATGCTCTCGAAGTAAAAGACAATGTCAAGAAAGGGGAAATTCTCTAAGATTCTATACCCTGTACAGGGTATTTTTTGAGGAAATTGTAAAAAAGTGAGGGGAAAGGGTCGTTTTTTTTGATAGGGCGATGTGATCAGTAGTCTATAGGTTTAGTGGCTGTATGATGAAGGCAATGCTATTTTTATATAAAATTCTTTGACGAAAGAGATGAGAATAATTTCATTGCCAAAAATCAACATATTGGGCAAAAAAAAACGGAGCACTTGGCTCCGCAGTAAGTTAAGTTTGTAATCATTTATGCATTGATCACAATGGACTTTGCTTCGTTCATTGATCTGCCTTCCTTCATAAGGAAGTCCAGTCGCATTTTTTCCAGCTCCTCGTTCATTTCGACGAGCATCGCCTGTGAAGCAGCGGAATCATGGATCAGCTTGATCCTTCCTTCCTGCCTCATTTTATCAAAGTAATCTTTCGCAGAATTAAAATATTGATTCATAGATAATTAGTTAAAAACCTCCAAGATTATTGGTATAAATATCGAAGTGATCCAAATGTAATGGAATATCTCCCCTTATTTTTGACTCTACTGACTAAGCTTTTTTAAAAACTAGTTTTACTTTTTTTAATATGGCTAGTGCCAGAAAATCAAATCTCTAGAAGGTTAACAGTAATTGGCACAAACATTTATTTTCTGCCAAATATTATTCTGTCAGTCAGTACTTTTTTCAGAATTCTCTGACAGAACGATTTCTAGTCTGACATATCTATCTTCATAAAACCTATTCTATCAGTCATTTATTTGTGTTCATCTTTCATCTCTTCAATTCTTTCAAGTACATCGTTGACCTGCTGCACAAGCCATTCTCCCATAAACCCCTGTCCTCAAAAATATTATTCGGGTAATGGTATTATCTTAATCCTCCGAAATTCGAAATAGTGCAGAGCAGAGGTATGTGATTTCTGAGGAAGGGATGGGGGTGATTTGAACACTTGATTAATGCATCAATCTGGAAATTAGTCAAACAATATTTAGGTAAATAAGAAAGTTCATAAAATTCCATCTGCTGAAGAGCTCCAATCAATGAACCCCGGCCTTCACCAAATTTTTCGACTACGTCTTTTCTTAATTGACTTGGAATATCTCCAAAATAAATCGTTCGAAAGAAAGAAGCATCAGCAACTAAACCTCCAAATTCAAGCCAACAATGTCCATCCCATACTTTATTTTCAACATTACCAAATTCCGGATCTGGAAGAGGATTGGTACAAACAAACACTTTTTTACCTTGGAATAGAAGATCTCCACAAATAACCGAAACAGGTATAGTAGAATGATCGTGGATAATTGCTGCCCAAATTGCAGATATCTGAGTGCAGTTGAGTGCAGTTGAATGCTTTTGGAGGCATATTTTTTAATACATCTATGGCAGTGTTTTTAATGAATTCTAGTTCATTATTACTAAGCAGGTAACTCAAATGCTTTTCCGTTTCCTCAATAAGTAAAGTTTGCAAAAGAACATTTTTTATAACACCCTCTCTGTCCATTTGCATAATATTATAGGTCACAATATTTTTTTGATATAAACTACTCGATTTTTAATCTATCCCATTCAATTTTTCCCAAACCCGTTTGTATTCCGGACCGCTTAATCTTGATCCAGCAGGTCGCACGCTATCCCAAGTTTCTTGACTTTGACCACTTAGCCAATTGCTTACAGAATCGGTTGGTTGAGTGAAAATTTCCCCACCTACGGATTCATTGTACAATTGACCTATTCGGTTGGCAATACTTCTCGGCACACTATTCCTTCTCATTAGCACCCCTTCGTCCGTATTAACACCATAGTGCAAGTAGGCAGGGAGATTAGCCATCCTCTTTTTATCTACCTCTGAAAGGCTATCCCAATCAACCCCACTTGTAGGCATTTTTTGTAATGCTGCTAGCCCCCATGTCGCAGAGTTCGCCACTATCTTATACAGAGCTTTAGTGGTTTTTTGAATAGCACTGTTCAAATCTTCATTAGGATAAAATCGGCGTGCTATTCTTGAGATATTGTGCCCATTGACCCAATCAATTATCATTCTCGCAATGCTCGACTGGTCTAAAGGTCTTTCTCCAGAACTTAGTTCTTCTATTGATTTTTTTATCTCGTAGGTACTTAACATTATACCTACAAGCTTTTGCATACTTTGATTTTGCTCTGAAAAAAGTTGATTTCTATTCCAATCACTTGGGGAAATACCTGATGCTGCCAGTTTTCCAATCATTTGTCTTACAGATACTGATGAAAAACCTGTGGCGTCAGACATCTTTGCATCCGCCAAAGAAATAGAATTCGCATACTTTCTAATATTCTCTCTTAAGAATAGTTTCTTTTCAGCAGGTAATTGACGGTAACCCAAAGTTCCTTGCAATTTTTGTTCTAATTGCGCCAAAAATAGTTCCTGACTTTGCTCCTGTTTTCTGAGATGAGAAATATATTGAAGGATGGCAGACCATCTTTCGTCAACAAAAAGCCACATTTCAAAACCAAAATCTGCATGTCTGAGAGCATTATCAATAGCATTTGCAAGTTGGGATAATAGAGCCCCGGAAGCAGAGGTGATATATGTAGAAACGTCTTGCAGATCTTTATCGCTTCTCACAGCCATACCTACCCATCCCATACTATCTTGGCCTGCACGACCTACTCTTCCTGCCAAATTCCAGAAATCACGAACTGGCATTGCACCTGAGTATGGATAATTATAAGCTCCCATGATCACCGCAGAAACTGGGAAGTTGATGCCTTGTGCGATGGTAGTGGTGGCAACTAAAGCCTGCAGTTTTTCATTGGACATCAAATCTTCAATCAAAAAACGAATTTCATCGGGTAAAGCAGAACTATGTACTGCAATCCTTCTGCTTAAAAACCTGGCTAATGGAAAATTATCTCCCAGCTCGCTTTGTACCAATTTTATTAATAAATCTACATCCTCATCCTGACCAAAGTTATCACTTGATTTTTCGAATAGAGTTTCAGCAATGCTATACGTTTCATTGGGGGCAGATGCCAAGACTATGATTGGTGAATCAAGATTTAGAAATTGGGCAGCTACGTTCTTTGCGATTTTAACTTTTGACCCTTTCGCTTGGGATGCGGTTTCTCCGGCATCTCCTTTACTTAAAGAAATAGCATCCCCTACTTCATAAGTTCCCTTATCTGTATGAAGAGTCCTCAGCAAATAGTCATAATCTCTGCCTTTACCTTCAACCTGAATAGCACCAATCACTCGTTCATTTGGCTGCCACCAATCCAACTCCAAATTGATAACTTGACCTCTATCCCCAGCTAGCCAATTCACAACTTCTTGGGAGTTCGAAATATCAGGAGTCATCAACAAGAAATTTACTTCCTCACAATCATTTTTGATGGTGGAAAGTAAAAATTCAAGATTTAAACCTCTTTGCTTTTCTTCAATGTTATGAGCTTCATCTACCACAGTTAAAACCAAGGGACGCACATTGGTAGTACCAAGACCCTGACGTACGAGAAGATTCATTTTCTCGTACGTGGTTACAAGCACATCAAACGTAGTTTGGTTACCACTTTCTTCTATTAAGTGCTGTTCAAAACCATCCAATTCAATGGCACCACTTGCTTTTTCTACACTTAGACCGATGTTACCTAAATCCCGTTTAAGTTGATTGTAAATCTGATTGACTAATGCCTTTGTTGGCACCACATAGGCAACCCAACCACCTTGTTCTCTGAATTGATTTAATGCTTGTAAAATCCGATACTCCGCTATTAAGGTTTTCCCGCTCGAAGTAGGAAGATTTACAACAATGGCCCGATGTGCGGGATTAAGCAATTGCCCTTCCAAAATGGACTCTTTCTGTGGGTAAAGCAACTCAAACCGCCCATGTTCCTGACGACTTATAAACCGATTGAATTTAGTAACCCAATTGTTGATACCTCTGGTGTTATACCATATGGTATTTCTGACAATTTTTATGGCAAATGCTTCGAAGAATTGATATAAAAGACCTAAACTTATGTTGCCTGATTTATGGGCATACTCTCCAGAGATTTGCAAATGATATTGCAATTGATCTTCCGGCTCCAACGGTCTTCCTTCTAATAAATATTGCCCAAGGATGTCAATACTCTTGGCGAAGTGATACAAGGATACTAATTCAGCGGCTCCATAAGGACGGCTTTCTTCATTGACTTGATCTAAAAATAGATTTTCAAACTGATTTTGCTCACTTCTTAATTGATTGATAAGCTCAACGGCCTGGCTAATGTCCCGCCAATTCTCCTTTTTGACCAACTGAACGATTGCTTTGAAAGAAACCGTTAAAATTCTATTGTTCCAGCTTTCTCCAAGTTCTAAAGCTTGGATTTGTCCGGTAAGCCCTTTGAGATATTGCTTTACAAAATGCCAGTGCTCTCCCAAATAACCGAACGCAATTAACTTGAATTGCTCAAGTATAAAATATTCATTTTCAATATTTATCGGAATTTGACTGGTAATATCGAAGTAAACTGAACATAGTGCTTTAAATTCGACAGAATCTCGTACATCCCAAAGTTCTATGATTCTCAGTTCACATAATTCCTTAGCTTTCTCTAACTGTGCTAGATCCTCATCTGTTAAGTTTACTTTTTCAAATCGTTTCGATAGCTTTCCTTTTTGAATGAGCGCACCGATCCCTTCAAGCATATCTGGGTATGCTTGTTCGAGATAGTTATATTTAACCTGAATGCTCATTAGGTTCTATTATTTATAATCTGTACCCATCCTTCTTTCGGAATGGGAAGGTACATAGCCAAAAGTTTTATGCCATTGGGCTCCAAAACATGGTTTCTTAGTCTGCCATAACTCAATGAAACATCCCTTTCATCATGTTCAACATCTCTAATCAAAACACCAATGAGATGATAATTATCAGAACTATAATATGCCCTTTGACTAGCTTCAAAGTCTGTCCTGAATTGATGTTGAGACGGAAAATGTCTCATTTTATTTTGGAGATAGCTGATCAAAACTTGTCTTTTGCGCCTGTCATTGTATAAATCCCTCAACTGGCTTTCTATACCTTTAGAACCAGTCATTACTTGGGGTGGTCGATTGGCAGTTTCTGAAGAGGTTTTAACCTCGCCAAAAAGGAAAAGGACTTGACCGTCAACTTCAATAAATCCTACTATGTCTGCTCCAGTCTTATTTCCCTTTGGATTTCTAGCATCTCTATTCTCATTCCAGTGAAAACGGCAAGTAAATTCCTGTTCTAAAATAACCTCAGCATAGGCCTCCCCAACTCGGAATTGTTGGACCTGTATGTCTTCATTTTCTAAAGCCTGAATATCAGCCAATAGGCCATCACTTGCTTCAAACCCAGTCTCATCCCTCAAAGTTCTTAATCGATCTAGAGAATCTTGCCATTCCTCACGATCTTGTAAATTATCCATAACAGCGCCCTGCAAGTGTTGGCGGCATTCCTGTTCTTCAATGCTAATTCCTTGATAGTTTCTACCTAGAGTTTCTATGTTTTCAAAAAGTATATTCATAAAACACTAATTATTAACATGTTGATACAGTTGCACACAGTAATAGATACCATTTTGTCTGATTAAATCATAAACATACCTCTTTCCTAAGGTATCCAAAAATCAAATACGAAATGGGACCGGATTTAAGCTCGGATGGGTAGTAAAAGTTGGCAGTGCTCCTGAATCCTATCAGTCTCGGGACTTTAGAGTTTCTAGTGATAAAGAGTAGGGGCAAGAAAGTGGAATTTTTCAAAGATTCTATACCCTGTAAAGGGTAATTTTTGGTGAAATGGCAGAAAAGTGAGGCGGAAGAGCGGTTTTTTGGTGGGGTGATAGGATCAGCGGGTGGAGATGTTGGATTTTTGTCTGATTATTTTATTACATCCTCCAAATTTTAAAAAATCCTTTTAATCTTTCCATTTACATTTACCTCATATCCAAAAGGCCTAGTTTCTTCTACAGCAATTCTGGTGATTTCTGGCCAAGAGCGGGAAAGCATCTCTACCATTTGCCAGACGCTCAATCCAGATTTCTTTGTTTTTGCCATCAGAAAGAAAATCTCAAGATTATGCTCTCTCAGTAGGGCTATTTCATGTTTGCGTCGATTAAGATGTACATCTCTGGTAATCACACAAGCTTTTAACTTCCCAATGGCTGGGATCCAATCTTTGTCTTTGGTTCCATAGCCAAAATATTCTGGCAGGTGCTAGACTTCCCCTCTTTCTTAATCCCTTTGTAAAACACGTAATCCCTATTAAAAAGATAGCATAGCAAACTATTTACCTTCCTTATTAAGCAAATTCTTCTTCAAATTCAAGTGCTGGATCACATACCGTTTCTATAGCAGATCCATACAATAAAAAACCAGTAATAGGTAAAGGAGCTACACAACTGATCGGGTTTTGATTAAAGATATGCTCTTCCCTGAGTTTCATCAAAAGCCTTCCCAATGCATTTCTCCCTCTTAATGTTTTGTCTTGATCCCTCATTGCTGCCCAATCTTTATCCTTTTTTGAAACTTCCACTATGGGACTGTTTCGTGTATCCATCAAGACTTTTGAAAATTTTTCATAATTCTGGGAAAGTTTAACCTGTAATACCCAATACATGACGTCATACTTAATAGATTCCCAGTCTTGCCTTGTCTTATCCAAGTATTTTCTACTAATCATTTTTGCAGTCATTAGACTATGTTGCTCAATAATCTCCTTTTGGATTTCTGGAAATAAAGGATATCTACAGGCCTGATAAAGCGCTTCTGCAGTGGGAATTATAACATCATTGACCCGAATGACAAAACCTGGAGCCATATTAGAAAGTCCGCCAAACTCACCCTTAGTGCTGCTAAATGCTACCACTTCAGTCGGTTGATAAACTCTTTCTGAGATTTTCATACTTTAATTTATAATTTTTATTGAGACTGGCCTCTATTTTTTACACAAAATAATGGAATCCAGTCATGACCGGACACATCCCACCAAAATACCAGAGGGCAGGTGTTGGAAACATTCCTCCACGTAAAAAACAAAGTACCCGTTCCAAATGTTCGGTGAGACTTTACCGTGTCTCCCAAAGGTCTTTTTCTAGGATCAGGGGATAATGACTTCACTTTTCCCAACAATTCAATCCCCTTTTCTAAGAAAATTCGCTCAAGTGTTAACCTATTCTGCGGATTAGAGAAGAAAACCTCTTTTGTTGGCTGATTGGGATTCCGAAACGCAGGGGTATTACCAGGAGTACTGATTGTCAGAGAATTAAGGTAATCCATAACAAACTTAGATTGATTTTGAACTGGATAAAGGCAATTAAGCTTTTGATTACTCCATTTCACTTGGTTTTCTATTAGATAATCAAATCTCATTGGAAATTTTCCAAGGAGTCTATCATCAACATCCTTCATTAATCTCCACTCAAAATTTCCTTGACCTAGCTGATGGACACAAAAAAAGCTCGAAGCTAAAGTAATCGATCCATCTAGAACTAGAATCTAAATTTCTGCCATTTTCACCTGATTTTGAAAGCCATTTAACGAAATCTTTATACAAAGTCCCACCAGTTGCCAAAATATCGTCAATATAGAGGAAGTGCTTTTTTGGAAATTTATCTAAATCCTCAATTGATGAACCCGTTCTCTCCTTAACGATCTCATCAAGACCTCAATACCAATGTGGTTAAGAAACGCAATCCAAAAAATGAAAATCATTAATGATTCCCTCTATTTTTAACTGGAAACAGCGGGTACCAACCATTTGCTTCCCACCAAAATATAATAGGACATGTGTTGGAAATATTTCGCCATGTGAAAAAATGGCACCCTTTACCAAGCGTTTTGTAAGAAGGAGGTGTCATTCCAAGCGGTCTTAAGCTTTTTGCTTTTAATTCACTAATTGAATTAATAATTTTTAAACCTTTATCGAGCAAAATTCTTTCGTATCTATCTCTGTTTTCTGAAGACGAATAAAATTCTTCTTTCAAAGGATACTCAGGATTTCTAAAAGCAAATTTTTCATTTGTCATTTCATAATCCCTTTCAAAAGCATTCTCTATAAAATCTAGAAATTCAAGTCCCCTCTCGGCGTAGTCTTATCGCTCGTGGGACTGGGTGGGATTTGTAATTCCACCCTACTATTTTTACCAATTTTCAATTGGCTTTTCTACTCCCTATGAGATTCATATTTTATTCTTAAATTAGTAGTGCGCCTTTTTAATGCCATGAAAAGATATCTTTTAGTATTCGTCCTCTTACTCTCAGCATTCCCACTTCTGGCTCAACTACGCCACCGGCCAAACAAGGTTCACAAGCTCGTAGATGGCGATACATTCTGGATAAAGATGGTGCAGGGAAACTGAGAAAATCCGGTTGATCGGGGCGGATACTACTGAGGTGAGATGGGAAGGTCTGACGAAAGAGCAGCCAGGAGGAAAGGAAGCCTCAGAATTAATGTTAGACAATCAGATTTATAAACGAATAAAAAAGTATTTGCAATTAGAATCAGATTGATCTCCAATCGAAAGAATCATCAATGATTAGGTAGGATTATCTTAAAAAAAGTTACTTTTGTGAACAATTTTTTAAACCTATAAGTTGTAATAGTGAAGTTAATAGATACATTTGAAATTCTTGAGGGAGTTCTTTATGCAGCAGTCTTTGATAAGACCAGCTATGAGGGAGTCAATGAATTTCGAAGACTTATTAACCAATGGACGGATAGAGAATACCTGGCAGATTACTTCATAAGAAATCAGGAAAAGCTTCAAAGCCGCTTTTGGAATGAAATGATCAACGGAGATCCAGCCGTTAACGTAGAAATTACCAAAGCTATAAATTGGACAATTGAAGAAGCTAGCGAATTCGAAGAGGAAATCTTGAAATTGGCAAGCGGAACTGAAAAGGGAAAAACCTTAGATGATATTTTTAAACCACTCCATAAAGAAATCCGAAAAGAATCGGACAATACCGAATTCAAAGCCTATGGAATTTACGAAAACAGTTGGCTTAGATTTTATGCGATAAGATATAGTGAGAATCTCTATTTCATATCAGGCGGTGGAATAAAGTTGACCCATAAAATGCAAGAGTCAGAAGATCTTGATCTCGAATTGATCAAGCTTCAAAAAGTTTACAATTATTTATTTAAAGACCCTGAGATCGATCCTGATCTCTTAGATAAGTTAGAAGGTTAAAAATAGTCCTATGAAACTTACCCCACATATTCAAAATATTCTTAAAAACTCAAAAAAAGACACCGAGTGGAAAAAGGAAGCGGAGGAAAGAAAATCAGCTCGCCAAGAATCTCGAAAATCCGGGATGATAGCAACTCAATTGGCTTATTTTATGAAGACCAATGGAATTTCACAGACTGACTTGGGTAAACTAGTAAATGTCACCCCTCAGCAGATCAGTAAAATCCTGAAAGGAAGGGAAAATCTTACACTAGGTACTATTGAGAAAATTGAATCTGCACTTAATATTGATTTAATAAGAACTGTCAATCTAGAGTCAGAACTAAACAAGTTTTCCAAAGATCTTCAAGCAACAAAAAGTTCCTCTATTGCATTAGACTTAGGTACAGGCTCAATCGGGTATGCATTAAAAAAACCTTCTTATCAATCATTCCATAATTCGAGATTTTATGGCGGTACATTAAGTAATTCCCCTCTCCCAACTTTTGCAAATGGATATTACGGGCAAATGAAGCAAAAAGCTATTAAACGAGCACATGAAAGATTTGAAATGCTTAAGCAAGAATTCCATTTCGAAAGTGAAGTGTGCCTTGTGGATGTAAAGCATAAATCCTATTCAAAAAAAGTGGCTTGGGTAGATTCTGAAAGTTTTGTAGCTGAAGAAATATAACATGGAAAATATAAAATTCGGGCTTCGCGAAATTGCCACACTGCAATTTGCAATCCTCCCTGATGCCTATGATTCCAGTGCGGAAAAATTTCAGTATTCATTTGGGATAAATTTCTCTTTTCCTGATATAGAGAAAAGAATGATTTGCTGCTCCTGCCTAGTTAAATACGAAGGTAAAATTTCTCCGTTCTTGATTCTTGAAGTTGCTGTCTACTTTGAAGTAGAGGAAGAATCCTGGGATCAATTGAAAGGCACAAAAACTAATCAAATAAAACTTCCAAAAGGTACTGCCCACCATATGATGTCCTTGACTATAGGATCGGCAAGGGGAATTCTTCATTCTGAAACTAAAAATACAGAATTTAACCGTCTCATCCTCCCTACTGTTAACTTGAATAAGCTGATAGATGCGGATGTAATCCAATCAATAGCTTAATCCGAAAAATAGTAATAGAGCAAAAAAAACATCACTTAAAGGTAATAAACGCTATTCAAACCAATAATTAAGGAAAGATAAAAATGGACTCCATTTCTAAAACTATTGCATTAAAAAACGAACTTGATAAGCTTCGCCCTATTTCTAGGGAGCAAGAGGATATTATCATGCAAAAGTTTCGTCTGGATTGGAATTATCATTCCAATAATCTGGAAGGGAATTCTTTAACATTTGGTGAAACAAGGGCTTTGATTTTATTTGGAATTACCGCTCAGGGAAAACCTTTAAAAGATCATTTCGAAATCACCGGTCATGATCAAGCCATCAAATGGGTAATGGATGTGGTGAAGGGAGATTACCCTTTGACAGAAACATTTATTCGAGAGCTGCATACGCTCTTGCTCAAAGAACCATATGAAGTAGATGCTATCACTCCCGATGGAAAACCCACAAAACGCTTGATTCAAGTGGGTCAGTATAAATCTGTTCCCAATCATGTATTGACTAAAACAGGAGAAATTTTCAGATTTGCAACATCGGAAGAAACACCTTCCCAGATGCATGATTTAATCTACTGGTATCGTGCTGAAAGTGAGAAAACGGATATCAACCCTATTCTTCTGGCCACAGAATTCCATTATAAATTTATTCGGATCCATCCTTTTGATGATGGAAATGGAAGACTGGCTCGCATCCTAATGAATTTCATCCTGATCCATTTCGGATATCCGCCGCTCATTATAAAAACAGAGGATAAACTAAATTACTTTGCCGCTTTGCGACAGGCAGATGCCGGAATTATCGCACCATTCTTTGAATACATTGCTTCCAACCTGATTCGGTCTCTGGAAATAATGATCTCAGGAGCCAACGGAGAAAGCATAGAGGAAGAGGATGATTTGGATATGGAGATCGCGCTGTTGAAGGCTAAAATGATTAGTGAATCTAGTAGTAAAAAACCTTTTGTTCGTTCAAAAGAAATGATCTTAGAGTTCTATGACAATTCAGTCGTGCCACTCTGGAAGGAATTTATTGCTACCTGTAGTGCTTTCGATGATTTTTACTTAAGACATGAAAAGTGGGTTGAAACTGCTGATGATGCAGATAATTATGAAAACCAAATTGAGACTATTCGACAAATTATTTCTGAAGACACCTCAGAATTTATCCTTACCTATCAGTTTTTCGGCATGAAAAAAGAAGGTAGTGAAGAGTCTAATTTTACATCCCGATATCATATCAAGCTAGGTCAAAATAATTCTATTAATTTCAAGCTTGACAACAGCCAAAAGACGGTTTTGAAAAAGACATATGGCTCGATACTCACCAGAGAAGAAATAAAATTGCTTTGTAAAGAAGTTAAGCTAATGCATACTAAGACACTTTCGGAAAAGGTTTAAGTTTCGTGGTAAGAGGCAAAATGCAAAATCAAACTGATATGGAATGTACATTATACAAAAACGGCTCCACTGAAAAAGGTTTGGTGACTGTAACACTGGAAAAAAGAGGAATAATCGTGTTGATCAAGGAAGTACCTGCGAAGGTATGTACAAACTGGTCATTATTATCTATCCAGTGAAATGACCAAACTAGTACTTGGAAAAAGGAAAAGAAGCTTATAATAAAGGTGCTGAACTTGAAGTGGTGAAGCTTGAGGAGGCTTGAGGAAAAAGGCGAATTCATTCCCCTATTGAGATTATCACATCTTCCACTTTTTCAAATTTTAGCTAATAGGCCTTTAACATCCTTAACTACATTTTTTGAAAAGCCCTACTAATCGGTAATTATTGGCCAGAACCTTAAGTATGAAAGAGACTGATAAGGGCGCACACATAGCGATAGGTAGAGTAAATTCTTGGATCTCTCTGGAAGGAAGGATTTAATTTCATTAGCAGTTGAGTGGTATTTATTTAAAATCCGGGTTTTTTAACTTCAAGTACCCCCCTTTACACCGCATAAAGTTTGTCATTTACTGACAATTGACAAAAAAAAGGCAAGTAGCGCTTTCTCAGGATTTTCAGAGAAATATTGAAAAGCGGTATGTGCACCAAGATTGGAATGTGCCTTTAGCTGTTGATCCACTTTTTCCGGTTCCAAAAGATAAGTTTGAAAGTAGGAAGTGTATTTCCCAAGATCATGAAGCCAGCAAACAACACTTAATAGTTGGTTTACATTATCACATTTCTCAAATACGACTTTACTTGAGAAATGAGATAATGCTTTATCATGAACACCGCTCAAATGAGCTATGAGTAGTTTACTCCGTTCCCTTTTACCTTCGTTCAGTTTGCTATGCGAAAACACCGGCATATTCCAAAAATTGAATGTTTTCGATTAACTCTTCAGAACCCAATTGAAAGTAATGCTGACCTCGAATACCGAATCCACCTCAAATAGGATTGAAACAAGGACATGCCTCTAAAAAGACATTAAAAAAGACTGCCTCGAATACCGAATCCACCTCAAATAGGATTGAAACATCGGTGTCTAATTGCATTTTCATTTCAGCAGTCTCTAATTAGAGGAATTAGACACTATAAAGGATATCTATAACTTGATGTCGGAGAGGAAAAAGCAAAGAATGGAGAAAAGTTAATGGCTGTTTATTCAGCAAAGTATGGGTTTAAGCGTTATAGTCAAACAGGGATGTGTTTGGTTGATGACGATGGTATAGCACTCATACAAAATTACCTAGCTAGACAGTAACCCTACAACCGTAAATCAAAATCGTAATGAAAAATAATGAATTTGACGAGTACGATGTGAAAATCGGACTTGAAACCCTAAAGGATTGGAATGAAGAAGCATTGAAGGAATCTGATTCCCGGGCAAAAGAAAACGCTTTGAAACGGAGTCCGGCAACCCAAATAAAAATCCAATTGGCAGGACTTCAATACAGGATAGAAGAAAATCTGGAGAACTCAGACTCTATTATTGACATGGAAGAGATCGTCAAAGAACTGAATGGTATTTTAAATATTACAAAAAGCAAACTTGCTCAATCTATAGATATGGATAGTCCAAACCTATCAAAATATTTAAAGGGAGACAGAAAGCTTAATTCTAATCTTGCAATGAAACTAGGCTCATTCTTTCATATCAATCCTGAGATTTGGCTTGAGATCGTTATGAAGAATGAGCTAATAAAACTTAAAAGTGAACAAGACAATTTAGAGAAATATAAAAAGTATGATTATGAAAAAGTAATTTCATACTAAAGCTAATTGATTAAACGATTATTTATTGCGCGAGTAAGTTTGGAATAAAAATCCAAAAAAATACTTCTTTGAATAGTTCTTCAAAAAAAGTACTCTTTCCTGCCAAGCTTGAATTTGCTAATAAGGTGCTTTCCATACTAAAGTGGGAAACTAATTGAAATCAATAAAATTTAATATTTAAAGAAAAGGAACCCGAAAAGGTTTTTTTTTTGTGTGTCAGGCATGATCATAACGCTCTAGGGTGGAAGTCCCGAACGAAAGTTGCAGTACTTATCGTTAGCCAATAGCAAGGGTGTCGTAGGCGACTGCGAATCTGAAGGAAGCTATCGGGATCGAGCCTACTAATAGAAACTTCATATAAGGCGGGGATGTGTGGGTGATGTTGCAAAAGAAACAGAAGCCCAATACTGCACGGAACACATGAACGTAAATGAAGAGGCTACGTAAACAGAAAGCAAATGATCTTACCCTGAGAAATCTGAGAGTATACCGTGGCTGGTATTTTCGAATGCCCAAGCGGTGAACGTTTGCAGAGATGCACTTCGGTATTTACAGAAGTCAGCAGACGCCATAGTAGTTCAGAAACGAGTCCTGTCAAGAAACAAATACAGGGAAGTCTCACGAAAGACCGAAGGGCTGAATGTTAAAGTAAGGTAACGAATTACGGTGTTTTACAGAGAAAGCAAAAAAAACCGAACCACGTAAGAGAGCTGTTTGCCGGAGGATAGGGCGGAACCCGAAAGTAAAGTGCAAAAGGAGCATAGCTGATGTGTGAACGAGTAAGGAAGTGCCCTGTGAGTCAAAAGTCAAGAAGGATGCTGGATAGAATTATGGAAAGGCGTATTATTGAAAGAGCCCTTTTGCAGGTAGAGCGCAACAAGGGTGTAGGAGGTGTGGACGGTATGCAGACCGATGAACTTCGTGACTACCTAAGCACCCACTACCAACACTTACGCAAGGAAGTACTGTCAGGCAACTACAAGCCAAGCCCTGTACAAAAGGTAGAGATACCCAAACCAGAGGGAGGGGTAAGAATGTTGGGAATACCCAAGGTAGTAGACCGACTGCTCCAACAGTCGATCAGCGTATGGATAGGTCAATACTACGAGCCCTTCTTTTCAACCTTCAGCGCTATGGTTTTCGCCCGAACAAGAATGCCCATCAGGCAGTATTACAGGCTCAGATCTTTCTAAACGAAGGGAAATCGTATGTAATAGAACTTGACCTGGAAAAGTTCTTCGATCAGGTGAACCACGACAAACTGATGAGTCTTCTGATGCTCACAGTCACGAACAAAGGCACCTTAGGCCTTATTCGAGCGTACTTGCGCAGCGGAGTAATGGAAGGAGGAGTAGTGAGTCAACGACTGGAAGGTACACCGCAAGGTAGCCCCCTGAGTCCATTGCTATCGAATATCCTGCTAGACGAACTGGATACAGAACTGGGTAGAAGAGGATTGAGTATGCAAAGAGATGGGCATATTCGTAGGATTGTATTTTGCCCAGCTTGGTAGAAACAGGACAACAGGAAATCTTCTCTCAGAAATTAAACATATATCCAACACTAATACCCCAGTCAGATTGTAGTTGTTTCACTAAAACTGTTGGCTTCTCTAAATAGACATAGTCAAATCCGTTTTCTATTCCTTGTTTGCCTAATCTATCAACATAACCAGTAGCTCGGAAAATATCAAAAGTTAATTGATTCTTTTTGCCGAAGGCAATCCCGCCTCCATAAAGCATTCTTGCACGAACCTCTTCTCCAAGTGATACTCCGGTACCAACACTTAGGTGGGCCCCCAACTCCAATGAGCCCACATTTAATCTTCTGCCAGCATGAAAAAGAGCAGCCACACCAATTTCACCATCAATTTCATTTTCCTCAACAAGTTTAAAATTCTGAGTTGAGTCATTTTGTTGGATGGTTTCGAATCCTACACTGCCATTCTTGGCAATTTGCAAATGTTAATTCTAACTTAACCTCACCATCTGCAAATGAACAGGAAGTAGTACAGGTGATGAAATTTGGTTTTCGTCCTCGCCCCTTCCCTCTTCCCAATACGATGCGAATTTGGAACATGCACTTTTTTAATTGGTGATCGGAAATGCCAGCCTAAATGATTCTTCTCCTTTCAGCATTATTCAAAAAAGCGTTTCAATTACTGGCCTCTTGCTATAGAACGTATATTTGATATACCTCCCTTTTCTGGATATGGAACCGCTTCGATAGACTTAATACTTTTAAAAAACTGCTTTGCGCAAGTAATGTCTAGGAGAGACCTGCTCGTCAGCAATTTCTTGACTCCACTTTTCTGATCTTCCAAAAGAAGCACTATTTGATTGTTCAATACCAGATTTTGCCCTGGATCTCCTAATGCCCTAAAGAACCATTCTCTAAAATCAGACACATTGTCCTCATGGAAAAGCGCGAGAGTTGGCTTATCACCTTGAACTTGAACATACAATCTGTTCTCAGTCGGATTTCCTAGAGAATCGGGAAAGAACATTTTCATTGAATATAGTTGGGTACACACGCCCAGATTCCAGACAGGTATATCAATAGTATCTGCTAATGTTTGGAAAGGGAGGTATATAACTTTATCGTCAAACTCACCCCTATTTCTACCTCTGACCTGATTCTTTACTGACCTGATCATCCCTTCAGATTGGATGGATAAATTAATATTAGCGGAGTAGCATGGAATATATCTCAAGCTGACCACCTCCAGCCCCGCATCATTTATACCGTTAATAGTGCCAGAATCATCTTTGAACAGCTTCTTAGCATTTAGATAGTCTTTTTGATCCGATCCACTGCGGGTGCTTTTCAAGGTTAAGGTCATATATACGTTTTCAGCAATGTTCTTGTTTGGAGCAGATGCTTGGGTCACTGTCAAATTCTTATCGGAGAACGAAAAGCTAGTTTTGATCCGTTGATACTGCAGTTTTAAGCCCTCATTAATCGTACTTGAGTTTTCATATTTCAATGCCGCGGTTACGCCTGCTTTTTTGGAAATATCGACTGTTCTGTTCTCGGAGGTTTTTACTTCCCCTTTGTTTTCGTTGGAGGAAATATTTCCTTCTTTGTTCAATCCCTCTGAATCAGAGGTCGAGTTGGTACTGTTAGAACCGGTGCCGTTCGAATCGGTGTTTGCCCTATTGCTTGTTTGGGAGACAGCTGCTCCTACGCCAGCTTCACCCTTGAGATCCGATACAAACCTGACTTCATTCTTGCGATCCAATGTGCCCAGGTCGATCAGTTCCAGATCATTTTCAAGTCTATCAATCGTCTTGATCGTAAAATTATTACCAGTCAACTTGATGTCTGTAGACAGCTGCTCAATACGTGTATTGGGGTGAAGCAGGTGCTCGTCGTAGTAATACCTGGCAACGGAGGATATGAGTAACCTGACCTTCACCTCGTCTTTTACGTCATCTCTGAATGCCTTTGCACCATTAGTACTGGTGCTGGCTGGCCGAGGGACCGGTATTTTGGAGAGATCCGATTGTATGGCCTCAATGATCTGGGGGATACTGTCCGCTTTCTCACCAATGATTCTGAGGAAAGTGTGAGGAATTGAATCCCTGAGGTCAAAAAAGTTTTTAGGTTTTATGACACCGAGTTTCGGTTCATCGGGAAGGGGCAAAAGAGCCACATTCACTCTAAGTATATCGTTGATTACAGGAGTCTCAGGAATGGAGGTAAAATATCTTTTGTCAAACCTGTAGCTCCCCCGGTCATTGTTGGTCACTAGTGGTTTGGCACATGAGCTTATGATCAGAAGGAAGATTGCTACTTTAAATATTTTCATTTTTTCTAAAGGATTGCGGTGATTTCAAAAACTAACGTCAGTGTTTCCCCTTTTGGATACCCCGCGGAATTAACACAAGACCCCCAAAACCCTCTCTCAAACGTTGCGTTCACAGAATATTGGAGTGTAGACGAGGGGTTACAACAACGATTCCCATCTTTCAACTGAAATAGTTCGGTCTCCTTTTCGATTGTATATAGTCCTCCTACTTGGTAGTCCTCCTCGTTTTTTCCTTGGCCATCTAAATACAACATTTCGCCGATGGCTACATCCTCACCAAATAAATAACTTGCCGGAGTATCAAAAATCAAATTTAATTTCCTTTTAAGGTATTCCTGTGAATAGTTAGATTCCCGTATCGACACGTTGAAAGCTTCTTCCCCCATGTCAAGGTATCCTTTGGCATGCTTGTGACCTTTCTGCAGTTTAAATTCGATACGGCTCTGTCCCTTGGCATTTGGTCGGCCTTCATCAAACCTTATATCTCCTTCATTTTTGATAAGTTCCAAAATATTTTTAATCTGGCTCATAGTATATTAATTTTAAATGTTAAAATATAATTCATTAGATCACTTATTCGGTTTCTCATTAATCACCTTAGTAGCATAAGGTACAATTCCTAGTCCTAGGGCAGCAAGAATTGTCCATAGATCTTCGAATTCGGGAATTGGCATCCCCTTGATTGCAAAATACATGTAATAGGAGAATAGGCAAATGGCCAATACTGAGGCACTCATAGAACTCAGGAATGCTATCAAACGACTACTACTTCTATTCATAGGTAAAGTGATTGTATCCACGACTACTGGAACAGGCACTGCTTGCGGATTAGCAGGATTAAGAGCATTTAAATCAACTATATTTGCTCTACTCTTAGCCATATCTATCTGTGCAGTTTGAACTTCTTCCAGGCGCAGTTCTGGCACATCATCAGAAAGCGCGTTACTAATTTTATATCCTTCCTTTTTCAGCCACTTGATAAAATAGATAGCAGCAAGTAATGAAAGTAAAACAGGCATTAATACATAGACCCACATCCATCCCAGCTCTGGCATACAATCCAAACAAGGGATTACCTCTGCTTGCGAAGCTTTTAAAGCGGCCTTCTCTTTTTCATTCGCATCAATTACATTCTGCAGGGCAATTACCTTTTCCTGCTGGGCAGAAATCATTTTAGTGGAGTCTTGAGAAAAGCCTTTTAATGAGATGAGAAATAATAGGATAATCAATGTCGGTTTCATAACCTTTAGTAATTTTAAAACAGCCCGTTCTGTTTATTTATACAAAAGGTAAGAAGCAGTTTATTTGATAAACAGCCCCCTTAAGTAGGTGGTGGGACTGAAGCAGTAATCGGTGATGATCAGCTAGTTGTCGGATAGGACAAAGTCATTCGCATATTAAAATCGAGTTTAAAGAATGCATATATCTATTCCATAGAAAGATGATGACTATTACTGTTGTTTTTATTCAACAACAGAATTAAACCCATCACAAAAAAACCGTATTGGATAATATTGAGATAATTTCTTAGGCCCCAGATTTTCTCAATGATTTGAGTATATAAAAGAGCATCTATAAAAAATGTACCAAAAGAATAGAGAAAAATTCCAGACAATATCCAGAACCAAGGGTAAAGAATTAAATCTTCTATTTGCTCCGACATACGCAACAATGAAAATCCAGACAGAAATGAAGTAACAATTAGATAGAAAGATGAAAATGCGTGCGGAAAAACAAGCGTTTGGCTGACGGATTCGAGATAAAATTTAAATCCAAAAGATAATAAAAATATGGAACCCGTATATTCTCGAAGTATATTTCGAAACTTTGTATTAAAATTGGAGCTAGCAATCCAAAGAAAAAAAAATGCTTCATAAATAATATATACAATTAGGAAATATCCATGAATGTTTGATACGGAATTAGTTCTACTCGAAAGAAAGCCTAATCCGTCTACCACTGCACCAAATAGTAGAAATCCAAAAAACAGGCGAAGTTTTAAGTCGCCTGTTTTGAGCTTAATTCCAGCTATACAAACTGGAATAAGTATTGCCAGAGATGAGATTTCCTGCAAAGTTAACATTATCAGAAAATAGTTTTTATTAAATGGAGTTGGGTGGTGGAGGTGGTGGCCAAGAGTTTTGAACCAGCCTAGAAGTAACAGTCGTTATTGGACCAGTTTCAATAATATTTTTGCCGTTTGAGTCAACTCCTACAAAAATCACCCGAATCCGATTTGACTTCTTGTGGCTATAACTTGTATCATAACCAAAATAGTATCTAACAGCGACCAAACTTCCGTGAAGAAGAAATTCTTCAATATCACGATTGACGGCACCTCTGTTTTCAAAAAAACTGCAGGGAAATACGTTGTATGGAATTCCATCAGATTCATCTGGCAACTGATTTATAAATTTCATTACTTCTGCTTTAGATATCCGGATATTCCCAGCAAGCGGGATTTGATGAGTTAGCAGCATGTCGAGCACAGCTTGTTCGTTTATATCATTCCCTTTGTAAGTAAATGTGGAACTGGGACACAATAATGTTTCTGAAGTAGGAAAATCAGGAACTTTCCCCACATCGTAAGAACCATCTTCGAACGCTATAAATAGTTTAGGGTAGTTATTATTTTCTTGATTTCGACAATACCACCCCATACTACCATTAAAAATGGCACCAAATTCATTTTTTATTGCATCTCTTGATACTGTACCGCCAATTGCCTCACTTAATGCTAATTCTTTCAGTTTTGGCTCTTTTAGAAATGCTAGAATAAGATGAACCGCCTCGTCAAGACAGATCTTATAAGTTGTTTTAAGCAGGTTATTAATTTCTTCATCCATGATAGTAGTGTTTAAAATGAAAATGTGAATATTCCAAAGTCTTTTCCTGATTCCTTAGTTATTTTTGTTAATTGATATTGCGCCTCCTTAGGAGAAGATATGCTTATCGAATAGGTAGTTCCTTTGGGAGCCTTTACAAACCAATGTAGAATAAACTCCTCCTCGGCAGGTAAATCCATCGTAACTGTTTCGCTTCCTTTTGCTATCAACTCATCATCCAGATATAGCCATATGGAACCTTTGTCAATAAATGTAGAAGCGACCAGCTTGCTCATATCTTTGAAATTTTAAACCAATGTCCTCCAATTGATCTGCTCCTGCCACGCCCAATTGGAAATCGGTACAGATACTCTAGTAACCGGATGATTTAATTAATTATCCGGCATTACTTATCTTAGTTTTTTTAAAAAACCCTCCTTTCTTCTTCTGGATACATCCAGCACAGCCCCGTCTAGTAGCTTTACCTGCCCGCCTTCTCCTTTGATATATTCATTCAAATAATCCAAATTGATCAGATGTGAATTGTGTATGCGATAAAACCTGTACCCGTCCAACATATCCTCGCAGTCTTTCAAAGTGCGGGATACAATGATCTTCCGCTTATCTTTTAAGTAAAAGGTCGTGTAGGTATTATCTGATTCACATCTGATAATCTCATTTACATCCACAAAGGTGTATCCGGTAAAACTCGGGAGAGCTATTTTCGGCTTTTCCTGAAGTAGAGTCAGGTTATTCAATAAATTCCTGATGTGTTCACCCCCATTATATTTCTTAGACTTAAATCTGTTCAATGCATCTTCAAATGCAATTGGATCTATAGGCTTGACCAGGTAGTCCACAGCTGCCAATCTGAAGGCTCTGACTGCATATTCCTCATAGGAGGTAGTAAATATCAAGGCAAATTCAATTTTCTTCCGTGAAGAAAGCCAATCAAAAGAAGTCCCATTCTTGAGCATCACATCACATATTGCCAAATCTGGGTTCGCTAGTTCTACCAGTTCTTCTGCAGCTATTCCAGACTCTGCAATTCCCGCAAGTTCAAATTCTGGATGCTGATTGAGCAATCTTAGAAGATTCTCTTGTGCATGCTTCTCGTCTTCTATAATAACAGTCTTGTAGCCCATAGCTTTAATCTTCATACGGAATCAAAATTCTAACTTCCCTACCCATACCATTCTCCTGGTTTTCATTGAATGAAAAGGATGCTTTGGTTTTATTCAGTTCATTGTAGAAATCAAATCGTTCTTTCATCAGATGTACTCCCATAGAAGTCTTTTTAATGACATTGCTTAAATCATAAGACTCTTTAACCTGATCGGATTTTCCATCATCTCTGATTTTACAGCAGAGATGATCTTGATCAAATTCTGAAAAGTAAACATTAAGCTTTCCACCTTCTGAAAGCCCATGCCAGACTGCATTTTCCAAAAAAGGCTGGATAAACATTGGGGGGATTTGGATATCCCTTCCAATTAATTCTTGAGCGAGTTCAAAGTGAAAATCAAATGAGGAATTAACCCGCATCTGTTCAAGCTGTAGGTAAATCTTATTGTTTTCAATTTCCTCCTGCATATCCACCATTCTTTTTGCAGAGCTTTCCAATACATAGCGTACCAGTTGGGAAAATTTTATTAAATAACTGCCTGCAACCTGTGAATCCTTAGTCTGGATGAAATGGTGAATGGAATTAAGGCAGTTAAATATAAAGTGAGGATTGATCTGAGCTCTCAGCGCTTTGAGTTCTCCTTCTGCTATACTAAGCCGTAATTGTATCTCCTTTTGCTTGAATAAGGTTTCTCTTTTAGATCTGTAGATGACAAAGACAATAAATGAAAAAGCTATCACCACAGGAAATAAACCAAAAAGCAAAGCTTTTCTGATTTGACTATCTATCAGTTCCGCATTAATTGGAGGCGTCAGATCAGAAACCTCACTCTGAAGAAAAATATCGAAGAGTAAATATCCGTTCAAGGTTCAAAAATTATAATTCAAAAATCACTTTAATATAAGTGTTTTCCTTTAAACCTATAATATTCAGAAAGTTAAATTATTAAAAAAGGCAACACATGTTAAAATTTTAACATTTTTAAAGTCAAAGTAAGATTAGCAAGTTGGTCTGATTCTTCTTGTATCGGAATAATACCAAGCTATTTGGCCAGACTTAAGTACTGGATTTCTAGCAGATAGAAGAGCATCTCATTTTCCTTTCTTGATACTTTTTAGACCATAAATCTTCCTGTAATAATGATTCCTCCCACCGCGCCTAATACTATGCAAATCTGCTAACCCCCGACCCCTAAAGGGGAGATTGGCTATGTGGATGTTTGCAACCCTAGCTTTAGGAAATCGGAACACATATAAACGTTGAGGATAGTAAAAAGTAAAATGTTTTTAGGGGCGACTGATTATTCGCCCTTACAAAATATGCGACGAAAATCATCCGTAAAAAGACCCATCGGGACGACATGTTTTGTAACCATGGGTGCAAAAGACAAACAAGCCTTTGTCTCCGGCGCACTATATTGTGTGATAAGATGAAAGATCCTGCAAGGAGAATGAAAACAACTATGCGGAAATAACTCGTCATAAGGATGAATGATTTTTCGCCCTAATTTAGGAAA
>NZ_MSSW01000083.1 GCF_002150685.1 Algoriphagus antarcticus
CCTATTTCCCGCGGCCTAGAGCTTAGGTGAAAATGAAAGGTTTGCCGAGGAGATATTCATTGCTACAGTAAAAAGTCTTATCCTTTGCCACTTTTGAGGCCAAAAGTAACTAAAAGCCCTGCTGCAATAATGCTTCTCCCCGCCATCCAGCCGCCTGGCCCGCTATTGCAGCCTCCCACCGCGCCCTAATACTATGCAAATCTGCTAACCCCCCACCCCCTAAAGGGGAGATTGGCTATGTGGATGTTTGCAACCCTAGCTTTAGGAAATCGGAACACATATAAACGTTGAGGATAGTACAAAGTAAAATGTTTTTAGGGGCGACTGATTATTCGCCCTTACAAAATCTGCGACGAAAATCATCCGTAAAAAGACCCATCGGGACGACATGTTTTATAACCATTGATGCATGGTAAAAAGACAAACAAGCCTTTGTCTCCGGCGCACTATATTCTGTGATAAGATGAAAGTTTCTGCAAGGAGAATGAAAACAATTATGTCAAATTAACTCGTCATAAGGGTGAATGATTAGTTGCCCTTGATTTTTTAGACAATCCAGAAGCTTTCAATTTTTTTGATGAGCTACTCCAAAATAAAAAAAGAGTCCCGAAACTTCCGGGACTCTTTTCACTAGGGCTATGGTTTACTATTTCTATTCCACTATCAATCGATGCATCTGTGTAGCACCGGATTCAGTAGTGGTAGTTACCAGATAAACTCCCGCGGCTAGGTCATCTACCTTTATAGTGTACTTATTACCATTCTCCACCATACCTGGCTCGTACTTCTGGATCAGTCGACCTCGGATATCGAATATTCCGATTTCCGCGATCTTGATACTGGAGTCAGTTGGCTGAAGATTGACAAACGAGCTTGCCGGATTTGGATACATGTTGATCGAAGTCTTACCAAATCCTGACTCAGAATTGAATCCAGTCTCATTCGACTTGTTGACCAGAATTGTCAGCTTCTCCTGAGTAATGATATTCTTACCGTCTTTCACCGTGATCTTAACATCATGAGTTCCAGAGGACATAAATACATGGCTGGGATTTTTCTCAGTTGAGGTAGTCCCATTACCAAAGTCATAACTGTAAGTTAAATTACCTTGATCCACACCGGTTAAGTCTCCCATAAAGTCAACTTTCAACGGTCCGTCTCCTTCCATCGGTGAGGCCAAAATGGTTGGGATGCTTCCAGACTCTACTCGCAGAGCGGCTTCTCCGAGACTTACAAATCCCTCGATAGAAATACCCGAAATTATTGATCGGCTTAGAGTTGGATTTATTTCAAGATTCAGCTTACCATCCAATACTATTATGTTCTCGAATTCGAACTTCACTGGATTGTTTTGACCAGTAGCATATAAATCAACTCCTGTTTGACGATTCTCTCCTTCAACCCTAATGTTAAACCTTCTGGCTCCGGAAACCCCAGGCCCAACTATTCCGAAGTGCTGTTCAATGTGATATGTTGAAACTTTATACACTCCATTTGGAACGTCTATCGTGTATACTATACCGCCTGTCGAAATTGAAGTAGATGATCTGGCAGACCTAAACAGTTCATTACTACTTGCTAGAGGCTGATAATCTTTTCTCGCATTCGCATAAGGAATTGGATTTATAGTCTCATCACCTACAAACTCCTTACCGTCATAACTAACAGTCTGACTACTACCTGCGTTGATGTGCAGGCTGAAGTCATATTCCGGTGATGGCTCAAATACCTCAAGCTGAATCGTCTCCACATCACTCAACCCTTCCGCATCCGTCACCGTCAAGCTGACAGTATACGTACCCGCAGTAGCATACATATGCGAAGGATTCGCTTCCGTTGAAGTCGCACCATCCCCAAAGGTCCAAGCATAGCTCACGATAGAC
>NZ_MSSW01000084.1 GCF_002150685.1 Algoriphagus antarcticus
CCATCAAATTGAACAGGTGAACCGGTTTGAGACAATCCTCTTGGACTATAATCTATCACAGATTCTGGCTTCACATTATTTAAGTATTCTCCTTCAATTGAGATGCCTGAGATAATAGACCTGCTGCGAGTTGGATTGATCTCTATGTCTAATACTCCATCAGTAACCTGAATCCCTGCAAAAGTTAATTTAATAGGATTATTGCCGTCCAAGCTCACTAAATCTACCGCACCCTGAACAACCTGTCCTTCTATCAACACATTGAATACTCTTGCTCCAACTACCTGGGCTCCGACTATTCCAAAATATTGTTCAATGTGGTAAGTAGATATTGTATACACCCCAACTTCCACTGGTATAGAATATTTTATACCACCAGTGGCTATAGTAGAAGATGATCGGGCAGATCTAAACAGTTCGATGTTACTGGCTAATGGTTGATAATCTGCTCTTGAAGAAGAATGATATACAGGATTAAAACTCATATCCCCAACAAACTCCTTACCCTCATAAATTACCGTCTGACTGCTACCCGCATTCAAGTACAAGCTGAAGTCATATTCCGGAGTCGGCTCAAACACCGCAAGCTGAATCGTCTCCGCATCGCTCAACCCTTCCGCATCCGTCACCGTCAAACTGACACTATATGTACCCGCAGTAGCATAAGTATGCGAAGGATTCGCTTCCGTTGAGCTAGTACCGTCACCAAAGTTCCAGGTGTAGGAAGCAATTGCTACATTATCAGTGGAACCTTCAGAACTGAATACTACTAGCAGCGGTGCCATTCCTGTTTGAGGTGTAGCGGAGGCAACAGCAATCGGTGCTGTTCCGTCTTTAACCGTAACGGTCTGCAACACTTCATCCGCCTGGTTGCCCGAAGCATCCGCAGCTGTCCAGGTAATTGTTGTCAATCCGAAAGGATACACATCGCTGAGTGCCAAGCCATCGCTTCTTGTTCCAGTAGCTTCAAGCAAATTGTCACAGTTGTCCGTGACAACCGGTGCGCTGATGCTTACAATTGCCGTAGATGATCCCGAATCCGCAGATTGGCTGACCGGGCTCACCCCAGCGATCACTGGCTTTTGACTGTCAATCACTGTTACCGTTTGCTCAACAGGTGAAGCTTGGTTGCCAGAAGCATCTTCTGCCGTCCAGGTGATCGTGGTCAATCCCAATGGGTATGGAGCGCTGAGCGCGAGGTTGTCGCTCCTTGTTCCAAAGGCTGTTGCTAAGCCACAATTCTCAATTACCTCCGGAACAATTATTGAAATAACTGCTTCACAGCTATTCTCATCAGCAGCCTGATTTACTCCCCCTACGACTTCTATAACAGGGAGGGTGATATCCTCAATGATGACATTTTGTACGGCTTCAATGACGTTCCCATTCCCATCGTCAAAAATCCAAGTAATTAGGAAAGTGCCCTGTTCTGAAAATCCTAAATCACTTACCGTTGTACCAACAATCTCCCCGGCACAAGTATCAAATGCAACCGGAACTACCACAGTAACTGAACACTCCGCAACGACATCTCCTAAAATCGGTAAAACAGGTGGAGTTAAGTCAGCAGTCGATAAGTTAAATATTTCACTCAACGCTGAAATATTTCCAGCTGCATCTTTGGCTTTGGCAGTAAAAGCATAAAGAGTACAAGCTGTCAAATCGTTTACTGTAAAACTATTTTCAACTGTAGTACCAATCGACAATTCATTCATAAACACTTCATATTCTGCAACGCCGACATTATCCGTGGCTAGTAATTGAAGGGTAATCGAAGTTTCTGTTGCATTTGCCACAGCTATTGTAGGCTGACTTGGAGGAAGCACATCTGATTCAATATTCACAGTCGCGCTGCTAATTGGATCACCGGTCTTCACACAACCAGTTGCATCTGAGACATTTGTCAAAGTGTAAGTAAATGTATTGACCGATGGCACAAACATCACATCTACCCAATAATTAGCATCATTGAAAGATTCATTCGGAAAAACACTTGTACTGCCATATTTGTAAACACCATTAGCTCCACTGCCATTTTCCCCAGTTTGCAATGCCCTTAAAGGCCCGGTGGATACTCCAGTATTAGTAAAATAATTTGAATTAAATGCATACTGTCCGTTTGGTGCATAGTATGAAGCCACATAAGTTATATTGGCTTCAATAGCTACAGGGGAATCAAACATCACCTCTTGCCAGCCACTAGCTGATTCATTTGAGAAAGCAACAGAAGCCAATAAAGCTCCAGAGCTTGACCATAAAGTCCCTGTATGAGTTCCTGTATTCGTTGATCTCTTGAAGAACCGAATTCCTGAAATTACTCCTCCTAAGCTCGAACGGAATTTGACTCCTACCTCGATTCCATCATTATCTGCTACCGTAGGTTCACCTCCTATGGTATTGTTATCCCAAATACTGATAGGAGTTAAAGTTGTATTGTTTGGAACCCCAACATTGAATGGCACTTCTGCTACAATATTTGGATAGTTAACTCCATTAATGGTAAGTGTAAATGGTGAAATACCGGTACTAGGAGTAAACACCAAATCAACGTTTTGACCTTCTACAACCGTCGGATTAACAGCAGCTATTGATCCTGACGGAGCAGTACCCAGTTGGACAGTAGTAGAGCTAAGTGATTCTCCTTCATTTTGGCAGCCATTGGCATCTGTAATTTTGCTTAAAGTGAAAGCTGCAGAGTTTCCGGGTGTTTCACTGAAAATCACATCCACCCAATAATTGGCACTTGAACCGCCATCAGGAAAACCACCTCCATATTTAAATACCCCATTGGCACCATCTATACCAGCTCCTAAAGCAGTGAGAGGCAAATTGATAATACTATTGCTATTTGCGAAGTAGTTGGCATCAATTGCAAACCCTCCGGCTTGGGAGAAATAAGAGGCGATGTATGTTGTATTAGCGGACACAGCTATCGGTTCTGAGAATCTGACTTCCTGCCAACCACTTGCTGTTTCATTGGTAAAAGTAGCGTTTGCCAACAGCGTACCGGTATTGGACCACAATTTTCCTTCATGATTGCCTTCGTTGCCTAAACCTTTATAGAACCGGATTCCTTTTATAAAACCACTGACTGAAGAGCGGAATTTCACACCTATCTCTATGGGTTGACTGTCATTGGCATTAGGATTTCCATTTGGCACAACTGTATTAGACCAGATGGATTTCTCTTCAAATGGGCTTATTGTGGCAAATATTTGTTCTACTTGTACGCCAGAATAAGAAATACCATTTACTGTTAATTCAAATGGACCTGTTCCTGTTGCATTAAGTAGTTGTAGTTCAATTTCTTGACCTTCACAAATGGTTGAATTCAAAGCAGAAATTGTAGCAGTTGGTGCAACTGTGACGGTTAAGTCCACAATATCTGACTCTACAGATCCTAAGGTATTTGTCCAAAGCGCTCTGTATTTATTCCCTGTGTTTTCTACAACTGAATTGAAAACCAAATTTCCGCTTGTTGCCCCATCTAAATTACCCCAAGTTACACCTCCATCAATACTGACTTCCCACTGAACTGTTGGAATCGGCAAACCTGATGCAGTAGAATTGAATATTACCTCCGATCCTTCACATATAATCTTTGAAAGAGGCTGCAAGGTAATCGCGGGGGCTATTTGAGTGGATGATTCAGAACAGCCAAAAGCTATAGACTTGAACTTAGGCGTTTGTCCCAAATCATTTGTAGTCAAAATAACCTGGTATTGAATATATCTTAAAGATCCGCCGATATTCCCACTATTGGTCAAGGTAGCAAAGCTGGTCCAGGTTCCATCAGGAACAGGACTATTTCCTTGGCGTTGGTTTACTTGTACAGAAGTGCCTGTAGGCGTTTCTGCTATCCACTCAGCAGTAAGCCAATTCGTGATTGAACCTGCATCAAATATCCTTGAATTAAATATACCACTTGCTGCATAAGGGGTCAATTTGATCCAATCAACTTCCAAACCTATGCCACCGACATTAAAATCGCTCAGCTGTATTACTAAATTACCTGCAATTGTGCTATTTAAGGTGGATTGAAGAATACCATCAACATAGAAAATCAAATTATTGGCATTCCAATCTATTCTAAATACATGAGGTATTCCAAATTGTGCATTTGGCAATAAAATGCTTGTATTGTCATTTAACCGAGCATAAATTCCATTTGCCGTATTACCAACGCCTATTGTAAACCATGGGTTATTGAAATCAAAATCACCTGAAAAACCAACATTTTGGAAGGTTTTACCAGAGAAAGTAGCCTTAAATTCGATTGATCTATTTGGTCCAAAAGTAGTAGTTGTAGCAGCATGGCTTCCATTTAGGTTAATCCTTCCACTGGCAAAAGTTGTGTTTCCACCTCCCTGCCAAGCAGCCGCTTGCCAACCAAGCGGTAAAGAATTGCCACTAAACTCCTCCAACAAGGTAGGCTTCAAAACTATTTCACCTCCCTCAAAATTCACAACCTGCAAATTTCCATCTATTGTTCCTGCGAGGAAATCAGAAATTACCTCATCCTGGAAACAAGGTTCGGAAGGTGACGCTGGTGTTATGAAACTGTAAACACTTGCCGGAGGATTTGGATCCGTAACTGAATTGCCTGCCGCATCGATGGAAGTAATTCGATAGAAATAAGTGGCGTCTCCGGACAAACCGGTCAATTCCAAAGAATGATTAGTTGTCAAGGTAGAATTGGATGCACTCAATCCCAAGTTTAGAGGATCCGTGCCAAAGAGTACCAATGAGGAAGCATTTTCATCTGTTGTCCAGGTAATGGTAGCCGTTCCATTTTGAGATGGAGTTGCAATCACATTGGTGATTTGAGGGGCAACATCGTCTAAGCCATAAGAGGCGACGTAATTTCCGTTTTCAGCTGGGAAAAATGCATAATTGATTCCTTTGATAATCTCAGTGGTAAAAGAGACTGAACCACCATTCAAAGTGAGTGAAATCAAATTATTGCCATTATGGTTGAATGGTACCATGCCATAAATGAAATTGGCGCCAGCGAAAATATTGGCTGTGAAGCTAAGCGAGTTTCCATTCCAATTCATGGCCCCGAAACTGGAATTGTTACGACCATCCAACCAAGTAAGCATTTGCTTGGCAGAAATTACAGGGACATTTCTTTGAAGTGCAGCATTAACAATTGTGTTTGAACCGTTGGTACTATTTCCTCCATTTTCATCTGTATGCATGTTGGCGGTGAAGACGCCATAATAGCCATTGGAGCCAAGGGCATTATTCAAAAGTGTATTGATGTGCAGGTCATAACTTATGCCTGATTCGTCTGTCAATTGTGTGGTAACCTGATAATTATCAAGCAATGATCCATCGAGGTCTGCAAACCTCATTGGCATACCAGAACCAGTAAACATCCCAGGACGGTTTTGGATCCATTCTGCAGGCCAGTAATAGTAATCCGTATTCAATCGGATTCCGTTGGCAACCTCAACTTTTGGTTTGCTAGCCCAATCGCTCCAAGAGATGCAATGTGTCCTGTGAGTGGATGGAGCTGTTAGGCTTGGGAAATTGGCAGCAAACTGAGCTAATTGGTTTGTGAAGAAATCAGATAGTTGGCCAAATGAATAGGGTGCACAGTTAGTACTCATATGGATACCAACCTCAAATCCCTGATTTTCAAAGGCCAAAGCTTGAGCATCAGAAATCGGTGTATTCGGATAAATGTATGAGGTAGCACGGATGGCAGTCCAATCAGCCACTGCTTCTGGAGTATTTGAGGGACTCAAGGATAAATACTGGTCAAAACGTCCAGTAGTGCCATTATTAGCATGATCATCACCTGTCATCACAACTGCTGCTTTAAGCTTTCGTGGCAGATACCAGAACCGGGGAAGTGGTTTTTTATGGGAATTACTTAACAAAATCAAATTCGCCAAGAATCTTTGCTGTTCATCAGCTTGAGGAATCTGTACTTTATTAAAGTCAATCCAATCAGGAAAAAACAAGTCATCCGAACGGATATTTATTCCTTGACCATCTCGTTTTTGGCCGGCCCAGGCAGGATTACCCTGTCTGGTATAAATAATTGATTTGGCAAGATCAAATGCAAAGGCAATGGCTTTACCACCATTCGTCCCTACATTATTCAAAGTCACAGCAGGATTGGTGGTAGCTGTGTTGGCATCTGAATAGAGAGTAGCCAAACTGGAAGCTCCATTCAAAGTAAAATAATTTGCCTCGCCATGGAATTGCATGGTTTCATTGACAATACCTACCCCTGCACCGGAATTTGCTATGGCTAAATATCCTTCTTCCAAAATGCCGTTTGAAGGAGTAATTCCCAACAAGTCGTATAAATCACCATCAGGTCTGAAAGAAATTAAAGTTCCTCCATCATTTACCCAATCTGAAAAAGTACTTACCTGAGCCACACTCAAAGGCAACTCACCCAATATAACTACATCGTAAGCATTGAGAAGTGAAGTATTTACAGCATTGATATCGCTGACAGCAAATTCATTCAAACCCTCAGCCCTTAAAATTTCTATCGGGTATCTGCTAAATGGATTTGTCGTAGAACTTACTACCAAAATGGGTCCACCAGGTCCCTGGTTAAAATCACCCAAAGGTGGTGGTGGAACATCTTGAGTTGTGAAGTTGATTGAAAAATTATTTGCAAGTTCATTGCCAGTCAGGTCTTTTACTCCTTCTGATCCACCGACTATTGTCATCGAGTAGGAAGTGTTAAAAGTCAATGAAGTATTTGGATTTAAAGTAGCTGTGCGAGAAGTTTCATCGTAGCTCACTACCCCCGAAATACCTGATACAGAAAATGTATTACTGTTGACTGTACTTGGATTGACCGCTTCATTGAAAGTGACGGTGATGTTGGCATTTACATTCACGCCGAAGGCATTGTTTTGAGGCGAGGATGAAACAACAACAGGTGGAGAATTGTCAGGTCCAACTTCTGTTGCGAATACTACATCTACCCAGTAATTACTGGTTTGGAAATTTTGATTTGGGAATGCTGGTGAAGTAGAATAAACATAAACGCCATTCTGCCCGTCATCCCCATTTGCCAAAGCTGTCAATGGATTATTGATCTTGGCATTATTGAAATAGGGATTGGAAACTGAATAAAAACCACTACTGCTGTGATAAGAAATAGTGTAGGTTGAGTTTGCTGAGATTAGAACTGGGGAATTAAAACTTGCCTCCTGCCATCCTGAATCTGTTTCATTTGTAAAAATTACCTCTGCCAATAAAGCACCTGAATTGTTGTATAGCTGACCGGTATGGGTTCCGCTATTTCCTACTCCCTTAAAGAATCGAACCCCCGTTACAAATCCATCCACAGAAGAACGAAACTTCATCCCCAATTGAATTGGGTTTTGATCTGATTCAACACCTGAAGGGGGAATATCCGCTAATCCAAAAACCGTACATGGACAAACAGGCGGAATAGGCTCTCCAATGACAATACTTACTGAAGTAGGTACACCAATATTTCCGGAATCATCAAAAGCTCTGACCTGAATATTTGTTGGGCCTAAAGTGGTTGGAGTCCAGGAATAAGTCCAATTAGTAGTCCCGCTTGCAATTTGCCATGTTTGACCCCCGTCTGTGGATATTTCAACTCCCGCTACCACATTGTCATCGGTGGAAGTACCCCCTATCGCAATAGGAGAATTGTTCGGTATTGTAGAACCATTAACTGGCGTAGAAATAATCGTTGAGGGAGCTTGGTTATCAGTTGAGGCAGAAGCACTGACCAAACCGTTTTGCAAGCTTGCTGCTTGCACGTTCATATCTGCAAAAAGATTGACCGTAGCCTGTTGCATTGCTGGGCTAACTGCTTCACTTCCTCTGTCGTGTTGGTCATCCAATCCCCAAGCCCACTGAACAGTACCCGCACCAAATACCAATGACCCGCTGCTGTGTTTATAGAGAGAAAGTTGATGCAACCTCCCGTTTTGAATAGTTTGGGATAGGACTATTCGGCCGCTAGGATAGGTTGAGGCAAATTCTTCAAAGTAAGGATCCCATTCATAACCCAAAGAATTGGTGGTCAATGCCAGAGATTGCCCATTAGCTAAATTTGCTACAGGAGTATTTCTCCAAAAACGTAGATTACTATAATCGCTAGGAACCTGAATTGTGCCAGTGGTACCATCCCATGAGATTTGACCCATCAATTCATTTTCTGGATCGCAGGCACCATTGATACCAGGATTATAATCCGGAGAGCATCCAAACCGCCAAAGTCCTGTCCATTCGGGCGATGGATCAGATTTTACGCCTGTAGTATTCTCACCACCGGGACCTTCTTTATAACAAACCAGGGTTCGGAAAGAATCTCCGTTTGGGTCGATACTATCTTCCCAACGAACCTTCCAATAGACTTCATTACCGCTGAAAAACCCTAAATGAACTCCTGAATTACGTGCATTACTTACATTGTCCCTCATCGCCTTTGACCAATACTCGTCATGTCCGATAGAAAGGAATACTTTATGATTTAAAATTAATTCCCCTCTTCTATCTGTATCAATATTTGTCGTGTAGGAAACATCATATCCATTATTTTCCAAAAAGCGAATCATAGGATATTCCGAATTAAAAAGCCAATCCTCCTGAGCTCCTCCTCCAGCACCGCCACTTCTTGTATAGAAAGGTCGGTTGTAACTTACTTTTGGAGCATGTCCACCAGGAAAACCCGAAACTGATCCTGTGTAAAGGCTATTTCCGCCATAACCATTATATGCCTGCCACGTAGCATCAGCAGTTTGAAAAAGCAAATCAGAAGTGCTGCTATCGTCTCTGACTATGAAGGCAATATGACTAGCTCCTTGAGTATCGTCTCTGGTCAATTTTGCCAAATATATTCCCGAAATAGCATTTGCAGGAATTACCCATGATGCAGATTCAGCCCAATTCCCACAATCAGTTAAGCCAGTGGCGGCTTCAAACAAACACGTGGGTTGGGATTGAGGCAAGGAAGCAGAAACAGTAGCATCGGCAATGTACCTTGCTCCATTTCCCTGATAATATCCTAATCTGTAAATCTTTACAGAATAGGATGATGCATCGGAGTCAATTTTAAAGCTTGCTGTTTCACCTCTATTATAACTAATATCAGTAGCAAACCCCTGAATGGATAAATCTCCTGCATTTCTGTTGGGTAATTCCCATTCAGAAGAGGGATTCCCAGGAAGGGCATTTTCGGAAACTATATTTGTTCCGAAGGTTTGCGAAAAGGTTGATTTTGGGAAAAGCGTATAACAACTTGTAAAAATTAATAGATAAAACAACTTGGACAAGGCTTGGGTTTTGAGGTAGTTCTTCATGATTTTAAAGAATTAAGTTGTTAGGACAGACTTTTCATTTAATGAAAATAAAAGCGATTCTTTTTGAGAAGGGAATCTCCCCATATAGCTGATAATGAATATTGTAGCTCTAGTATTAAAAATCTCTGAGTGGTTTTGGGGGTATTCCTTTGTTGGAATAAAAAAACTGCTCCACTTCAAATGCATTTTGGAGTCTTTCTCAATAAACTCATCACAACTGGAAATAAAATCCCTGCTTGTAGCATCAGATTTAATGATACTAATGCTATTCCAAGGATCAGAGTTATTCGATCCTGCCAAGTGAAAGTGTCCCTTATACTTTTCCAGAAATTGACCATTTGAAGAAAAGGAATTCTTTTCTGAAAGCATTTCTTTGAGCTCAAAGGAACTGAATAGAAGGAACCCTACAAAAAAGAGAATAAGGGTGGCGAGCGATTTGTAAAAACTCTTCATAAATAACAATTATTAAGGTTGGACCAGGTAGGCTTAAAAAAAAAT
>NZ_MSSW01000085.1 GCF_002150685.1 Algoriphagus antarcticus
TGTGCTCCACCTGATGGCTTGCTGCTTCAAACATCGCCAGTTGCTGCCCATACAGCGTCTGGATGATCCAGTACTTCCGTTGCATCCGACGGGAGAGTGGAAAGATGGTACAGGTATCCAGTTGTTTTTCAATCGTCTTGAAGTTCCTTTTTAGATACTGTAGTTGGAATTTTATGCCTTTGCGGATGACTTTTCGAGAGGGATTTTTTTGTTTTGGGCAACCTTGCGATGTCGTTTTCTGGCTACTTGTCGGTAGGTTCTGGGCTTCTTTCCCAGTGGGTTTGCCGCATGGAGTTCATCGATGATTGCTTCTGTGATTTCCCTGGACTTGTCCAATAATCCAATATCGGTGGGATAGGCGATGTCTTGGGGACAGGCCGTGGCATCATATAGATCACTTCGTTTTTGTTTGGACAGTCTACTTCAGGTCCATTCGCACCGGCAGCGGTCGTATCTTTTTTTTACAGTTTTGTCCTGAGAAAATTCATGGATCTTATCGATCATCTCGGCAATCAATTCATCGCCGAGCCGTTTTCTGATAACCACAAAAGGGAGGCGTTAAAGGGAGGCCGTTTGATATAGGAACTGTACCCCAGAAAATATTGCA
>NZ_MSSW01000086.1 GCF_002150685.1 Algoriphagus antarcticus
CAATTGTATCAATAGCAATACTTTTTATGTCTTAGATTCAAGTGATAAACGCACCACCTTTTCTAAGCAGATCCTATTTAAAACTTTTGTAGAAATAAATCTCGGGGCATATTGAAGTGCTACCTTTTCAAGAGATGAACAATATGCTGTTGTTTCGCTATTAAATACCGTAATCGATTTCTGGAACATGCCTTGGAAAAACGGCTACAAATAATGTATATAAAAAATAGGGCAGATAGTGCTAAAACGATTTGATGATTTACTAGTTATTCTCTTTATGAGATTTTTTTCCGCCAGATAGCTTATAGATCAAATAACCTATTCCTACCACAAAATGTAGAATTACTATTCCAACTATGATGTAAATACCAGTGTTACTCATTGCGTGTTTAAGCTAGTAATTTTAGAAAGGACATGAGATGATTTTGCCTATAAAAACAGAAAGCCATCCGAATTTCCGGATGGCTTTCTGGAGTAATAAGGTCCAAGTCATGAGGCTTCAACCAATTTTGAATTCTTATTTAAAACCTATCTCCTCCAAGCCATTATGGCTGATTTTGATCGCTTCCAAAGGATTCAAACCGAAAGTGTTATCCTGCTCAACCAGATAAAACTCCATTCCTGATTTGTCTCTTTCAGCCAAGATTCTTTTAAAATCAATAGATCCAGTTCCGACAGGAGCGAAGTTGCCTTCCTCATTCATGTCTTTCACGTGCCAAGCAGTGAAGCGACCTGGATATTTTTCGAAGTAAGTAAGTGGATCTACGCCAGCTTTAGTCACCCAGAAAAGATCCATCTGGAAGTTAACGTTTTTGGCATCAGAATTTTCTAACAAATAGTCAATCATAGCACTCCCATCCGCCATTGGCTTAAACTCAAAATCGTGGTTGTGATACAATAGTTTTAATCCTGCTGCAGTACTTTTTTCTCCTAACGTATTCAGGATTTTTGCCAGTTCAGCAGGGCTGCCTTTCATGCCCATTCCATCTTTTCCAGCGGTAAACATTCCCATTGGAGGAACTGGTATTACAAAGTATTCGAATCCGGCTGCTTTTGCATCGGCAATTTGCTGATCAGCATTTTCAAGGTTTACTCCACCCATATGGGTACTTTTTGGTTGAAGACCGAGCGACTCTAGATAAGCTTTAAATTCTGTAGGGGCCATTCCGTAGAATTTTCCGTCTGAGTATCCAGCTGCTTCAATATAAGCATAGCCAGCAGCAGCAACCGCTTGGAGAGTACCCTTAGGATCCTTTGCCATAGAATCTCGAAGTGTGTAGAGGGCTAAGCCACCAAAATCCGTCGGTTCAGTTTGAACAACTTCAGTGGTTTCAGTGCCAACTTCTGTGTTTTTCTCAGCGTTGCATGCCGTGAAGCCTAGCATAAGAGCCAAGAGCAACACAAAGCTTAAATTGAAATTTTGTTTCATAGGTTTATTTTATAATTCGTTCAAGTTAGCTAAATCATGCAAATATAAGCTGTCTCGCACAGTTTACCGCCCAGTGAATTTGCGGGAAATTAAGCAATAGTTAAACAAAAGCTCTGAAATTCGTTGTTAACTGTACAACCAATCTTATTATTGACATGACTCATTTAATGAAAATCCTCGAAATCCAGCCAGTCACACATGATGTGAAACGATACAAAGTGGAGAAACCAAAAGGCTACTTTTTCATTCCCGGTCAAGCAACCGAAGTAGCGATCAATAAAGAGAAATGGAAAAGTGAATTTCGTCCTTTTTCATTCACGTCTTTGCCTGAGGAACCTCATTTGGAGTTTGTGATCAAATCATACCACGATCACCACGGGGTGACGAATCAGCTTGACAAGTTGAAAGTGGGTGACGAGTTGATTCTGAATGACTCATGGGGAGCGATCCAATACAAAGGCAAAGGTGTTTTTATAGCGGGAGGAGCTGGGATTACCCCATTTATTGGGATTTTCAGATCTTTGGAAGCCAAAGGAAAGCTTATTGGAAATCGTTTGATCTTTGCCAATAAAACCGCTGAAGATGTGATTATAGAATCGTATTTCCGCAAATCCTTGGGCGATGATTTTATTTCTATTTTAGCTAATGAGCAAATAGGAGGGCATCAACATGGAATGATCGACAAAGATTTTATTCAGGCACACGTCAAGGATTTTAACCAAGAATTCTATGTCTGCGGACCAGATCAAATGGTCAAGGATATCAGCAAAATTTTGGAGGATCTTGGAGCGAAACCAGATGCAATTATTTTTGAGAAGTAATTGCAAACTTCTTTTAAACTAAAGTGATTAAGGGCTCTTTTCATGAAAGGTCCAATGGTCAATCCTTGGACAATAATCGAGAAAACGACAATCACATAGGCAACAGTGAGGCGTTTTTGGTAGTGATTTATTAATTTTTCAGGGTTGATTAATTTGTTGAATTAGATAAGCAAAAGCCAATCAAATTATAGATTTGGGATTAGTAGGATTGAGTTTTAGCTGTTAATAGTATTATTGAGCCACTGGAATTGTCGTATAAATGAAATCAACATTCATTCCTTCAGAGAATATTGATTTGTTTTTCTATAATTGGATACACTTACACTTTTAAGAAAAATGGATCACTACTTCGATGCTATGTTTGACTATATCAATCAAATCTGGGCTATTCCTGATGGCGACAAGGACGTTTGCCGCCTATTTTTCAAACCTATTTTAGTGAAAAAGGACACCATTTTGGAGTCTGAGGGCAAAATCCCGCTTTACCATAATTTCATCGTTTCAGGCTACATGAGAAACTTTCATCGGGATGAAAAAGGAAATGAAGTCACCGTGGATCTAAATAACGGTCCGAGATTTTTTACCTCCTATTTTCACTTTATGAACCGATCAGTCTCTAATGAAAATCTCCAGTGTCTATCAGATTGTGAGATTTTGAGGATTTCTCGAGATGATGTAGACCGATCGGCGGAAATGGGGGAAACACAAAAAGATTATACTATCAAAATTCTCCAGCAAATAATGGAACAAGAAAAGGAGCGAATTCAGGATATGGGGAATCTGACCGCTGAGCAACGATATCTCAAGCTGATGCGTAATCAGCCGAATATTATTCGTAACGTTCCGCTAAAGTACATTGCTTCCTTCTTGGGAATCAAACCTGAAAGTCTCAGTCGAATTCGGAAGGAAATTACTTAACAATTGTTAGGTGTTTGAGGATCTTCTTAAAGTTAGATTTATGAATTAGAAGATTATTCCACTTGTTAACCTACGTAACTTGCGCTCCATAATTTCAAATCAGAATCTATATTTTCATTCTTCTCAATCTTTTTCTGACCGGCTTTTCCAATTCTCTGCTAAAGCATGGTTTATGGTGGTGGTGATTGGTCAATTGATCTTTGCCTATTACATCATTCGATTGTATGGAGCTTCGGGATTGCAAGGCAATTTAGAACAATGGAATGCCCAAACTACTCACGGCTATGTACCTCACGACTTGGCAGGCAATGTGATTTTTGGAGCTCATATCTTATTTGCAGCGATTATCACCATTGGAGGCCCAATTCAACTCCTACCCAAAATCAGAGCCATAGCCCCACGCTTTCATCGAATAAATGGGAGAGTTTATATTGTGTCCGCATTTTTGATCGGTATTGCCGGGCTTTACCTGGCTTGGATTAGAGAAGCGGCAGGCGGACTGACTGGTTCGATATTTATCTCAATCAATGGATTGATTATCTTTATTTGTGCGGTTTACACGATCAGATTTGCCGTCCAAAGAAAGCTTGCAACTCATCAACAATGGGCTATTCGGCTGTTTTTGGCGATGAGTGGAGTTTGGTTTTTCAGGGTGTTTTTGATGCTTTGGCTGGTGATTCATCAAGCTCCGGTAGGTTTTGATCCGGAGACCTTTACAGGCCCTTTTTTAAATTTTCTGTATATTTTTGTCTATATCTTACCTCAGGTTTTTGCCCAAATTTATTTTAAAGCGAAATCTGCCAATTTGCCTCGGTTTCACTTTGCGGCTTCCTTTTCATTAATCGTATTGACCATGGGAATTTTGGTTGGAATTTTTGCAGCGACAATTGGGATGTGGTTGCCGGTGCTTTAAGCAGAAACTTATTGCAATAGCCTTGAGAGTTTTTTGTCCAGCTTCTACGAAAGCAGAACTCAATTCATTTCCCTAAGCCCGTAAAAATTTAAAAATATTTAGTCTGAATAGTCAGTTTTTTTCAGCACTCTTTTCACCAAGGGTCCAATTGTCAACCCTTGCACAATAATCGAGAAAACCACAATCACATAGGTAACAGTGAGGAAGAGTTCACGCTCCATCTGGGGTTCGAGGGACAAAGCCAAAGCAATGGATATACCACCACGAATACCTCCCCAAGCCATCATCAGGGTTGTTTTTGGGATAAAATCAAGTTTCTTGTCAAAAATAGCAACAGGGCCCGCGAGTGCTAAATATCGCGCAATCAATCCTACCGGAATTGCGATCAGTCCAAATAGCAAGTACTCCCCACTGGCTGTAATAATCAACAGTTCAAGACCGATCATCACGAATAGGATGGCATTCAGCAGTACATCTATCAGTTCCCAGAACTTATCTACATAATTATTAGTAGTTTCTGACCAGGCGATAGTGGGAGATTTATTACCGATGAAAATCCCTGCAACCACTACTGCCAACGGACCTGATACATGCAGATAATGCGCTAATCCTGAAAGTCCCATCACCAATGCCAGTGTAATAATCACTTCAGTTTCATAATGATCGATCGATTTCATTATCCTAAATGTCAGCCAACCAGTAACCAGCCCAAGCCCAATTCCACCTACCACTTCTTCAAGGAACAGCAGCCCAACTTCTCCAGCATCCATAGCGCCGATGCCTTTTTGTGCGATTTTGAAAATTACCAAAAATACCACTACACCTACTCCGTCATTGAAAAGGGATTCACCCACAATTTTGACTTCAAGCTTCTTGGGAGCATTTGCGTCCTTCAAAATCCCCAATACAGCAATCGGGTCGGTAGGAGAGATCAATGCTCCGAATAAAAGGCAGTAGATATAGTCGATTTCGTGATCAAAAACCATGAATACATAATACATTATGGTGCCCACCAGAAAAGTGGATAGTACCACCCCGATAGTTGCAAAAACTGCAATTGGGGCTTTCATTGCTTTCAAGGAATCCAGTTTGGTATGAAGAGCGCCAGCGAAAAGCAAGAAGCTCAGCATCACATCCAGCAAAGCTGTTTCAAAATCAATGGAACCAATAAGTAACTCCGCTTCTTCAATAAAAAAATGATTGATCTTGCCTAAAACAATGATTCCAAGGGTGAATGCAATAGCAATAATCATCAGCCCGATGGTAAATGGCAGCTTCAAAAACTTGGTGTTGATAAAAGCAAAGGCTGCAGAAAGAACAATCAGGATGGTGATGATGCTAAAAATGTCCATTGTCAAGATTTGATTTTGGTGACCATGGACAAATTACAACCATTTAATTGATTGCTTCAAAAAAGAGCAGGCATCATTGCGTCTGCATGATACCTGCTGAGGGTTGTTTTGCTACGTGAGTTGATTCGTCCGGTTCTTCAATTTTTGTACCAATCGATTTTCCTTGAAATGAACATAGTCACTGCAAGAGCCACAAATAGTCCAATGCTTCCTATCAACAAAGCATAGTCTTGCTGTTTGATGATTACAAATATGAAAATGTAAAATACAGATAGAATACCAGTAAAAATCATTGTGGTTTTGAGTTGGGAGAAAAGACTTTTGGAGTAAAATGCCAGGAGTCCTACTGTGGCCAAACTTGCGATTAAATACGCTAACGTAAAACCCAATTGTTCAGAAAGAGCTATCAAAAGTGTGTAATACAAAACTAAAGCGAAGCCAACTAAGGTGTATTGAAGCGGATGAATTCTCTGTTTAGTAAAGGTCTCCATCAGGAACAAAGCCAAGAAACTCAGGATAATTATTAGAATCGCATATTTCGACGTTCTTATGCTTTGCTGATATTGATCTACAGGCATTTTGAGACTTAACCCAAAGGCACTTTCCTGAAAGTTGGGGAGCATGTTTGTAAATTCCTGTCCAAATGGTCTGTTGAAATGAAGTATTTTCCAGGAGCTTTCAAAACCATCTTTATGCAGAACTCTTTCTTCTGGTAAAAACTCCCCTTGGAAGCTTGGGTTTGGCCAGTTTCCACTAAGTTTCAATGAGGTGGTTTTGCCTAAAGGGACAATATGGAAATCCTTGCTTCCTTTGAGCTTCAGTTTTCCGGAAAAGGTGAAGCCCTTTGATAAAGAATCAAGTGAAACCGGGAATTGGAGTCCTTTAAGATTTGTCTGAGCATCGGTAAATGGTTCAGAAATGAGCGGAGTGTTATCAAGTTTTACATCAGGGTTTTCACCGATTCCCCGGAGATCGCTGACCGAAATCAGAAATGAGGCCTGATCCCAAAGTACCTGATCAGCTTTAATAGCTAGCTTTTCAAGTTCAATGGCTCCAAAGTCAGCTTTCACCTGAATGTCACCTCGATAAACCACCACATCGAAAATCCCGCGATGAAGAGATTCTGCTTGAAGCTCTCCCTTGATATCCAAAAGATCGGGTAAGAAATAGGCCGTTTTTAGCTCTTTGATTACTTTATTCTCACCATTGCTCTGAACTTCCCTGTAATACTGGTATGGTAATGCTAAGTAAGGACCAATAACTGTTTGAGCTCGCGACCATTTGCCAGTGACTTCATTTTCAGCTTCTTCTAATCGAGCTTGCCGCTCATTAATCAAGTCAGTGGTGAGTGCTTGGGGAATCAAGAGAATTAGGGCGATAAAGGCGATAACTAGAAGTTTTAGACTAGTTGATCTAGCAATCCAGTCCTGAAATTTTTCAAGGAGGGAGAGGTTTGTGTTTGTTTCCATGGTGTTGTTTAAAAGTACTTTGAATTTCAAAGTAGATTGATAAATTTTTTTAAGGTTTGTTTTCGTTTATTAAATTTTCAAGGAATTCTAGGTGTTCTTGGAATGCCCTTTTTCCGCTATCAGTGGCAGAGTAATTCGTCAAGGGTTTTCTGCCCACAAAGGACTTATTGACAGAAATGTATTCCTGCTTTTCCAGATTTTTAAGATGTGAAGCCAGATTCCCATCCGTCACCTCCAGTAGTTCCTTGAAGGAATTAAAATCATATTCGGCATTGACCATCAGGATGGACATGACTCGGAGCCTGACCACGTTTTCAAATGCTTTATCGTAATTACCCTTCACGTTATCGGTCGTATTTGTAATACATCATCGATCCATAGATGATATGTAACACACCAAAGCCCAAAGCCCAAAAAATAAGCCCGTAGCCAGGAAAGAAAGCTGACAGTATTCCTAGTCCCAATTCACAGTAGCCAAGATATTTGATATCGCTAAGTGTGAAACGTGAGCCATTAATCAATGCTAAACCATAAAAAACCAGAGTAGCTGGAGCAATTATGATAGTATAACCTCTGAAAAAAAGAGCAATGCAAAAAAAGCCGCCTACCACTAGCGGTATTAATAATGCATTGACAAAGCGTTTGCCGGCAGGAGTCCATAGTTTGCTGGAAGTTCTTTCACTTTTCCGCTGACTTAAGATTAAGGCTGTGGCGATAGAAATCGTTAAAACCATGAACGCTGCTATCAGTAGCTTGGTGAGTGTAGCCGTGTCCAAGATATAGTTTGTTCGAAATCCATAAGGTGGATTTGGATAATAGATCCAAGTATAAGCCATACCTGCAGCGATCAATGCGTAGGTTCCGGCCAGAATTCCAGAAAGTCCACTGAGAGACAGGAAGCGGGTGCTCCGCTCCATCATGGATTTGATATCGGCTAACTCTTGTTCTGGTTTTCTCATGTGTAAAAGTACTTTGAGTTACAAAGTAAAATTAAATACACCATTTTCTAACTATCTGTGAAAAAATATTTCAGGATTAATCATAAAATTTCATTCAAACTGCTACAGTCTCTTCAAAACCTCTTCTATATAGGATCTGCTGATGGTCAATGCTTTCCCGCCGATTTCTAAATATTCATGGGTGTAAGAATCGATGGCTAATAGGTTCCCGATGAAAGAACGATGGAATCGAATGAATTGATTTTCAGGCAACTTGCTTTCAAAATTCGAGATACTTTCACGAACAACCAAGAAGCGATCTTTTAGGTGAATCTTGATGTACTCTGCATAGCTTTCTACATATAATATGTCGTAAAAGTCTATTTTTCCATCTTCCTATTCTGACGAACAAAGAGAAATTCTAACTTTTCTTGGGTTGTTAGTGATCTTTTGGAATCAAAGGACTCTTTGGCTTTGGCAACTGCTTTTAGGAATCGATCAAAAGGAATTGGCTTCAATAGATAATCCGTTGCTTCAAGATTAAATCCTTCTATGGCATATTCCCGATAGGTAGTAGTGAAGTTTACGTGGATTTCTTTTGGGATGATTCTGGCGAAAGCCATGCCATCGATCCCAGGCATATTGATATCTAAAAATGCCAGATCGATTTGGTTTTGCTGCACTTCGTTGAAAGCTTCATTTGCGTTGCTGCAACTAGCCACAAGATTCAAGTAATCCACCTTAGAGATGAAATCCTTGAGGATGTTTTGGGCCATGGGTTCGTCGTCTACGATGAGGCAGTTCATGATGCCTGAGGCTTTTGGTTGATTGGTTTCTAACTATAAATCTACTTCAAAGTACCCGTCAGATTTCTTAATGCTAAATGAATGGGAATTCGGATATAGAAGATGAAGTCTTTTGTTGATGTTTTGAAGGCCTATGCCTGAAGAAGTAAGGGTTCTTTTTGTCACATTTTCATCAAAGGAGTTTTTTAGAAAAAATAGGATACCATTTTTCTGAGTTTCTATTCTCAATTCCACAAAGGCATCTTTTTCTTGGGATTTACCATGTTTGAAGCTGTTTTCCAGCAAAGGAAGAAACAGCATAGGGGCAATCATAAGGGTATTTGATTCTTCCGTAGAACTTATAATCACCTGAAGTCTCTCTCCATATTCATTTTTTTATATTATGATTTTTTCCAATTTGATAAAATTGAGTAGTGTTTAGCAACAAGTGGTAGCATTGCTAGATATTTTTTTATACCTAAATATATATACCGATCAATTTTTTCTGTCTTGTATACCGATTCTCTTATTTAATTATGATCAGAGGTGAGGCAGGTAGTTAAAAGTAGTAGATCATTTTTTGAATAGTCTTTTTTTATACTTATTACACATTTCAAGGCTTTTACTGAAAAGATTAGGCAGTGGGTCTTTCATAATGAACTCGCCAAATGTATTATCAAAAGGCAAATAATCTTGTTTTTTAAATAGTCTATTGAAAGTCATTTTTAATGCAGGCCCAGTTCTTAAAACGCGTTTTTCTTGAGTTTTAAGAACTGGGAGTTCTCTTTTTAATCCCGAAAGACACGACAGATATGGGAAATTGACCCCAGCAAATAAGGAAGCAGCTAGACTTGCCCAAAACCGGGGATTCATCTCAATTAATTTTGCCTTTCGTTCAACTTCATCATATCTTAAATCAATATGAACAACTCCTGACCATTTGAATTTCTCGACCACTTCTTTAACAAGGTTGAAAATTTCGTCATTGTCTAAAAATTCCACTCCATAAGGCCATTGATAAGCAACTGTATATTTTAAGCCTTTTTGAATGGTGTGCGCAAGAATTCTACCTTCCGAACATATAACACTACAATCAATGTCGTAACCTTTTATATACGACTGTATGATTTGATCCTCAGAATGATCGAATTCAGTATACCAACTTTTAAATTCCTCCTTATTTTCAAAAATGTAAATTCCTTTGCCTCCGGATCCTTTTCGTGGTTTTATAATTGTTGGAAACGTTATGGACGATACAGTTTCGTCTAAACTATTGGTTGACTTGAAAAGGATTGTATTGGGGTGAGCAATATTATTTTCCTTAAGCCATAGTGAAAGTAACCATTTGTCATCAGCGATATCAAATGAATTTACCTCTGGAATAGGAGCAATAGCGATAAGCTTTGAAAGTTTTTCTTTGTTCTCTGCAATCAGGCGTATGGTTCCGACGTCAACTGGTAACAAGATGTCAGCATTTGTCTTTTTAATAGCATCAATGATTCCTGTTAGCCTTTCTTCATTACTTTCACCATACACATTATATATAAATTTCGATGTATAGCGTGAAAAGCGAACTGCTGCGTTTTTGTCTGTAGCTAACGCTATAGTTTTAATATTCTTTTGTTCTGCTAAACATCTAACAACTGATGTAGCATAGGTGCATTCACCATCAGGAATCAAGACCGAAAATGATCTATTTGTTTCAACATTTTTCATATTTTATTATTAAAAGTTTTTGTATAAAATTATTTAAAGAGTTAGCCTAATTTTTTTTATTTTAAATTATAGGATTTAAACAATAGGTTTCTTCTGAAGAATACTAAGAGATAATAAATTTTCTTTATTTATGAAAAATGTAGCTAGCAAATATGATTTTGTTAGCACCGATCAACTTTCCCCTTATATGAAAGAAATCTCTATTCATCCTCAGGAACAGCCATCGTGTGATTTCCGACCAACAAACATTTCCCATCTAATTCTACATAGGTTCTCATAAAGTGGTACCTGGTAGGAGTGGGCCCTCGGTCAACTATGGTAAATCCTGTGACGATGGCTGTATTACCAGTGATCACAACTTTCACATCGCTTTGAATTCGGGACTTGGTGTCACGGGTTCCGTTTGCCTGTTTCGCTTTTGCTCTCTTTACCACCTCTTCCTTATTATCGATCATTGAAGCATGATTGTGAACCCAAACAAAGTCATCTGAAAGTACTGTCTGAAAAAACTCAGGATTGGGGTTCAGATTGGTTTCTTCCCATTTGGCATCTAGTGCTTTGATGCTTGATTCCGTCATGCAGCTTTGCTGGGCAGAAACCGTGCAAAAGGTAAATAAACTTAAGAGGATGAAAAAAGAGAATGGTTTCATTGGGATGGTATTTTGGGTTATTGAAAAATAAGTTGTTAGTAGTAATAATAACAAGGTACAATTTGGTACTGATTTTTAGCGTTAGAGTTTCATCAATATATCAAGAATTGTCTTGATTACTAACTCAGGTTCATCGAGTTGTATAAAATGTCCGCTTTTTTCAGTGGTAATGATTTTAAGGTCAGACATTTGGCGTTGAAAATCTTTATTCAGGTTTTGTTTTATACCAACCACTTCCTTCGTCAATAAATTGGATTCATCTATATGTGCGGATTCTATAAGTACGATAGGGACAGAGGAGCTAACTTTATTGTTTCTCATATATACATCCCAGGATCTGCGGGATTCTATTTCGGCTTGAAATCCAATTGGTGAATTTGGATTTGGTGTGTGAATTAGACTGTCCAAATGACTACGTTTTTCTTCAGGGAAGGTATGAAGAACTCTTTCTGTGAAGTATTCATTTCCAGGATCGATCAGCACCATGCCTATTACTTTTTCCGGGTATTTAGCTAGGAAGTCTCTTGCAACGAATCCTCCAAGAGAATGACCCACTAGCAGAATATCATTCTCTATTCCTGTCTGCTCTAAAAGCGATAAAAGCTCTGAGGTCATGTTTTCAATAGTTCTCGGGCCATCGATCATTTCTGATTTGCCAATTCCAGCTTTATCATATGAAAAGGTCCTCGTCGCTTTGGAAATTTCCTTCTGAACTGGATCAAAGTCCTCCAGATTACTTCCTGCACCAGTGATAAACACAACAATGGGAGAGCCTTCCCCTGACAAGAAAACATGCTGATTTTTGCCTTTAACCCGTAAAGTCAGCTGCCCAAATGGATTCTTTTTAGCACAATCAAATAGCCCAAAAAAAATACATAGTGCCAATATGACTAAAGGCAATCTTCCCAAGGTAATCATGAATTGGCTGATTTCATTTGAGGTGGGTTACTCCTTTCCGATTTGATTTAAGCTATTCGTAGTTGAGAAAATAAATCAAAAAAGCCAGAACACCTAAAAACGCCAATAACCAAAGCAACCAAAAAGGCTTTCGCTTTAGCGGATTCTTACCCCAAAAAGCCAACGTGAGAGTCATCATCATAGGTCTGTTTTTGGCAATGAAATTATATCCATTATCGCTGAGCCATTGAAAAAAATCAGACTTCTGATACCAGCGATGCCAGTGTTTCTGCGGTTTTGCGAAATACCACATGGTTCGATAGGCTGAATCTGGACCATTATAGACATTGCCATCTGTCTCAATCAATTTGGATGCTTTTTTAAACTCTTTGAGCGGGATATCAGGAAATTGCCCAGCAACTTCCTGAAATGTATTATACGTCAAATCGATCGTTTTGCTTTTCCAGACGATGATCCAGTACTTGCAAAAACCGCATTCTCCATCCCATACAAATAGTGGCTGGGTTGGTGGGGATAAAGTCTTCTGGATCTTGGCAAACATGTAAAATTCCTTTTAGTGTGGATATAGGGTCTGGTAGTTAGTACGATTCCTTTACAGGAATGATTTGATTAGGTGTCTTTTGATGAGACGTATTATGAGCCAAAGAGGATACTAGTATAATTTTGATAGATGTGAGGGCAGAAAAAATTTTCAGGACGACGCGAGATATGTTTATATTGAGATATATGAATATTCTTAGTTGGTAACTGCACTTAAACGGAGATTGCGATATTGGAAATTTAACTATATATTGAATGAGACTTAGATAATATTTTTGATCTGGATTTTTCCAATTGCCACTGATTAAAAATCTTTTCTTGAAATGTTCGTCTAATTATTTCGCTCATACCAGTGTTTGATGGGATTGGATAATACGAGCTGATTAGCGTCTTGCTTATGAAAACCCAAAGCACATGTTTTTTTTACTCATTTTTAACTAGAAATAAATTATAGGTTAAAGTAATCTATATGAAGCAAAACTCAATTACCATTCTGGTTCCTGTAATTCCTGATAAAGTTCATGATTTATTAGACCAATTGCGAGATATAAAGATCAATTCCCAAGAGGGAATATCCAAGGACTTCGATGGGTTGTCCATTATTCATTATGCAAGATGGGTGGTGATTGATCATGGGAAATCATGGATAAATGATGATCAGAAGCGAGAGCCTAAATTACTTTTTGTAGTCGATTACGATGGTAAAGAAGAGGAAATGCTTTCTAAAGTGTGCGAAAGTTCAAGCACAATCCTAGATCTGATTTATGTTTTTTGCAAAGATTATCCACCTCTGAATTCCATAACTCCACACGGTAGAATGAGCTTTCTGGCTAGTCATGCCATCAAGGATGCCGCCGTCTATATAGGAGCGCCGGGGAGGTCAGTAGTTCAGATCCAAAACGAAAAAAGGCTTAGGAACTATATTCGGGAGTTTTTGGATTCTAGATCTTGGAGTGGAGTACCCGCTCAAGCGATTCTTCAGGAAATACAGTCGAAGGTTATGGACTCTGGGGATTATGGTTTTTTGGAAACGGAAAATGTATCGCTGCCCAGAATCAATTTCCCGATATTGATTTTAGTAGGGTTAATCGCTCTTTGTTTATTCCCTATTTGGTTCCCAATTGTTACGATTTGGATGTTAATACTCCATTTTTTTTATGAAAGAAAAGATGAGAATTTTACTCGTAAAAGAAGTCAGTTGGATGATGATTTTTTAACTGATTTAGAAAAGTACGAAGACTGGCAAAATCAAAATCAGTTCACACAGCTAGTTGATATGAAAGAGGGCTCATTTCGTTTGATTTCCATTAAATCCATGTTTTTACTGACAAATTTGCTCATCAAATTAGTGTTCAATCAAGGTAAGTTGATGGGAATCCCTACCATTCATTTTGCTAAATGGGTGATGTTTGAGAAGAATTCCAGAGTGCTATTCTTCTCGAATTTTGATGGCAGCTGGCAGCAATACTTGGGTGATTTTATTGATAATAGTGGTTGGGGACTTACCGGAATATTTTCCAATACGAAAGTTTTTCCAAAGACAAATTTTTTAATTACCGGAGGGGCGTATAAGGAAGAATACTTTCTCGCTTGGAGCCGCAACTCGGAATTAATCACCAATTATTGGTATTCAGCCTATCCGGATCTTTCAATAAAAAACATCAATAACAACACCAGAATAAGGGTGCAATTGATGAAGACACTTTCAAAACGACAGGCTGTCAAATTTCTTAAACTACTATAGACTATAGATATGACAATGCTAGAACTCGAAAATATCCAAGGTTACCTGATCCGAGGATATGCTCATATGTTGTATTCGAGGTTTGTTTACCTGCAAATTTCTGATGCCAACGCAGTCAAAAAATGGCTTTCGAAGTCTTGGTTAGAGATGACTTCTGCAAGACATATACACGATAAATCAAAGATATCGCCTACGCATTTGAATATTGCATTTAGCCATGAAGGCTTAAGAGCTCTGGGGCTAAAGGAGGAGAATCTTGCAGCTTTTTCTAGGGAGTTTCGCCAGGGAATGGTCTCAGCACACCGCACCAGGCTACTAGGTGACTATGATACAAGTAAACCTGAAAATTGGAATTGGGGAGACAAAAATACTGATTCAATTCATCTTTGTCTAATGGTATTTGGCAACGATAAGACGGCTAAAGATGATCTGGAAAAAGATAAAATTGTATGTCTTAATTATTACAGAGAGCTAGAATCGCAGTTTGAGGAAAATGGATTAAAACAATTATTTTTTATTGATGGTCAAACCCAGCCGGACAATAAAGAACACTTTGGGTTTAGAGATGGGATATCCCAACCTATAATCGAAGGGTCCGGTAGAGTAGGGAATAAAGATGATGTCGTCAAAGCCGGGGAGTTTTTGTTTGGCTACAAAAATGAATTTGGGGTGTATCCAGATACACCCTTAATAGTCAAAGAGCAAGGAAATTTGAATTTACTTCCCCCGGATGCAGGAGGAAGTGGAAAGAAAGACATAGGGAAAGATGGGACCTTCATGGTGATGCGACAGCTGGAACAGGATGTCAACAAGTTTTGGAGTTTTATGAATGAGAACAGTAAAAATCCAAACGGCTCTATCAATATAGAAGATAGTTTGAAGTTAGGTGCCAAATTTATGGGAAGGTGGCAGAATGGAGCTCCTATTACACTTTTTCCTGATAAAGATCCAGGACCTAATAGTGATATCAATGATTTTGGTTATTCAAAATTTGATAAAGATGGTTTGAAATGTCCATTTGGATCTCACTTGAGACGAGCAAACCCCAGAGATAATGTTGATGATCATAGTCCTAAAGAGTCTCTTAAACTCAGTAACCAACATCGGATAATTAGACGAGCCAGACTTTACGGAGAGATCTATGAGGGGTCTCCTACGAATACTACACCAAACGGAGAGGTGGGATTACTCTTTATTTGTTTCAATGTGGATATCAGCCGTCAGTTTGAATTTCTCCAATATACCTGGGCTAATCTTCCTAAAAACAAGGAACTCTATAATGATCCTGATCCTATTATTGGGGTTAAAGAACAGGCTAATTTAGGAGAAGAACAGAATTTCACAATACAAGATTCACCAGTGAACAAAACGTACAAAAACCTCCCAAGAGTAATCACTGTGAAAGGCGGAGCCTATTTCTTCTTTCCGTCGATCAATGTGTTGCGGTATCTATCTACGATTTAGGACTAAAGATCTAGATAGTTAAATAATCATCTTAGCTCTGCTTCTCCAGAAGCAGAGCAGCTGTGATAGTCAAACACATATTTTCAAATACTTCTTTTTAGTTAGGGTGAATAGCTGTGACTTTAGTCACACTTCTTTTTAGTGAGGCTGAATAGCTGTGACTTTAGTCACACATAAATGATTTTTTTGGTAAAAATAGAATAACCAAGAAAACATTAGTCCTACTTACTCTTCCAAAAAGGCTTTGGCGTTGTTCAAACCATTTTGAAGGTATTTTTTCAGAAACAGTGGGGCGAAAATCGACAGAAAGATTCTTGATAATAGGTTTTTGTAGGTGAAAGTATATACCCATCGAAGTCTTGTCTTATCATCTATCGTGTCAAACCACATATGGCCATACGTTATGGTAGTAAAATGCTTAAAAATATCACTGAATTTGGTCGTCTGGTAAGCATAATTAGAATAGCGATGTACAGAGATGAGTTCTTCCACCAAAGTCGCTGAATCTCCTCTTTCTACTAGCCTATTATCTCCGACTCTAGCCCAGTCTCCACGTAACTTAGTCACTTTGATGATGCCATAAATAGGGCCGGTTTTCAGTAGCCAGCTTGAAAGCTCTTCAACACTAGATACGAATTCGTATGCTGTCTTTTTGTCGCAATTGACGATGACTTCTGCGGTGGTGAAAAGGATGTTTTTGGAGGGTACTTGTTGATCTATAGTGACATGGGTGTTTAGTTTGTTTAAGTCATTTAAAAAGGATTCAGAATCCTTTGGCTCAGCGTCAGGCAATTTGTTTTTACCGTGTCGGAATTTTGACATGACCTCATACACTCTTCTTCTTACTCTATTAAAACCTCCCAAAGGTCTATGCTCGGGAAGGGAATGCCAGGGATTAAAAGATAGGTTGTCCCCAAAAGCTAGCTGTGCATTTGTATCAAAAACCTGAGGATGGATGGTTAATGTAGCCACTTTAATATTTTGCGAACTCCACGCCACTGTAGGGTCTTCTATAGGCATTGCATTTGCATCAGTTTGGAACTGAACAAAAAAGTCAAATTTAGCCTCGTTGTCATGCAGAGTTTGAGCAAGATTATATCTCAAATAATTGTAATCAGTCGTGTTTTCTACGACGGTTATATTGCTTGGGCTTGGTCGAAGGTGATATTTTACTGCGTGCTTTATTTTTCCAAACTGATAGGGTTGGGTGCTCCAATAAGGAATGTCAAGAGGATTCTTACACGCAACCTTACTTTTCATTGCCCGTCCTATGATTGGCCAGAGAAAAGGGTTTAGAATAAAAAGTTTACTTTTTATTAAATTCGGTGAAGTCATTGCACCGAGAAGCTCACTCAATTCCTTGACAGTTTTAGCAAAGAATGTTTCCGAACTCATCAATAGGAAGTCTTGAGTTTCAGCTAGCAATTCGTCTTCCAGGATTTTCTCTCCGGGTACTCCTAATAGCTTAATAGCGACACCTCGAATATCTTTTTTTTTGTCCTTCTGAGGTTGGGTGTTTCCATTTGAAAAGCGCACCCATGCATGGTAGTCTTTTGGCTCGCCAGCAAATACTCCTACTTTTACTTTCTCTGGTAAATCTTTTTCTACTGTAAATGAGGCTTTTACACAGCCGTGCATCTTGGTATGTACCTGTCGGAGCATTTTTTTGTCCTGGTACATCCTCGTTACTTGGGCTTCAAATTCCTGAATCATTTTATAGGCAATATGATCTTCATCATCTTGTACATATTCATGTCCTATTTTTTTTGCAGTTTCGGTTCTGGTTGCCATGGAGTTCATTAAAATGAGTTGAAAAAAAATCTAAAAATCTTACTGAATGTAATTAAAAATATGGTAATGGAGACGCCCTAAGAAATAAAATTTTGTGTTTTATATACTGATAATTGTATTAAATTTAGTGAAAGAACTTCCCAAAATCCATTTTGGTATCCTATTCAAGTATTTGTTAGTTAAAACATTCTTTTTTGATGAAATGGCAAATTTTGTACTCAGAAAGTGATTCTGCCACACAGAGTTCAGAATCAAACTTGAGTAGTAGTTTTGTCGCCAAAAAAATCTCTCTTTCTACGCTTTCTCAGATAGAAACCTTAAAAGCAAATAATGAGGCTTCTTTTTCAGGGATATCAATTCCTGGTTTTAGGAACGTTTTAGAGAGTGAAAACACTGGGGCAGATCTCAATTTAAAACTTCAGTTTGTAAATGGTAAAAGTTTAAAGGAGGTCGTCTCAAAGCAGTTAAACATTATTGAGAAGGTAAAAATCTGTATTTCTATAATTAAAAGGCTTGATGAAGTTCATCGAAAGGAATTTGTTCACTTAAACCTCAATCCTGACCATGTCTTGATCGAGGCAGATTCAGATAAAGTGTTTTTTATAAGCCTTGGACTGGCTACTCGGATAAAAAGAAAAATTGGAAATGAGAGAAGGTTGATTTTTTTTGAAGCTGATTATGATTTTATCGCACCTGAACAGACAGGGAGAATCAGTACGGATATAGGATTTTATACTGACATCTACTCATTGGGTATTATTTTTTATTGGATTTTTGCAAAGCAATTGCCATTTGAATCCAAAGAAGGTGCCGCTAAAATCCATGCTCATATAGCTTTGACCCCCAAGCATCCTTCAGAATTGTCAAAAATCCCTGAAGTTCTATCGGATTTGGTTATGAAAATGATAGAAAAGGATGTCCAAAATAGGTACCATTCTGCCAAGGGGGTTATGTATGATTTGGAAATGATTCTATACTCTCTTGAAAAGGAGCTGGATATCGATGGATTTCTACTTGGTACTCAGGATTCTTCTGGACTGTTGACGTTTTCAGATCAACTTTATGCCAGAGACAGACAGATCAAACAGCTGAGAGAAGCCTTCTCAAGAACACTGGCAAATGAGAAAAGCCTGGTTTACGTCTATGGCAATTCGGGTGTAGGAAAATCTGCTTTGGTGGAGCGCATGTATAGTCCTGTGGTGCAGGCAGGAGGATTTTTTATTTCCGGTAAATTCGATCAGCTCCGTGCTGATGTTCCTTATTCAGCTTTTTCTCAAGCTTTGGGAAAGTTGATTTACCAGATTTTACTTTTAAATGAAACAGAGCTCAGCAAATGGAAAGCTAAGCTTCACGATTTGTTGCAACCCATCGGGAGAGTGTTGTTTGAGGTTATTCCTGGTTTGGAAAGATTGCTGGACAGCGAACCAGAAGTCCCAATTCTGACAGGAACAGAAGCACAGTTGAGATTCAATTACGCCTTTAATAAATTTTTCCAGATATTTTCTGAATTGGGTAAGCCAGTTTTCATTTTTATAGATGATCTGCAGTGGAGCGACGTCTCGTCTCTTGATTTGATGAAAACTATCCTCATCAATACTGATCTCAACAATATCTTAATCGTAGGCGCATACCGGGATAATGAGCTTACGCCGGGCCATTTATTCCTTCAATTCAAAATGGAGTTGGAGGAACAAGGCATTCATGCTGAGGAGATATTATTGGAAAACCTGAAGGAACAGGATATCAAATTATTGGTATCCAATATCTTAGGTAAATCTGAGAGGTATTTAGATGAATTAGCCAGTATTGTTTTTAAAAAATCAGGGGGAAACGCCCTGTTTGCCAATCAGTTTATAAAAGCCATATACAAAAATGAGATGTTGTTTTTTGACGGCAATGAAAATATATGGAAGTGGAATATAGATAAGCTGATCAGCTATAATGTGGAAGGGGATATTGTCAATTTGTTTTTGGAAACTATAAACGAACTTCCTCAAAATACCATCTCTATCCTGAAGCTGGCGTCTAGTATTGGAAATAAATTTTGGTTGAAAGATTTGGTGAATATCTCGGAGCAAGAATATGGAAAGGTGACCCGGGATTTTAATCGTGCCCTAGATTTAGATCTAGTCATAGAGAGCTTGGATGGAAGTTTTTATTTTGTTCATGACAGGGTACAGCAAGCAATCTATTCTTTGATAGATGAGCAGGGTAAAAAGGAGAATCATCTTAATATCGGACGTATTCTCTTAAAAACCACCAAAGAACAAGATCTGAGAGAGGAGATATTTGATATTGTAAATCAGTTCAACTTTGGAAAGGAATTAATCTCTGATTCCTTAGAGATCAAAAAACTTTGTGAGCTTAATAGCATAGCTGGTCAGCGTGCTCAAAATTCTACAGCATACGTTTTGGCCATGCAATATTTTAAAAATGCGCTCGAGCTCCTTCCTGCTGATTCTTGGGATACTGATAGAGATTTCACTTACGATCTATATCTAAAATCGGCTGTAGCTGCCTATCAGTGCAATAATCAAGAGTTATTTGTGAAATACTCCATATTACTTGATGCCAATGCCACCAATACACTGGAAAAGCTGAAATTAGCTGACCTCAAAATCCAAAATGCAAATGTCGAGAATGACCAAAAGAGAGTAATTGAAATTGGACTAGAGGCCCTTCGTTCTACCCATATTGATCTAAAGCGTCATCCTACTCAACTGAATGTGCTTTTTGGGTTGGTGCGTACGAACATTAGATTAATGTCCTTTTCCGAAGATAAAATTCTTCACCTCCCTGAGATCAAAGATGAAAAGCTGCTCATTTCCATGTCTATTCTTCATCACATGGCGTTGGCGGCATACCTCACAGAGCCCAATTTGCTTCCCTTGATCATGTTTGAGTTGATCCGGCTTACACTGAAGTTTGGATTAGGCTCCAAAACGCCAGTTGCCTTTGTAGTCTTTGGCTACATCAACATAGCTTTTATGGGTAATGTGGCAAAAGGACTCAGGATGGGGCAGTTAGGAAATAGCGTTTTTGAGGTTATTCAAAATGAAGAGCAGTTTGTCTCCTTTAAGCAAGTATATGTGATGTTTATTTCGCACTGGCTGAAGCACTTAGCGGATAGTATTCCGGAATTGGAAGAGGCATTGAAAAAAGGGCTTGAAACAGGGGATTTTGAATTTACGTCCATTATTGGGCAGTTGATTATTTATTGGAATTTCTATGGGGGAGAACCAATCCCCAAGATTTTGCAGCGAGGAGAATTGCTTAGCAAACAAATCGCACCTCTAAATCAAATCATGCAAATCAAACGAATTGATTTGTTTCGCCAGTCTGCATTATGCCTGGTAGATGGAGTCAAAGACTTTGAGTTTTTGAGTGGTGATATTTTTGATGAGCGAAAAATTGATTTTCCGGATGAACCTGCTTTCAGTCTGTATTACCATAATCTGTACGCTCAGAAGAAGGTCTTGAGTCTCATTTTCAATCAAAATGAAGCTGCATGGAAGTTTTGTGGCTTGGCAAAATTGCACCTAATACCAGTCAAAGGTTCTATCACCGAGATGTTGTTTTTCTATTATGAAAACTTATGTATTACCCCAATTTTTCATATCAGGTCTTCCTCAGAGCAAAAATCACTTTTAAAAATCTATAGAAAGAACCTCAAGCTGATCGGTGGTTTAGTAAAGCATTCTGAAGCCAATTTCCAACATCGCTATGAGTTCATGAAAGCAGAATATGAAGCGCTCATTGGAAATTTTGATATGGCTATCAGATCCTTTACTTATGCTATCAGGTACGCTAGAGTGCATAAGTACATTCAGGATGAGGCTTTGATGTGGGAGAGGGCAGGGGTATATTTTAAATCTCAGCAGCAACCCGAAGCCGCACAATTTTATTTGTCAAATGCCTATAAAGCCTACGAAAAATGGGGAGCAAAGGCGAAGCTGGATCAAATGAAAGAAGAATATAAAGGGTTTATTTCTTCAGAGGAAACAGGTCAAAATTCTAATATTCTTGACTTGGATACTATCCTGAAGACGATTAATCTCATCTCCGGTGAAATGAAATTGGAGAATATTCTCACTGGCTTGATGCAATTGGTAAGCGAAAATGCAGGTGCAGATCGTGCATTTCTCATTACTATAGAAAAGGAAAAGAAGTTGATCAAAGCAACGATTGATAATTCTACCAATGAAATCAAAGTCCTCCAAGATATACCTTACGAAGAGTATGAAGAAATAAGTCATTCAGTGATCAACTCTGTGCTTAGATCAGGAGATACACTTGTGCTCGACGATGCGACCAAGACCTTACCTTTCTCTGATGAGGAATACATCAGAGAAAACAAAATCAAATCCATTCTCTGTATACCTCAGAAGCATTCTGGTGTAGGCTTTTCCTTGTTATATCTTGAGAATAGCTCGCTTTCTGGAGCGTTTACCAAGGAACGAATTGAGATACTGCAAGTCATGGCTACTCAGACTGCCATCTCACTCCAAAATGCCATGCTTCTGGAAAGTACGAATCAGCTCAATGATAAATTGATCCAAGAAGTTGAGGTGAGAAAAGAGGTGGAGGAAAATTTGAGATTGAATGAAAAAAGACTTGAAGAGTACAATTCGAATCTTGAGTCTAAGGTCAAAGAAAGAACCTTTGATCTCCAGAATGAGAAGGGTAAATCAGATGAGCTCTTGCTGAATATTCTTCCGCTTTACATCGCCAGAGAATTGAAGGAAAAGGGATCTGCAGAGTCAAAAAAGTATGAAAGTGTCACGGTTTTATTTACTGATTTCAAGGGTTTTTCGATTATTGCCGAACAAATGAATGCAGTTGACCTAGTTTCGGAGATTGATTTTTGTTTCAAGGAATTTGATCGAATTGTCCAAAAGCACGGCATAGAAAAAATAAAAACTATCGGAGATTCTTATATGGCTGCGGGAGGTATTCCTGTGGCTAACAGCACACATCCATTCGATGTCATCAATGCGGCTATTGAAATACGGGATTTCATCGAGGATCACAAGGAAAGGAACAGAGGTGAAAATAAGCCCATTTTTGAGCTTAGGATAGGAATCCATACAGGAAATGTGGTGGCTGGAATAGTAGGCTTGAATAAGTTTGCTTATGATATCTGGGGCGATACCGTAAATCTCGCCTCAAGAATGGAGAGCAGCAGTGAGGCTGGTAAAATCAACATTTCCGGAGCCACCTACGAACTTATCAAAGATCATTTCGCATGTTCGCACCGAGGAAAAGTCCTCGCCAAAAATAAAGGTGAAGTAGATATGTATTTTGTGGAGAGGTTGGAAGGGAAATAGTATTCTGCCAATCAAGTTGGCGTTCAACTCTATTTAGAAGATCCGATTTTTTTTTATGAAGCGTAGTATTGGATTTATTCATCCAACCGAGCTCTTCAGGTCATATTTAGGGCTTCTTTGGAAAAAACCATCTTGGCAGCATTTCCCTAACTTCTTACTCAGCAAAATCCAAACCTTGAGCCAAGGAGCTTTTATCCCGCCAGATTGAAAATCCTAAGGATAAATTAACCTATTTAAAATGAATGGGATTATTTGCGGAGAAAGGTTTTTTTTAAAAACCAGTAAGGGAGATTAATTTTGGTTAGGCGAGCTGGATCGAGGCTAGGAAGATTCGTGATTATCAGGTAGCTATGATAGTATCATGATTAGCGATTCGTGCTTTTATTCCTATCATTTATCGATTTGTCAAAATAGTTTAGTTTTTCTGATAGCTCCTTTAAAAAATTGAATTTGTTGTGATCCGTTTCAACTTGCACATCAAGACTTTCGGGTTTAGTAAATCGTTTCTAAGTTTCAAGCTCAGCAGCCAGGCTTTTTAGGGTGTCTGGAATTTTATCAAGTGGCAAAACGAAATCAACACAACCAGCTGCCTGAGCACTGAGCGGCATGTTGCCAACTTCGGCAGACGAGTCTTGGGCAAAAGTTTTTCCTCCGTTGGCTTTGATGTGCTTGCAGCCCGCTGTACCATCGCCATCATATCCGGAAAGAATAATGCCGACCGCACGGACGCCCATTGCCTCTGCAAGAGAAATGAAAAATAAATCAACCTGTTTGTTCCTGCCAGTCCGAGGAGAAATTAATTTAAGCTTATAATTTTCCACAGTAAGATCTGAGTCCGGAGGCATTATGTAAACATGGTTCGCATGGATCGGCATCTCATCAGATGCCAAGAGGACTGACATTTTCGTGTGTCTCGACAGTATCTTGGTCAACTGACTATGGGCCGTCGGGAGCATGTGAGAAATAACAACAAAGGCCATACCTGTATCATGCGGCATTGCATTCAGCAGAGCCTTATATGCGTTAAGTGCTCCGGCTGAGCCACCAATACCCACAATTAATATAGGCTGAACTGTTTTCACGATTATTATTGAATATTTTTATTCTCAGCAATATTTTTATCAACTTCCTTTTTTTTACCGGTGCTTAATTTAGGTTTACCATCATTTGGCATCACAAAAATTCCATCATCACTCAAAACAAATGTGTGCACATCGCTATCATGGTTGGTGCCACGAGACTTAACTATAAAAAGTTCACGCGTGCGTTTTCTACTTTCCACTTCTTCTACATTTCTAAAAACAATCCAAGTGTCAATCAGAGATGAAACACCGATTTCGCCACTTGTATTACTTTTAAAGTTTGCAGAAACAAGACTTGTAAAAAACGTAGTGATGCCCTTGGATTTGAATAGGTCAATCATACGGGTAAGCATCGATGAAACTTCACGCTGATCGCCTTCGCCAATAAGACTTGTGAGTGGGTCTACCACCACAGATTTTGGTTTGAAACTATCAACGAGCTTATAAATACTCAGAAGATGCATCTCCAAACCAAGAAAGGAAGGTCTGATAGCCACAATCTTTAAGAGTCCTTTTTTTATCCACGGCGTAAAATCAATACCGATAGATTTCATATTTTGAGTAAGTTGCCCTGCTGATTCTTCATAAGAATAGAGAAGACAGCGTTCCCCACGTTTACAACTTTCCAGTGCAAATGCCGCCCCAAAACTTGTTTTTCCGCAGCCAGCAGTGCCCGAAGCCAGTATGGTACTGCCTTTGGTATAGCCTTTACCCGTGAACAATTGATCTAACGTTGGAATTCCTGACGAAACTCGCTTCTCTGTGCCCGGTTGTTCAAGTCCTGCTGACGTGATGGGAATTACTGAAAGTCCTTCATCATCTATAACAAATGGATATTCGCTTGTGCCATGCTTTGACCCCCGATATTTTATAATACGAACTCTACGGGTGGCAATTTGGTCTCTGACCCTGTTATCCAGTAGAATTATGCAATCAGAAACGTATTCCTCCAGGCCATGACGTGTATATGAATCGCTTTCTCCCGGCTCGCCTGTAACGACTGCCGTGACCTGTTTTTCTTTGAGCCAGCGGAAAAGTCTTTTTATCTCTATACGAAGAATGCCAAGATCTGTAACGCCTGCAAAGATAGATTCAATAGAATCTAAAACCACACGTTTGGCACCGATAGAATCAATGGCATCTTCCAAACGAACAAAGATTCCTTCTAAATTAAAGTCGGTCTCCTGAATGTCCTCGCGCTCTAAAATAACATGTTCGCACAAAATCTTTCCCTCCGATACAAGCCCTTGCAAATTCATATTGAGAGAATTCACGTCTGTATAAAGTTCATCTAATGTCTCTTCAAACGACATGAGAACCCCCGGCTCGTTATAAGAGGTTGCACCTTTGATTAGAAAATCAATCCCAAAAAGGGTTTTTCCGGAGCCGGCATTTCCAGAAACTAAAGTTGTTCTGTTTTTCGGAAGTCCGCCTTCGGTAATTTCGTCGAAACCTTTGATGCCGGTAGGGGATTTGAATAATTTACTACGCTTGGTAGTAATTTTTCCCTTCGTAGTTTTTGTCATGAGGATAGTGCTTTGTTATTTATGATTATCCGCAATGCTGCTACTAGTCTTATTTTCTTTGCTTATCAGGCTGGAAGACCTGCCACGGCGAGGCAGGCCGATGGCGGAAGACAAAAGTGGCGCCTTTGTTAGTCCCGATGGCTATCGGGATCACCAAAAATTCTCTGTTGATTTTGTCTTTTACTGGCAGAAAAGTGGATATACAGATTGTTATTTCACTTAGATAGAGTTTTCGATGATTTTTTTTTCTATCTAAATCTACAAAATATATTTATACTGTCTATTTTACTGGTTGGTCAATTATATATAGATTGATCGATATTTCCTCGGCTGATTGTCGTTGGCTCGTTGCCTGGGCGTTATCCCTAGTCGGGAGCAATTCGATAATTGAGAGTCAGTATAGGATTTAAGATAGTGAGGTAATTAATTCCGATAATTGTGGGAAGGGCAATGATATCAGGGTAGGACAAGGCGTGAAAAAAAGAGCTCGTCTCAAAAATAGATAGTTTAAAAGGCTTGTCGATTTCTCGTCTAGCCTTTCTTGTTTTACTCAAAACATGTATTTTGAGGTGTGCAAAAACAGCACTTAAATGTAGGCTTTAAGGACTAAAATCCCAATCAACTGATGTTTCTTCTACCTTTATTTGAAGAACTGATTACCTTATGTTTGATTGCAAAATGAGCCGAAAATCCAAGACACGAATCACGGGAGAGCTCCTTAAACTTGCCCTCCATATCAAACCCTAGAGGGCATTCAGGATTTGGTTAAAATACTGAATCCAAAGACCCGAGTATGAGTACTATATTATGCGAAAATATGCTGTCGAAGACCTGTGTTTTAATGCCTGCGCCATAGAATGATCAGATGGATTCTGAACAATTACAAGGACTTCAAAAGAAGTAAGGTCAAAGCAGTTGAGTGGCCTATACAAGTCACGGGTTCTTATCCTAATCTGTTCTGTCAGTATGGATTGGGGTATAGTTGATCTAATCTATAAGGAAGAACCGACTGCATAATAAGAGCTCCAGCAACTGGTCTTTGTTCAGATATTTGGTCAGGATCAGAAAGTAATACATCAAGCTCCTCATCGTTTTTGATGAGAAGTTCTCCATAGGTTAAAGCTTTGGAATCAACCAATTGAAGGTACTTTTTGACCCTGTTAGGGGAAATACCCAAAGTTTTGGAGATGGTTTGCAGTGCCATGCCGTTGTCACGGTGGCGAATTATCTGTTTAAGATTACTCATAGTTATCGTTTTTCCTGCCATACTTTGCGGTGTTAGTTCTCCCGCAAAGCAAACGATAACTGAAAAAATCCATGTGGTCAATCACGTCATTCTGGCAATATTGACCACTCTTACAGAGATGGTCAATATGGTCGGATTGACAGTGGTCAAGATCACCGGAATTAGGTCCCTCGATAGTCAGATATCCCCATAAAAGGGGTGGTCAACATCACCGGAACAGGTGGTCAAGATGGATCGGAATATACACTTCGGTGAACTGGAAAATTTGCATTGGTGCAAGTCCTTTTTCTACCAATAATTTTTAAAGAAATTCAGGATGTTCAAATGCCTCCTTATTTGTAATTTCTATTTCATTGTTCTCTGTCAAGATTGCTTTGTAGTTCCTATTCAATATATGTAGAAGGGCTTGTGTGTAGTCGGCAGTGTTTAAAATTATTTTTTTTGAGAGTTGGTTACTTTATTCATTCGTAGTCAGTTTTTTAACCAATTTGCCTTTATGAATAATCCCAATGCGGTTAGCTACTTTAGAAATTTCTCCAAGTATATGACTTGACAGAAAAACGGTTGAGCCGTTTTGTGAAAGTTCCTTTAACATATCTCTTACTTCTACTATTCCTTCGGGGTCTAAGCTGTTTAATTGGTTCGTCAAGAATTAGCAATTTTGGTTGGTGCATTAATGCTTTTGCCAATCCCGGTCGTTGCTGGTTGCCAAGAGAATGCACTTTTGCTTTTTTGTTTTGATTTTCCGAACGTTTTAGTTTTTTAATAGTACTGTCTTCAAATTGGGTTTCTTGAGTTGCCTCAATTTGTAATAAACGCTAAAGTTTTCTCTCACTGATAGATTAGGATAGGAAAACGGAATTTCAACTAAATAACCTGTCATTCCAAAGATTAAACTGTGGATTGAGTTCCTTTTCAAAAAGAGTTATTTTGCCTTTGTCTGGTTTTATCATTCCCAACAAAATCCTTATTAAGGTCGTTTTTCCCGCACCATTAATTCCTAAGAAACCATAAATTTCTCCTTGTTTAACATGGATTGAAATGTTGTCTGTCAGGAGTTGTCCCAAAGTATTTTGATAACGCCTCGGGTTTGATTATGTGCATTGATATGTTGTGACGGTTGTTTTACAATTCTGACTAACGAAAAAGCATTGGCGATACATGGTGAATATGGACCAAAAAGAGGATCGTTCCAACGGGTGAAATGCGAAGCATTAATGAACACAGTTGGGAATAGGTGATTTGTGAATAAAGGTCTTTAAGAGCGGGATTTCCCGATTCTCGGGACTGGCAGTCCTGAAGTAAAGAAAGTGGGAAGCTTGTTTGCCTTAATTCATGCAGTGAAGGAAACCAGAGGGCAACTGCCTTTTGCCCTTTGCCAACTATTTTCCACCATCGGCACTTTTCTGAAATCTGTTTTTCAGTATCTTGACATCCAATAAACCTGAAAAACCTATGAAAAAATCGGTACTCCTGATTGCTGTGCTGGGGATAATGTGGAGCTGTACCAAAAAGGAAGAAGATCCTTTTGCAACTGTCAAACCTGATGAAAGCCGTTTTACCAAAGTTACGCTGGTGGAAAAGCTCAATGAACCCATGGAACTCGAGGTTCTGGATAACGGAGACGTACTTTTTATTGAGCGGGGAGGAAAGCTCAGAAAGTTGGAAGCGGCGACTGGAGAGGTTCTTGAAATTGGATCTCTTGACGTGTATGATCAGGCAGAAGACGGATTATTGGGCTTGGCCAAAGATCCCAAATTCAACGAAAACCAATGGCTTTACCTCTACTATTCACCGGTTGGAGATAATCACATCAACCGACTTTCTAGGTTCACACTCGTGGATCAATTGCTGGACAAAGGATCAGAAAAGATCATGTTGGAGGTTCCTGTTTTTCACGGCTGTTGCCATTCCGGAGGTTCGATTGAGTTTGATTCCAAAGGCAATCTTTTCCTGAGTTTGGGTGATGACACCACTCCATTTGAGTCTGATAATTACAATCCGATCGATGAGCGCGCAGGTCGTCCGGCTAATGTCGATGCACAAAAGACCGCGGGCAACTCCAATGATCTGAGAGGCTCGATCATCCGGATCACTCCTCAGCCTGATGGGACGTATACGATTCCTGAAGGGAATCTTTTTCCCGTGGGAACTCCAAATACAAGACCTGAAATCTATGTGAAGGGAAACAGAAACCCATTTCGAATCGGGATCGATCAGAGAAATGGAAACCTGTTTTGGGGAGAAGTAGGTCCGGATGCTTCTGTTGACAGTTTGAAGCGTGGACCGAAAGGGCATGATGAGTTTAATCTGGCAACCAAGTCGGGCTATTTTGGCTGGCCATATTTTGTTGGAAACAACAAACCTTACTGGAAATATGATTTCGAAAAGCAGGAAAGTCTGTATGAGTTTGATCCGGCAGCGCCAAAAAATACTTCTCCGAATAATACGGGAATTGAGAGTTTGCCTTCTGCAACTCCGGCTTTGATTTGGTATCCATACGATGAATCTGTGGAGTTTCCGATGCTTGGAACAGGTGGCCGAAATGCCATGGCTGGTCCTGTATATTATCGGGAGGATTATGGGAAATCCGAGGTTCGGTTTCCGGGATATTACGATGGCAAGGCCTTCTTCTTTGACTGGATGCGTAACTGGATTTTCACGGTTTCCCTAACTGAAGATTACCAATATGACACGATGGAACGCTTCATGCCTTCGACTGTTTTTGAAAAGCCGGTTGACATGCAGTTTGCAAACGATGGCTCACTTTATATTCTGGAATACGGCACGTTTTGGAGTTCTCAGAATGATGACTCTGGTATTTATCGGATCGAATTTGCTCCTGGCAACAGAAATCCAACCGTCAAAATCTCCGCAGATAAATTGGCCGGTGCCTCTCCGCTGCAAGTTAAGTTTTCATCCGCCGGGACGGTGGATGCAGATGCGGATGATCAGCTTGCATTCAGTTGGGATTTTGGGGATGGATCTTCGAAATCGACGGAAGCTAATCCGACTCATCGCTTCGAAAAAGCCGGAAATTACGACGTAATAGTAACCGCAACCGACAAAGCTGGCGCCTCGGCTATTGCTTCCATTGAAGTAAAAGCTGGAAATGATCCTCCGATTGTCACGATTGACTGGTCGGGAAACAAAAGTTTCTACTTCGGGCAAGAGTCGATCAACTATGCGGTGAAAGTCTCAGACAAAGAAGATGGACGGATTGCAGATGAAAAAATCAATTTTTCGATTGATTATCTCGAAGGCGGATTTGACCTGATCCAAGTGGGTCACTTGAAAGAAGAAGCGCTAAGCCCGGGAGAAAATTACATCACACAGGCAGGTTGCAAAGCTTGTCATGCCATCAAGAATGAATCTGTCGGGCCAAATTATACTGCCGTTTCGGAGAAGTACAAAGGACAGGCTGATGCCAAAGGGTATCTGGTCAATAAGATCATCAACGGTGGCGGTGGCGTGTGGGGAGGAGAGCGAGTGATGCCCGGACATCCGCAGTTGGAAGCTTTTCAGGTGGAGATTATGGTTGATTTTATTTTGGGAATTACCGATCCGCTGGCTAATAAAGGAACGCTTCCGCTTTCTGGCGCCTATTCGCCTGACAAAACTGAGAATCCGGAAGGCTATTATCTAATTGCTGCGGATTATTTGGATAAGGGTGGAAACGGCGTGGCTCCTATCAAAACTTCAACCCAATTCACGCTAAGGAATTCGCTTGTCCGCGCCTCTTCAGCAAATGAACTGAAAGACGTAGCCAAATCAAATGGGGCTCAATTTCAGTTTGTGGGCTTTACGGAAAAGGACGCATGGATTGTTTTCAAGGATCTTGATTTAACTCAAATACAGGAACTCGAGCTGGTTTTGAATCCCGGAAATGCGAAAGGGAAATTGGAAATCAGGGTAGGAGGTACCGATGGAACTTTGATCGGATCTACTCCTTCGCTTAGCAAAGATGATCGTCCGAAAAACTCGGAAGAAGTCTGGTTTCCGGTGAAAGTTCCGATTCAGGCGACTTCAGGAATTCAGGATGTGTATGTAGTCTTCCGACCTGACTCAGAAGTTTCGATATGGAACAGATTCAACCTGAATACGATAAAATTCAATCGGTAGTAAACTGAGAAAATACAAAAGCCCGGATCTGATCAGATTCGGGCTTTTTTCTGAAAGTCTTTTTTTGACCGCAAAGATCACAAAGGTTTCGCGAAGGGTTTTTCTTTCATTTCAGTTTGTGAAGTCCTACTTCATGCATGTCTTTTTTGATGCCTCGGTCTGTGTCCTTACAGATCGAAAGGTTATGAATTATTTTCAAAATGGCAGTTTCGTCGGAAAGTCTTTTTTAATCGCAAAGGGCACAAAGAAAAGCGCGAAGGGAAGAGTTGGCTCTTTGATCATTGAATTTGAAAATTGATCATTGACCATTCTTTGTATCCACAAAATACGATATGACTGATTTTTTTTTTTTCCTTATCAAGTGGAAGCATTCTGAATACTGCAATAAAAAAAGGTTCAAGTCAGGAGACTTGAACCAGATGGGTCTTTTTTTAACCGCAAAGATCACAAAGAAAGCGCCAACTCAATCATTAACTATAAATGCGTGTATCACACCAGGTATCCAGCCGATAATAGTCAGTATTAGACTAATTATAAATGTTGAGCCTAAACCGTGTTTCGTAAAAACTGCCAACGGCGGCAAAAGTATGTTGAGTATAATAGTAAGTGGTGACATATCATTTTATGTTTTAAGATTAGTCAAATTTTTCTTCTCTTCTTTCTTCTGATACTGTAACCAAAGGTGAACCAGTTACCCCGCCAAAAAATGCGGCTAAAGCACCCAAAAGGAATATTATGAATGCACTGATACTTACAGTTGCAATAGCTTCGGCAGCTTTATCGCTATATTCAATAACTTTTTGCTTTGCTTTTGCATAATATTTTTCTGCCTTGTCCACCGCTATTTCAATATTTTTGTCCCACTTATTGATTAGTCCATTGATTTGGGCTTCATCAAGTTCCGTGTTCTCTGCCAAATAGTCTTTCAACTCTTCCTTGTCCAAAAAATCTACTCCGCCATCGACGGTAATTTTTAAATCACCGTTATCATTTAAATCAAAGGAGAGGTCGTTGATAAATTCATCAATGTTTTTGTCGAGGTTTAAATCATTAAAGGCTTGCTTTGTATCTTTTTCAATTTCATTAATTGTCTGTCGCGTATTTTTCGAAGCTTCTTCTGAAAGGATATTGTAATTTTCTGCTTTGTTGATCAATTGAAATGCTTCTTGTTTAATTTTTTCATAAGAAAGTGTAGTATTATCCTCCCCCTTTTTTTGTGCCTTGTCTAATATTACTTTAACATTATCATTTTGCGAACCACCAAATAAGCCGGAAACTGCGCTAGACATTCCATTGACCATTGTGCCAACGGCAGATGTTATTAGGAAAAAAGATAACAACGCAAATAATGCCCAAGATAAAAATCCGTGTAGGCCTCCATCCGTTTTAGAGGGATATCCAGACATTCGGCCAGCTACCATACCTCCTACAAAAAGGGCGGCAATATTTGAAAGTCCAAGCCAAATGAGTGTGCCCATTCCAAGTCCGTTAAGTGGGTTGTTTTCACTCATTGGGTCTATTGTAGAGAAACCAATTCCCAGACCAAGTAAATTGAGCATCGAAACAACTGCTAATGCAGTCAAAGTTCCAGCAAGTAGAGCGCCCTAAGAAATTCTTGAAACTTTGGTAGCCATATTTCCGAAATTTGTGTAAGGGGTTTTCATATTGTTTGAATTAATGATTATTGCTTTTTCTTGTTTCATCTGATCTTCAGATATTTGGAAAACATATCTAAAAATTTATAATGTAAAGATGAAAATGATAAAAGTAAAACCGTTACCGTTTCAATATGTTAGGAATATTTTACATATTTCACAGATTGTGAATTGATTTCACTCTGAATGGGGAAGTTTTGGGAGGAATAAATAATTAGCACATCCACAGTTTTTTCTTTTTTAAAAGGCTTGATTATATAAGAAACAAGCTAATTTTCGTTTTGCAATTATGTTATCCAAAGCTATGTCCTGAATGATTTTATTTTGGCTGTAGTAATTAGAAACGCTGGAACAAATTCAAGTTATTTGACTGTTGTGACTGACAATTTTTTATGAGAGTGGATGGTTTTTCCTAATACACAATAAAAAATTTATAGTCGGAATAGTAGCTATTAACAGGAAAGTCAACCTTTGGTTGTCGTGAAGAAGTTATACCCAAAACTTTATCCCAAAGGTCAAATAAGTAAGGTTAGTATGTATCAGGATAGTTATTTTTTAGTCATTGTCCTACAATTTTAATGGCTCAAATGTGGTGAAAAATGTTGTTCAAAGAGATCGAAAGTTTAAGGTTAGCGATGTCTCAATACCATTTTGACTAATGTATTCAAGTGTATGAGCCGAAGTATGTCTCGACAAGAACCATTTAAAAGTTCAAAAACTCCGTTGGGAAATCCGATAGGTTTATACAGAGATAAGCATAGATCTAGTGATGGCTTAATATGGTATATGTGCCTTGAATAGTGAGTCTAGCGGGTGAAATGTACAGCTTTCAAGAATACTGTTGAATGCAAAAACTTTATAAATAAAGTCACTTAACTGCGGGGGTAATCCCGAATTTCCGAACAGAATCTCCCCTAAGAAATAGGATTTCTGCGCCATTGGACAAAAAAAATGGAGCATAAAAATGGTCTCCGTTTTTCGGAGGACCTTCATTCAACCTGTCAGACTTTGTAATCTAATTCAATTATTTTCTGTAAGTGTATCATTTATCAATGTAATCCTATTTAATCACCGTAAACTATTCCTTCGGTATTGTAAAATAGAATGTGCTTCCATTTCCGAATTCTGATTCTACCCATATTTTTCCACCATGCAGTTCAATGATTTTTTTACTTAGCGAAAGTCCTATACCTGTGCCTGCATACGCTGTTCGGAGGTGGAGACGTTGAAAAATAATAAATATTCTGTCGTAATATTCTTTTTCTATTCCAATGCCATTGTCTTCTATTGTGAAAAGAAATTCTTTGCCTATGTCAGTCGCTGAGATAATGACTACAGGAGAATGGCCTAATTTTTTGAATTTGATTGCATTGAGTATAAGGTTTTGAAAAACTGATTTTAAGTCGTGGCAAATTATAACCGGTAATTTTTCTACATGAATCACTGCACCGCTTTCTTTAATGATTGCTGTCAGGTCAATTAAAATTTCATGCACCAATTTATCACAATCCGTTGCTGACTTAGACATATCTTTTCCGATTCGGGAATATTCAAGCAAGTCGAAAATGAGGTTTGACATACGATTTGCCCCGCCACTTACTAAACTCATATATTCATTTACTTCCTTGTCGGGGTAGGTCTCTAATTTTTCGGCTAATAACTTTGAGAAGTTTGAAATGCTTCTAAGAGGTTCTTGCAAGTCGTGTGAGGCTGCATAGGCAAATTGTTCTATCTCTTTATTTTTTCTTAGTAATTCAACATTGAATTGATTGAGTTTTTTTTCTGCCTTATCCTGTTCGGTAATATCTTGCGCGGTACCAGCCATTTTGATTACTTGCCCATTTTTGTTAAGCGTTATATTGCCTATTCCTCTTACCACCTTTCTGCTGCCGTCTGGCAAAACAAGGGTAAACGTAGCAGGTGGACTTTCAAATTCCAAAGCACCTTTTTCGTCAAATGCTTTCAACGCATTGGCGATGTTTTCCTCCATCCTTGCCTTGGTGAGTTCAATATCTTCTGGCAGCATTCGTTTCAATGCTTTTTCAAAATTTACTTCAAATCGTTTCTCTCCATATCCGTACACGTTGAACATCTCGTTTGACCACTCCACTTTATTTGTAGCCAGATCCATGTTCCAGTTGCCTATTTTCGCTAATCTTTGTGCATCATTCAGTTTTTCTTCACTTAGTTTCAATTCGTGTAAATGATATTCCAGTTCCTCAGCCATTGTATTTAAGCCTACAGCAATCGCATCTAATTGATCGCCTACATTACTTACTTCTAGCTTTTCTGAAAAATCCATTCGGGTTGTTTTGATCAGGGCATCCATTATAGCAACAATTCGTTTTTCATTCTCCTGAATGAAATTTGTTTTTGATTCTAATTCCCTGTTCTTTATTTCTAATTCGACATTGTAAAGATTTAGTTTTTTTTCGGCAGTCTTGAGCTCTGTGACATCCTGCGCTGTTCCGATCATCCTGATGATCTTGCCTTCATTATTTAGATAAACCTCTCCTCTTCCATGAAGGGTGCGCTCATCTCCATTTGGCAAAATAAGGCGGTGAAAGAAATCGAAAGGCCGATGGTCTTGATATGCTTGTTGCACTATTCCGTCTACATACTCCCTGTCATCAGGATGAAGATGTTTCAAATAATTCTCATAAGTAGCTTCAAAATATTCCCGGCTCATGCCGAATATCCTATAAAGTTCGTCAGACCATACAATAGTATTATCAACAATGTTCCAATCCCAATTTCCTATTTTAGCTAGTCGTTGTGCATCATTTAGTTTTTCTTCGCTTTGCTTCAATTTGTACAAATGAAGTTCTAGTTCCTCACTCATCTTATTTAATCCCACGGCAATGGCGTCGAGTTCATCACCTCTATCGCTGACGATAATCTTTTCTGAAAAATCCAATTGAGTGGTTTTTATCAGGGTATTCATTATACCAACAATGCGTTTCTCAGTTTCCTGAATGAAAGTTGCTTTGGATTCCAAATCCTGATCGGCTTGTATTCGTTTTTGAATGCTGTTGGAAAGTTCTGCAATCATCTCATTAAATGAGTTTGCCAGAGCACCAATCTCGTCATTAGAAAATACCTGCGCTTTTACACTAAAATCTTTTTGGGCTATACTTTTTGAAGCATTGGCAATTTCTTTCAACCCTTTGGTAATTCCTCTAACCACAAAATAAGTAAGTATCAGTCCGCTAAACTCCACTGTCAGTGCAATAGCAAGTAACAATTTTAAAATAGTATTTTCGAGCCAGCGTGCACCTTCTCCCAGCGTGTAAGAAAAATCGTTTTCGAGTAGTGTGAGTTTTTGATTGATTGGGTCTATTTCCTTAATGATCTCATCCAATCTATCTTGTGATGGGGTAGGCAGGCCTGCCTGTCCGGTAGGCAGGTTGATTTCAGCATGTAATTTTTCTGCAATTGGTATTAGGTGGGCAATAACAGAGTCTGCTTCTGACCAGATTTGTAATGACTCTTTAATATAAGAGATGTTATCAAATCTTAGAAATAATGTAATCATCCCATCAATATCCTCAGGATGGTTGCCACCTTTTAGTAACCCCTCTCTGGCAACTTTCAGGTCGGGAGTTTCCTTCAACAATTCCACCAATGTTTTGTGATGGCCCAAGGGCACTTTCATAAAATCGTAAAAAGCTTGTTCCTCCTCTGCTTTTTGGGTTTGGGAATATTGTTGCAAATTATAAATGGCGTCTTTTTGTGATTTTGACCATAATCCTTCGGCGCCTACAAAAGCCCTTATCGACGAAAGTGTATTAACGGCAAAGTAAAGCGTACCAAGTTCAACAGCAATGAGAACCGCCATAATGCCCACTACAGAATAAAGTTTCTTTGCGATAGAAACATTTTTAAACCATTTGAAAAAAGAAAATTCCGGCATAACTAATTTGATTTTATAGATATTGCTTCAACCATTCTTTCGCTTCAGATTCATCGTCAAACATTTTTACTGGATACGGTTGTTTTTTTATGCTGAAAAATAAATTTGCAGCCATTTTCCCTACAGCAGATCTGGAAATTATGGCAACTGCTTTTGCAATTTCAGGCATTACCTCGGCAGCATAGTCACGCAATTCTTTGTTGGCAGGAGGTGAATCCGTACTGTCTGAAAGCAGGCAAATTCTCTTCCCGCCTGTCAATTTTCTGAATTCCTCCATAGTCACTTTTGCTTCTTCTAAAGTTTGTTGAGGAACTTTTTTAGCAACGGAGCAGAGAATTCCAAATTCATCAAACCACATAGTTGAGTTCGGGAAATCAATGACTTCGGCATCGTCGGGTGGAATCATATTTCTATTTAAAATTTGTAAGT
>NZ_MSSW01000087.1 GCF_002150685.1 Algoriphagus antarcticus
AAAGAAAACTAAGAAAAAACAAGCATAAATGTCTAATAATCAATTGATTATAATGAATTAATCCCTGCAACGGTCTCAGTTTCATCTTTAGCTGCGGGTTTTGTATTTATGTGGCTGTCTGATTGTCGGGTTTCATACCAACCATCTTTTTTAAGAAGTGTTAATAGGTCAATGCTTTCCGCATGAAAAGGGTAATAAAAATATTACTTTATCAGAAAAACTTGAATATCAAATGGTGACAAGTTTTGAAACAATTTAAGAATAACAGACAGAATCCTACCTGCGAAGCAGTAGAATAATAAAAGTCTCAATTCCTCTGGAATTTCAGTATTCTAGTTTTATCACTTTTAAGATAAAGTGTTCGTGAGACAAAAACTTAGGCAAGGAGTTTTTCTGCTTTTGAAGAAATAGGAAAAAACCTACTTAAGCTTAAGTAGGAAAAGGTATAGGATAAAATATTTTTTACCTTAAAGTTTAGGAAATTGGCATGTATTGGACTTATTTTCGTCAAATATCTTAGATTGTTTCGATGAAAAGAACCTTACTATTCTCCTGCTTTTTTTTGATTTACTTTTTCACTTTCGCCCAAAAAGTCACTGTAAGCGGGACTGTGAAAGATGCAACTAATGGTGAGAGCTTAATTGGTGTCAATGTTTTTGACAAAAAGAACAGTAAAGGCTCGATCACCAATAATTACGGATTTTTCAGTTATTCCCTATTCGAAAGCGAAGTTGATCTTGTATTTAGTTATGTGGGGTACGAATCGATTGTAGTCTCTTTAAATCTGGAAAAAGATACGCTTTTGAATGTGGAACTTCAGCAGGCGGGTGTGCTCAATGAGGTAGTGATTGTAGGGCAAAAGTCCGATCCTATTCAGGAAAGTACGCTAATGGGTGTGGTCAACGTGCCCATCAGGGAAATCAAAAATATCCCTGCTTTGATGGGGGAAGTAGATATTTTCAAGGTACTGCAATTACTGCCTGGAGTACAATCAGGAGCTGAAGGCGCTTCGGGTCTCTATGTAAGAGGGGGAAGTCCTGACCAAAATCTAGTACTGCTGGACGGTGTTCCGGTATACAATGCCAGTCATTTATTTGGTTTTTTCTCGGTATTCAATGCAGATGCCATCAATAATGTGGAGCTGATCAAAGGTGGATTTCCTGCGAGATATGGTGGGAGGCTCTCTTCAGTAATCGATATTACGATGAAGGAGGGGAACATAAAAAAATTTCAGGGTGAGGGTAGTGTGGGATTGATTTCTTCCAAGCTCACTTTGGAAGGCCCTATCGTAAAAGACAAGACCTCTTTTTTGTTATCCGGTAGACGAACCTACCTTGACTTGATCGCCAGACCAATTATTCGAAAACAAACCGAAGGACAGGAAGACGTTGGATATTATTTTTACGACGTCAATGCCAAGGTCAATCACATTTTTAATCCAAAAAATAGGCTGTATCTCAGTTATTATGGAGGGGATGATGTGGCTTATGCAAGTTATAATTCATCAAGAGAAAATTGGGATAATTCCGGAAGTATAAAGTCGAGTGAAGAAGCAGGTCTGGGTTGGGGCAATAACATAGCCGCTGTAAGATGGAATCATATTTTCAATCAAAGACTGTTTGCTAATTTCACAGGAACATTCACCAATTATAAATTCAATCTTTTTTCTGAATCTGAGGATGTCTTCACTACAAACTCGGGAGGTAATGTTACCCGCGATTTTTACTCGGCAAATTATTTTTCGGGGATCAGAGATTTCGCCTTGAAAGCTGATTTTGATTTTATCCCTAATCCTCAACATTACATTCGCTGGGGTGGGATGATGATTGACCATAGATTTACACCGGGAGTTTTTGTGGCAAGGGAAAGTGAAAGGCCAGAAACGAGGGAAGGAGCTGTTCCTTCGGATTCGCAGGAGTTTTCGATGTATTTGGAAGATGATTTTAATATCGGCGACAGATGGAAATTCAATGTGGGCGCACATTTTTCCGGATTTATTGCTGACAGCGAGACGTACTCTTCCTTTCAGCCTAGAGTAGCGATGCGGTACTTGTTGGATCCAAGTTCCTCGATAAAACTGTCTTATGTGCAAATGGCTCAGTTTGTTCATCTGCTCACCAATGCCGGATTAGGGCTTCCAACTGATCTTTGGGTACCATCAACTGATCAAATTGGTCCCCAAGAAAGCTGGCAATTGGCGGCTGGGTATTTTAAGAGTCTGGATTATGGATTGGAGTTTTCTGCAGAAGCTTACTACAAAAACATGGATGGCGTCATTGAATACGAAGACGGCGCTTCTTTCTTAAATACTTCCGCAGATTGGCAGGACAAAGTGACCTCAGGTGAAGGAAGGAGCTATGGTCTTGAAGTGCTGTTGCAGAAAAAGACCGGAAGAACCACAGGTTGGATCGGATATACCCTTTCTAAAACTGAGCGAAGATTTGATAAGATCAATTTCGGAGATTGGTTTCCCTTCCGATACGATCGCAGGCATGATATCAGTGTGACTGCAGTGCACAAATTGTCCGACAAAATAGACATATCGGGAACATGGGTATTCGGGAGCGGAAGTTTCGTCACTGTGCCTACCCAGCGCTATCAAAATTCCACTATTGTGATTAATGATTCTAACATTACTTACAATGGATTGACTATAGATTATTTCGAGTCAAGAAATAATTTCCAGATGCGCAATTATCATAGACTGGATATAGGAATCAACTTCAATAAAGTCAAAAAATGGGGAGAGCGGACTTGGAATGTTTCAGTTTATAATGTGTACAGCAGACAAAACCCTTTCTTTATGGACATCGCTTACAACTATGATTTGCAGCGCAGTCAACTCCGACAATTCAGCCTTTTCCCGATCATACCATCGGTTTCTTATAGATTTACCTTTTGATCATGAAGACCAGATATCTTACCATTAGCATTCTTAGTTTTTTAGCCTTGATGTCCTGCGAGCAATTTCTCGAGGTAGACTTGCCTGGTCAAGAACCAAAATTGGTTTTGAATTCACTTATTGAGCCTTCGGATACTGTAAAAGTCTTCCTCACTCAAAGCAGGGGCGTTTTAGCAGGCAGGGAATACGATGAATTTGATTTGGTGAAAGATGCAACTGTCCAACTCAAAGATGGTACGGGTAACATCTACACACTAGACTATATTGACCGAAGCAGGCCTTATGACACCGATGCCTTTTATTACCTGAGAGGTAAAGATCTGGTTGGGGGTGAAAGTTTTGAAATTTCTGTGGAAAAAGAGGGATTCCCGAAAATCAGCAGTGAAGAAGTATTACCCCAAAAAGTCGACATCAAATCCATAGAAATGACCAATCTAGGTTCGAATGGGGGACTTGAAACAGAGGATGTATTTGAGGTGACAGTGAAATTCAGTGATCCTCCAGGAAATGATTTTTATGAAATTTCGGGAGGGATTTCTGGTCGGGATATATTCGTAAATGCAGGTGACACAACCTACTTCTCCTACAGTTCTGCTCTTTATCCCAAACCCGTCAATCCGATCTATGAAAAGGATTATTTACTAAGGAATGTCCTCCTTTTTAGAGATAATCTGCTCAATGGTGCTGAATCAGAAATGGTGTTTCGGACTAGCATTCGTCGGGATTTGGATCTGAAAGTCACAATCAGACTCTCGCATGTATCAGAGTCGTATTATTTATATTATGATACAGCAGATTTGCAGCAATATAACAGTGGAGATATACTGTCGCAGCCTGTATTGGTCTATACGAATATTAAAAATGGCTTAGGTATTTTTAAGGCTAGAAATACAGATGAACGAGTCATTGAAATGAGGGTCGATGATTGATGTATGTACTTATCTCCTCTTCCTGAAGAACCTAAAATAACAAGGGCACCGAGCAAAGTCCAGGTGCATATAGAATAATATGAGTGTCCGTAATCCTGCACGTTGCCAAATTTAATACTGATTTGCTTCCTAAAATCCCCCTTACCCCCTTTAAGAAAGGGGGAATTTGATCCGATTTAGAATCAAGATTTTGCTTTTTCCGGAACGTGCAACAAAGCGAACACTCATTTAGAATAAACATGACCACGGATATAGTTGCGGAAAATCATATTTTTTAATGCGATTATACGGAATCTTGCCAGTAGAAAATTTATAGGATCGAAAATCCATAGGCACATTGAATTCTGGTTTATCCGGTCTCCGGTCATCGGTCTTCCAATCCGTTGACTAAAGAGAATTCGCTTACTGGCAGAAAAGCGTACATACAGATTTTTTAATACGTATATTTTCGATCTTACATGTACCCAATTTAAGTAGGGTTTTCACATGAAAAAATTCCCCTGGCCCCCTTTGAAAAATGGTAGATTACCCGAAATTGAACCTCAACCATTGATGCCAAGACAGGACGTACATCCTTGCGAATAGTCATATTTCGTAATCATCCTTTCAACTTTCTCACAATATCCTTCACGATAATTTCAGCATGGACAACGCTGTTTTCGATAAAGAATTCTCTAGTATTTAATCCGCCACATACTACGCCTGCGAGATAGACTCCCGACACGTTTGTCTCGTGGCTTTGCTCATCGTATTGTGGCTGGCATTTATCGTCTTCACTCAGCTGCACACCCAATTGATTCAATAATCCGAAATTAGGTTTGTACCCAGTCATAGCAAGTACGAAGTCATTTTCTATAGTAACATCTCCTTGAGGAGTATCAATTACAACTTCATGCTCGCGGATTTCTTTCAGTTTTGAATTGGTGAAAGCTTTGATAGATCCTTCTTTTATTCGATTCACGATATCGGGGCGAACCCAGTATTTCACCGCTTGATCTACTTCGTCTTCAAGTAAGACCATGCTCACTTCAGCGCCTTTTCTCCAGGTCTCGAGCGCAGCATCTACAGCAGAATTTGCTCCACCTACGACGACGATTTTTTGGTTGATAAATGGCCAAGGCTCTTTGTAGTAGTGTTGAACTTTTGGCAAGTCCTCACCCGGTATATTCATCAGATTTGGCAAATCATAAAATCCGGTTGCCATCACTACATTTTTAGCCAGATACTCACTTTTGGAAGTTTTGATATGGAACAAGTCCTCTTTTTTCTCAAGAGTCTTCACTGCTTCATATAGTTTGACATTTAGGTCGAAGTGAGAGAAAATCCTGCGGTAATATTCCAGAGCCTCTGTTCGGTTTGGCTTATTTCCGATGGACATAAAAGGAATATCTGCCATCTCCAATCGGTCTGAGGTGGAGAAAAAAGTCATGTTGATCGGGTAGTTAAAGATCGAATTAGTAAGCGCACCTTTCTCAACAATCACGTAATCCAATCCTGCTTTTTTCGCTTCTACGCCACAGGCAAGTCCTATTGGCCCGCCCCCGATGATCAGCATATCATATATTTTGTTTGCCATTAGGTCTTAGGTTTGATCAAGTTGAAATTGAAAATCCAGATCTGAGTAGTGCTCGGGGTTCCATTGAAAACTTCGCTGTTTGAGTTGAACCAGCCCGGATGTATGTTGAACCACTGCCGAAGCCGAAACCGTTCCATAACTCTTCGGCATTCTGATTAATTGTGCTGAAAGGGATGCCTCCATTTCAATAGGTATTCCTGTTTTTGGAAGCATTTCTTGTGGATAAGTCTCTTTGGATTTTAGAATATTTAGCAGATCATTAGTGGAAAAATCTGAATTGGTCAAGGTCTCAAGCTGCCGTTTTGCCAGTTCTACTTTCGGCCAAGGATCATTGAGAAGGGCATTGCTCAGGCCGTAAATTCCCGGCTTTACTGCTTTTATTTTATGGGAGTAATTGCTTAGGTAAAATAGTTTTTCTCCATCGCTTACCAGCAGATTAAATCCATCATACTGATCTCGATCTTTTTGAATTCCCTCTAGGTAGTCTTCTGGACTAATGTGACTTTCCAGCCATTCTTGAACTAGTTTTCCTCGGCTGATCTTTGCAATTCTAGGATTGCCAAAATCCCGGTAATTAGTCAAGAGAGACCAGCGACCGTTTGGATGAAAACCCATCCATGTGCCGCCACTTCTCAGGTCTTTTCCCGCGTAAAAACCCGATTCCCAAAGATGCATCGCTTGGGAAGGCCGCTCAAAAAACTCATCACGGTTGGCGCTGATGATCAAAGGAAATTCTGGATTAGTCCTCCAAGAAAAAGCTACTAAACACATGGCTTAAAAATAAAGAAAAGGGCCGGAATATCCGGCCCTGGGTGATTATCCAACTTTTATTTCTTCAAGACTGGGGTAATCGGTATATCCTTTTTCTCCAGGAGTATAAAAGGTGTCTTTATCAGGCTTAGCAAGTTTAGCTCCTGATTCAAATCTCTCTACCAAATCAGGATTGGAAATATAATGTGTGGCATAAGCCACAGCATCTGCCTCGCCGTCTTCGATCACTTTATTACCTTTTTCCTGATCAAATCCTGCGTTGATAACCAAGGTTCCTTTGTACAGCGGGCGGAAATGCTTAGCTATATGACTTACCAGATAAGGAATATCTGAAACATCTGTAAAAGGCTCAGATAGGTGTAAATAAGCCAAATCATAATCATTCAATTTTTTGACGATGTATTCAAAAGTTGGAATAGTCTCTTCATCAGCGGTCATGCCAAATACTCCATTAAGTGAAGGATTTAGTCTCAAACCAATTTTTTGCTCTGGCATCACTTCTTTGAGCGCATCGATGATTTCAAAAAGGATTTTTGCTCTGTTCTCTATTGATCCGCCATACTCGTCTGTTCTTACATTGCTGGTACCATTGAAGAATTGATGAAGCAAGTAGCCATTGGAGCTGTGAATCTCAATTCCGTCAAAACCTGCTTCCATTGCATTTTTCCCGGCATTCTTGAAATCTTGGATCGTTTGCTTGATTTCTTCCAACGTCATCGCTTTCGGCGTGACAGTTTCTTTAAAGCCTTCTGGCGTGAATGATTTTTCATTTGGATTGATGGCAGAAGGTGCCACAGGCAAATCTCCGTCATGGAAATCAGGATGCGAGATTCTCCCTACGTGCCAGATTTGGATGAAAATTTTTCCTTCAGCTTCATGCACCGCTTTGGTTACACCTTTCCACCCTTCTACTTGTTCTTCGGAATAAATTCCAGGAGTATTTATATAGCCTACACCTTCTTTGGAGACTTGTGATCCTTCTGTGATGATGAGGCCTGCCGTAGCACGCTGAGCGTAATATATCTCGTGGATTTCAAATGGCTTATTTTCAGGATTATCAGCTCTGCTTCTGGTCATTGGTGCCATCCAAATTCTATTTTTCAATTCTAGGCCACCGGCGAGTGTGATAGGCTTTAGTAGCGCTTGGTCGTTATTCATGATATAGTTGGTTTTGTTTCTAAAAATTCAATGTCTATACAACTAATGTCAAGGAAGTAAAGTTCGCATTTCAGTTTTAAACTTGGAAAACGCTCACTGCCAGTTGTATTTACTTCATGTATGTATTCAAAACCTTTCCAAAGACTAAACCCGAACACTTTTTCTTACAAAAAGCTATTTCTCAATCACTCATTAAAGTCTGTCCGAGACATTTATGATGTATTATCTATGTATTAAATTTCTGGCAGACAATGTTTTAACACAATTTAATACGATTATTATCGTAGATGTTTTGTACTTACGATTCTCTTCGTATATCTTTGTACGAAAGTTATCGTATAAACAACTATGAGCAAGCCTACCGAATCAGAATTAGAAATACTTTCCCTATTGTGGGAAATGAAGCAAGCAAGTGTTCGTCAAGTTCATGAGCGACTGGCTGAAACAAAGGATACTGGATATACGACCACACTGAAGACCTTACAAAATATGCATGCCAAGCAGATGGTCAGTCGGAATGAGACACATCGGACTCATATTTATAGACCTGCTACCAATCAAAAGGATACGCAGAAGTCTCTGCTCAGAAATCTGGTATCGACTGCTTTTGGTGGCTCTGCTCAGAAATTGGTGCTCCAGGCATTAGGTGAAGAAAACCCTTCAAAGGAGGAATTGGATGAAATTCGCGCATTTTTAGATCAACTTGAAAATAAGAAATAATGAATCTTTTAAACGACTGGGTTCCTGAAAGTTTGCTATATGCAATGGGCTGGACGCTCGTGCATTCACTTTGGCAACTCGTAATTATTGGCGCTGGCCTTTGGGTTCTTTTGAAAGTATTTAGAAATCACAGTCCTGCTTTCAAATACAATTTGGGATTGGCAGCTTTGTGTCTTACAGTACTGGCAGCATTTGGCACCTTTATTTATGAGGTTTCCAACTTTACTCCTACTCCTTTATTAGAAAGAATGAATTTGGCATTTATGCCGACTACAACTCTAGAAGCATCTTCAGCAGTTGGGTTGGAAGCTATTATTTCTATGTCAATCAATTGGATTGAACTGCAATTGCCACTGTTGGTGAATTTCTGGTTTGTAGGTGCAATGCTCTTTCTTTTCCGCTTAGTGAATAGTCTCTCGGAAGTCAGAATGCTAAGAAAATCATCCTCAGATCCTCAGGATTCTCAGTTGGAGCAAATGCTGCATCGTCTAATGGGAAAAATGAATGTTTCCAAAAACGTGGAGCTTCGACTTACTTCCCACTGTATATCACCAATCACTTTCGGATTTCTCAAACCTATAATACTTATTCCAGCAGGGCTTATTTTGCAGCTTACTGCAGTCCAGTTGGAAGCGATCATCGCGCATGAACTGGCCCATGTGAAGCGTAACGATTACCTCGAAAATCTATTTCAGTCAGCAATAGAAGTGCTTTTCTTCTACCATCCTTGCTATTGGTGGATGAATCAGACTGTGAAAGAATTGAGAGAAAATGCTGCCGATGATGTAGCAGTAAAAGTAGGAATTGTGCCAAAAGAGCTTGCACACGGTCTGGCGAAAGTGCTGAACCATGCGAAGCAAAATCCTCCGGAACTTGCTTTGGCAGCAGGAAAAAGAAGGAATCCCACCCTTCAAAGAATCAAAAGAATATTGGGCCATCCAGCTCAGACTTATCCACAAAACCCTATTATTTCTATCCCAATGTTACTATCTCTCTTATTGAGTGCAGGCCTTATGGCAACTGCACAGCAGGACGTTGCTGTCTCTGTAGAAAAAACAAAACCGATATCGGTGAATTTGAATGCCGATGTAAATCCAGTTGAGAAAGTTGAGGAGATTGCAAATGTTAATCTGATGATCAATTCTAATGTCGATGTTTTTGTTGATACGCTTATTTCCAAAGGCGATACGGTTATTATAAGAAATAACATCAAAGGATCTTTTGTTTACAAACTTAATGGTGACACGCTGCTTTTGGAAAATATGCCAGAATTAGTGCTTGCACCTATGCCGCCATTTCCTGCCGGGATGATAGCTCCGGTAATGGATTTTGCCATGGCTCCTGTTCCGCCAATGGGGTTCGGTATGGCTCCGATTCCCGGATTTGACATGGGCTCTATGCCAGCGATGGACTTTGATATGGGCAGTATGCCTGTCATGGATTTCATGGTTTCTCCTCCCGTTTTCGTATTTGACACAAGTTCTTTTTCTCTAAAAGACACGGTCAATATGACCAAATCCGAGAAGGAAAAATGGGTAAAAGACGTGGAGAAAAGTGCCACTGAGTTTGCTGAAAAAATGGAGGACTGGGAGAAAAGCATGAAGCCTAAAATGGATGCTTACGAGGAAAAAATGGCTCAATGGCAAAAAGCTTATGAGCCAAAAATGGAGGGATTTGAAGAGAAAATGAAGATTTGGCAAAAGGAAATGGAGCCAAAAATGAAGGAGTTCGAGATGAAAATGGAAGCTTGGCAAGAAACTCAAGGGCCTAAAATGAAGGAATTTGAAGCCAAAATAGAAGCATGGCAAGATGCAAATGAGCCTAAAATGAAGGAGTTTCAAGAGAAGATGAAAGATTGGGAGAAAGAGATGCAACCAAAGATCGAAGAGTATCAGCGTAAAATGGAAGTTTGGCAAAAAGAGAATGCAGCCACAATCCAGGAATACCAGAAAAAACTTGAAGAAGCACTAAAGAAAAAAGACGATAACTGATAGAGCTCTGTTTCTTTCAGAACTTCCTGAAAAAGATAATTGTGTGTTAAAAACTGAAAAGGACTCGCTAGATATTGGCGGGTTTTTTTTTGTAAAATTTTTGGGTTTTCAACGGTACAGCTTGTATCATTTCTGGGGTATAAAGTCCAATCATAAGTGAGACAATTTTTATAATTGATGGTTATATCAATTTTAGGAATACTAGTGTTTTGCTTCGTTAGGTCACCTGTATTCCTATAGAAAGCGAGAAATGAAAACTTAACTTCCGATGTGGTGATACTTTTTTTTCGAAAGTGATTAATATAGCAGGCTCGAAAAACACGCATGCCTTCCAAACCTAACCGCGCCTTAATTTTCATCTTCATCACTATCCTGGTAGATGTGATAGGACTGGGAGTGATTATCCCTGTGGTTCCCAGTCTGATCGAGGAGCTCACAGGTGAAGGACTAAGTGAAGCTTCTCGCTATGGAGGATGGTTGATTTTTTCATTTGCAGCTATGCAGTTTCTATTTTCTCCGATAATGGGTGGCTTGTCGGATCGATTCGGAAGACGTCCTGTTTTACTGTTTTCCTTATTTGGATTAGGGATAGATTACATCTTTCATGCTTTAGCTCCAACGTTGTTCTGGCTATTTGTAGGAAGATTGATTGCAGGAATGTTTGGGGCTAGCTTCACTACCGCTACGGCTTATATCGCAGATATCAGCACGCCGGAGAAGCGGTCCCAAAATTTTGGACTGATTGGAGCTGCTTTCGGTCTGGGATTTATTATAGGCCCGGTTATCGGCGGGTTGGCAGGAGCAGAATTTGGCCCTAGAGCACCTTTTATTGTTGCAGCGGCACTTTCCCTTTTGAATGTGACCTATGGTTTTTTTGTTTTGCCCGAGTCTTTGGATAAGGACAAAAGAAGACCTTTTGAATGGAAAAGAGCAAACCCCATTGGTTCTCTGATGCGGCTTAAAAAATACCCGGTGATTTCAGGATTGGTAATTTCCATGGTGTTGATTTACTTGGCTGGTCACGCAGTACAGAGCAATTGGGCTTATTTCACCATGTTCAAGTTTGAATGGGATGAAGCGATGGTTGGCTACTCTTTGGGTGTGGTAGGTTTATTGGTTGCATCAGTTCAAGGAGGATTGATTCGGGTGGTCATACCAAAAATTGGTCAGGCCAACTCAGTGTATGTAGGTATTGCGCTTCAGGCTATTGGCTTATTTTGCTTCGGCATTGCTTCGGCAGGGTGGATGCTTTTTATCTTCCTGATCCCTTATTGCTTAGGTGGAATCTCTGCGCCGGCCTTGCAGGGAATTATATCTAGCCAAGTTCCGGATAGTGAGCAAGGTGAGCTTCAAGGTGCGTTGACAAGCTTGCTAAGTTTGACAGCTATCGTGGGTCCGGTGATGATGAATAGTTTGTTTTCATATTTTACGTCCGAGGAAGCGCCTATTTATCTTCCGGGAGCAGCTTTTTACTTAGCGTCAATATTGATGACTTTCAGTTTGTTTTTTGCTTACAAAGTGCTTTCTACCCGATTAGCTAAAACTCTTTGATTATTCTGGACTCAATGCTATCAAATTCTCTAGTGTATTTGCATCAGCTGTTTTCTTGTCTAGGCACCAACCCAAGATCATTGTAAATCTAACAGCCACGCCATTTTCATGAAGATTGGAACAAATAATTTCTTCAATCGCCAGTTCTATTCGCATCTGTGATATGCCCGGATAGGTTATTTGTCAAATTTAATTCTGTTGCTTGGAAGAGGCTCATTCCATCCTATTCTCTGAAGATTGATTTCTCCCAGCCGCTGTTGGAAAATGGAAAAATTGCCAGGATGAGTCTTTTATTTCTTGTGTATTAACCTTGCAAGAAGAGGATGGCCGGAATTTTTATACGCTTTCTTCTCCGGCTACTATGGATCAATTTGGATCTGGGCTATCGGATAGAAAATTTCTTTAGGATAGAATTCCAAATGTTCTGATCTGGCTATTGACAGGCCTTTGATCAACTGCTAAAAGTTGGTTGCAACGATTATTTTATATAATCAGCGTAGGATTCTTAATAAGCGAAAATCAAATTCATAACAGGACAACTAGGAAAAAGTCTATAAATAATAGAATGGATATCAGGTCAATTCCCTATATGTTTTTTGATTGGGAGTGAGAACAGCCTCACTAGTTGAATTTGATTCCCCGATTTGACGACAAATGCGGTAGTGTTTGATTTAGGGAAATATCAAGAATACCCTTTAATTGTGGTGCAATCGTGTTTTTTTGATCCAAATAGTCATGGCATTACATGTGCTTCCCAGCTAAGTAAGAAAATAACTTTTAACCAAAACAAAACTATTATGAGCGCATTTGAAGATAAAGTAAAAGGAAACTGGAACGAAATCAAAGGTAAACTGAAGCAGCAATATGGCGATTTGACTGACGACGACTTAATGTATGACGAAGGAAAAGCAGATGAGATGTTAGGTAAAATCCAGAAAAAAACAGGGAAATCTAAAGAAGAAGTTAAGTCTTTTATCGACGGCTTATAATTGTAAGCAACTCTATAAGTGAAAGCGTTCTCAGGTTGAGAACGCTTTTTTTATTTCTTTGAACTACTAGCACAACGGTTTGCTACAATTGCGTATTTAAAAAGGATTCTTCTATGTACTGAGAATGAAAGACCATTACTGCATAATCTACATATACTTGGCTCATACTAGTGTTTATTTTCAGTTACAAGAATTTCAATTCTTGAATAAATTAATAAAACATACTTTTTGTTTAACGGCCTGTGGGATTTCTCCCCAGTTCAGGGTGGACTCATTTGTCTTGTAGTGGGAATTGCCGCACTTTTCTTTTGAAGCTCATCAATCTATCGGCATCATATTTTTTTCAGGCATAAAAAAACCTTCAATATACTCTGTTTTGCCCCATTTTGGGGAAACTCTAACCTCTTTCTAATCAATACTATACATCTAAAAAAATCGGTGATTTTTTCAATTAAATATTGGGATGCCATAAAGATTTGTCTACTTTTAAGTGAAAGTGGGAATTTGTGGAGGAAAGTGGTAGAAAGTGAAAGTCATTTTGTTACTTTTGTCTTTAGCACAAACCCAATATTCTAAGGAGTTCAAGAATTTATGTTCAACAGTCAATACGATTGCAAGCTAGATCCGAAAGGGCGTCTGGTTTTGCCGGCCAAGATCAAGGCGGCAATACCAGAGGCTAACGGGACTGTGCTTATGCTCCGTATGGCTGAAGATAGGTGCTTGGCTCTTTATACCATAGTAGAATATAAAAAACTGGAGAATCAGATTAAGTCTCTGAACATCAATAATGCTGAGCAGCGATTGTTGCAGAGGTCTTTTTTCAATTCAGTAACTGAGGTAGAGCTGGACAGTGCAGGTAGGTTGTTGATACCAAAGCATTTTCAAATCTATGCTGGGCTAGAGAAAGAACTAATGGTGGCAGGCAACGGGTCTCGAATAGAAATCTGGAATACTGAAAACTACCTGAAAAATATTATCAAGGATCCGGCGGACTTGTCCAGCCTGATGGAAAAGCATCTTTCTTAATCTCATGACAGAGTCTAATTACCATATCCCAGTGATGCTAGCCAAATGCACTGAAGGCTTGTCTATTGATCCCAATGGGATTTATGTAGACCTGACTTTTGGTGGCGGAGGGCATTCCCGCGAGATTCTGAAGCATTTGGACAAGGGGCATTTGTATGCTTTTGATCAGGATGTGGATGCTGAGGCAAATATTCCTGCCAGTGACAACTTCACTTTCATAGCAGCCAATTTTCGGGATTTGAGAAGATACCTGAGACTACACGGTGTGAAGAAGGTGGATGGCATATTGGCTGATTTGGGTATGTCTTCCCATCAGATCGATGAGCCAAGCCGAGGTTTTTCTACCAGATTCAGCGGTAGCCTGGATATGCGAATGAATCAGTCTGATGAGATTTCTGCCAAAGAAGTATTGAATACCTACGACGAAGGAAGATTACATAAGATTCTCGGGATGTATGGTGAGGTGAAAAATGCGAAGACGTTGGCGCAAGCTATCGTTTCCGAGAGAACCTCTCAACCATTTGAGACTACCGAGGGATTTACCTCCTTTTTGAAAAGATATGCTCCGCGGGGCAAAGACTTTAAATATTACGCTCAGGTCTTCCAGGCTTTGAGGATAGAAGTAAACGATGAAATGGGTGCATTGGAGGAAATGCTGCTTGAGGCAGTAGATGTGCTTAAGCCTGAAGGCCGACTGGTAGTGATGAGCTATCATAGTTTGGAAGATCGTCTGGTGAAGAATCTGATGATCAAAGGCAAATTTCAAGGTGAGGTAGAAAAGGATTTCTACGGAAATCTGATCCGACCTCTAGAGCCTATCAGCAGAGGGGCTGTGGTGGCAGATGCGGCTGAAGTAGCATCCAATCCAAGAGCAAGAAGTGCAAAACTCAGAATAGCGAAGAAGACAGAGGCATGACTAATAACACGTTCAGAAAGAAATTGAAGTCAGGCAACAGGCCAAAAGGCGGTCCTCGCAAATCCATCTTTAGCTGGATGGAAGAAAAGCTGGATATCACTGGGCTTTTGGGTGAAGGCGTGCCTGTCCAATTGGTTCCGCCGGTTGGGTTCGTGGCTTTACTGGCTTTGGTCTATATCTGGAGCAATCACCGCGCGGAGAACATGGTGCGAAAGATAGAAAAAGCCCAGCAAGAAGTAGAAGATCTTCGCGCTGATGTGACTACACTGGAAGCGGAATACATGCTCAGCAGCATGCAGTCAGAAGTAGCGAAGCGAGTAGCCGAGCAAGGAATATTTGAACTCAATCAACCACCGATAAAAATCGAGGTAGAAAAGTGAATTTTAAGCGATCCATATTGCTCCGAGTACGGGTGGTGTTCATCCTGATAGCGCTGTGTTCAGCGCTGATCCCGTATAAAGTCGCCAATCTTCAGATGGCGGACGGAGACGTATGGCGTGAAAAAGCCGAAACGATCAACTTCCAATACAGGGAAGTGCCAGCGACTCGTGGCAATATCTACGCAAGCGATGGAAGTTTGCTGGCTACCAGTTTGCCTTTCTATAGAGTGGCGCTGGATCCGACCATTGCCAAGTCTGAACGATACAAAGCTGGAATTGACTCACTGGCAAAAATGCTGTCTGGATACTATAAGGATAAGTCAGAAGCTTCCTATAAGAGAATGATCAACGATGCCAGGCTTGATAACAAGAGGTATTTGATACTGAACAGAAAGCAGATTGGCTACCAGGGAATGCAGAAAATGTCCAATTGGCCGATTTTCAGAGAGGGAAGATTGGGAGGTGGAGTGATTTTCGAGAAAGTAGAGAAAAGATATAGACCGTTTAATTCCCTTGCCAGCCGAACAGTTGGCTTTTTGAATGAGAATGAATACGGTGCTGGGATAGAGTATAGTTTCAATAATTACCTACAGGGCCAGGATGGCAAGGCACTTTTTCAGCGATTAGCTGGAGGAAGCTGGAAGCCGGTTTTTGATGCGGAAGATGTGAAGCCTGAGAATGGCTATGATGTCACCACTACGCTGGATGTGAATATTCAGGACGTGGCAGAGACTGCCTTAAGACGTCAATTAACTGATCGGGATGCAGATTTCGGTTCTGTGATTGTCATGGAAGTAAAGACTGGTCAGATCAAGGCCATTACCAATTTGCAGCGAAATACCAGCGGTAATGGCTATGGTGAAAACTACAATTACGCGATAGGTGATCAGGGGAATACTGAGCCAGGTTCTACTTTCAAGTTGCTCTCTATGCTTGCGCTTTTGGAAGAAAATAAGATCACGCTTGAAGAAACAGTAGAGACTGGCAACGGTGCTCACAAATTCTATAATCAAGTGATGCGTGATGCCAAGAATGGAGGTTACGGCACACTGACGATACGTGAGGCGTTTGAGAAATCTTCCAATGTCGGCATCTCCAAGCTGGTAGATGAGCATTTTGGTTCCAGCCCTTCTAAGTTCATGGCATATATAGATAAGGTTGGACTGAGAGAACCTTTTGGATTTCAGTTGATCGGAGAGGGTAAGCCATTTTTCAAAACCCCTGGAGAAAAAGACTGGTATGGTACTTCTCTGCCATGGATTTCCATAGGCTATGAAGTAAAGCTAAATCCACTGCATACGCTTGCCTTATATAATGCTGTGGCAAATGGAGGTAAAATGATGAAGCCATATATCGTGAAATCAGTTTCCAGAGGAAATAAGATTGAAAAGCTTTATGAGCCTGAAGTGGTAAGAAAGCAGATCGCGTCCGAGAAAAACATCAAACTTCTTCAGAGTCTTTTAGAAGGAGTAGTAACGCGAGGCACCGCAAGAAATATCTCAAATGCTGATTATCAAATCGCAGGTAAAACCGGTACCGCCCAGAAGTTAGTAAATGGGCAATACACAAGGGTTTATTACACGAGTTTCGCCGGCTACTTCCCTGCTGATCATCCTAAGTATTCTATGGTCGTAGTGATCGATAGCCCAAAAGGATTTGCTGCTTATGGAGGGGATGTTTCTGCTCCGGTTTTCAAGGAAATCGCGGATAAAATCTATGCACTTGACATTGAATTGAATCCTGGCAATCAGCAGGAAATATTGAGAGCAGAAGCAGAAGGCACACAATTGCCTTATGTGAAAGCCGGGAAAGCTGAAGAGCTACAAGGGATATTCCAAGAATTGGGATTGAAAGCATCTGCTGCCAATCCAGAGGAGTGGGTGAAGACAGTAGCTCGTGATGCGAGTGTACAAATGAGCGTCAATGACACGGATCAATCGCTTGTTCCGGATGTGTCAGGACTTCCACTTAGAGATGCACTTTTCATTCTGGAAAATAAAGGAATGAAAGTCAATTACTCGGGAAAGGGTAGAGTGAAAGGGCAGTCTATTTCGCCTGGATCAGCTTTAACCCCAAATGCAACTATAAATCTGGTATTAGGATAAATGAAAGTACTGAAAGACATATTATATAAAGTATCACTTACCTCTACCACCGGAGATATGGAGTTGGGGGTGAAAGATATTGTCTTTGACAGTCGTCATGTGACGGAGGGAAGTGCTTTTGTGGCGATCAAAGGCACTCAGGTAGATGGGCATGAATTCATCGAAAAAGCCATCGGGCTAGGTGCTCAGAGCATCGTATGTGAGCAATTGCCAGTAAAGCTTCTGGATGGAATAACCTACGTGGAAGTAGTGAATTCTGCCCGAGCGCTGGGTATCATGGCCAGTAATTACTTTGACAATCCCTCTGAGAGCATCAAAGTAATAGCGATCACAGGAACGAACGGCAAGACAACCACAGCTACGCTTTTGCATCAGTTATTTATGCGAATGGGCTATAGCACTGGATTACTTTCCACGGTAGAAAATAAGATAAATGAGACTGTAATCCACGCGACTCACACCACACCGGATGCGGTGAGTGTGCAAGCTTTGCTTCGCAGAATGGTGAAGGAAGGCTGCACGCATTGCTTTATAGAAGCGAGTTCACATGCAATTGTGCAGGAGCGAATTGCAGGATTAAAATTGGCTGGGGCAGTTTTTACAAATATTAGTCACGATCATTTGGATTATCATGGCACTTTTGATGCCTACATCAAGGCTAAGAAAAAGTTGTTTGATGAGCTTCCAAAGGATGCTTTTGCGCTGGTAAACGGGGATGATAAACGTGGGTCTGTGATGCTTCAGAATTGCAAAGCTTCTCATCAAACATTTGCCCTTAAATCCCCTGCGGATTTCAAAGCCAAAATTATTTCCAATACTCTCGAAGGACTAGAGCTAGATATTAATAGCAAGCTGATCTGGTTCAGGATGATTGGGGCATTCAACGCCTACAATCTTCTGGCTGTCTTGGGAGTTACAGTTCTTTTGGGTGAGGAGGAAGATGAAGTTCTTCGTGAGCTATCTGGGATTCGTGGAGCCAAAGGTCGCTTCGACAGAATTTCCATCGCTGGCATTACAGCCATAGTGGATTACGCACATACTCCGGATGCGTTGGACAACGTGCTGAAGACTATAAATGGAGCACGTACCGGAGGAGAGCAATTGATCACAGTGGTGGGTTGTGGTGGAAATCGCGATAAAACTAAGCGCCCCATAATGGCGAAAATCGCTGTCCAGGAAAGTGATAAGGCCATACTTACTTCTGACAATCCTCGCTTTGAGGAGCCGGAACAAATACTGAAGGACATGCAAGCTGGCGTAGGCCCGTCAGAAATCAGAAAAACATTAACCATCGTGGATCGCAGAGAAGCCATCAAAACAGCGTGTATGCTTTCCAAAAAAGGAGATATCATCCTGATCGCCGGCAAAGGCCATGAGGATTATCAGGAAGTCAAAGGAGTGAAACATCACTTTGATGATACTGAAGTAGTAACCGAATTTTTACAACAATTGACACAGAGCTGAGATGTTATATCCAATTTTTGATTATTTGGACAAAGTGCTGGATATCCCCGGAACAGGGGTGTTTCGATACATCTCGTTTCGTGCGGGAATGGCAGCGCTTTTTTCATTGGTCATTACCATCTCTTTTGGTCACAAGATTATCGCTTGGATCAGAAATAAGCAGATCGGAGAAACAGTAAGAGATCTTGGTCTGGAAGGACAGGAGGAGAAAAAAGGTACTCCTACCATGGGTGGCCTGATGATCATGGCTGCGATTTTGATCCCGACTTTGCTTTTCGCAGACCTGAATAATATCTACATCATTCTTCTGCTCATCACCACCGTTTGGCTGGGAACGATTGGTTTTATAGATGATTACATCAAGATTTTCAAGAAAAACAAGGAAGGGCTTGCTGGTAGATTCAAGATCATCGGTCAGGTGGGGATTGGTATCATCGTAGGCTCTACGCTTTATTTCAATGAAAGTGTGGTAATCCGTGAATTCCCAAATTCAGTTTCCATCGAAGAAGGCGTAGTAGAAACTTCGGCTTTCAGAGATGTAAAAGTGGCTAAAACCACTATTCCTTTCACCAAAAACAATGAGCTGAATTACGAGACTTTGCTAGGCTTTATGGGCGAGGCGATGACTCCGATTCTTTACATTTTCGTGGTGACTTTCATTATCACGGCGGTTTCTAACGGAGCAAATATCACGGATGGAATTGACGGACTTGCAGCTGGAACCTCAGCCATCATTGGATTGACGATTGCGATTTTCGCATACCTCTCCGGTAATGCCATTTTCTCATCTTACCTCAATATCATGTACATCCCCAACTCAGGTGAGCTGGTGATTTTCGCTTCGGCATTTATTGGCGCATGTGTGGGATTCCTGTGGTACAACGCCTACCCGGCTCAGGTTTTCATGGGTGACACTGGCAGTTTGATGCTGGGTGGAGTGATAGCCGTTTTGGCTTTGGCGCTTCGCAAAGAATTGCTGATACCATTGATGTGCGGAGTCTTTGTGATCGAAAATGTCAGTGTAATGCTCCAAGTGGGCTATTTCAAATACTCCAGAAAAAAATACGGTGAAGGCAGGAGAATATTCTTGATGTCTCCGCTACATCACCATTACCAAAAGAAAAATATTCCTGAAGCCAAGATTGTAACGCGATTCTGGATTGTGGGGATTTTGCTTGCTGTTATCACTTTGGCAACACTAAAACTTAGATAATAGAAATGAAATCGAGCATGAACTATTCGTCAAACACTAGGATGTCCCGATGGCTATCGGGACAACCATGCGAGATTCCATATGACCTTTAAAAAACAAATATAAACAGATGAAAAAAATAGTCATTCTGGGCGCAGGAGAAAGCGGATTGGGAGCAGCAATGCTTGCCAGACAGAAGGGCTATGCCATTTTCGTTTCGGATGGAGGACAGATTTCCCCAGCCAGAAAAGCTGAGATGGAGCGGTTGGGAATTTCTTTTGAAGAAGGGAAACACTCGCAGGAGAAAATCCTTGATGCCGAACTGATCATCAAGAGTCCGGGAATTTCACCTATGACAGAAATAGTAGCTAAGGCTTCGCTGGCAGGTATTCCTATTATCGATGAGTTAGAGTTTGCATTTGGCTACAGCAAAGGGAAAGTGATTGCGATCACCGGAACGAATGGAAAGACCACGACCACACTTCTTACTTATCATCTGATGAAAGAAGCAGGGTTGGATGTGGGGTTGGCAGGAAATGTAGGTAAAAGCTGGGCTGGCCAATTGCTGGAAGAAGATCACAAGTGGTGGGTGATCGAGTGCAGTAGTTTCCAGATTGATGGCTTTGTGGATTTCAAACCGACAATAGCGATCCTTTGTAATATCACTCCGGATCACTTGGACCGATATGAGTACAAAATTGAGCATTACATAGATTCCAAGTTTGGGATCTTCAAGAATATGACTTTAGACGATCAGGCAATTCTTTTTGCAGAAGATGCTTTGACCATAAAAGGTTTGGAGAATAATAATATAAGAGCATCCACACTGTGGGTTTCTGCTTTGGAAGTTCAAAAAGCGGGGGCTTGGACAGATGGGGAGACATTGACCTATGCTATTGCTGGAGAGTCCGTCAGTGTTCCGGTGGATTCACTTTCTATCCAAGGAAAGCACAATCTACTCAATGCGCTTTGTGCAGGATCTGCGGCTTTGATCGCAGGAGTGAGCGATGTGGATTTGATGCTTAGTTTCCAGAATTTCAAAAACGCTCCTCACCGAATGGAGCAGATCAGAGAATTGGATGGAGTGAAGTTCATCAACGACAGCAAAGGAACTAATGTGGAGGCCACTGCATATGCTTTGGCGAGCTACGAGAATCCATTGATCTGGATTGCCGGAGGCGTGGATAAAGGAAATGATTACTCCATTCTTTTACCATCGACAGAAAAAGTGAAATGCCTGATCTGCTTGGGTAAAGACAATGATAAATTGAAAATGGCATTTGCTGGCGCAATAGCTGATATCCGGGAAACTCAGGATATCGCTGAAGCGGTGAATTGGGGACAGGAACTTGCAGAGTCAGGAGATATAGTATTGCTATCACCAGCCTGTGCAAGTTTTGATTTGTTCAGAAATTATGAAGATCGCGGGATGCAATTCCGTGTGGCAGTAGAGAACCTTAAACCGAAAGCCATCGCATGAGTGAGTTTAAAGCATGGATAGACAGGAATTTCAAAGGCGACCCAATTATCTGGGGCATTGTCATTCTATTGTCTCTTTTCAGTATTCTGGTAGTGTATTCTGCTACGGGTTCTTTGGCCTATAAGTATGCCGGTGGCAACACAGAAATCTACCTGATCAGGCACTCCACCTTGATATTTATATCGCTTGTGGTGATGTGGCTAGCACATAAAGTGCCCTACAGAAAGTACGCAGTCTATGCTCGATTGGGAGTGATAATCTCTATCCCACTTTTGCTGGTGACTTACCTGTTTGGCTCCAACATCAATGAGGCCAATCGTTGGATCACTATCCCGGTAATAAACCAAGCATTTCAGCCTTCAGATTTGGCAAAACTAGCCTTGATATCTGCCATAGCTCTGATGCTCGCCAAGAGACAAAAAGATATAAAGAGCTTTAAAAGCACTTTCGTGCCTGTCATTTTCGCCATAGGATTGATTTGTGGCTTGATCGCTTTGGCCAATTTCTCCACCGCGATTTTACTGCTAATAACTTGTCTACTGATCATGTTCATCGGTCGAGTGCCGGTCAAGTATCTCGCATTGGTATTAATGGTTGGAGCATTGGGATTGACAGCTGCCGGATTCATAGGACAAAGAGGAGCTACGCTAGTATCACGTGTAGAGGACTTCATGAACGAAGACGAAATTCCTTTCCAGGCTGAGCAGTCTTACATCGCCATTGCGACGGGTGGAATCAGTGGAAAAGGACCAGGAAACAGTGAACAAAGAAACTCACTTCCGCATCCGTATTCGGATTTTATATACGCCATTATCATCGAGGAATATGGATTGATTGGGGGGTTCTCCGTGCTGTTCCTTTACCTCGCGCTTCTATACAGAGGCATGCGAATCGTGGCAAATTCAAATAAAGCATTTGGAGGATTACTATCTGCAGGACTGAGTTTCGCATTGGTGATACAGGCCTTGGTAAATATGGCTGTGGCAGTTGGCTTGGTGCCGATTACAGGTTTGCCACTTCCGCTATTGAGCATGGGAGGGACATCCTTAGTGTTTACGGGGATTTCTCTGGGAATTATTCTCTCGGTAAGTCGTGGTGATCATCAAGACGAATCGCAGACTAGCCCCGCTTTTGGAAATAAGACAAGACTTAAAACCGCATAATTATTAACTCACAGCGCACATATCGCATTTTGATCAGTGGTGGAGGCACCGGAGGACATATCTATCCGGCTATCGCTATCGCTAATGCCTGGAAGGAAAAGCATCCTTCTAGCGAGATCTTATTTGTGGGTGCTTTGGGCAAAATGGAAATGCAAAAAGTCCCTGAGGCTGGGTACAAAATCATAGGACTTCCAGTCGCTGGTCTGCAGAGAAGCTTATCACTTGAAAACCTCAAATTTCCTTTCAAATTATTGAAAAGCCTGACTCAAGCTTCGCAAATCATCAAGGACTTTGATCCGGATGCAGTGGTAGGAGTAGGTGGCTATGCAAGCGGGCCAGTTCTATATGCTGCGCAAAGAAAAGGTATTCCTACGCTGGTACAGGAGCAAAACTCCTACGCTGGCTTGACTAATAAGATTCTGGCTAAAAGAGCCAAAAAGATCTGTGTCGCTTATCCTGAGATGGATCGATTTTTCCCAGCTGACAGAATTGCATACACAGGCAACCCTGTCCGCAAGGATATCCTTGATTTATCGGGAAAAAGAGAAAAGGCATTGGCGCATTTCGGACTTGATCCAGCTAAGAAAACTCTCTTGGTTTTGGGAGGCTCACTTGGAGCTAGAACGCTCAATCAAGCAGTGCTGAAGGATATGCGAAAACTGGATGAAGAAGGTTATCAGGTGCTTTGGCAATGTGGCAAGTTTTATTTCCAAGAAATGAAATCCAAGCTGGCCGATTCAGGCCTCACAACAATTCATCTGCATGAATTTATCCGCGAAATGGATTTGGCCTATGCAGCGGCGAATGTGATCGTGTCAAGAGCCGGAGCATTATCAGTTTCAGAACTTTCGCTGGTAGGCAAGCCCGTGATTTTCATCCCTTCTCCAAATGTGGCAGAAGATCATCAGACCAAAAATGCGATGGCTTATGTAATCCATGAGGCAGCTTTGCTTTTGAGGGACTCAGAAGCAGTAGGCGCTTTGGAACAAAAAGTAAATGAGCTAATCAAGGACAGCAGGCTGTCTGAAGTATTGGGGAAAAATATAAAGAATCTGGCTAAGCCATATGCGGCAAACGCCATAGTGGAAGAAATAGAACAATTGATTGCATGAATTTCGAAGGAATAAATAGCGTCCATTTGATCGGAATCGGTGGCATAGGCATGAGTGCCTTGGCCCGATGGTTCCGTCATGAAGGATATGCTGTGTCCGGCTATGACCGTACGCCTTCGCCGCTCACGGATGAGTTGGTCGCTGAAGGAATGCAGATTTCCTTCGAAGATAAATTGGAGACTATTCCGAATGTCATCACCGACAGTCCTGAGAAAGCAATGATCATCTGGACTCCGGCTATGCCGAAAGAAAGCGCTCAGCTGAATTTCTTCAGGGATAATGGCTTCCAGCTCAAGAAGAGATCTGAAGTTCTGGGGATGGTGACTAGTTCCTATTACACTATTGCTGTAGCAGGTACACATGGCAAGACGACCACTTCTTCCATGATCGCTCATATGCTGAAATCTGCAGGGAAACCTGTAGTGGCATTCCTTGGAGGAATCACTCAGAACTATCAGAGCAATCTCATTATTGGAGGTAAAAAGTCTAAAGAGCCATCACTGGTAGTGGTAGAAGCGGATGAGTTTGACCGCTCGTTCCTCAGACTTCATCCCAATGAAATTGTACTCACAAGTGCCGATCCGGATCATTTGGATATCTATGGAGACGAACAGCACATTTTGGATGGATTCCTTGAGTTTGTCAATCTGGTAGATAAAAAGGGAAGATTATACATACAGCAGCATGCTGCGCAAAGACTGGGAGAAGGTAAGCTTCCGAAAGTAGCTACCCGAGAATATGGGTTGAGGTCAACTGGTATTGGTGCTGAGAATATTCAGGCTAGATCAGGATCATTTGTGTTTGACTATTTGGATGGAAAGCAGGAGATCAAAGGTTTGGAGTTATTTATTCCAGGCTTTCATAACGTAGAAAATGCCTTGGCAGCAATAGCTATAGCCTTGGATCACCAGATTTCAGAAGAACAGATTAGAAAAGGAATCAGCTCTTTCAAAGGAGTAAAGAGAAGATTTGAAATTCATGTGAATGAAGGAAATCAGGTCTTCATCGATGACTATGCGCATCATCCAGAGGAGATCAGAGCTTGCCTAAGTTCGGTTCGTGCGATGTTCCCTACCAAAAAGTTGACTGTGATATTCCAGCCGCATTTGTTCACACGTACGAGAGATTTTGCCGCAGGCTTCTCGGAAAGTCTATCGCTGGCAGACTCAGTGATTTTGTTGGATATCTATCCTGCGAGGGAGCTTCCTATCGAGGGAGTTAATGCTGCGATGCTGCTCGATGGGATCAATACAGGTCACAAGGAATTGGTGGCAAAAGAGGATTTGATTAGTCATTTGGATCGGACTTCTCCGGAGGTTTTGGTGACGCTGGGTGCTGGAGATATAGATCGATTGGTGCCAGAGATTGCTTCCTGGATGAAAGAACGACTTAACCGATATGTACCATGACAAAGGCAAACGTAATGAAAATGCTCGCTTTTGTAGTGCTCAGTCTTGTGCTGGGTGGCTTTATTGGTTTTGTGGAAAAGCAGACACTTTATAAAACTTTTCAAGGCAGTGAAATAGATATTGAAGGGGTGAGTGGAGTGTATTTCGTGGAGGATGCGGAAATCACAAAAATCCTCAGCGAGGCATTTCCAGATTTGAAAGCAGGATTGATGCTAAAAGAAGTACCGATGAAAGAAATCGAAACTAGACTGCTTGGTCATCCTTTTATCAAATCTGTGGAAGCAATGCTTGGCCAGAAAGGCATTTTGAATTTGAAAATCAGCCAGCATCAGCCGATTGCAAGGATTGCCCAGCCTTGGGGAGCTGATGGGTATATCACTACCGAGGGTAAAGTTATTCCTACTTCCACTTCATACACCAGCCGTGTGTTGATTTTGGAAGGTGACTATGCAGAAAAGTTAATGGACCAAGGTGATATCACAGCTGACATGCCTGAGTTATTGGACTTGATCGAGTTCATTACAGAAGATGAATTTTGGAATGCGCAGATCACCGAGTTGGAAGTCAATTCCAAGGATGACATTCGTCTTTTTCAGCAAGTGGGAAGACAAATCATCGAGTTAGGGGATGCACATGATATAGCAAATAAGTTTGACCGAATAGCGGTCTTTTATAAGGAGATATTGCCCCGCAAGGGTTGGAATGCTTACGATCGGGTAAGTGTAAAGTTTAAGGATCAAATCGTCTGTGAATAATAGCTTGGATATGGAAAATAAAGAATTGATAGTAGGACTGGATATTGGGACAACCAAAATCTGTGTCATCGTGGGGCGCAAAAATGAGTATGGCAAACTCGAGGTGCTGGGCATGGGCAAAGCAGTTTCGGACGGAGTGGATCGTGGCATGGTTACCAATATCGACAAGACCGTTCATGCTATAGAAAAGGCTGTGGAAGAAGCGTCAGAAATGGCGAATGTGGACATCGTGGATGTCATAGTAGGGATCGCAGGGCAGCATATCCAAAGCAAAATTCAGAGTGGCAGTATTATGCGTCAGCCGTCGGATGATGAGATCACGATAGAAGACGTAAGGAGACTTTCCAGCGAAATGGAAAACATTCTTATTCCTCCGGGAAATACTATTATTCACGTAATGCCACAGGATTACACCGTGGATTACGAAGGTGGCATCAAAGATCCTGTCGGGATGTCTGGTACACGTCTGGAAGCAGATTTCCATATCATCACAGCTCAGACTACCGCCATCAATAATATCAACAGATGTGTTCGCCGTGCAGAATTAGTTTCCAAGCAGTTAATTCTTGAGCCACTAGCAAGTTCACTTTCTGTATTGAGTGACGATGAGAAAGAAGCAGGTGTTTGCCTGATAGACATAGGTGGCGGAACTACAGACATTGCCATTTTCTACGAGAATATTATCCGTCACACCGCAGTGATTCCCTTGGGTGGAAACATCATTACCAAGGATATTAAAGAAGGCTGCATGGTAATGCAAAATCAGGCGGAGCTGCTGAAAACAAAATTTGGCAAAGCCATCACAGAAGAAGCAAATCCAAACGAGATCGTGTCCATTCCAGGCCTGAGAAATAGAGCACCAAAGGAAATCTCGATTCGAAACTTGGCTTCCATTATTCAGGCAAGAATGGAAGAGATCATTGAGATCGTGCAGAATGAGATCATGCAAAGTGGGCATTATAAAAAACTGGCAGGCGGAATAGTCCTCACAGGTGGTGGTGCTCAGCTGCAATTCGTCAGTCAGTTATTTGAATACATGACTGGACTGGACACCAGAATCGGCTATCCAAATGAGCATTTGGGCAAGTCGGTGGTAGAGGAAGTGAAAAGCCCAATGTATGCTACTTCGGTAGGTTTGGTACTTGCGGGCTTTAAAGCGCTTGACGACAGAGATCAAGGATATACTAATCGCACTGCCAACGGCAAACCGGTGAAAAAAGCGAAGAGTATGGACATCAATCCAAAAGATATATTCGGCAAAATCGCCGGAAGACTGAAAGGAATTCTCAGCGATGACATCGGAGACGATACTACCTACTAGGGCTTATGATTGGGTGAGGTTGCTGGCTTTGCTGCTAATTTCCCAATTTAAAAACCCACTAAAAACAACCATTGAAAATTTCACCAAAAACAATAAATATGTCAGATAACATGAAAGATTATAGATTTGATTTACACAAAAACCCGAAGTCGATTATAAAAGTAATCGGCGTAGGTGGAGGCGGTTCTAATGCCGTAAACCACATGTTTGGTCTAGGGATTAAGGACGTAGAGTTTGTGGTAGTCAATACCGATGCTCAAGCACTTAAGTCTAGCCCAGTTCCACTCAGATTGCAACTTGGCGCTAATTTGACCGAAGGTCTAGGCGCTGGCGCAAATCCTGAGCAGGGAAGAAATGCAGCGATAGAATCAGAGGATGAGATCCGTGAGCTATTGGCTGATAACACCAAAATGGTATTTATTACAGCTGGAATGGGTGGAGGGACCGGTACAGGTGCAGCTCCTGTGGTAGCTAGAATCGCGAAAGAACTTAATATCCTTACTGTGGGTATTGTGACCGCTCCATTCATGTTCGAAGGAAAGAAGAAAATGAATGTAGCCCAGGCAGGTATTGAAGCTCTTCGTGAGAACTGTGATACGGTACTGGTTATTTTGAATGACAAATTGAGAGAGATCTATGGTAATCTTGCCATCAGAACTGCTTTCAGCAAAGCAGATGATATTCTATCTACTGCTGCAAGATCTATCGCGGAGATCATCACTGTGCATCAGGATGTCAACGTGGATTTTGAAGATGTGAAAACTGTAATGAAAGACGCTGGTGCTGCCGTGATGGGTTCTTCCACTGAGGAAGGCGAAGGACGTGCGATCCGTGCTGCCGGTGCTGCGATCTCTTCTCCATTGCTAAACAATGTGGATATCAAAGGAGCTGAGAAGATACTTCTTTCCATCATGTCTGGCGAAGACGAGGAATTGTCTATGGACGAACTCAGCGAAATCACTGAGTACATCCAGGAGAAAGCGGGTGATAATGCTGAGGTTATTTTCGGTCAGGGTATTGATCCGGAATTGGGCAAAGCTATCCGTGTCACTGTGATTGCCACAGGTTTTGAAATGGACAGATTACAAGGTGCTAGCAAGAAGGTGGAAGCAGCAAAGGCAGTCGCAATTTCAGCACCTACTCCAGTGGCAAGCACTCCGGTAGAAGAAGTAGAAGAAGAAAAAACAGTGATCAATTTGGACTCTGGCAAATCTGAGAAGGTAAAAGAGGAGCCAGTTGCCAACGGATCTACTTTTGTATTCTCTATGCCAAAAACTCCTGCGCCAATACCAGCTTCTGCTCCGGAGGTGAAGCCTATGGCTGAAACTCCTAAGAGAGAAGAGCCTATGGAAGCTCCTAAGCCAGCTGTAAAGAAAGAAAGTCTATTCTCTTTCATGAAGCCTAAGGAAGAAGTGAAAGCTGAAGCGCCTAAGCCTGCCCAGGAGAAAATCGTACATGATCTTTTCGAAGAAGAGGAGGAAAAGAAAAGTGTAAATGAGCCTAAGAAAGAAGAAGAGCCAACTACGCCGGCTTTTGCAAATGATTACTATGAGCAAATGAAGCAGAAGGCAATTCAGAGAGCTCATGAGCGTTTCGAAAAGCTAAAAGGTAACCGTGCTTTCAATCCGACTCCAGAAGAATTGAAGGAGAAAATGGAAGTGCCAGCTTATCAGCGTAAAAACGTAGTATTGAACGAACCTCAGCACAGCTCAGAGCAAAGCATCAGTAAGTACAACCTGAGTGATGACAATGAGATTCTAGGAAATAATAGATTTCTGCATGATAATGTGGACTAAGTCCTAAAATTCAAGCAGCATGTCTGCCTGGGTTTGCAGCAAGTCCAAGTACAACCTGTTGGTGAGCAGGTTATCTGACATATTTTGCTCTATTTTAGCAAGCTTCGGCTTGAGAGCAAGGACATGCATACCCAGATAATGGAAGATGTCGGTAAGGTGGCTCATTGCGATGCCACCCCCGCCTATTCCAGATGAAATACCCACCAAAGCACATTTTTTATTTCTAAAAGTATTAGGATAGGTCATTCCGTCGATGAAGGTTTTTAGTATTCCAGGGAAAGAACCGTTGTACTCAGGTACGATGAAAACAAACTTTTTCCCGCCTACCAATTGATCGTGGAACTCATTGTACAACTCATGCTTCCCGTTGTTTTCATAGAGCGCATTATCAATGAAATCACTGGGTAAATGCTCCAATTCGATAATATCGGATTGTTCTCCTTTCTCAGTTAGAATATTTTGATAAAGCTCAGCTATGGTTTTTGAAACAGAATTCTTGCGGTTTGTTCCTACGATTATCTTGATCATTTTTTGTTTTTTCTGAAAGGAATACACTCTTGCACGGCTATTTGTTCGAGAATGGTAGGTAATTTATATCTTTAGGGCAGGCAAATTACTCCTTATGAACTACTTAAATCAAATATCAGAAGCAGCTTCTTTTATTCGCTCGCAATATACTAGTGAAGTATCAATCGCTATCATACTCGGAACAGGACTTGGACATTTGGGTGATCAGATCACCGTTGAAAAGGAAATTGACTTCGCTGATATTCCTCATTTCCCTCTTTCTACTGTAGAAAGCCATTCAGGCAAATTGGTTTTCGGGGAGCTTTCTGGAAAAAAAGTAATGGCTATGAAAGGACGTTTTCATTACTACGAAGGCTATTCCATGCAGGAAGTTACTTTTCCAGTGCGAGTTATGAAAAAGCTTGGAGTGAAAACGCTGCTAGTTTCCAATGCATGCGGTGGCTTGAATCCAGATCAGGAAGTGGGGGATGTGATGTTGATTCGTGATCAGATCGATTTGTTTCCCGAGAGCCCACTTCGTGGAAAGCATTACGAGGAATTTGGCCCAAGATTTCCTGATATGAGCGATGCCTATTCAGCGGATCTGCTTGCCATTGCGTTGGGTTTTGCCAAAGCAAATAATTTCAGAGTTCATACCGGAGTCTATGCAGGAGTGCAAGGTCCAAACCTGGAGACTCCTGCTGAATACAAATATATCAGAAGTATAGGTGCTGATGCTGTAGGGATGAGTACAGTGCCTGAGGTGATTGTGGCTAGACAAATGGGAATCGAAGTTTTTGGGGTTTCTGCAATTACGGACTTGGGTGTAGAAGGTAAAATTCTGCCAGTTACCATAGCCTTTGTACTTGCTGCTGCCGCCAAAGCCGAGCCTGTGATGGCTGAAATTATTAAGGAAGTTGTTAGGCAGATAGATTAAACATCGATACGTGAGATTAGAGATTGCTTCGTCGTAGTTCCTATTTCTCGAAATGACGAACGTCGCGCTCACCGTGAAAATCTCTGTGTCCACCGTGGTTAATGTTCTTTCAAAGTAAACTGCGCCTTTGCGCCGTGGCGAGAGATATAAATCCGCCACTCAATATAGCCGCGCCGTTGCGCCGCCGCGAGACCCCATTAGTACTTTACCAGCTAGTCGGCATATAATCCTTCAGAAACTTCCCGTTCCAATGCTTACCTGTATTGATCCCCTCAAATAGCGGATCCATCACACGAGCAGCTCCATCGACGATATCCAATGGGGGTTGGAAGTCATGCAGATCTTGCTTTCTCTTCGCCAGTTCCGCGGGATCCTCATCTGTCACCCAGCCCGTATCCACGGCATTGGTGTAAATCCCGAATTTCGGTAACTCTGCCGCAGAAGTAAGTGTCATCATATTCAGTGCGGCCTTGGCCATATTGGTATGGGGATGGCGGGCTTCCTTGTGGAACTGATGAAATTTTCCTTCCATCGCAGATACATTGATGATGTGTTTTTTGCCCGTATTGTCTTTCTTCATGATATTCACGAGGCGATTGCAAAGGACGAAAGGTGCCACAGAATTTACCAGCTGTACTTCCAGCATTTCGTTGGTGTGGATTTCTCCAAGCTTTAGTCGCCAGCTATTCGTCTTTCTCAGATCCACCTGCTGAAGGTCAGCGTCAAGTTTGCCAATCGGGAAAATCTCCTCGGAGCTCAAGGAATCATCAATGCTATAGGGAATTTGCGTAAGCTGGGCGGAGGAAGTGAGTCCGATTCCCAGTTGTTTTCCATGCCATGAAACAGGCAGGTTTTTGCTTTCGCCTTCGGCAAATTCCTGACTGAGAATGCGAATCTCTTGCAGACAAGCATGGTGATCAGAAAGTAATTTTTGCGAAGCGGAAGACAGATCAGTCCAAGCCAAGGCCTCATTTTCCATCAAATGCTGATAGAAGCCAGATGGTCGGCGAACTGTCTGCGCGGCATTATTGATCAGCACATCCAAGCGATCGTATTGCTGTTCGATGTAATTGCAAAAAATCTCCACACTTGGGATATGCCTCAAATCCAAGCCATGGATGTGAAGTCTGTTGCCCCATTCGCTGAAATCAGGTTCTTTGGCGAATCGCAAAGCAGAATCCACCGGGAATCTAGTCGTGGCAATCACCGAAGCTCCAGCTCGAAGCATCATCAGCGTGATATGGTAGCCGATTTTCAGCCTGGAACCAGTCACCAAAGCCACTTGGCCTACCAGATTTGTCGTTTGAAAACGCTTGGCATAATTGAAATCTCCACAACTCGGACACATGGTATCGTAGAAATGATGCAGCCTGTCAAAGGAAACTTTGCAGACATAACATTCCCGAGGCGATTCGAGTTGGATGGCTTCATCAGTTTCTTTGCCAGTCAATGCCAGCATACTAGGAGCGATGAAAACCGATGCTTCACGCGCAGAGCGAATACCGGTGGTCTTTCGGGCAGTTTTGTCTTTGTCAGCAATTTTCTTTCGATGGATTTTTTTGGCTCCCTTTTTTCGCTCGGCAAGTTCCTCCTTACTTGGTCGGGAAAATTGCCCCGCAGCCATCAGGAGCGCAGTCCTACTTTCCTTTGGGATGTCAAAAATTTGGTCTGTATCAGCGTTCAAGCCCTCCAGCACAGCAATGCACTCCGCGATTTGTTCCTGTGTGATTTTCACTTGAGTAACAGATTTTATTTCCTTTTCCATGGTAGTATACTTACAAGGGCGCAAAAGTAAAGATTTAAAAAATGGAAAAGGGCGTAGGGCAGCAAGATGCATAGGCTAGTATAATTGAGGATTTCGCGCTTTCAGCGCTTAGTCATCGTCGTTTTTCAATACCTAGGGCTTCGCTTCGCTACACCCTAGGCTAAGTTATGGCGCACTTTCAGTGCCTATTTTATCCTTATGACTTTCAAAAAATCGCCCGACTGCGACGAGTGGGAGATATAAACGCGCTTTGCGGCCGTGCTTCGGCGTTAAAGCGCTGAGCCGTTGCGGAGTGGCGAGAGGTATAAATCCACAGCAAGAAACTTTAAACCCCACTAAGGGTAAATGCCCTTTCGCATGTCATAGATCCAAACTAAACCAATTATTATGAATTCGTTTACAAAGGTTCTTTGGGTAATATTTTTCATGGCAATCAGTTCCCTGCAAGCGCAACAACTCACACAGACTATTCGTGGCACGGTGATCGACCAAATCACCAAGGCTCCCATGCCTGGCGCAACGGTGGTTATTTTGGGTTCGGATCCAGTAATAGGCACGACCACTGCTATTGATGGAGATTTCAAACTCGCTGATTTGCCTCTGGGTAGCTACTCGCTCAAGGTAAGTTTTATCGGCTTTAAGGAAATTATCTTTCCAAATGTCCAACTCAATTCTGGTAAGGAAGTCGTCCTGACTATTCCTTTGGAAGAAGACATTACTCAAATCGACGAATTCGTCGTCACAGCCACGGATAAAGACAGAACGATCAATGACATGATTCAGGTCAGTGGACGAACTTTCTCTGTGGAGGAAGCAAGGAAGTTTGCCGCTGCAGTAAATGATCCTGGCCGAATGGCGGCTTCTTTCTCAGGTGTCACCAGTACAGATGATGGTAATAATAATATCTCCATTCGTGGAAATAGTCCGAATGGTTTGCTTTGGCGAATGGAGGGAATCGATATCCCAAATCCAAATCATTTTGTGAACCCAGGTACTTCGGGTGGCGGTGTGTCTATCTTAAGTTCTCAGTTGCTGGCAAATTCGGATTTCCTGACGGGAGCTTTTCCTGCGGAATATGGCAATGCGCTTTCGGGAGTTTTTGATTTGAGCCTGCGAAAAGGGAATACTGAAAATCAGGAATTTACGCTTCAGGCAGGATTTCTAGGTTTGGATCTGGCAGCAGAAGGGCCTATTGCCAAGAACTACAAGGGTTCATATCTCATCAATTACCGCTATTCCACCCTTTCCATGCTTTCGAAAATCGGTCTTCCACTGGGTGATTTTGTGACCAATTTTCAGGATTTGTCCTTTAATATCTATTTGCCAACTGGACCGAAAAGCACCATTACCCTATTTGGATTTGGTGGAGTGAGTGATCAGGAAGGTGATGCATTGACGGATTCGTTGGTATGGGAATCTGAAGGTGATCGCTATGGAAGTACCTTTTTCTCTAATACTGGAGCTGTGGGTATAAAGCATTCTTACATCTTGAACGAAGCGAATTTCCTCCAAACTGCCGTGCTGGCTTCAGGAAATTCCTTGGGTACCACAGAATCAAGATTGAATGACGATTTGCAGTTTCAGGATCGCTATTATGAAAATTACAGCAATTCGAAAATCACACTTAGCTCTGTCCTGAACACCAAGTTTTCTGCAAAAGCGAGTTTGAGATCTGGGTTTTATGTGAATCAACTTTATTACAATCTTCGCGAAGACGACTTCTATGAAGAGACACAAGGCCTGCAAACCAATATTAATTCTAAGGGCAATACGCAGAGTATTCAGGCTTTTTCCCAACTGAATTACCGTGCCAGTGAACGCCTGACTTTTAATGTCGGCTTGCATTACCTTCAACTTTTGCTGAACAATTCGAGCTCCATTGAGCCAAGACTAAGCGCTTCTTATGCGCTGGATGAAAAGCAACGTGTAAGTTTTGGCTACGGATTGCATTCTCAGGTGCAACCGCTGGGTACCTACTTTGCTGAGCAAGATGTAAACGGGCACATCACTTTTCCAAATGAGGATCTTGGTCTGAGCAAATCGCATCATTTTGTGTTGGGATATGATCGATCGCTGACGCCTTACCTGCGTATGAAAGTGGAGACCTATTACCAGCATTTATTCAATATTCCGATCAAAAGCGGTGAGGATGAGACATATTCAATCATCAATCAGCAATGGACTTTTGCCACCGATCCACTTGTGAATGAGGGTTACGGCAAAAACTACGGAGTGGAGCTGACGCTGGAGCAGTTTACACACAATGACCTGTACTTCCTGCTTTCCACCTCTCTCTATAATTCCAAGTATAAAACCAATGAGGAGGTCTGGAGAAATACTGCCTACAATGGCAATTTCAATGTGACGCTGACTGCTGGCAAGGAATTTAAACTCAAAAAAGAGCGGTTGCTAGGGCTGAATATTCGCGCGATTTACTCAGGTGGACTTCGCACTACGCCGATCAATCTGGAAGAATCCATAGAAAAAGGCCAAGGAATATACGATGAAACCCTAGCCTATACAGATCAGAATCCTGCTTATTTCCGAACAGACCTTCGCTTCAGTCTTAAGAAAAACAAGCCCAAATCCACTCGCACGTGGGCGCTGGATATCCAAAACGCCACCAACCGCCAAAATATCTATGGCAGCTACTTCGAACCTATGAGCAGGGAAATCAAAACCTCCTATCAAACCTCGATTATTCCAATTTTAAGTTATCGGGTGGAGTTTTAATAAAAAAACCGAAGTTTGAGAAAACTTCGGTTTTTTTATTCTAAAAAGGTTAAAGCGCTGCGCCTCCCGTACAGCTGTCTGGAGCGTCGCTGGGAGAGATAAAAATCCTATTTAGGTTATTTCCCCTTCTCAGCCAGCATTGCTTGTCCTTTGATCAAATTCTTTTTGAAGAGCTCAAAATCGCGGTGTCTAGGTTCGGCACCCAGTTCCACAGCTTTTTTGAAAAGGGGAACAGCTTCTTCTACCCTTCCCAGAGCCATCAATCCTTCACCCATGGAGTCATAGACATTGGCAGAATTTGGATGATTTTCAAGATTGTTTTTGAAAAGTGATAAGGCTTGCTTGTACTTATCGTAGCGCATCAGGCTATATCCTAACATATTAAAATCTTCCTCGGTTAATAATGAAGCAGGAATATACGTGCGTAGGTCTGTGATGAATATGTCAAATTCATCGGGGCTAAGGGTATGTGCGGCCTTCACGATTTTCTTATTTGGATCAGAATAAAGCACTTGGCGGACAGATTGTGCTATTTGCGTTGGCTCCTGCATGAGTAGGAAATTCATCGATCCAGCTGATAACAGCACCGAGTATTCAGGGTGAATTTGAGCGTACTTATCAAAGAAGTCTACTTTACTTTTAATTAATAATCTGTAAAATTCTCGGGAATCCATCGAGAGTAGATTCATCATTGGAAACGCATTAAATCTTCTGCCTAAGATTACCATCGAGCTAACTTCAGGTACGGCTTGGGAAGACCAGATTAGCTGATCTCTAGTAAGCATCTCTAAAAACATTTCTGAATCCTGCTTATTTCCTGCTGACTTGCTTGCCATCCTTAGGTTTTGATAA
>NZ_MSSW01000088.1 GCF_002150685.1 Algoriphagus antarcticus
CTACTGGCAAGATTCCGTATAATCACATTATTTTTTCACCAATCGAATCATTTTAGTCTCTTGACCTTGATTGATATGAAGGTAATAGAATCCTTTTTTCAAGGAAGTATTTCCAAAGTCTAAGCTAAGCTTTCCATTTTTAAATTGAGCTATACCACTTTGCATTACGTTTCCGGCTTCATTGAATAAAACATAAGCAATATCCAAATCAAGGGGTAAATCCAACTGGACTTCAACTTGCTTCTCCATTGGATTAGGGAATGCCTTTTTAACCTTTGCCTCCACAAAAGAAGGTTCACACAAAGCAGAATTGGTTGCGCATGGAATAGATCCACAAGCACCTAGCGAAGCGCCATTTTTCAACATGGCAGCTACAGCTTGAGGAGCAACACATAGCGTATTAGACTTACCGGAATTTCCGTTCACCTTACATACAGCCACCTTATCTCCCTTAGGGCCACATCTCACATCTACTACACAGACTTTCACTTCATCGATGAAGATATTTCCAGCTTGATCTGTCACCGTAAGCGTATATGTGGTCGTTTCAGTCGGAGAAACTACGATGATTTGTCCTGTTTGACCAGTACTCCAAGTGTAAGTATATGGACCAGTGCCACCCATAGCATCTGCCGCACTAAGCGTCGTACTAGACAAAGGCTCATAACCCAAATAAACTACTGCATCTTCACCGGCATTTGAAACAACCGGATCACCAGCTATTAAGCGAACAGAAACTGGCAAGTGATCTGAAGTAGTATTCCCATAATTTTCAATGAGATTGAAAGGAATAAACAAAGTTTCAGAACCCTCGAGATAATTATCATACAACTCATTGGAAAGCGTGATGTGGTCGATCACATTATCGTTGAAGATAAACGATCTTAATCCGGCCTCACTAAGTGAAATCGTGACTCCATCAAAATCAGGATCGGAGATGATCACTTCATACGTACTTGGTCCAGTTCCGATGGATTCATCTAAGTCATCATTGTAGTCGCCAAGCAAAATGATATTATCGTTGGAATAGTATGCATCCAAACTATCTTTTAGCACTTGTATATCAAATCTTTTACGCAAAAGATCAGCATTGGCTGAGCCTGATTTTGCGTGAATATTGATAAATCTGATTTGCTCTTTTACACCGTTGATGTCTGCAGTAGCAGTAAGCATCCAAGGCAAACGTCCGCTTGACCAGAAGGAAGAAGCAGAACCTGTTGGGTAGCCATCGAGCGCATCTGTCAAACCTAATCGAGCTTGATCATAAAGCTCTTCGAACAGCACTTGCTCAGACACTACATCAATTACTTCAGTATTGTAGATAAAGCAAATTTTCTGAGCAGGGAAAGTAGGATCCGGGCCGTCAAATGATCTGGAGAATCGATCCGAACAAAGCAATGCATAACCTGGCAATTGCGCAACAAGGCTAGCTAACAAGTCTTCATCCGAAACTTCCTGAACCGCAATGATATCCGGAAGAGTAGTTTGAAGGACTTTTAAAGCATTTTCAGCCTGCAAAGTCACATTGCTTGGTCCAAAATTAGTGATAGTCGAACCGAAGAATTCCATATTCCAAGTCATCACATCCAGTGTTTCTGAAGTAGGAATATCAGAACCAGCGGCTTCATAAGCTGAAGTTCCTGGCACATCTTCAAGGAATCTTGGAAGTAACTGAATCGTTCCTCTGAAACTTCCAAGTACACCCGTGATTAGCTGAGCCTCCTTAGGAATCACTCTTCCAATCAAACTACTCACGTCACCATCGATCCGCAGTGCAAGTGTGCCGGTACCATCAAGTATATCATAGTTACTTTCAGGGAAGAATAAGCCCTTTGAAATCACAAAAGAAGCTGCTGGAATACTAACTAGTTGGCCTTCTAAGCTTGCGTTAATTTCAGTGATTGATACTATCTGTGGTGAAACTGTTGATCCACTGCTGATCAATTCAACTTTAGTCACATCCACAAGTTGGACTTGCTGATTGAATGCTCCAATGCTTCCTGTTAATTCCAATTCATCACCAATCTCATATACATCCATGCCATGGATTTGAGCATCAAAAACAGCGATTCCGCCAGTGGCATCTTGAATAAATGCCGGACCGCCAAGTTGATCGCTGGCTGTTAACACTCCTTTTATGATGAGTTTTGTTCCCTGTGATTTGGTTCTCGCAACTGCAATCGAAACTGATTCTGGATCAGGATCAGGATTGACGATGACGCCTCCAAAGCTCTGACCGGTATTGATTGCATTATAAGTTTTGGCTATTGCTTCTGCAGACCAAGTGAAGTCTTCATACTTGCTTCCTGTGCCCTGAAGCTGAAGAGAGAATCCTACAGGTGTGCTTCCAGTTTCGACTACATTAACATCTGTGCTTGCTAATCCATCAGCTAGTCCGCCTACTGCAGTAAAGCCGCCTTCATAACTCAAAAATTGAACGACTTCATCCGAAGAGTTTACTAATGCAAATCCATCTGGAGCGCCATTTTGTAATCCAGCGATTGCGAAGAAAAGTGTTCCAAAGCCATTGTCTTGATCAGCAAAAGTACCAGACAAATTAGTAGTGCCATAAGGCGCTCCGCCATTACCATTGTAAAGCACGATTTTCCATCCTGCCAAATCAAGCCCTGCTGTTCCAGCCAATTCAATTCCTTCCTCTGTATCTGCACCTGCGTTGTCGTAATGGAATTCATTCACAAATACAACAGGCTCACCTAAAAAGGTTTGACTGCCATTTGATGCTCCGAACGTACTTAACTTTGCGCTTTCCCAAGTGAAATCCGTGTAAAGCGAACCAGAACCTGCCAGCTGCAATGACAAACCGATTGGTTCAGATCCAGGTTCGAAAACACCAATATCAGTGCTTAATATCCCATCTGCCGGCCCACCTACTGCGGTGAAAGCTCCTTCGTAACTTAAAAACTGAACTACAGTTCCATTATCCACTAATGCCATCGCATCAGGAGCTCCATTTTGGATTCCGTTAGCAGGATAAGCAATTGTGAAAAAACCGAAACCATTTGAAACATTGGCTAAGGTTCCGGAAAGTGCCGTGGTGTTGTAAACTGTACCACCTGAACCATTGTAAAGTACCAGCGACCAGCCTGTAAGGTCTGTCCCAGCTGGACCTGCGATTTCAATAGACTCACCGGCATCTGCCCCGGCATTATCATAATGAATCTCATTGATAAACACTTCTTGGGCAAAACTTGCAACGGAGAAGCAGAGCAAGCTGACTAAAAGTGTAACATTTCGTAGCGTTTTAAACATATAGCTGGATTTAAATTAGGACACTAAGATGGAGAAATACCGGAAATTTGAGGTCTTCTACTTCGTTATTAAAATGTTATGGAATGGAGTCAAGACTTCATCCTAAAAAACTTCAGCCCAAAACGACTGATCTTTTGTACTTTAGCTCTCCCGGTTCTAAAATTCAATTTTCCCAAAAGATTGATTTATTAAAAAATCGAAACCTAGTAACCAGCTGAATCTTGAAAACCATGAAAAATTTAACATTCCTTTTACTTCTTAGCCTTGTACTAAGCTTCGGATGTAAAGAAGACGAAGAACCCGCTTTAGTCTGTGGCACCGCTGATCCGGTGGCAAATCTCCCTTGGTTAAACACCTTCGCCAAAGAGTTGAACGATTCGTATTATGGAGTATATTTTTATGTCACTGCTGGCACTTACCAAGATCAACAAGTTTTTTTGATTAAAAACTGCTGTCCTAATTGTAACACAATTACCTTTGTTTATGCTTGCGGTGGAGAAGTGTTGGGATCCCTAGGTAGAGATGGTTTAGGTATCGATGCAACCGAGATCAAAGAAGAGGTAATCATTTGGAGAGGAACCGGTTTTGCGTGTACCGTTTGATGATAGGGATTAGGCAGGTGAGCTACCCCAAAATAGTAATAGAGTAGCTTTTTTGATCCGATTGACCAGGAGCCAATTTTCATTAATGATTGAATTATTCTTCAGCACTGCACCGTGGTCTGTGTCTTCACAGACCACTATTATTTTAACTTCCGAATTGTCGACACAGATCAGGGCGCGGCAAAGCTAATTGAGTAGGGGGTATTCTAGAATTCAAAATCAGGGAAAATAGAAAGATGTACTTGCCCTAGGCCCTACGGAACAACGCCCATTCCAACGCTTTGCCTTGGCTCACTAGATGAGTGAGTTGTTTAGACTTCAACTTTTACTTCCATGATATCAGCTAGGAGCTAATACTTCTGGCTATTTCCTCCCCAATCTTCATCAGTGCATCACTTTCTACCTTGGTGAAATCATACGGTACCGGCTTGGCGATGCCCAGGGTTCCATACAGTTTGCCTTCCAACAACATTGGGACGGCGATGGATCCTTCCACTTTGGTTTCTTTTGCAGCTGGCCGAGCTACACCGGAATCATCGGTTTGCAAATTGCACATTTCCACCGGAGTCTTTCGCTCAGCTGCGATTCCGGCCATTCCCTTTCCGATAGGAATGGAAGACATCTTAGGCAAAAGGAAGTCAGGTATTCCTTTATGGGATTTGAGTATCAATAGATTGGTCGAATTGTCAAGCTCGTGGATGGTTCCGGTAGTACAATCAAAGGACGAAATGATGGTTTCCAGCAATTCTTGCCAGTTGATATCTCCTGATGTTTCCTTGATGGAATTGATAATTGATTCTGAGTGGTTCATGGTTACAATTGACTAGGTAAAATGATTTTATGGGTCGGTCTTGGCTTCAAAGAGAAGTTTATTTTCATGCACTACAAAACTTTTTCAAAATTGAATGAAAGCTTTTTTTCCTCAAAGGGGATTTAGATGATTTCAGTATGCGGACTTTCTATATACCGCAACGGAAGCTCTAGGCTTGTCGGCCATTGAGAAAATACGAATCATCGTGTTCTCTACTAATTCAACTGATTTCATGTCTTCCAATAGTCCCTTTTCAAGCAAAAAGCTTCAAAAAGATGAATAAGGTAGAGAGCAGATTTTAGGAAGGTTGAGCAGGGATTTCTACACCCTGCGGAGATAGTTCAGCTCCGGAACTGTTGATATGGCGCTATATGCCCACTAATCGCTTTGGAATGTTCCTTGCCCCATTTAGAATAGGAAAAAACAAAAACATCATGAAAAATCTAAGCAATAAAAAAGTAGCCATTCTGGTAACGGATGGATTTGAACAATCAGAATTTTCAGAACCAAAAAAAGCGGTAGAATCTGCAGGTGCCACAGTGCATGTGGTGAGTCTGGAAAAAGGACCTATTAAGTCTTGGAAGGATGGAGATTGGGGTAGCGAATTTCAAGTTGACAAAACAATAGATGAGGTTTCGGTTGCTGATTACGATTCCTTGATCATACCAGGTGGCATAATCAATCCGGATTACTTGAGAAGAAATAGCAAAGCAGTAGAGTTTGTAAGAAGCTTCGTGGAGCATAACAAACCAGTCTCAGCTATCTGTCACGGACCATGGTTGTTGGCAGAAGCGGGAGTATTGAAAGGCCGTAAAATAACTTCTTTCCCAAGTATCAAGACGGATATAATTAATGCGGGAGCCATCTGGGTCGACGAAGAGGTGGTCGTAGATGCAGGATTAACCACGTCAAGATCTCCTGAGGATTTACCTGCTTTCTGCAAGAAAGTGGTAGAAGAAATAGCCGAAGGAAAGCATTCTAAAATGTCGGAATCGGCATAATCAGAATCATTAAAGTAAAAAATAATATTCACATAAAAAATTAAAATCATGGAAGCAGAAACAAAAATATTGGACAAAGCAATGCAGAAAACAAGCAAAGGGTTTAGCGTCAAAGGCTATGGAGCTCAAGGAGCATCTGGCGATAAAACGACCTTGAAGAAAATGGATGTCGACCGCGCAAACCCAAAAGCAGATGAAGTTCTAATTGAGGTGCTCTATTGCGGAGTATGCCATAGTGATATACACCAAGTGAATAACGACTGGGAAAATACACGCTATCCATGTGTACCCGGTCATGAGGTTATTGGTAAAATTGTCGAAACAGGAAGTAAAGTCACAAAATTCAAAGCCGGTCAAATTGTAGGCGTTGGCTGTATGATAGATAGCTGCCAAACCTGCGATCCCTGCAAAAATGGCGATGAGCAATTTTGCGCGGGCGAACATGGACCAACCATGACGTACAATGGCTATTTCAGAGATCCTGAATCTGATTACAATACCTTCGGTGGGTTTTCATCACATATTGTTTCCAAAGAAGCGTTTGTATTAACCATTCCTGAAAAACTTGAGCTTTCATCTGCAGCTCCCATTCTTTGTGCCGGGGTGACTACTTATGGGCCTATGAAACATTGGGGTGTAAAAGAAGGCGATAATGTTGCTGTAGTTGGTATTGGCGGATTGGGCCACATGGCTGTTCAAATAGCAAAAACTATGGGTGCAAAAGTTACGGCCATTACAAGTCACGAATCGAAAAAAGAAGAAGCCAAGGCATTGGGTGCTGATGATGTAATAGTATCGACAGACGAAGATGCCATGACAAAGAATGCCTTGCGATACGATTATATATTAATCACGATTCCAGTGCCATTTGATATCAACGATTACATTAATTTACTCACTTACCGTGGCAGTTTAATTACAGTAGGGCTTTTAGGCGAATACAAACTGCCCACAAATAATATGAACGTCGCCATGTTTAATCGTACCCTTGGAGGTTCTTTTATAGGTAGTATTTCTGAAACTCAAGAGATCCTCGATTTCTGTGCAAAACATGATATAGCGCCAGAAGTAGAAATGATAAATATCAATCAAGTGAATAATGCTTTTGACAATATCAAGAATGAAGATGTTCGTTTTCGATATGTTATAGATATGAGTGAATAACTTCTAAAAATAGAAGTGATGTAGTCACTATCTCAACTTAACGCGAATTGATGGAGGAGGAAAGGAAATGGAAGATAAAAATATAGTAATAATTGGAGGCGGCTTTGCTGGTATCAACTTGGCAATGGATTTGGCCGGTGCAGAAGGAATAAATGTCACTTTGGTTGACAAAAATAACTATAACCATTTTACCCCTTTACTCTATCAATTGGCCGCGGGGTTTTTAGATGTTTCAAGTATAAGCATACCTTTTAGAACGTTATTTAAGGGAAAAAAGAACCTCCATTTCAGGATGGGAGAGTTGGAGAAAATAATTCCTGAGGAGCGCAAGGTCGTCCTGCCTGCAGAAACCATTTCTTACGACTACCTCGTGATTGCTACGGGCACCAAACCCAATTATTTTGGAATGGAAAATATCCAGAAATACGCCCTTCCGATGAAATCGATTGATGATGCGGTTAGGTTGAGAAATTTCCTTTTAAGCGAAACCGAAAAATATATTCAATCTGATGACGAGGTTGAAAAGCGTAAGATGCGAAATATCGTGATCGCAGGAGCCGGTCCGTCTGGAGTTGAGTTGGCAGGAATTCTATCAGAAGTTCGAAATCAGATTCTCGAGGATATTTACCCCGAGTTGGATGAGGACAGGATGAATATTTATTTGGTCGACGCTGCCTCATCTGTACTTCCCCCAATGGCTGAAAAGTCGCAAAAATATGCTCGGAAATGCCTTGAGGATATGGGTGTTCATGTGCAGTTAGAGAAAATGGTTTCGGACTACAAAGAAGATAAAGTTGAGTTCAAAGATGGTAGTTTCATCGAAACAAAAACGCTGATTTGGGCAGCGGGAGTGACTGGGTTTCGACTGGATGGATTTCCAGATGATTGCTATCAAAAAGGAAATCGGCTGAAGGTGAATGAATATAATGAAGTAGCCGGTACGGAAAATATTTATGCGATTGGTGATTCCTGTATCATGACCTCAGATCCGAATTTCCAAAAAGGACACCCTCAGCTGGCAAGCGTAGCCAAACAACAGGGAGAAGCAATGGCAAAGAATTTTATGGCCCTTGTCAAAGGTCAGAAGCAAGAACCGTTTAAATACAAAGATAAAGGCACTATGGCCATTATTGGTCGCAATAGGGCAGTGGCCGACCTTACTTTTCCAGAAAAAACCATCACCGGCTGGACGGCTTGGGTTGCATGGATTACGGTGCATCTCTTTTTGCTCTTAAGCTATAGAAATCAGGTCAGAACCATGTGGAACTGGGCGAACAGCTTTTTCAGTGATGGTCACTCGCAAGGAATACTCGTGGGACAACTCCCTAAAAGATCGTCGCCAGAAGATAAAATGAATGAAAATGATTTTCCACTAATTAAATCCGAGAAAAATGAAACGATTTGAAAACAAAGTAGTCATCATAACTGGAGGATCCGGACAAATAGGATTTACAACTGCTAAACGAATGGGCAGTGAAGGGGCTAAGATTTTGCTGGTTGACATCGATGAGGAAAGCCTCAAAGAGAAAGAAAAAGAGGCTAAAGAAAGTAACTATGAGATGTCCTACACGGTGGCAGATGTCACAAAACCTGAGGATGTAGAAAGATATGTTGAAACTGCAATTGAGCGATATGGTAAAATTGATATGTTTTTTAATAATGCCGGAATTGAAGGTGTGGTGCAACCAATCCCTGACTATCCTGTCGACATGTTTGATAAAGTCTTGGCAGTAAATGTCAAAGGTGTATTTCTCGGGATGAAATATGTGATTCCAAAAATTGAAGATGGTGGTAGCATTGTGATTACCTCGTCTGTTGCGGGACTAACGGGCACAGCAGGAATGGTGGCTTACAATACCAGCAAGCACGCCACCATAGGAATAATGCGAGTAGCGGCCAAAGAATTAGCAGATCGGAAAATACGGGTAAATACTGTGCATCCCGGTGTAGTGGATAGCCGAATGATGCGATCTCTTGAAGAAGGAATTAATCCCGGACACGGTGATGCGGTAAAAGAAAAATTTGTAGAAATGATTCCGTTGGGCAGATACGCAAAGCCAAAAGATGTGAGTGATATGGTTACTTTTCTTTTTTCAGATGAAAGCAGCTATGTGCACGGCAGCCAATTTGTGGTTGATGGCGGATTTACAGAACAGTAATTTTACATTTTGAATGAAGCACTGGAAAAAAGATTGAAATAGGACTGCTGAAGAACATCAATGAATGGGAAAGCTATTCCACACATCTCTGTATTCCATATTAAGACCACGAAGTGGTCAGACCATCAATAGCCCCGGTGAAACCCGGGGTTAAATAGATTTAGGACACGGTTCCGCGACGGTGAAGCCGTCAAACTTTGGGATTTCAAATTCATGTAACTATTGAAGCGTAGATACAAACGACCAATTTTCAGGATTACGCTTAGTGCCCTGCTTTGTTTATGTATAGCTGGCGCTTTCCAGATGAAAATAAATTTCAAATTGATCTGGATAGGAGGGTGTAATTACATCCGACCACTGCACGGATTACACCCAGTCCAACGCTAAGACTACTACTACACTTAGCGGGGGGAGCGGAGTGGTTTGTAAGGCTGTCCCTTTACTTTTTCCGGATCAAAACAAAATTTATACAGATAATCAAAATTAAAATTGTTGGTGATAGACTCGTGCTGGTGATTACCAACAGGACTATTAAGGCCGCCATTCCAGAAAATTGTAAGCCATTGGGGGTTATCAATTTTACAGCGTTCAGCAATTACCGGGTCAATTTTATATACAGGTAATTTCAGGGTTCCGCCACCATTTCCCACAAAAACATCAGGATAGTTTTCCAACAATATATCGGGCTGATTGGTAAAAATCTCTGCTGTTTCCTCTAGCCGATCTTTATATTTCTCTTTGTTGGTTTTTAATACTGAAATCCTTTTTTGATACTTCTCGTCAGCGTATTTGCGCGCATTGGCCCGGGTAGCATCGGTATGCCATTTTGTAACAGCCTCTTCTTTTTCAATCGCATACTTTCGTTCTATTGCAGCAGCTACCTGCTCCAGGTATTCGGCTTTGGTTATTTTAATAAAGGGAAAGTCATTTTGGGGATAGAGCAAAAGGGCTATTTCAAACATCCCGTTTTCGTTTCTAGTCACATAAGTTGGATATTTTTTTGTGTTGGGGTGAGTTGCCAAACTTTTTATATAGGGATTCTCTTCGCTGGAGCCTTGTTCTTTTAAAGATGGCAGAGTAAAATAATATTGAGTGGGTGTGCAGAGAGCATCTGCGGGAATACCAACAGGCGCATTAGCCATAATACTCCATTGAATGCCATCGCTCGTTAAAGGCACCATCTTCCCGTTTGCGTTGTATTTCAGATGCGAATAGGTATTGGCGACAGCACCGTAACTCTGTGGCATTGCTGCATTGTTCTTATTATACAAACCTAACTTTTCGGAGACCCTTCTTTTTACATCTCCCAAACCGCCTTTTGGGAGGTAGCTTGCCTGCATCCAATTGCCAATAGAATCAGCAATGGATTGTTGTGCAGGAGTATATAATTTAGCATCGACTTTCAGAGGTTCTCTAACGCCTCTAAAATTATAAACCTTCATCCAGCCGAGCACTTTGTCTTCAATGTCCTTGGGGGGAATTTGCTGAGCAAAAGATGTTGCTGCATAAAAAAAGAGACACAGTGGAAGTATTATATTTTTCATAAAAAGTAGTTTAGTGTAATTGATAAGTTAGAAAAAATGCGTACAGCAAAAGCTAAATTGTTCTTATTTAATGAATAATATCTTTACAGGCATAAAATGTCCCTGGAGCCTGCACGCCACTATTGATGCTTGGTGAAGCACGTTTGGTTCAAATCGTCTTTTAGCATCTTTCAGTTATCAACATACTTTGTTTTTGGAAAACTTCGCTTTTTTATCTATCTCAGCCTCATCAAAGTTCTCCAAGTGTAAACAGAAGATGCGTTTATCATTGGCTAAGGCAGTATCCAGTTCGATTTCCGTATAAGTCCGATCCTCATTGGGAGGGAATGACCCTACTTTATTGCCGAGAATAATGATGTAAATGTCACTCGATAATACAGCTTGAACGCAATCATCCAGAAATGGCGTATAGGAAGCGTCATCAAACATGCGTTCCATGATAGCACTTAATTCAAAACTATATTTGAGTTGATTTTGAAAGAGGTTGATGAGTTCTGATCTTAAATCCTTTAAATCTCTAAAAGTTGACGAGATATACACTTTCCATTTTGCCATGTTAAGCTAGTTATGTTATTTCAAAAAAAAAGATACCTTAGTTAATTCGTATGAAATTTCCAGAAGAGAAATTTTCCCTTTTTGACCTCCTTTCCTATGTTCTATAAGTTAGCTGGAAATAATTTTTTAAAAAAGTACCTAAGTCTTAATGAGCGTCATCCAATTATGCTTTTTACTGGGCAATCCTACTGCCTCTAGGTTGGAGCTTCAAAATTGTTATCCAAACATTTTTTTATTTGATGGTATGGATTCAGTTTGCTTGAGGGACAATGGATAAGTAACGCTATCATGAGCTTGCCCAAAATACCTCCTATTTCTACACAAATTTTGTAATTCTGATTGTGAAGTTTTAGTATATTGATTCTCAAATCTGAAAAAGGTCTTATTGCTTAATTTATTGTGTATCGCTGTTGCCTGTAATAGGTGTGTTTTAACTTAATATTTTAATTTAGCATTTTAACTTTTAGACTTAAATACTATGAAAAAAACCCTGAACGATCATCTAAGCCCATCAAGTGGTCCCAAAAACATACTCTCACTAGATGGCGGTGGAATAAGAGGTGCATTAAGCCTCGGGTACCTTAAGAAAATCGAAACTATCCTGCAGAATAAACATGGCCAAGATTATCTTTTGAGTGATCATTTTGATTTGATAGGAGGAACCTCTACAGGTTCTATCATTGCTTCAGCCTTAGCAATAGGAATGAAGGTTGATGAAATCAAAGATCTTTATATGGACCTTGGAGGTAAGATATTTGGTAAGAAGCACAACTTCTGGAATCCCCTTCAAACCTGGAAGTTTCTAAAGGCCAGCTATGATTATTCTGTCTTGGAAAAATCCTTACGAAGCGCTTTTGGAGAGATTACATTAGGAAGTGAGGAAATCAAAACGGGGTTATGTATCGTCGCCAAAAGAGCAGATACCAATAGTGTTTGGCCCTTGATAAACCATCCACAAGGCAAATTCTTCAACACCAGTCTGGGAAAGAACAAAAATATCCCTCTTTGGCAGGCTGTAAGAGCGAGTAGTGCCGCTCCTACTTATTTTGTCCCTCAAATGATTGATGTAGGGGATAGACAGCAGGCCGCATTTGTAGATGGAGGAGTGAGTATGGCCAATAATCCAGCTATGACTCTGTTGATGGTGGCAACTCTAAAAGGATTTCCTTTCCACTGGGAAATGGGTGAAGATAAAATAACTGTTGTTTCTGTAGGAACAGGCTATAGTATATTCAGAAAGCAAGTTGGTGAAATCAAAGAAGCCTGGCTTAAAACCTGGGCTCAGAGTGTACCTGACATGTTGATGCAGGATGCAAGTTGGCAGAACCAAATTATGCTTCAATGGCTCTCCAATTCCCCTACAGCCCATTATATCGATATGGAAATAGAATCTTTGCGAGATGATTACATTTCGGGAAAACCGTTGATTAAATATCTTAGATACAATTTTCCCATTACAGAAATTGAATTGAACAACCTTAATTTAGGAAAGACCTATAATGGGGAAGACGTGGAAAGCTTGATTGAAATGAGTAATTCTGAAAACAGGGAGGAACTTTATAAAATTGGAGAAGCTGCTGCAAAAGATTCTGTCATGGAATTTCATTTTGAATAAATCGGTTCACCCAACTCCTTTATTCAATTATCTTTTAAAACTTGAATTACCTCTGCCACCCAATCTCCTTGGTTTTTAAATAATTCAAGGTTTTTGGCGGTAGAATCCGTTTGCCAATCCTCATGGGAGGTACTGATGGCAGAGGATAAATAGTCAAATGCTTTACTCTGATTATTTTGTAAGATAGCTAATTCCAAAAGCGTAGCCTGAGGCCAGTAATCGTCAAAATTGGAAGGAGCCTTACGCATTGAGATCTTACTTTTCTTTTCCAAATATGTCAATACTGCAAATTCAACCACCTTTGCAAAGTCTACGGTGTCCTCATCCTCTCTGACGAATTTTAAAGTTGCAGCATTTACACCAGGGTAAAAGTCTCTAATATCTGCTTTAAAACCATCAGTATATACTTCGATTGCCTTATTTAAAAATCCTTTGGCAAGGAAAGCTTTCGAACTTTTAGCCTCATTGTATTTATCTTTATAAATCCTCCCCAAAATCCCCAAAGTCTCGCTATTTGACCCTTTTTCCTCAACTAGTTTTGTCAGTACATCTATAGCTTTATCTTTATTGCCTGCTCTATTCAGCGCAAATCCATATTGTTCCTGAACCACCACTGTTCCCTTGAGATGATTTGGTAAGGAATCAATAAAATCTACCATTTCCTGAAAGGCATTGATGGAGCGGAAAGCTAAAATAAAATTAATGGCTAAGCTTGCATCCCAATCCTCTTTTTCAGGTAGAGTTTTTTCAAGATCTTTTAGCTTTTCGGCTCTTTCCTCCTTTTTATCCAAGCTTAAAATCTCCTGAATCTGCGTATTTACTTGATTGTCCTGCTTTGCCCGCTCTCTCAGCATATCTACCTTATCAATGGATAGATTATGCTTGAATTCTATTCCATCCATTAACTGGTAGATTGGACTATCGGTGATTTTTTTCTTTTTTATCTCTGTTATATATCCTTTCAATGCCGCCTTTTTATCCTCCAAATCCACAATCTCATCATCGACGATGACGTATGGAAAACATCGGACATCAACCAAATCGAAAGGTATTTTAGTGCCTGTTTCAAAAATGCTAAAAGTTGTAAAAGGCTTAGCAGTATATCGAATACCTAATTCATAAAATACATTGGCATTTGCAGTGGTCAAGTCAGCAATAGCAAAATCACAAAGTATCAATCGCTCATACATGGGTTTATGAATGATTCCTCCCATCATTTCCTGATCAGCGCGAATAGATTCCAAACCGGATTCTTCGATCACTGGTTTTATGAATTTCTCATAGACTGCATCAAAATTTATAATTCTTCCGGTTAAGTCAGGCTTTTTACCAAAAGGCATGATTACAAAACAAAGTGGTTTCATAGCAAAAAGAATTGAGTTAGTATTAATATGGGAATAACAAACACACATAGCTGGGAACTTGGTAATAAACTTTTATACATCATAACTGCTAATAATGCAATGTCAAAATAGGTCAAATAATCAGATAATGGAAGTTAGGCAATTGTATACTCTTCAGCAAAATGTCAGGTATGGTTGCTTTAAAATTCTGACTGAGAGTCGGTAATTGGGAAGGCAGGGAGGGGATGAGAAATCCAACCATCCTATTTTATCAATCAGGCTAATTTGATGAATACGACTATAGGGTATGTACAACTTTCTTGGTTGTATTTGCATTATTGGAGATAATCATTTTTGCTATGATTTTTGGTTTTGAAAAGGCAGGCATTAATTCTAAGTCCTGACCAAACTATGTATTAGAAGAAAAAGATGTTCTACTCAAGTATCGCTAGAATCCAACTGGTTCTCTTGTTTTTAGGGATCATCGCAATTGTTTGGTATTTAAGCGTAAAACGTAAAAAATCAGCACTATCATGAACAAATCAGCACTTATTCTAGCCATAGTCACTCAAGGACTGATATTGTCTGTGACCCTCTATTGCTTCTACTTGGTCCTAAAAAAACCTGAAATAAAACCGGAGGAGTAGGGGGATGGGCCTTTAGATTGAAGACTTTCCTTTTCGATTGCAGTTAAATCGTGGATTGATTTGGCTGAGATTTAACATCCTTGCTTTCGAAAATTATCCGGAGTAGGGCTGGGAATTCCAATTCTCGGTACTAATTCCCAATAATCGAATTGCTCCCGACTGCTAGCGGATTCATTACAATAGAAAGGCGTTTTGCATCTAACTTCTACACGAATTGCCAAGTGCGGAGAAATGATCCTAATATTCCTAGAGCAACTAAGTAAGCAGATTAAATGTATTGTTCACCATAGAATAAAACCTAAAATATTTCTTCTTTAGGATGAGTAAAAAGTAAAGAATGATAAAGGCAACAGTTCAAATATCCTTAAATAGTTAAGTTTCAATCGTTGGAATAATAGTCCACTACAAAAACCTTTTCCATATGAGGGCCGAGGATTTGCTGAAAATCAAGATGGGCAGGATGTTTTTGGTAATTAGTAAGATCTTGAATGGATTCATAGGAAATAATGAAGCAATGTGTGAAGCCTTGGTGATGGTTTTCTTCACTGATATTTCTGCCCCATTCCATAGCTACAATTTGAGGCACTTGATTTTTAAGAGACATAAAAGAACTGACCACATGCTCTACTTCATCTTCAGTGGAGGAGTCTCTGAATTTGAATAGTACAACATGACGCAACAGTGGTAATTTAGGATTCATAATTTTTTCTTTAAAATATTCCAGGAACACTTCCACCATCTAATTTTAACACCGCTCCATTGGTCGCCGATGAAAGCGGGCTTGCCAGATAAAGTACTCCATTGGCAATTTCTTCAGGTGCTAAAAATCGTTCAATTAAGGACGTTGTTCTTACATTTTTGAAAAAAGCAGACGCAACATCCTCCTCTTTCTGATTTCCTTTATCGGCCTGTTCTTTCAAAAATCGTTTGGCTCCTTCAGATAAGGTAGAACCCGGCATTATGGAATTGACAGTGACGGCTGACCCTCTTGTAGTTTGTGCCAATCCACGCGAGATACTGAGCATGGCAGCTTTAGTCATACTGTAGGCAATTAAATCCTCGGGCACTAGCTGTGCACATTCGCTACTCACAACGACAATGCGGCCCCAATCCCGCGCCATCATTTTTGGAAGTAGTGCTCGCGATAGTCGGACACCACTCATGACGTTTACTTCAAACAGTCGATACCAATCCTCATCGGAAGTCTCAGTGAAGGATTGAGAAGTGAAAATCCCGACGTTATTGATCAGTATATCTACTCGGTCCAGTTTTGTAATTAAGTCCTTTACAGAATTTGGATCACTGAAGTCGGCTGTTATTCCGGATACCTTTGCCGAAGGAATTCCCTTTTTCAATTCTTCAATAGCATGTACTACTGTTTCCTCATGCCGACCATTCAGAATCACATGAGCTCCTTCTTTAGCTAATAGTTTTGCAATGGCAAACCCAATTCCGGAAGTAGATCCGGAAACGAAGGCAATTTTATTAGTCAATAGGTACTCCATAGTTGAGGGTGTTTAGTTTGCAATTCCCCAAGGACTGAAGAAGACCCACAAGGCTAATACTGAGATAATTAAGATGATAGTTAGAATTACATCGGATGTGAACACCAGTTTTGTCTTAATCCCTGACCTCTGAAATGTCACTAATCGCAATGATTTTTCCGACTGAGGTGGGGTAAGACGACTCACGATCACCATTATTACAGCACAAATGACAAACAGAATGATGGCGAAATGAAGAAAGTTAATGTCCAAAAAGATATTAACCAAAGAACCTTCTTTGACCTCAATGATTCCTTCCTTGCTCATAAACTCGATTACCAGACGAGACACGCCTAATGCAAAACCCATCCATAAGGAAACAATTGCTCCCTTTGCATTCATCCATTTGAAGTATAATCCAAATAAAAACACCGCTGCAATGGGTGGCGAGATGTAGGCTTGAATACTTTGGAGATAAAAGAATATCCCTCCTCCCATCAGTGATTTCATGAAAGGAATCCAACCTAGACTTACGAACACCAGCGCGACTGTTGCCAATTGTCCCACCCAAACCAATTCTTTTTCAGAGGCTTTTGGTTTGTATTGTTTATAAAAATCAATCGTAAATAAAGTAGATGAAGAGTTGAAAGCAGATGAAAGTGAACTCATTAATGCCGCAAGAAGTCCTGCGATTGCGAGGCCTTTCAGACCACTGGGAAGGAAACCGGTGATCATAGCTGGTAATGCATAATCAGCATTGGAAGTCGAAAAATCCAGCATCCCTTTTTGCAAAAGTGCATATGCGATAACACCCGGGATGAAGAAAATAAAAACAGGCAATAACTTTAAGAATCCAGCAAAGAGCGCTCCTCTTCGAGCGTTGCTGATGTCTCTTGCTGATAAGGTGCGCTGCACGATAAATTGATCCGTACACCAATACCATACGCCCAAGATTGGTGCACCAAATAACATTCCAGTCCAGGGATATTGTGTGTCCGTCATAGGACGCCACAAGTTAAAGAAGCGCTCAAGTGGTGGATTGCCCGGTTTGGTGGAGGCTTGTTGAATAGTAGTGATCATTTCATCCCAGCCGCCCAATTGAGCCAATCCGAAATAAGTAACAGCGCCACAACTCGCGATGAGTATAAATGCCTGTACCATATCGGTGTAGATTACCGCTTTGAGTCCTCCTAGCACCGTATAAAATCCTGTTGCTAAAACGATGATGATGGCACCTGTCCAAAAAGGCACTCCCATGGTTTCAAAAATTAGCGCACCGGAGAAAATGATCAACGATATTTTTGTGATGACATAAGCAAGAATAGAAACAACGGACAGGTAATTTCGACAAGCTTTAGAGTATCGCAGCTCTAGAAATTCTGGCATGGTGTAAACGCCCGTTCGCAAATAGAAAGGGACAAATACCCACCCCAGTAGGATCAGGATAAAGGCTGCAAGCATTTCAAAATTGGCCATGGGCATTTCTGCCCGAGCACCGGCTCCAGATACTCCCAAAATTATTTCTGAACCAATGTTCGAAGAGAATAATGAAGCACCTATCACAAACCAACCTTCGTTTTTCCCCGCTAGAAAATAATCTGCCGAATCTTGCTCAATTTGAGGTTTTCCATGTACGCGTGACGCCCACCACGCAATCCACAAAGTGATACCAAAATAGATTGCAATGATGAGTAAATCCCATGAACTCATATATTCCAGCATAAGTGGGGTTGAATTAGTGTGGGTTTTAGAATGAAAAAATGAGAAGTAATCTCTTTTCTACTTCAATAGAAAGAGGACTCCTCATTCAAGAGGTTATGTCACTACTAATATTTATCAAGCCCCAGGATTTTTTTACCGAGCTCGCTTAATTTGGCTGCTTCATATTTTGTTTGTTCCCATTTTCGCGGATCGCCCGGAAAAGCATAACCCTCAGGCGCAATACGATTCTTCCAGGAATCAATTCTCCATTGTTTCAGATCTTCATTGTCTTCTTCAGCCGGCATCATCGAAATGTATTGCGCAATTCTTACTTGGTCTTTCGAAAGGTTTGGTCGAATGCCATGAGGTTGTGAGCTGTTGAAGATGAGTAAATCTCCCGCCTGTAATTTTACCTTTACCAACTTATCTTCAAAACCGGTTACATCTGGTTTGAAATGATTTCGGTCCTCAGGCTGTGTTAATTTCCAGGTATCGTATGTGCGAAAAAGTTCTGGAATACATTGAAAGCCTCCCATGTTTTCGTCTTCTTGATCTGCTAAAGCTAAAACGCCTTGAACGTTTTGAGGCTTTGTATCCGGATCGTAATCCCAATGAATAAATCCTTTGTATTCAAAACCCGGTCTGATCGGAAAGTTTAAGTTAGCGCGATCAACCGTTACCCAAAGTTTTTCAGTACCCCAGATATCTTCAAACGCATCGTGAACCCGTTGCATCTGACGGTTCTCCCAAAGTAGTTGATGATTATAAACTTCTACCATTCCGGTACCGACTAATTCTTTCATCTCCATATCGGCCCGGGGTGCGGTATACCAGGTAGAAGGGTCATTCTTATCTTTCTCTTCAAACTCCCACAAAAAATCAGCGGTTCGCAACGCCTGTTCACGAGGCACAGCATTTTTAACCACCACATAACCGTTAAGAATCCAGAAAGCCCAATCTTCTTCGCTTAAGATTCTCAGCGGTTTTCCGTTGGATCGGTCATTCAATTTTACCTTGCTACTGGTAGCTGTAGATGGATTACCGGGAATGTCTTTGTGATTCTTATTTGGGCTCTGCGTAGGAGCCATGGTCTTTTGATTTTCCATAATTGGTTTGTTGGGTTTAATTATAGAATAAAGCTAAGGGAAGAGTGCACTCGATTTCTACTCCAATAATGATGGGTTTTTGAATCATATTGATATTTCATGATCTATATGGACTATCAATAAGACAATTTTATGTAAATTTTGAAATGAAGACTGAATTAGAACGAATCGTTGCTCATGAAAATAGCTCTCTTCGCTTAATGGTGAATCCCAATTTAAGCGACTTCTTCTTTTGGCATTTCCACCCGGAATATGAGTTGGTTTTTATCGATGGTGCAAATGGAACACGGCACGTTGGCAAACATATATCACGCTATGAAGGAAGTGATTTGGTTTTTATTGGGTCGAATATCCCGCATCTCAATTTTGATTACGGCGTCAAGACTGCGTATGAAAAAATTGTAGTCCATATAAAACCGGAGTTTCTGAAAGAGGCTTTTTCGTCTACACCAGAATTGCATGCTGTCCATCTATTATTCGAAGAATCCAAACAAGGCGTATCCTTTGGAAAGAATGCAAAAATGCTGGTAGGTAATCGTCTTAAGAAATTACATACGTTGGGTTATTTTGAGCAGTTCCTGGAAGTGCTGAGCATCCTGCAACTGCTATCAGAGTCAACTGAGAAAGAATTACTTCACAATCATCCGGTAGAAAATCCGCACACGCTAAAAGAGCAAGGCAGACTTAAAACCATTTATCAATTTCTGGACGATCATTATCAGCGTAAAATTGAACTTTCGGAAGTTGCCGCTTTAAGCAATCTGACTAATGCTGCGTTTTGTCGCTACTTTAAGCGTATGACCAAGCTTACTTTTACAGAATTTGTTAACCATTATCGAATTGACAAAGCCAAAAACTTGTTGCGACAGGATAATAATATCACTGAAACCTGTTTTCAATGCGGCTTTGAAAGCATATCCTACTTTAATAAAATCTTTAAGAAGGTAACGGGCGTCAATCCTTTAGCTTTTAAGAAAAGACATCAATCATCGATTTGATCCTAAATATTAAGGCTTAGTCATCACTTTGATTTTATACACTTCCTAAAACGAACTCTTCGCTAAACGATCTTCAAGTTTTTCAAATTAAATAGTATGTTAGTTATCAGGTAGTTAGGTCAGATCTAACCCTATTATTTTATGAATCCTCTTAGCTCAAGCAATTTAAAAAAAGTAAAAGATAAGCCTTGGGTTTAAACATCTCATTGGATTATAACCCTAAGTTTTTTGAAACTTGTCTTTACAGGAATAGAAATTCTGATGGTTCATCCGCTCCTTTACTGGGGGGAAGTAGGGAATGAACTGACTCCAGCTTTACTGGAATTCCCCATAAGTAGAAACCATCAAAGAACAGATTGGGAAGAAAAAGTGCCGTTTTTTGATACGGAAGATTCCCCAGTCAGCGCAGGCAGAAATGGTGAGGAGTTGATGTTCAATCAAAATGGATGCGGGAAAAGCTTATATTTCTGTTGTTTCTGAAGAATACATTGACCTGGGAGATATTGGCTGGGCTTGGTACAATGGTTTTAAATACAGTTTAAACCCTCCGAGTTTTTTGTGCTAGTTTCTGTGCTTTTCTCTGATGAGGATGTTTGGCGGCGGATTATTTGCGAAGCTTGGTGGGAGTGGGGGATATTGATTTCGAAAGCGAGATGGAAAATAATACAGAGGGTCGTACTTTATCAAGACTCTCCCCGCGGTCTATGTCTTCAAAGACCGAAATTACATCACCCTACAGACCGACACCGGCCTGTGTCCACAGAGATCGGTAAACTACTTATCGTTCATTGTTTCCTGAGAGGGAGTTATCCTATTATTTTTTTCTTCAGCTCAATAACCATCCGGAGTTCTCTCAATTCTTTTTGCACGTTTTTACGGATGAGAAGGGTCAAAATTATTCCAGGAATAAAATAGGAGGCGATCATTGCAATCAGCCAAAATCTGCTCATATACAGAAAGAATTCGGGAACCAGAAATAGAAATCCCAAAGTGTATGCTCCAAGGGTAAGGAAAGTGAAGGTAGAGTGAATCTTAAGTCTTAGGCTGAGGTATTTAGTTTCCTTTTCCAAGCTGTAATATGCAGAACTATCAGCGGTCTTTTCCTTTGCTTTTATGATGCTATAGGCCTCTAGAAGAATACGGAAGAGGAAAAAAAGCAACATTAATCCAACTCCTATTTTGCTTAGTGTATGTTGAAATTTAAAGAATTCCAACAAGAAATAGCACATCATCAGAAAAGTGAAGCCTAATATCAGCAGGGTACTGCGCTGGAATTTCGTGCTTTCCCTGTTGAGGCGTTGGGCTTCGGCGATTAGCTGCTCAGGGGGTGGAAGAGGAGTGATGTCCAAGCCTGAGCTTTTCCAACCGGATTTGAGAATATTTCCTAGTTCATTCATGATTAATCAATTTTTTGAGTCTGAGTTTGATTCGGTGGATTTTGACTCGAAGGTTTCCGTCGGAAATGCCCAGAATGGTGGCGATTTCTTCTTGAGGCACTTCTTCAAGAAGTAATCCGGTGACTAGTCGGTCAACTTCTGAGAGACCGGCCATCGCTTTATAGAGTGCATTGACCGGATCGCTTTCCGTAAACTTGATTTCTTCGGTTGTTTCCTGTTCTCGGAATGCTTCCCCCAGTTTTTCCGAATGAAGCTTTTCCCGCTTGAGGTAGTTGAGGCAGGCATTGACTGTGATTCTGTAAATCCAGGTTTTTGGGGAAGAATCCTGTCTGAATTTTCCCAGATTATTCCAAACTTGGATGAAAACTTCCTGCGTAAGGTCTTTGGCCTGGTAGCTGTCGCCTTTCATAAATCCGAGGCAGAGTTGATTTACCATCCGATATTGCGACTGGTAGAGCTGTACAAATTGAGCTTTTTGTTCCGAAATCACTTATTGAGAAAAGAATTGAGCTGTGTGATAAACCATTCCTGCTGATCGAGCATAAGGTAGTGCTTGCTTTCAGTTGCTAGTACAAACTCTGTATTTTTCAATCCGTTATATTGTTTTTTCATGGTCTCCAAAGCTCCGGGCCCGTAGGGCTGACCTGCGACCATCAGGAGCACGGGAGCTTTGATGGATGGGAAAAGCGGTCTGCTGTCCAATTTAAGCAGATCTGTGTAGCCATACACAAACGTTTTCCGATCTGCGACCGCCATCCAGTTTTTGACTAGGGCTTGGTCCTCAGTTTTGGTAATCATGTTCTGCGTCATCTGTGTCAGATAGGCTGATAGTGCGGCTTCATCCATATTCAGCAGTTGATCATTGTAGGGACTTTCATAGGCTAATGCCTCCGCCGGTACCCCGGGCATCATGATCTCACGCATGCAGGATAATGCATCGACGATCACGATTTTTTGAATTCGATCGGGAAGGCTGGCAGCCAGATCCAATGCCAGATTGCCCCCCATGCTGTGACCGACTAGGGTGAGATTTTCTAGGCTGTTTGCTGTGATGTAGCCGATCAGATCGGTTTTGAGTTTCTCGTACCACGGCATTTCCACTGGGGCAACTCCTCCAAATCCGGCGTAAGTCACGATGTGAGCACTGTGTTGTGGAAGGTTGGAGGCGGTGGTATTCCAAACCTCTCCTGGTGTTGCGAATCCGGGTAGAAACAAAATGGGTTCTCCTTTTCCAGATGTATTTACAGAGATGGATTGCTGTGCGAAAACCAACGGTTGCAGTAATACTACGAAGCAGATGAGTAATAAGGTCTTTTTCATTTTCCTGTCTTTTGTGTTTTTGATTCTTGGAAAACGAATCCGGGTTTTTGTTACAGTTAGTTTGGAAAAAAAATTACATTTATGATAAATTTTATAAGACATAGAAATAGAATACTTTAGTTAAAAATATTAGTTCCCCTTCAAGTCTCATGCGATAGATCAATACAAATAGTTTCGAGATTATGACTTGAAAATTTCTTCTCCACCCTAGCCTGTGTTTCAAAGACCACTTGCAAGGTTAAAAAATAGGGCATTTGGTGGTCTTTTATCTGGTAACCTTAAACTATGCAACTAAGTTTATCCCCATATATCGAATCACAGATTCTATATAGTAGAAATATGTTTTATATACGACTTCTGTACGGATCATCAAGTCTACTTCATATATCTAATACACCCAAGAGGGTATGCATGGTTAAGACTAATAGTATTTTTCTGTGGGTTAAATTTCCAGTGAATTAGGGTCTGAGTATCATCAGTCTTTTGTTAAGTAATTTAAAATGATAATAGCTCAAACGTTAAAATTATGTAATAAAGCATCGTGCTTCGCTTTATTATCAAACTCCAGTCTCATCAAAGTCCTCCAAATTTAGAAAGAAGATGCTTTTATTAGTGTCCATGTTAACAGGCAAAGCTAGTTGTGGTATTTAAAAAAAATGTCTTAGTTATGGAACAAAGGCAAAATATATACTTGGCTGAAATTCCCAGAAGGAGCTTGTCTCTTTAGAACCTCAATTCCTACCTTCCTTAATATTAGTTGGAAAGTATTTAAAAAAAGTACATAGTTTCGATAGTGACCTAGAAATAGAATTGCCAAAGACTAAAAATCATTTTTTCAGTTTATAAATTACTATAAAATAATTTGATTCTGATGAACAATTTTCATTAAATTTAACTGATTAGTACTAACTCTAAAAAGCAAAAACCATGGTATCCAACGAACAAATGAAAACTATTTTTCCCAAGTTGAACTGGGACAAAGCCCAATTTTACCTCCCATTTATTCCAAACGTTTTACCAAAATTTGGAATTGACACGCCTTTGCGCAAAGCACACTTTCTCTCCCAATTGGCACATGAAAGTGGAGGTCTTAAGTACTCTGAAGAAAATTTAAATTATTCAGCTCAAGGATTGCGCAGTGTTTTTGGAAAATATTTTAAAACCAATGAAATCGCAGAACAGTATGCAAGGAAACCTGAGAAAATAGCTAATCGGGTATACGCTGACAGAATGGGCAATGGCAATGAAGAAAGCGGGGATGGATGGAAATACAGAGGTCGTGGTTTGATACAACTAACCGGAAAGGATAACTATCAAAGCTTCGCAAAGGAGCATGGTGTGGATTGCGTCAATAACCCTGATTTAATTCTTGATCCGGAACTAGCGCTCACTTCTGCCTGCTGGTTTTGGAAAAAACGCAACATCAATGAATTCGCAGATAAGGATGATGTCCATATGGTTACCAAGAGAATCAATGGAGGTAATAATGGCATTCAGGATCGAATGCATTGGCTCGATTTATTCAAAAACCTCTACAAAACTATGGAACCAAACGCGAAAGCTGCTTAGAAAAATGGCCATTTAATTTACTTATTTGAGGCATATGTCAAATAGGTCTGAATCCAATTCGTTTTTTAGGCGTGTTCCAAGGTGACAATAGGCATGACACTTTTACTTTAGGAGTTCAACAATACCAGGGCTTGTGACGTGTAAAATTACAAGCCCTTTTTTAGAGTAAGCTGTTCTGCTGCATCCTTTGAGGATTATATACTCGATCGAATTATCCTATTATACCCCATTGGGGATTTTGTAAGGTAGAGCAGGTTTATTTATATGGGTAAACCAAGTCGAAAAAAAACTACTTAGAATAGGCAGACAGCCCAAACAAAGAAAAATTTAGTTTATTGAATTTTTGATTATTCCCGGAAGACTTTAAAGGGCGCTGTGTCATAAGAAGTAACTTCAAAAAATAACTAAAAAAGGACTATGATAATCGAGGATCAGCTGACTTTTTTTATAAGAAGCATGTGGATTGGAATAAATGGCGTACTGAAAATCCAAATGAAAAAATTTATCTAATGACTGCTTTTTCAATCAATAGTTGAAATTTAGGCTATAACTCATTAATCACCATAATTTCCAAAACTCTATATGTTAAATACTTTATCAAAGTCAAATTGATCATCCGAAGAGCAATACTGGAAGATTCTGAGGAGATTGCTGCACTTTTGATGCTTGCTTCAGGAGATGTGATATACAAATTCATCGGTGAGGAGCATTACAGAAAAGCCAAGGACTTTTTGCTCCGCTATGTACGCAGTGAAGACAACCAATATTCTTTTCAGAATTGCTATGTTGCAGTCGAAGAAGGGGAGATTGTCGCCGCGGTTCTTGTTTATGATGGAGCAAAATTGGAAGAATTGAGACAGCCTGTTTTGGATTACGTTCATCAGCATTTTGATGCAACTCTCAAAGTGGAAGATGAAACACAGGCTGGTGAGTTTTACATAGATTCTATTGGCGTTGCTACAAATCAACAAGGTAAAGGCGTAGGCTCAAAATTGCTTAGCTTTCTTATTGATGAGATCGTTCTTAAGAACGGAGCAGCGCTTGGTTTGCTTGTCGATAAAACAAATCCAGAAGCAAAGAAGCTTTATTTAAAATTGGGTTTTCAGTTCGTAGCAGATAAGGAACTCCTCGGGTTTTCGCTTGAGCATCTGCAATTGAAATAGAAAATAATCACGCAGTACATATTAGATTAAATCAATTAATTCACCTTTCTCAGTATCCCGAAGTTACCAATTATGATTTCGCTGTTTTCATTCCTGCTATTGACAAATGTGAAAAGCGGGGAAAAGATATCCTCAAAAAGATTGAGAATGTAGATTATGCTTTTGTGGATGCGACATTTTATAGCAGAAGGAATTAAATAATTGCGATATGGCCGAGATTCTGCATTTTTTATATGACTGTTCGCAAAGTTGCCTGTATTGTCTTGGAATTAATGCTAGAGGTTCAATTTCGGCTAATCCCCCTTTTTCAAAGGGGGTAGGGGGATTTTTTGATGTGAACAACGTACTTAATTTGGGTATGTGCAAGATAGCGGCTAATCATATTCTTTTATTTTGTAAAGTATGGAGAAGCTTAACGGCTTAAGTGCAGCAGATAAGTCCAAGGTAATCTTCATTCATTTCAATCAGACTAATCCAGTGATCCATCAGATCAGTGAGGAGTCATACCGGTAATCGTAAAAAGATTTCGAATCGTCAGAATTAGGGATATTTTTGAGTAGTGAGTCAATAGTATTAAATAGATATTGTGATTATACGGAATCGTGCCAGTAGAAAATTTATAGGATCGAAAATCCAAAGACACATTGAATTCTGGTTTACTTCGGTATTCCAACCGATTGACCAAATAGAATTCGCTTACTGGCAGAATAGCGTATATACAGAATAGATATTTTGAACTTAAATAATAAGCTAATGAGATTTTACACCACTATGCCTAGTTCTCTTCAGCCATTTTACCATGAAGAACTAACCCAATACCGTAGTAACTATCAATCGGGTGATTTGCTACAAGCTTGGCGCCATTTGGAGCGTGCGCATATCATTGGACAGCGATATCCTGCTGCCCATAGTTTCGTGCATTGGAAAATGCTTCAGTTTGGAATTAGGATCAAAAACACCAAGGAAATCATAGGTCAAGTCCCACGTTTGTTAGTTGGTGGGTTGAAATCTTTTGTTGGAAAAGTGCCTTTAGGAAATCCTGGCGGATCAAATGTACCCGCATTAAGAAAAGTCGCGATAGCAGAGGATATCCAAGATATTTTTAGAAAGGCTGGGGTAGACCTTAAGTAGCGATGTGATGAGTCTATTTTTTCAGTATTAGCTTAATTTATAATATGAGTATACGGAATCTCGCCAGTATAAAATTTATATGATCGGAATTCCAAATACACATTGAATTCAGGTTTACTCCGGTCTTCGGTCTTCGATCTTCCAACCCGTTGACCAAAGAGAATTCGCTTAATGGCAGAAAAGCGTACATACAGAATTTATAATTATTGAGACAATAGACATTTCTATAATTTATCAAGCTTATCAAATTTCTTGAGATAGTTCCAGAATAGTGGCTTAGTTATTTTGGGTTATATTAAGGGGTATATTTTAAACTACAAAAATAGAATTATATGAGTATTACCTTAGAACAAGCAGAGCAAGCAATAGCAGCAGCAAAGGAAAAGGCTTCAAATATTGATGCAAAAATGAACATAGCAATCGTGGATGCAGGTGCAAATCTAGTCGCTTTTGCGCGAATGGACGGAGCTTGGCTTGGTTCCTTGGACATCTCAATTAAAAAGGCAAAAACTGCCCGTTTTTTCGATATGAATACGGGGATTGTGGGTAGCCTTTCTCAGCCAGGAGGTTCATTATACAACATTGAGCACTCAAATGGGGGATTAATTACATTTCCAGGAGGTATTCCTATCAAAAATAAGTCAGGCGAAATTATCGGTGCAATTGGAGTAAGTGGAAGCACTGTAGAAAATGATCACGAAGTAGCTGAAGCTGGAGCAAAAACTTTTTAGTCTATTTTAAGATTCCGACTGTGGTCTGTGTCTTTTGATGATTTTGGGTTCCGCTCTGTGGACAAAGAAATGGGTATTGGGATGACAAAAGGGAAAAGCTGATGATCTTTCTTGGCTTTTTCATTTAGGCAAAAATATGAGATATTTAATGTTTGGAATATGGAATTGAAAACAAGTCCTGAAGTCGAATCAGTTTTTTCAAAGTACCCAGATTCTGTGAGGGATAAGATGATGAACCTTCGCAGGTTGGTTTTGGAAGTGGCCGCGGAAATAGGTCTATTATCTTTAGAGGAAACACTCAAATGGGGCGAACCAAGTTTTCTTGCCAAAAAAGGAAGTACGATACGAATGGACTGGAAGGCAAAAAGCCCTGATCAATACGCCATTTATTTCAAGTGTACCAGTAAATTGGTATCTAGCTTTAAGTTAGCTTACGATGAGGTATTCAACTATGAAGGCAACCGAGCGATTGTTTTTAAATTGGTTGAAGAAATTCCAGAAGCTGAATTGAAGAACTGTATCAGAGCAGCGTTAACCTATCATCAAGTGAAGCAACTTCCAATGTTGGGGTTGTAGATCTTTAACTTCCCGCACGTGCTCTAGATTTCCAGCAGATTGGTGCTGAAAAGGTGCGCAGAAGTTCGCAGATTTTATAGTTACTTATAGACCGTCTTTTTTGTTGCGCGAATACCAATTATACCGCCGGTCGTGCCTGTATGTGCCGTTAGGCAAGTCTCACACACCCATACTTTCAATTATTTCAAACCTTTGACATCTGAATAATTTATGTTAACTACACCAGTGTGCTCTCTGCTTAAAACTCCGTGGCCCCGTGGTTAATAAACCTATAAAAAAATGAATCCAAAAGTTGACTTCTTTTTCAATAAAGACTCGCAGTGGCAGAAGGAATACAAGCAATTGAGAACGCTGGTTCTTGACTGTGGACTGACAGAAGAACTGAAATGGGGTGTCCCTTGCTATACATTTCAAGGTGATAATGTTGTATTAATCCATGGGTTCAAGGAATACTGTGCGCTATTGTTTCACAAAGGTGCATTGCTCAATGATGGAGAAGGTATTCTGATCCAGCAAACAGAAAATGTGCAGGCTGCTCGGCAGATTCGGTTTACCAATTTTCATGAAATCAAAGAATTAGTTCCAATCTTGAAAGCCTATATTTATGAGGCTATTGAAGTAAAAAAAGCTGGATTGACAGTGGAATTGAAAAAGACCAAGGAGTACGCTATTCCGGAGGAGTTTCAGATAAAATTGGATGAAAACGCTGAGTTGAAAAGTGCTTTTGAAGCCTTGACACCTGGAAGACAACGAGGCTATCTTTTACACTTTGGTGCAGCTAAGCAAGCTAAAACCCGCGAGGCAAGAGTTGAGAAATCTATCCCTCAAATTCTCAGTGGGAAGGGATTGGATGATTGATACCAAACGGGATTACCATGGTATGCTTTAGAAATGATAATCGATACTATTTCAAGTAGCTCATCCTAAGCTTCCAATCATCCAAAAAATTTACCCGCCATTTACTTACCGTTTTGGCTCCTGGTCTATCTTTTTCTGCTAATGCAGGGTCTTGCATATCTGTCCAGTAGTTTGGGCCGTGATCAGTTCTTGCATATCGTCCGCCCCAACTCTCTGACTCTGGATCTGCAGGATCTCCATCTAGAAGGTAGAGTAACGATGGAGTATCTCCCATTTTGATGTCAGGTTTCTTTTGGAAGAATAACTCTCCAAGTGCTCCGAAATCTTTCACATGAGAACTTATAAAACTCAGGTTTCCATAGTCCTTCTCCTGAAATCCTCCCATGTACATGCCTCTGAAAGTAGTATTGGATTCTATAAACCATAAGTCTGGATGTTCATCAAAAACATAATTTCGAGCACTTGTGTCCTGAACAGTATTCCATGATCCAATGGAGTAAACTCTGAGGTTGGATTTTATTTCTGGAGCGGACTTTAAAGCTTGCGCAATATCAGTGATCGAGCCCCAGACCAGCACGTAAAGCGGGCGATTATCATCCTTTTTGGATTCCTTGATAATCAGTTGAGCCCCTTCGCTGATTTCACCTTGGGGCTGGATGGAGTTCTGCGTATCTATCGCCCCTTGAGCTGTAATAGATCGGAGGTAATCGGCGGTTGGATAATCTGAAGAAACGAGCTTTAATTTCGGATAATCCTTTTCATAAGCATTAATCACCTCCAGAATATGCTCTTTTCTACCTTGAAAAGGAGGGGAGGAAACCAGTCCGACCATATCCAAGGTGTCTGCATAAAGCATTAAATGAACTAAGGACTGATAATCATCTGGGTCACTTCCGCCGATATCTGTAGAGATAATGACGCGGTGCTTTTGAGCCTGCGCGCTGAATGAAAAATAGAGCAAAGTGATAAAGACTAACCAGATTCTGGGTGAACCTACACTTCGTATGTTAATCTTCGACTGGATCATTTTTTGCTAAATAAGTCTCTGATTATCACTAATAGTTTTTGAAAATGCTGGCACAGCCGGACTGAATCTCTTGCATTTTGGCTGCGTATCTTACTCCCAGCGAGTGGTATGAATCAGAATCAAAATGAGTGCTGTCTCCTTTATGCTTTAACCCTTCAGCAGTGACCAACCCTATGCAATCGCTCTTATTTGCGATTTGACTGATTACGCCATTGAGCTCTTTAGCATATTTACCTTTAGGGTAGAAAAAGTATCCGATTTCTCCCATGACCACTGGAACAGATTCTATTAGTAAATCTGATTTAAGAGAATCCAGCATGGCTTCGAATTTTTCGGTATACTGATTTACCTCATTTTCAGTATTCGAGTCGGATTCTCCCTGATGCCATAAAATCCCTTTTAAAGTACCTGCTTCCATAGCTTTTTTGGTTCTCCGGATCATTTCATCGTACGGATAGGTATTTGTTTGTTGGAAAAGAGAGTCTGCAAACCAGTAATTAATAGAACTTCCACCAACTGCCGTGGGAATCAGTCCGATTTTGATATTCGCGTTTTCGTTAGCCATCGCCTTTCCAAAAGTTATACCTAAGCCAGCTCCAGCGGTTGATTTATCAAAATGCATGGGGTCTTTGGCAGCAACCCAATTCATGGCCTTGTCCAGCATGAATACGCGTGGATGGGTAAGCGTATCCAACGATTCCACTTTGCCTCTACCGGCCATATTGGATTGCCCCATGAGTAAGTAGAGGTGGAAGTTCTCCTTTGAGGAGATATCATTTGAGGCTTTTGCAGCAATTTTTTTTGGACTGGAACAACCCAAAATGAATAAGCCAAGGGATAGGAGCGGGAGATGATGTGCTTTCATATTTTTAGGAGTTGCGCAGGGTAAATTACTATATGTTTGTTCCTTATTAAAGCACTTGCTGTAGTTATATTAGGTACAAGTTTGGATTTACCATTATGCACCGTGCCTAAGGCATTCCATTAATAAGGATAGCATTTTTAAACTGGACTGAAGTCCAGCCTTACAAAATGAACCAAACCTACGGCTTTATGCTGAAAGGAATTAAGACCTCTTGTTACAAAATGAACCAAGCCTGCCTCCGGTAGGCAAGCCTATGGCGTTTTGCTAAAGTCAAAGTGAGCAAAGAATGGTACAATAGGCTCGAAAATTCCTGAAATTTTGACTTTTATCTGGGGTCGATAATGATGATCTTAGATAAGAGCCGTAGGCTCGGTCAATAGTGTAACCATGGACTTTAGTCCGTGGATAAGTGGAAATCAAAATGAACTTGAGAGCCGTAGGCTCGGGATATATAAACTTTTAGATATAAAAAGATGGCTCGTGCCTATGGCACTCCACTAATGAGGATAGTATTTTAGACTGGACTGAAGTCCAGCCTTACAGAATGAACAAAGCCTACAGCTTTATGTCATAGAGAAAGTAAAGCGTAGGAAAGATCCTTAGATTAGATTATGTAACTCCGTCCTGAGAGTTACCTTAAGGATTATCTTTGGGAAAAGAGTAAAAATGAACATGGAGAAGAGCCGTAGGCTCGGTCAATAGTGTAACCATGGACTTTAGTCCGTGGATGAGTGGAAATCAAAAGAACTTGAGAGCCGTAGGCTCGGGATATATAAACTTTTAGATATAAAAAGATGGCTCGTGCCTATGGCACTCCACTAATGAGGATAGCATTTTAGACTGGACTGAAGTCCAGCCTTACAGAATGAACAAAGCCTACGGCTTTATGTCAAAGAGAACGTAAAGCGTAGAAAAGAACCTTAGATTAGATTATGTAACTCCGTCCTGAGAGTTACCTTAAGGATTATCTTTGGGAAAAGAGTAAAAATGAACATGGAGAAGAGCCGTAGGCTCGGTCAATAGTGTAACCATGGACTTTAGTCCGTGGATAAGTGTAAATCAAAATTAACTTGAGAGCCGTAGGCTCGGGATATTGTTAAAAAATGGGACCAAGCCTACGGATTTTATCAAATTAATAGTCAATTGCAAAAATGATCCGAGAAAAAGTGGGAGGGATACGCTCGATAAATATAGTAACCATGGATTCTAATCCGTGGATTGTTTTAAGATAATGTTGGGACTGTACAAGAGCTTTAGGCTCGATTAGATTTTGTAGCTGCGGACTTTAGTCCGTTGCTGAAAGTAATGGATATCAAGAGAAAGCCGTAGGCTTGGAACATTTAAACTTTATAAACAATGGCAAATACCTATCATCAAATCTATCTGCAAGCAATATTCGCTGTGAAATACAGGAACGCGGTATTGCACAAATCATGGCGGACAAAGTTACAAGGAGTTTTAGGCCATCTAATCAATGAGACAGGGTGCAAGACTATTATTGTAAATGGCGTGGAAGATCATGTACATTGTTTCTTAGGATTAAAACCAGTAGTCTCTGTCTCTGAATTAATGAAAACAGTCAAGGCAAAGTCATCGAAATATATCAACGATCATCACTTGACAAGCGATCATTTTGAGTGGCAGCTTGGATATGGAGTTTTTTCTTACAGCCAATCTCAGATTGAAAGTGTATATAAATACATAGAAAATCAGGAGGAGCATCACAAGAAACAAACCTTCAGGGAAGAGTATCTTGAGCTACTTAAACATTTTAAAATCGAGTATGATGAAAGGTATGTTTTTCAGGATCTAATTTAGGTGTTCAGGTTTTAAAGATATGTGCCGTGCCTATGGCACTCTTTTGGGGATAGTCGCATCACTAGCAAGGGATTTAAATCCCTTGCTACAAAATGAACCAAGCCTACGGCTTTATGTCAAAGAGAAAGTAAAGCGTAGAAAAGAACTAATAAGGATAGCATTTTTAAACTGGACTGAAGTCCAGCCTTACAAAATGAACCAAGCCTACGGCTTTTTGCTGAAAGGAATTATGACCTCTTGTTGTTACAAATCGAAATAAGCCTACGGTATTTTGCTAGAATCAGAGCTATTCCTAAGAAAAAGCCATAGGCTCTATTTGATTTGGTAGCTACGGTATTTAGTCCGTGGCAGACGTGGTAGAGAGTATTAAACAGTATGGAGAAGAGCCGTAGGCTCGGTCAATAGTGTAACCATGGACTTTAGTCCGTGGATGAGTGGAAATCAAAAGAACTTGAGAGCCGTAGGCTCGGGATATATAAACTTTTAGATATAAAAAGATGGCTCGTGCCTATGGCACTCCACTATTAAGGATAGCATTTTAGACTGGACTGAAGTCCAGCCTTACAAAATGAACCAAGCCTACGGCTTTATGCTGAAAGGAATTAAGACCTCTTGTTGTTACAAATCGAAATAAGCCTACGGTATTTTGCTAGAATCAGAGCTATTCCTAAGAAATAGCAATAGGATCGATTTGGTTTGGTAGCTACAGTATTTAGTCCGTGGCAGTGGTGGGTAGAGAGTATTAAACAGTATGGATAAGAGCCGTAGGCTCGGTCAATAGTGTAACCATGGACTTTAGTCCATGGATAAGTGGAAATCAAAAGAACTTGAGAGCCGTAGGCTCGGGATATATAAACTTTTAGATATAAAAAGATGGCTCGTGCCTATGGCACTCCACTAATGAGGATAGCATTTTAGACTGGACTGAAGTCCAGCCTTACAAAATGAACCAAGCCTACGGCTTTATGTCAAAGAGAACGTAAAGCGTAGAAAAGAACCTTAGATTAGATTATGTAACTCCGTCCTGAGAGTTACCTTAAGGATTATCTTTGGGAAAAGAGTAAAAATGAACATGGAGAAGAGCCGTAGGCTCGGTCAATAGCGTAACCATGGACTTTAGTCCGTGGATAAGTGGAAATCAAAAGAACTTGAGAGCCGTAGGCTCGGAACATATACATAACCTATTAAATACTACTTAAAATACTCTAAAATTCCTTGTGTTATCAACGCATGCCCTTTTTCATTGGGATGGTTTCCTTGAGACATTAATGTAGGAAGATCGATTCCAGAGTATATTTCCTTTTTAAACAGAGCATAACTGTCAACGAGGCCGATCTCGTATTTTTCTGATAACCCGCGAATCTGATTTGAATGCTGATCTAAAATGGTATCATCTTCTTTTAAATTAACTTTCTGATCAGGAGAGGGTGTTAAAAGGATGATTTTAATATCCGCTTCCAAGGCTATTTTGATCATAGATTCCCAGGCGACTTTTGCACTGTCAATCCCGTTTCTTCTGTCGTTTAGGGCATAGTCAATAAAGAGCACATCGGGTTTGTGAATTAGGACACCTGATTCGAATCGCTGGGCACCGCTTTTAGAGTCCTCGCCGCCGATCGAGGTATTGATGACATTAATCACAGCGAATGGATACTGGGCTTTTAGCTCCTGCAATACTAAGTATGGATAGGATTCAAGGGTATTCACCACAGGGGTTTTGAAATAACCAGCGGGTACAGAGTGCCCATGAAAAACCAAGTTGATCGTTCTGTTACCAGGCCATTTTTGCTGAAGTTCGAGTTTCAGCTCATTCAAATAATCAGATTTGCCCTCATTAGATTGAAATACAAAAAGAATAATAGAAATTAGGATTAAGTGGAATGACTTCATTTTAAGATGGGTTAGGAAGGCCTATTTTGAGAGTAATTTAGTGATGTTATTGGGGAGATTTCCATTTACCATGGTCTGTGTCTCACAGACCATTTTACTTATAGGTTTTGTTTTCTAAACATAAGACCGAGGTAGACTATGATCAGTTTCTTTATTAATTCTCCTCCTCAATTATCCCATACAACACCTTTTCCTTCTCAGTAAGCTGCCTCAGAGGATTATCTGGGCTTTGCAACCAGTCAAAAATCCCAAGCGGCGTTTTAGAAAGGATGGCGGTCATGTCCCCGCTTCCGGTAAGGATGGACATTCCATCGGGGGCGAAAGCGACGGAGGTAACAAAATAAGTATGCCCTTTAAATTTTTGGATTGGCTTTCCATTGAGATCCCAGAGTATGGCTGTATTGTCCCAGCTTCCGGAAAGGATGGACATTCCATCGGGGGCGAAAGCGACGGAGGTAACCGGATCAGTATGCCCTTTAAATTTTTGGATTGGCTTTCCATTGAGATCCCAGAGTATGGCTGTATTGTCGTAGCTTCCGGTAAGGATGGACATTCCATCTGGGGCGAAAGCGACGGAGCTAACCACATCAGC
>NZ_MSSW01000089.1 GCF_002150685.1 Algoriphagus antarcticus
GCGTACATGCAGAATGAAATTACAGCTGTTCTTTTCGTGCAGCTATTTCCTTATGATGGAATCGGGCTACACAAAAAATTTAAGGATGCTGTTTATGGCAAATACCAGCCAGCAGAATCCAAGTAGATTTGAATTAACTTTGTGCCAATCAGAACCAATTTCAACTAAATTGCTGTTCTGCCAACATTGTAACCTAATGGACCTTGAATCCATTACTTATTACAGCACATGAAGACAAGACCAAGAGTAGTAGTCGGCCTCTCCGGAGGGGTCGATAGTTCCGTTGCCGCTCAGCTACTTATCGAGCAAGGCTACGAAGTCATCGGGATGTTCATGAAGAACTGGCACGATGAATCAGTCACCATATCCAATGACTGTCCATGGATGGAAGATTCCACTGATGCGATGCTTGTGGCAGATAAATTAGGAATTCCTTTTCAAGCCATAGATCTAAGTGAAGAATACAAGGATAGAATTGTAGACTATATGTTTGCTGAATACAAAGCTGGCAGAACTCCCAATCCAGATATTCTTTGCAACAGAGAGATCAAATTTGATATTTTCCTGAAAGCTGCTGAAAAGCTAAAGGCAGATTTTGTAGCCACTGGTCATTATTGCCAGAAAGGCGAAACTCTAGGCGCGGATGGAAAAAAAACCTACAAATTGCTTGCTGGAGCAGATCCAAACAAGGATCAGAGTTATTTCCTGTGCCAATTGAATCAAAGTCAGTTGAGCAGGGCGCTTTTCCCAATCGGTCATATGCAAAAGCCCGATGTGCGAATAAAAGCGAAAGAAATGGATCTCATCACTGCCGATAAAAAGGACAGTCAAGGACTATGCTTCATTGGAAAAGTACGATTACCTGACTTTCTTCAGCAGCAGTTGAAGCCGAAAAAAGGTAAAATCATCCAAATACCGGAAGAGCTTCCTATCTATCAAAACCATCAAATTCCTGCGGGGCTCGCTCCAGAAGATTACGATCAGGAGACTTTAGATTCCATTTCTCTTCCTATCCATTATTCTCAAAATGAGGGAAAAGTATTGGGGGAGCATAATGGTGCGCATTATTTCACTGTTGGTCAACGAAAAGGACTTCATGTCGGAGGCACGGGAAAACCATTATTTGTGATCTCTACCGATACTACGGAAAATGTGATTTATACAGGCTTGGGAGAGACACATCCTGGGCTACTTCGTGACGGACTATTTGTCAAAAACGAAGAGATTCACTGGATTCGAGAAGACCTGAAACTTAATGTTGGAGAAACTGCAAGGTATCAAGCTCGTATTCGATACCGACAACCCCTTAGTGGAGCTACGCTGATCCAGAAAGAAAATGGCTTGTATGTCATCTTCGACCAACCTCAAAAAGGCGTGGCTTCGGGACAGTTCGTAGCTTGGTATGATGGTGAGGAATGCATCGGGTCGGGTACTATCTTCTAAAGATATCGGGCTTTCTGATTATAAGAACATATCAGAATTTATCTTACAATGACCAAAGTAGCGGTCATCGCAGTCTTTATCAAAAGCTTGAGTTGGGATTTGAGAATTGATCGTCGCACTGTGACAGTATCTAATCAATGTGTTCTCCGAATAAACCTTGTTTGGTGAACTTTCCGGACCCGTTTGAAATCGGTGCTTAAAAACATTTTTAGAAAATAATTTATAAACTTTGTAAGGAATCAGCTGAGTCATGGTCTAAAGCATAAAACAACAAAAGCCATGAAAAAATCACTGATTCTTTACTTCCTCCTTTTCGGATTAGTCACTTATTCTTTTGCCCAAACCTCCTTCGAAACGAAAGTCTCCGGCTCTGGGCCTATAATTATTTTGATCCCGGGATTGGCATCTTCGGGAGATGTATGGCAAGAAACAGTAGCGGAGCTTAGCAAAACCAACGAATGTCACATACTTACATTACCTGGCTTTGCTGGCCAGCCAGCTACCGATCTGAGCGCTGGATTTCTCTCAGAAATAAAAACTGAGATTGCAAAATACATCCAGCAACTCGACCAACCGGTTTCGCTGATCGGTCATAGTCTGGGAGGATTTTTATCTCTTCAGTTGGCAAATGAGTATCCTGATCTAATTTCAAAAGCAGTAATAGTGGACTCCTACCCTTTCTATTCCGCAGCTATTAATCCTACGTCCACCGTGGAGATGATGAAGCCAATGGCAAAGCAGATGAAGATTACGATAGAAAATCTAAGTGCCGAGGATTTTGAAAAACAACAAATGGCCAGCATGCCTATAATGACTGCGACGGAGTCACGAATTCCTGAGTTAGTAGAATGGTCAATGAAAAGTGACCAGGGAACGGTTAGCCAAGCTATTTATGAGTTGATGACGACAGATTACAGACCAAATCTCAAGAGTTTAGAAACTCCAATTCTCGTATTAGGTGCTTGGTATTCGGGTAAAGATTACGGGATGACCGCTGAATCTGTCAAAGATAATTTTGAATTGCAGTATCAACTTGCAGAAAACGTGCAGATCAAAATGGCTCCTACGGCACACCACTTCATCATGTGGGACAATCCAGAATGGTTTATGACTCAAATCCAGAACTTTGTCAAATGAAGCAAAGTAAGGAAATCGAGTTCGAACGCCTTTACAAATCCCACAAGGACAAGATCTTCCGTCTTTGCTTGGGTTTCATAAAGGACAGAGAACTGGCTAATGACCTTTTCCAGGAGATTTTGATAAAACTATGGAAGCATCTGGACAGCTTTCGAAGTGAAAGTGACATCAGTACCTGGATCTATAGAGTCGCATACAATACTGCCATTACCTTCTCGGCGAAAGAAAAGAAACAGCCAGCGAAAGCTGATCTTCCAAGTGGGATGGATCTCGCTGAGCCTGAAAATATAAGTCAGGAACAGGAAGTACAGCTTCAAAAACTCTACGAAGCCATCAATTCACTAGCTGAAACTGACCGTATCATTGCCATGCTACTCTTAGAAAATACGCCATACAAAACAATCGCTGAGGTGACTGGCATCTCCGAAAACTATGTGGCCGTGAAAGTCAACCGTATCAAAACCTCACTCACTCAAATGCTCAATCCCGATGGAAAATAATTTCGAAGACATGCAGAAACTCTGGCAGGCACAAAAACCTGTGGAATTTGACCTAACCTCTTTAGTGGCTGGGCTGAAAAAAACGGAGATAAAACAGCGCCGAGAGCAGCTATTCATGTTGATCATCACGCCGCTGACGATTGGATTTCTCTTTTGGTCTATGCCATGGAGAGAAAATCGCGGCATCGAAATCAGCTTGTACATCATCGCCTTTGCCATGATCTGGGTGTTGGGCATGGCGATTCGATCCAAAGTAACTAATAGTGACTCCAGTGAGCGGTTTAGCAATGAGGAATACCTGAAGACTCAAATCGCCAAATTGAGCTATCGCTACCAAATCGCCAAAAAGTATATGTATGGGTACACCTTTCTGCTTTTGCTGGCGCTCAACATTTCTTATTATATTTTGCTCGAACCATTGAGTACGATCACCCGGGTAGGCATCCACCTCGCTTTGACTCTTTCCCTAACTGGTTTTATGCATTGGCAAATACGAAGAAAAGTAAAAAAATACGATCTGGAACTGAAGCCGATGATCGAGCAGATGAAAGCGATGCTAGATCAAAAACCCGAATCGTGAAGTGTGGTAAAGATTGATGACTACTACTATTCATAATTGCAACTAGGTCTGGAGTGTTGCTAAATTTTAACCACGATTCAAGTCACTGAGCTTTTTCTCATATCCATTTCTAAAAAGTGGAATTTCATTCCACGAAAAGGGGAAGACATTCACATCGGGAAATTGATAAAATGACCCTAATGCGCTCGCATAGGCGAATTATTCCATGGCATAGATCTGGGATAAAATGAATCAAATAATTAATTCACTAACCAACTAACAAAATGGATAACTCAAATTATTCCCAAATCAGTTGCTCGAATGCTGTTTCACGCAATGTAAAAACTGCAAGAGATGAATCAGTCGGGTCTATCAAAGATATCATGATCAATACCTCTACAGGTGAAGTTGATTATGTTGTAATAAAGGTGGATGAAGGATTTCTGAACCTAGGTTCAAAGCTTCTGGCTTTACCGTTCGAATCCTTCGAATTTAACCCTCATCAGGAAGATGTGATCATCGTTAAGGAAATCAAAGAGACATTGGAAAATGCTCCTGGATTTGACAATGATAACTGGCCATCTGGTCCGCAAGCAGAATTCATCCACAGGATGAGGACCTATTATAGTGAGGAATCACGCAGTCTTTATGGACGCTACGATCACCAAAATAAATCTTATTTCAGTGAAGATGATCGATTTGATGATACGGACTCAAGCCGGATTCGAGATAAAGAATCTGGTGACGGATTTCTAGAAACAGACCATCGGGGAGAACGGCAGTCAGATCGTCGAAGAGGTGGAGATCCAATTTTATAATTCTGATCCCTGCAAATCCCAGAAGGCTAATCCAGAATTGGGTTAGCCTTTTTTCGTTAGGCAACTAATTTTGCCCTTTTTTAGAGATTACTCTACCTGACAAAATTGGTAGTCACTACTAGCCTTTGCGCTTCCTTCGTGCGCTTTGTGTCTAATACTAATAAAAACATTTATTCAAGTCTGTCTTGGACCTATTTCATTGCAGTCTTCACACTCCTATGAGCCCAGGCCTGTGATGACTTAGACCACGAACCTTAATTCCTAAGATTACAAATCCTGAATGGGCTAAACAAAAGCTGCAGCGACCTCTGCGTTTTTTCTTTATGTCCTTTGCGGTAAAAAATGCTCAATTTTCAATTTTCAAATTCAATGTTCAAGGAGGTCTTCACACTTCTATGAGCCGAGGCCTGTGAGGAGTTAGACCACGAACAATAATTCCTAAGATTACAAATCCTGAATGAGCTAAACAAAAGCTGCTGCGTCCTCTGCGTTTTTTCTTTGTATCCTTTGCGGTAAAAAATGCTGCCAAAATAAAAAAGCCCTATTTTCACCTTTCAGAAAACACTCCCTTCTCAGATGCAAAAACGCGCTTTCCTCAAATCCCTTGGCCTTCTTGCCGGATCACTTCCTATACTTTCGTTTGATTCTGCCAGTTCATCTTTTGATCCTAAAACACTTTTGCCGAAGGCCATCAAAAAAGGTGATACGGTAGGATTAATTTCTCCCTCTGCAGCAACGTCGGACAGGATGCAATTCACATATGCCAAAGAGACTTTGGAAGCTTTAGGTTTTGAAGTGAAACTTGGGAAAAACCTAATGAACCGAAGAGGGCATCTAGCTGGAACTGATGAAGAACGTGCTGCTGATCTCAATGCAATGTTTGCTAACAAAGACGTGAAAGCAATAGTGAGCATCCGCGGCGGTTCGGGCGCTGCGAGGATTTTGCCATTGATTGATTACAAGGCAATTTCCAAAAACCCTAAGCCGCTCCTTGGATATTCTGACATCACAGCTTTGCACTGTGCAATTCAAGCTCAAACAGGCCTAATCACTTTCCATGGCCCTATGGGCACTGGAAGTTGGAATAGCTTTAATGTGGAACAATTCGAAAAGGTTTTCTTTAGTCAGGAAAAAGTCATCTATGAGAATATTCATGATGAAAGTGATGAATTAGTGGTCAAATCAAACCGAATTCAAACCCTTAAAAGCGGTAAAGCAGAAGGGAAAATTCTTGGTGGAAATCTGACCGTTTTGACTGCGATTTCGGGTTCACCATACTACCCTGATTTCAAAGACGCCATACTTTTCATCGAGGATGTGGGAGAAGATCCATACAAAATGGATCGCATGATGAGTACGTTAAAGCTAAATGGCACGCTGGGTCAAATCAAAGGTTTTATCTTCGGGCAATGCTCAGAATGTGAGCCTGGAGGAGGATACGGTTCGCTGACATTGGATCAAATTCTTGACGATTACATTTTGCCATTGAATATTCCCGCCTACTCTGGCGCGATGATCGGTCATATCTCAAAACAATTTATTATTCCTGTAGGCGCGAAAGTTGCTATGGATGCTGACAAAGGAACCATTTCACTTCTTGGTTCAGTATTTCAATAGTCAACACAATCTATGAAAGTCTTCTATTTACCTCTGATCCTTTTTGGGATTCTTTCCTGAAATGGCGCAAAGAATATGCTTCCAGATGATTCTGATTCACCAATGATTGAAATTCCAACCAACAACTCCGACCAACTCACCTATTTAGCACTTGGCGACAGCTATACCATCGGCGAAGGTGTCAGTGATTCAGGACGGTATCCTAACCAGCTGGTTGCTAAACTGAATTCTGAAACTGAAAAAATCTGGAGCACTCCGAAGGTGATTGCACAAACAGGCTGGACTGTAGAGGAATTGGAAAAAGGAATAAATAGAGCCGCGATTGAAGGAGAAACTTACGATTTGGTGACTCTTTCAATTGGCGTAAATAATCAATACCGAGGCCTACCTATATCTAAATTCAATGAAGAATTTGAAAATATGCTTCTACAGGCAATTAGCTTTGCGGCTGCGAATACGAATCATGTGGTGGTTTTGTCCATTCCAGACTGGGGAGTGACTCCTTTTGCTGCGAAAAGTGAACGAAATAAAAGTAAGATTGCCGATGAAATCGATGCTTATAATCGTTTAAAATCTAAAATCTGCGAAAAGCATGGAGTTACTTACATTGACATCACCGCACAATACAGGAGTTTTGGCACCCAACCAGATATGCTTGCTGCCGACGGATTGCATCCGAGTGCAAAAATGTACGGTCTTTGGGCTGAAAAGCTGTTTGAAAAAGTTCAATTGATAAATTACTAAATGTGATTATACGGAATCTTGCCAGTAGAAAATTTATAGGATCGAAAATTCAAAGACAACTTGAATTTTGGTTTACTTCGGTCTTCGGTCATCGGTCTTCCAGCCCATTGACCGAAGAGAATTTGCTTACTGGCAGAAAAGCGTACATACAGATTACTAAATCATAAAAACCTTTCTATTTCTAATAAGACGTAGATTAGTAGACTAATTAATATGAAGATTATTTGCATTGGCCGCAATTATGCGGCTCATATAGAGGAATTGAAAAACGAGACTCCCGGAAATCCGGTGGTTTTTCTAAAACCAGACACTGCACTTCTGAAAGATGGAGCTCCGTTTTTCTATCCCGATTTCTCGAAAAATATTCACTACGAAGCTGAGCTGGTTCTGAAGATTTCAAAACAAGGTAAGTACATACAGAAGCAATTTGCGCATCGTTACTTTGATGAAATCGGCTTTGGAATAGACTTCACTGCACGTGATCTACAGGATCAATGCAAAGCAAAAGGATTACCATGGGAGATCGCCAAAGGTTTCAACGGCGCTGCTCCCATAGGAGGATTCATATCCGTGGATGAGTTTGAAGATTTGAAAAACATAGATTTTCATTTGACTATCAATGGTGAGACTCGCCAAAAAGGCAATACTTCGTTGATGCTTTTTGACTTTGGTACGATCATAGAATACGTGTCTCAATTTTTTATGCTAAAAACAGGAGATCTCATCTACACTGGCACCCCGGCGGGAGTTGGTCCGGTGCAGATCGGAGATCAATTAGAAGGATTTATAGGAACAAAAAAGTTATTGGATTTTGAGATTAAGTAAGCTACGCTACACCCTATTATTTCTTGGAATGATCACTACGCTTGAGCTGAATGCCCAGGAAGTGGATAAAGGTTATTTTATTAATCCGATTAATCCCGGAACCAGAAATTATCTGGCGGGAAATTTTGCCGAATTGAGACCAAATCACTTCCACACAGGATTGGATTTCAAAACCGGAGGTCAGGAAGGTCTTCCTATTTTGGCAGCGGCAGATGGCTGGGTACACCGGATCAAAATCTCTTCTTTTGGCTATGGCAATGTCATTTACCTGAAGCATCCGAATGGAAAAATCACACTTTACGGTCACTTGCGAAGTTTCAACAAGGAGCTGAATGACTACATGCGCAAGAAAATGTATGAAGCTAAAGCCAATGAGTTGGAAGTATATCCTGAACCTGGTGAATTACCTGTAAAGCAAGGCCAAAAGATAGCAGATAGCGGAAATACCGGCGGCTCGGGTGGGCCGCACTTGCATTTTGAGATTCGCGATAGTTTGGATCGGGCGATGGATCCTCTCCTATTTGGATTCTCCGATATAGTAGACAATACCGCACCTGTTCCTCAGAGCATAGCAATCGTACCGCTGGATATAGATTCCCGCGTGAATGGAAAATTCGCTAGACTGGAAGTTACTCCTGTGGCAAGTGGATCAAATTATCGCCTGCCAAATGATATCAAAATCACTGGAAAAGTAGGAATTGAAATTCGTAGTTACGATCAATTGGATGGGGCCAGCAACAGAAATGGCTTTCCCAATTTTGAGCTTGCAGATGAAAAAGGCACTGTATTCAACTTAACCGTGGACAAGGTTGATTTCAACTATTCTAGACAATTTCTTCAGCATACGCATCAAAATAGCTATTCCAAACTCTATTATCAGAAGAACTTAAAGTTTGAATTTTTCACCCCGAAATCTGAAACTTCCGGTCATTTGGAACTGGAACCTGGTGTGAAAAAGCCATTCAAACTGAAACTTCGCGATGCTTATGGCAATGAGCGGCAGATCAGTTTTACCCTCCAAGGTCAGGATCTGGAAACGAATATAAATGACGGGGTTGCTCCTTCCCGAGCATCACTGGATTACATCAACAACATCTTAAAAATCAAAGCACCAATCTCTCCGAAAGGCGGTTTGGCTAAGTTTTACGTGGGAGCTAATGCTTTTGAAATGCTTCCTGCCTATCAGGATGCAAATAGCCGCACCTACCTCTGGGACATGGAATTTGGGATTCCCGAGGAAATTGACATTTGTACTGAGGTGATTATTCCAGGTATCAACGCCTTGATTCCTGCTGGAAAAGAAATTTTCTATTCCGACAAAAACGTACAAATGAATTTCAATCACGATACTGTTTTGGATGATTTATTTTTGAGAGTTTCTCAGTCTGGATCTTCCTCTTCCCCGCGCTTGATTGTAAATAGTAATCGAGAATATCTTTGGAATGCGGTGAATATTCTTTGGAATTTGCCAGGCTTTTCTGGAAACAAAGAGCGTTCTCATGCTTATTATACTTCCGGTGGTTCCAAATCCTTTTTGGGAGGAACATGGAATGGTGACACATTGAATTTCGGATCCCGGTATTTGGGAGAGATTTCCATTTTACAAGACAATACCAAGCCCACAATCAAAATAATCAAAGTCAATTCATCGGAAATGCGCTTTGTGATTCGGGACGATTTATCAGGTATTGACAGCTATGAAGCATATGTAAATGGCAAATGGGTGCTGATGAGATATGAGTATAAGCAGGCCGTAATCTGGTCTGAAAAACTCACAAATGAACTCTTCAAGGGAGAAGTTTTATTAAAAGTTACCGATAAAGCTGGCAATACTGCTGAATGGAAAGGAACGATTGGCTAAATTAGCCCGCTTAAACAGAAAGATATGACATTAAATGTAGGGCAATTAGCCCCAGACTTCGAAGCAAAAATTGAAACTGGCGAGACAATTAAGCTTTCTGATTACCGGGGTCAAAAAGTAGTTCTTTACTTTTATCCAAAGGACAATACTCCCGGATGTACTGCACAGGCTTGCAATCTGAGAGACAACTACGCTGATTTGCAAAAGGCAGGCTATATAGTCTTTGGAATCAGTTCAGATGCAGAAAAGTCGCATGTAAAATTCAAAGAAAAGCAAGCGCTTCCTTTTTCTCTGATCGCTGACACCGACCTGAAAGTCCACGAAGCTTTTGGCACGTGGCAGGAAAAAAACACCTTTGGCAAAACCTATATGGGAACTGTCCGAACCACTTTTGTAATCGATGAAGAAGGGAAAATCTCTGAAATAATCGAAAAAGTAAACACAAAAGATCATACAGCTCAAATCCTAAATTAAACCTATCCGTAATGGAAAAACAATCAATCGAACAACTCGAAAATACCGCTTTACAGGTACGACGAGACATTCTCCGCATGGTTCATGGGGTTCAATCCGGTCATCCAGGAGCATCTCTTGGTTGTACAGAGTTCTTCGTAGCTCTTTACTTCAACCGATTGAATCATAATTCTAATTTCAAAATGGAAGGAAAAGGTGAAGACCTGTTTTTCCTTTCCAATGGTCATATCTCACCAGTTTGGTACAGTGTATTGTCCAGATCAGGATATTTTCCTCCTAAAGAAATGGATACCTTCAGAAAGCTGAATTCCAGACTACAAGGCCACCCTGCTACTGAAGAAGGACTTCCGGGAATCAGAATTGCTTCGGGTTCTCTAGGACAAGGCATGTCTGTAGCGATCGGCGCCGCCCAAGCAAAGAAGATCGATGGTGATGACAGCACCGTCTACGTCTTGATGGGCGATGGTGAGCAAGAAGAAGGTCAAATCTGGGAAGCGGCAATGTATGCTGCCCACTGGAAAGTGGATAATTTGATAGCAACTATTGATCTCAACAGACAGCAGATCGATGGTCCCACGAAAGAAATTATGAATTTGATCGATTTGAGAGCAAAATATGAGTCTTTCGGATGGGAAGTCGTAGATACGCTTCAAGGGAATGACATGAAGTCTGTACTAGAAGGTCTTGAAAAAGCTAAAAACCTGACTCGTGAAGGCAAGCCTGTAATGAATCTCCTTCATACGGAAATGGGCTATGGCGTTAATTTCATGGTGGGAACGCACAAATGGCATGGTATCGCTCCTAGTGACGAGCAATTGGAAGACGCTTTGGGACAATTACCGGAAACAATCGGTGATTTTTAATTAAAGCTATTTTTAGACCATTCAACGAAAAGAAAACATGGAAAAGACATTGGATTTAAAATTCAACTATACAGAAAAAAAAGACACACGTTCAGGATTTGGTGACGGCTTCCTAGAAGCTGGCCGTAGAAATCCAAACGTAGTTGGGCTTTGTGCTGATTTGATTGGTTCTCTCAAAATGGGAGCTTTTCAAAAAGAGTTTCCTGAAAGATTCTTCCAAACCGGTATCGCGGAAGCAAATATGATGGGCATCGCCGCAGGTATGACCATCAATGGTAAAATTCCTTACACAGGTACTTTTGCAAACTTCTCTACTGGTCGTGTGTACGATCAGATCCGTCAGTCTATTGCCTATTCGGGCAAAAACGTAAAGATCTGTGCTTCCCACGCAGGCTTGACGCTAGGAGAAGATGGTGCTACACACCAGATCCTAGAAGATCTAGGTATGATGAAAATGCTTCCACACATGACTGTGATCAATCCTTGTGATTACAATCAAACGAAAGCTGCTACTATTGCAATTGCTGAATACGAAGGGCCTGTGTACTTAAGATTTGGTCGTCCGTCTTGGCCTATTTTCACCGATCCAGCTCAGAAGTTTGAGATCGGAAAAGCATGGAAAATGATCGAAGGAACTGATGTGACTATCTTCGCAACTGGTCACCTGGTATGGGAAGCTGTAGTTGCTGAAGCGATCTTAAGAAGTGAAGGTATTTCCGCTGAGGTGATCAATATTCACACAATCAAGCCACTGGATGAAGAAGCAATTCTTGATTCTGTCGCTAAAACAGGCTGTGCAGTCTCCGCCGAAGAACACCAATACAATGGTGGCCTAGGTGATAGCGTAGCACAAACTTTGGCAAGAAACAATCCAGCTCCAATGGAGTATGTGGGTGTAGATGACAGCTTCGGTGAGTCAGGTACTCCTACTCAGTTGCTTGAGAAATACGGCTTGAACGCAGCAAATATTGTAGCCGCTGCTAAGAAAGTATTGGCAAGGAAGTAATAATAAAATAGGGTTTATTCCTAGGTGTATAAAACGACTAATTTAAAGGCTTAGCAAGTCACTTTGCTAAGCCTTTATTTTTTAAACAATATGTGCTTGCATATGGTATTATCCATTGCATTGTGAATGGCATTCTTGAAGTTTGGCTTTTGACTCTTGGTTACCAATAAGCATTGAAATCTATTTCAAAATATTTTGGCAAGACAATTGAAATACATTTCTTTGAGCAAGAATTAACTGCAATTAAACGCAGCTAATTGCCATTCGTTACACATCATCCTACTTCCGCCTATCTGAATGATTAAGCTTACTGAAGCTATTAGTATCCAAAAACTCACTGCAAAAGACCAGCCTGAGCTTATTGAATTGATGCGAGAAATTTATACTCCATCCTACAAGCATATCTGGTCAGACTCAGGTGAATGGTATTTGGAACAAATGTATAATCCTGAGACTTTCCAAAAAGATCTGGATGATCCTAAAAGCCATTATTATTTTGTGCTTTACGATAGTTGGAAAATCGGTATTCTAAAGTATAGCTATCCCGAATCTCCTGAGTTGGTTGACTTTCCAAACTCATTAAAGTTGCATCGTATTTACATTGGCAAAGAATATCAAGGCAAGGGAATCGCTGCTAAACTTATGAAAATGATTGAGTCTAAAGCGAGAGAACGAAGTCTTACTTACATATGGCTGGAAGTCATGGACACACAATTACAAGCACAACGCTTCTATCGAAAAATGGGTTTTGAGTGGCTTTTCACCTATCATTTAGACTACAAAAAGTTGCTTCCAAAATATCGGGGAATCCAGATTTTAAGGAAAAGTTTGAAGTGATATTTAGGCAGGGAATTTCTGCCGAAAAGGGCACTTATAATTCAAACATATTTATCCACAACTCTTCATTTTCCCACCAACTAAAACAGCATAATCATTCTGATCTCGACTTTTGGCCATAATCCTATTTCCAAAATTCCACCGTAATCACTTATTTTTAAGAAAATGCATTAATGCTAAAATCCGCACTCTATTCTATATTGGCGATAATTATCGTTTCCATCATCCTGTTTTTCGCAAAAGAAACAACGGAAGCAAAGTCTCCTCAAGTAGCTGACCTTACCAACTTTAGCGCACTCCTCAAACCCAGTGATGCTGACGAAGATGAATTAGTCGGTGTATATTTTATGCCTTCTTGGAATACTTCACCTGATCCAGCTGTAGATCGCGATAGTTTTTGGTCTTGCCTCACCGGTCAGGTGGATTGTTCCAGCTTACAAAATCCCGGAATTTGGGGACCAAAAGGAAGAATTTATAACTCAAAGTATTCTTATGAAGGTCCGTACCTAGACCGAAAGCCTATCAAAGAATTGAAAGGATTTTATAAGCGAGATGATCCAGAAGTTATCAAAAAGCAACTTGAGTACATGAAAAGCTACGGCATTGACTTCTTTGCTTACAATTGGTTTTATGGACGGCATTATTATTACCATCTAGACTACGGCCCTCAGTCCAAAATGTATTACCCAAAAGGCTGGCAAACAGATAAAAATCGCAGTGGCCGAGTTGCGGTGCCTGGTATGGTAGAATGGGGAGACCAGCTAAAGGTAATGCTTGAAGTAAATGCTAGTCTGCCAAAAGAAAAGCAAATGAAATGGGCTCTCAATTGGTGCGACGACAGCAATGAGCGCTGGATGCTTTGGCTCAAAGTCGGAGCTCCTGAGGAGATTGCTCGTGAAGCTAACTACGAAGGTGAGAAGCCTGATAAAGAACTATACCTAAAAGTCCATGAGAAAATCACTCAGCTTTGGATCGATGAATACTTCAGTCGTGGAGATTATCTAAAGGAAAAAGACGGTCGCCCACTTGTGTATTTCTATTTTCCACAGGACGCAGAATCCCGGGCAGCTTACTACGATTTGAAACTGAAGGATCTACTGGACCTTTCTCAGCAAACAGCCAAAAAAGCAGGTTTGCCTGGAATTAAATTTATCGCAGTGACTGCCGGGCCAATGCTTGAAAACGAACGGGTTTATGGCCTCCCTAACTTTTGGAAACCCAATAATCCACAAAAACCTTGGGAAGGTGGAACATATCTAAAGAAACAACTTCTTCAAGAATATGTCCCAAGGCTGAAAAGCATGGGATTCGAAGGCATGACAGGCTATGTGTATCATAACTTCATGAACAAGGACAATAAGTCTTTTGAAGATATGCGAGAGACCTATAAAGGTCATTGGAACATGTGGAGCGAGAAATTCAAAAATGATCCGGATTTCGAATATCAAGTTCCTACAGCAATGGGCTGGGACATGAGACCAGCTGGCGGCACTTGGCCTCAGCCATCAGGTATCCCAAGTGAACCTCAAAAAGATCGTGTGCACAGTGATAAGAACTCTTTCACAGCTATGCTCAAAGATGCTCAGCAGACTTCAAAAAAATATCGTTCCAGCAACGGAAACACGGTAATGATCTGCTGCTGGAACGAATATCTGGAAGGTAACTATATCGAACCTACCGAAGGTCATGGATTCGATTATTTGGAGGCTATTCAGAGTGTATTTGGGAACTGAGGAGGTTAAAGAGCCTCCTTTAATTCTTTTTTGATCGCCATAATTTTATCGCTTAAATCTTTTGCCCTTTTATTCCCAACTTTCCCTAAGACAGTTCCTATAATCTCAAAATGCTCTAGTTCGGCCACTTTTTGTCCTCTATTTCCAGCAAGCTCCCAAAGCTTTAAATATGCAGTGGTGATCACTTTTATTTTGGCATCTTCTTCTTTAGGTTTAATATTTTCCATGAGGAATTGAGTCAGAAGTATGTTTGCTTGGTGAGCCATCTTCCAATAATCATCCGAAGTATCGCTAGTTTCATCTAAAATCTTTTGAATTCCATTCTTAGCATCCAAATCAATTGATTTGTCCCCTTTTTTCCCTTCCTGCAAAATCTGAATCTGTGCAAGTGTCAACCAATTAGTAAGTGGATAGGCATCTGTGTTTTTAGACAATATACTTGCTTCCTTATAGGCATTGATAGAGTGCGCAAGCGCGTCCATTATATCGCTAGTAGCAGAATCTCTCAAGATATGCAACTTTCGCTTGTATGCACTTCCTATCAAACTCCATCTTTCCGTACTTTCTCCGAAATGCCTTCTAAGCCCGTCAAGATCGGTGATCACTTTATCGATCAATTTCACTGCCTCTTTCAAATCTATTTTTCCATTGGCAAATTTCTGTAAAGAAAGTTTGGCTAGCGTATTATTATACCTCTCGAAACTCCTGATGGTAAATTCTGATTTTTTGGATTTCATCAATTTCTCATAGCAGTCACAAGATTTCTCATATTCCTGCAATCCAGAATAAATGCTGGCAGATAGCTCCTGAATCTTATCAGTGAGCATATTTCTACTTTGCATTTTCTCTAAGATTTCGTCGATTCTAGTGAGTATTTTCTCATGGTTATACTCATTGGCAGACATGGACTCGAATGTGTTCTGCAATTCAATTTCTACTTCTTCACACACCAATAACTCATCCTCATTTCCTCTCCAAACGCCAACTTCTGTCAGTTTGTAAAAAGGATCTCCATAGCATTGAAAAGCTCCCCATGTATTCGTTCTGCGGCCATATTCCTTGTAGATTTCTTTCCTAGCCCTCTTTACTGCTTCACCAAATCCCAATCCATCAAACATATTCTCGTAGAATTGTCGAGAAAACTCCAGCGCAGCTGCATCGTCTACTGCCCAACCTGCCACGATCACTGCCCTAGCCCCATTGTTGATCAGCTGAGTACCGATATTTGCTGCAAATTTATTTCTATACTGGCTTCTCTCTTCTGAATCCCTATCCATCAATCCGAGGTAGCAGCAGTTCACAAAGACCAGTTCTGCCGAAGAACTCATCCCTGCTATCTGCGCGGGTGTCAGAAAGGTGTCATTGCCGATCACCATTCCAGTAGAGCGGTTTGGGCCGTACTTGAAGACACCATGACCTGCGAGATGGATGATTTTATGATTTCTGGAAAAAAGCTTGAGGATAATATCCGAAGCTGAACTACTAATCAAACTCTGAATCTGATAATCATTTTTCCTGAGAATGCCGGCCACAGTCTCTGCTTCACGCTTAGCGCCGGGAAGCTGTGGCATATACTTATCAAGCATCGGGTCTCCTACGACTAACGCTGTTTTAGCCGTTACTCGTGCTAATTTTTGGCGGTATTCCATAGTCGTCAACTGACGAATCATACCCGTATGAACACATAGCGGTACGGCATCCACATCTTCTTGGATCATTTCCCAAGGATATTCTGCTGAAGCCAAATCCAATATCCAAGAGACGTTATTGAGTCTCTTCACCTCCTCCTTGAATTGATATGGAATCAAGAGCTCAAACATCGTTTTGGCTATCTCGGGAGAATATTGATTTTCTTTGGTCATTCTTTTCAGCAAGACTTCAAGTGTCTTGTCATTTGCAGGCATATGCTCCACTTTTTCACTTGCTCCGTTTGAAGCGATAGACATACGTATTACTTCTTCAAACTCATCCGTATCTCTCAATTTCATTTCATGACAAACACTCACTCTTGTCCACCAGTCATTTGAATTGTCATAGGGAATTCTCCAAAGTCTTCCCAGCTTATAGTTAAGCCCTTTCTCTTTGAACACCACATTAAATTCCTTGCTATCGTCCACTTCCAATCGCTGAATGGTTTTCAAAATAGCCAATGCTTTATCATTGAAGATCTCAACAATTTCTACTTCCTCTATCCCTTTAATCTTCCCTTTGTAAATTGAATGTATATTTCTATTGGCCTGCTGAATACCCAAAATAATAGCTCGGACTGAACTTTCTGTAGCTAATCCGCCGAACGCATTTGCGATGGCAATCACCGAAATCCCATTAGTAGCGGGGGTTTTCTCCTTAAGGAGAGCGTCACTGCTGTTCATATCTTTTTTGATAGTCAGGTACCTTGCGACTCCTTTCTCAATTGAATTCATCAGGGCAAATCCTGATAATTCCCCAGGCACACCCAAGCCTACGATTACAGCTCCTTTAAAAGTTGTATTGGAAAAATTTTCATTTAATACAATCTGATTGGTACCTATATCACCTGGGTACAAGCCTAAGCTATGCAACCTAGCCAATTCACCACCTAGCTGACGGTCAATTGCAAGTTCTGTAGTAAGTATCGCATCAAACTTGAAATGCCCCGCAAGCACTGGAAATTTGGCATATTTCAAATCTCCATGACTCACCGAAATAAGCACAGGCTTTTCTTCCTGCCATTTCTCCTCCTGCTCTTCCAATCCCAAAATGGTATTCAAAACATTCTCTTCGCTGATATCAAAAATCTCAGTCTCTGTTGGTGCAAAATCTTTCTCTTCTCCACGCGTTTTTGGCAGACTATTTTGTAGCCTTTTGGTACTTCCATATACAAGCAACTCCTCTATGGCAGCAAAAAGGTTCTTCTCCTTAGAAAGACTTCCATGTGTCACATTTGCATAGTACACATGATTCTTGTCATGGATACCTTTTGGGATTCCAGACATCCAGGTAACACTTTCGTCTCCGGCATTGGTAGCAGAGAATATTAATTCCCCATTCTCTATAATAAGGTTAGAGACGGTAAAACTATTCTTTCCGCTTTGTCCAGCTATATAGGTGATGTTTGAATAATCTATTTTATCTACGTTCTCCAAAACCGTCTTTTGATGCTCACCGAATTCTTTCAAAACCTTCACTGAAGGTATAGGCCAGGAATCATCGCCAGAGGCAGCACGCATTCTTTCCCATAATCTCCTGTCAGAGAAATCATGAAGACTCGTATTGTTGCTCATGGGAAGGAGATTTAGAATTCCAGGGAAATTGCAGAATACTGCCAAAAGCTCCTTGGTAGAATGCATGATGTCTATTTTTCCCAGCAACTTAATGAGGCTATCCTTGCCAAAAAGCACGTATGGAATACGATAAGATCCGCCAAGAGGCGCGCCTAATAACACAGCTCTGAAACCAATGGAATTATTGAGATTTTGCCATGTCTTCTGATGATAGACGATAAAGTCTCGAACCAATACTCCGCCCATACTGTGAGCTACAATTTTGATGGGTTGGTTTTTGCTGAGTAATTCTTGGATTTTGGTATCCAATAGCGCTGCACTCTCTTTCAGCGAAATTCTCCAATCAAATTGAAAAGTGACTATATCGTAGGTCTGAGCAAGCTTTTCTCCAAGATTTCCATAGGAAGTTTTGATCAAGGAATGAGCGGAAAGACTGCTTTTTACGTCAGCATCATAGGCTAGCCCTTCCAATTCTCCTCTGACGAAGCGCCAATAATTGATCCAAAGCAATTCATCTTTATGTCCTACTTTTTCTGCGTCCCCAATATTCGATCCCATGATACCAGGAATCACAATAGCTATCGGGCGCTGACCAGAAACATCGTCCCTCTTATATGCCCCGGATTCTATTCCGGCTATTCCTCTACTACTATTTATTAATTTCAATTCAAAATCTTGAAGAACATCGCCATCTTCAGCTGAAAGGCTAGCTAACACCGCCTTTAATGTATCAGGATTTGAAAAATACTTGAAGTGATTAATAGCACCGCTTTTCTCGATACTCACAAACACTTTCCCAGAAGTACGTCTAGCGCCCCAAGTCATACTTTCAGTATCTACTACCAGGTCATTTTTCCTCATAAAGAAAAACTTACCTAGTATCACCACGAGGGTCTTAAAATCCAAACTCAGTTCACTACTTCCGCCAACAACATAAAGAGGGAAATCAACCTTAATAGCTGAATCTTGGTAATTCAGCGCTTTGATAAATGGTGAATTGGGGTTCATCGCTTCCAATCCAGGCAATACATCTACATCGTCTTTACATGCTACCGCTTCCATTATAAACTCCTTGAAAGCAATAAAAATTGGATTGCCTATTTGACCTACTGCCAATCCAGCCAAATTGAAAGTGACGTTCAGAAAAATATTCAGGCGATTGGAAGCTAGTGTAGTTCCATTAGCTGGACATGCCACACGTACCATAGACCTAATTGTGATTTTTTTGGCTTTAAGTAGATCACTTATATCCTCGATAGCTTTCATATCGGCCTCTCTTTCATGACGAGCTAAGAGTGACTTTTCTATATCATCAAATCCCTCTGAACTAGTTGAAAATCTAGCAAGTACATCGGCTAATAACCCACCTCTAGAGTGGCTTAATAGATCCAAAATAATACCGGATGGAAGTTCTTTGATTAATTGAAATATATTTTGTAGCGGACTTGATGTTAGCGTTCTATGTTGAAATGTGAGCAAATGATCTACACCGTACCCTTTTATAAATTTCTTCCACGCCTCGGATTCCTTGAGTTCCCCAAATGAACCTAAACTTGAAGAACCTGTGCCGTGCAGCAGAAGTAAATAACGACTTGTAACAGCTAAATCCGCCTCGCCTTTATCGTTGAACTTAAGGCTGCTTAGTTCAATATCCGGTGAACAAGCTGCCAACACACCATACTTTACCTCTTTGAAGTTTTCACCAGTGAAAGCCAACTGCTTATCTTCTAGGTTTTTTGCCATTTCAATCATCTTGGGCTTGATGATTTTCTTTTTCACAAAAACCTTCACCAGCTTGATGGCTACCTTTTTAAAGACTCCCCTTTGCAGCTCATCTGATTCTAATTCGTTGGGAAGAAAGAGTTCATCTCCATCTGCTGAGCGCTTTACCTCCTGAGGAAAAAGTGTGGTGATCGATTCATTATCTCCCATCCAAACTGTATCATCTTCAAATTCAAACTCGACGATTCTATCATCACTGATTTCTAGAATCTGCTCGGGCACATCCCCTCTGGTAGGGCTTTCCACAGTATATGCTTGATCAAATTTATAGAGGTCAAACCCACTGTCATCTCCAGTGTGGAACGAAGAATGATTGTGTCCTTTAAGCTTAATTTTCAAAGTAGCCATAAGTAAAAATTTTTAGTTAATGGTAAAATTTCCTTTCAAAAATTGAAGGCAATACTTGCTATACACATAGCATATTTTGCCCGATTGGTAAGTTAGAGATGAGAAAAAATCATCCCGGAATTTTCAAAAATTGATTGAAAGTCTAGACTAATTCACACGACAATTCAATCTGAAAACTCTCTACAAATTAAAATTTATTAGGCAATAAAAAATTATTAACACCAAATAATCTGATACTTAAAGAATATTCAAAGTAATGAGAGTAGGTTTTGGGGTATCAGGTTTGATAACTCAAGTGGGCAATATCTTCAAGTAAATAAGAAACAGGTTTAACCTCGTTTGGCTTGGCTGGGATGGTAGAAGGTTCCTCTTTTCCCATGGTTTGCATCTATGGCTATTAGATGGTTTAATCATGTTGGGATCATTATTTTTAAAAAATAAATTTCATTATCCGCGTATGTTATAAACGCAGTCAAACCATGAATATCCCCGTAAGAAATGTAGGGAAAGGAAGGTAGAAAATAATCCAAATGATGGCGAAGCTGTCGAACTTATAAGGATTCATATTGTATAAAATGTGTATCCGCATGAATGCAGGTACACCGTAATAATATCTGGTTTTTGCATTAGAAAATCCCCCTAGCCCCCTTCAAGAAAGGGGGAATTGCCAAATTTGCACTTCAAACATTTATTCCAAGGACCTACGTGCAGATAAGAGGATACTCATATTGAATTAAGATTAAAACTAAAAGAAACCTTCGGTGTTGGAAGTTTTTAATGTAAGGTCTCAGCAGTAATTAATCCCTATTAGAGAATGATACCATGCCCCAAAACAAAATCTCCCCATAGAATCAATTCTAAGGAGAGATTTATTTACTAAAATGATTATCCGCTTTGTTGCCAGTAGGCGTAGATAACCAGAATATAATTTGTGTAAAACATATTATTGTACGTTTCGGTCTTCCGTCTTCGATCTTCCATCCCAAATAATGAGGCAAATATGGCTACTGGTGCAATTGGGAATATACATAATTTACTAATTACGTTTCTGAATTATCGCTTCTCGTAAGCTGGTCTAGCAGGTACTTTGAAGCGATCACTGCTATTTAGCAAACGCATCACTTCTTTGATAGCAGCTTCTAACTGCGCATCAGTTCCTTTGGCAAGGCTTTCAAAGTCTTCAACCACTTCAATGTCTGGATCTACGCCGTGACCTTCTTTGAACCACGTCCCATCTGGATCATACATTCTAAAGGTCGGCACCGTCACTGAGCCTCCATCAATCAAGGATGGTGCTCCGGAAATCCCGATCAAACCACCCCAAGTACGTGTTCCGATTAATGGGCCAATCTCACGTTTTCGGAAGTAATCTGGGAATGCATCTCCACCGGAACCGGAAAAGCCATTGATTAACATCACTTTCGGCCCAAAGTTACCAGATGGAGGCCAAGCCCAATCCTGTCCGTCACGAACCGCCCAGAATGCCAATGGCTGCCGATCAAGAAGTTCTACAAATCGATCTGGAATCTGCCCTCCATTATTAAAGCGCTCATCGATGATCATTCCTTCTTTTTCCATCTGTCCATAGAACTGGCGGAAAAGCTCATTCTGTCCATCCACTCCTGTGCTAGGCACGAAAATGTATCCGATTTTTCCGTCGGTCGCCTCCTCCACACGGGTACGAAAATCATTGATCCAAGCGAGATTTCGAAGTCTTGCCTCAGATCCAAGCGGCTCTACCAAAAAAGTTTTAGCACCGTTCATTGAGGCTGAACTGTTCACTGTAAGTTGCACCGTTTTGCCGGCAAGCCCTTGTAATGCAGCATAGATTGATTTATTAGCGTCAATCGGCTGACCATTGATGGCCATAATGTAGTCGCCTTCTTTCACTTCCACACCTGGCTTGAGTAGTGGAGAACGAACTTCTACATCCCAAGGAGCACCTTGGATTATCTTTTCAATTTTATAGGCACCGTTTTCAAGTTTGAAATTGGCTCCAAGATAACCAACTGACATAGTCGGCCCAGAATCCAAATCTCCTCCATTATTATAGGTGTGCGAAGCGTTCAGCTCAGCTATCAAATCTCCTAGGATAATATTCACATCCCGTCTGGAACCAGCCTGCGCAACCAAATCACCATATCGTTTTTTCATCAGTTCCCAATCCACACCGTGCATATTAGGATCGTAGAAGTAATCCCGCTCAAATCTCCAGACATCATTAAATATCTGTTTCCATTCCTCGGCAGGAATCACGGTCATCTGCATATCGCCAAGTGGGACTGTTTCTTCGATTTTCTGGTCCGGAGCAGGATCTATCACGGCAAGTTTGCCCTTGGAGAAAACCAGCACTTTCTTTCGATCTGCAGAAAGAGAAAATCCATCGACCTCTTTTATGACGGTTTTTGATTCTTTTTCTTTAAAATCATACAACTCCAAACTGCTTTTGGAATCTTCGCCAGCTCCAGTATTTGGAAGACGAACGTAAAGAAGTTTTCCTTCCAAAGAAGCCAAACCACCTATATTTCCATTTGGTATGTCAAGCATTTCGATTCTGTTTTCAAAAGATGAAATCTCAAAATCTACTCCTTTTATCTCCTCTTTCTTGTCATCTTTTTTATCATCTTCTTTCTTATCATCTTCTTTATCTGATTTCTCCTCTTCTACTTTGATCTCATCATTTTTGAGAGAAATAAGCGATGGAACCGATTTGTTTAATGTACCTACCGCTACACCTGATGTATTCGAGTAGATAAACGTATTATCGATGTCGGAATATTGGGGATCAAAATTCCGGTTGGTTGTGAAGAAAAGATATTTCCCATCCTCGCTGAATATCGGACTTTGGTCAGCGTAGAAACCTGACGTGATTTGAGAAACTTTGCCTGACTTGGTATCAAAAACATAAAGTGCTGAAGTGGCGCGGTTGGTTTTGGAAAGGCTATATGACATGTATCTGCTATCTGGCGACCAGCTCACTTCAAAACCCCGCAAATCGCCTTCAAACATGTATTTGCCATTATCAATTACCTGCATATCACCTGAAGCTGCATCGATCAACATTACTTCCATTGCCTGATTCACTGCCACAATCTTTTTGCTGTCTGGTGACCAATAGATGTTGTATCCAAAGCCATCTTTGAATTTGGTAAGTATTTTCGTTTGAGAATCTGCACCGAGCGTTTTAATGGTGAGTTGATACTCACCTGTCGCATCCGACCAATAAGCGATCTTTTTACCATCAGGAGAAAACTCCGGATATCGCTCCGCCACTCCCGAGGTATTGGTAAGGTTGGTGACAAAGCCTTCTTTTGCAGGTAAATTGAAAATCTCCCCGCGCGCATTGGCTATCACACGATTTCCGTCCGGAGAAATACTTGCAGACATCAGATTAGATTCTGTACTGACGATTTTCGGAATCATCGCTTTTTGGTCAGAAATAATTTGAATTTCCACCCGCTTGGATTCTGAGGTAGAAACATCATACAGATACAAGCTTCCACCAGCTTCGAATACAATCTCCTTTTCACTATTAGAAGGAAAAGTGATATCAAAATCCTTGAACTCTGTCAATTGAGTATGTTGCTTCGTGTTCAGGTCATACTTCCAGAGGTTGTTTCGCTTCTCTGGTCCATTGTCCGACATGTAAAATACCGCATCGCCGATCCACATTGGGAGTTCGTCATTTGCTGCATTATTTGTAATATTTTCTGTTTTGAAATCAGCTAAGTCAAATATCAAAATATCAGGAGCTGTACCTCCACGGTATCGCTTCCAATTTCGATTTACCCGGCTTCGGTCTGTATAGACAAAGCTTTTTCCGTCAGGAGAATAAGAAGCAAACTCACCATAAGGCACTGGTAATTTGGCAGGAAGACCACCGCTGGCGGCTATAGTATAAAACTGAGAAAATCGCTCTTTTCCACTTTCCCTTCCTGACGTAAAGAGGACTGATTTACCATCAGGTGTCCAACCTTGTACATAATCCGGCATTCCATGATAGGTCAAGCGGGTTGGAACTCCCCCGTCAGTTGGCATCACATAGACATCGTAATTCCCATTGTAATTGGCAGAAAAAGCGATCTGATTGCCGTCTGGTGAAAATCTCGGATACATCTCCGGACCAGCGGGAGAAGTCAGTCGCTGCGCCACGCCTCCTTGCTTTGGCACCACCCAAATATCATCCCCAAAGGTAAAAGTAATCTGTGTCTCAGAGACATCTGGCAATTGCATCAGTCGGGCATCTGTCTGCCCATGACTCAGAAATGGGGCTGTCAAAATAGACAAGCCAAGAATGAATTTTCTCATAGTCTGTAGATAATTGGATTTAATAGTTCTAGGTTAATAGGGTCATCCCCAAAGAATGTTGGATTTGGAAAGGAAAATCATTTGTTAACACCAATTTATAGAAAAAATAGTACCAGCAGATGCAGATTCAATTTAAGTGATTGATTCTGAGAAAAGTAACTATTAGACATCAAATTAGACTGTATCGGAACCGCACAGTATTATAGTTCGATATCAGCCAATCTATTCAATGGAAGTAAAATATTTCAGGAAATTTTTCGTCTAGTTTTCAGATTATTTTCCCTGAACATCCTATAGATATCAGCATCTTGGCTTTACGACTTCTCTCGATTATTTTACTTTTCATTTCAAATTCTTTGGTAGCCCAAACCTGGATTTCCACTGATTACAATCGCTTTACTCCAGCACAATTTTTCCAGCTTGCTGCAGTTCATCAAACCATCAATTACAAGAAAATGGATCGAGGGCTATTGCAAGCTGCCATGTTTCATGTGACCAATCAAGAGCGAATCAAACATGGCCTACCTGCTTTTGAACATTCTGATACAATCGAAAAAGTAGCCTCGGATCATGCTTCGGATATGGTCAATTTCCAATTCTATTCCCATATAAGTCAGGTGAAAGGAAAGCAGACAGTCAATGACCGTTTTGCCCGAGAGGGCATAAACTTGAAACTGGTCGGAGAAAATATCAGCTCAAGTATTGGACTGCAATACCAAGATGGCAGGAAAATCAATATTCCCAGATCTGGAGGGATGTATACCTACGCCAGCTCCAAACGAGAAGTAATTTTGCCTCATACCTACCTCAGCTATGCCCAGGAAGCGGTGAGGCTTTGGATGAATTCTCCCAGTCACCGCAAAAGTATTCTCAATCCGGATTTCGTGAAAATGGGATGTGGAGCAAGTGTTTATGGAAATAGAGAGTTTTTTAATGTCCCCTACCTTATTGGTGTGCAGAATTTTGGAGGAAAGGACATGGGCCAACTCAAGTAAACAGTTGGCATTTTATATTTGACAAGGGGTCGAATGCAAACATGTATTGATCATTTTGAATATCTGTTTTTCTGGCAGTGAAGAGACAAAAGCATCCTAGAATGGGGTGAAATTAAGCAATTACGCTACTTCGGTCACCCGTCATCGGCCTGCCTCGAGGTGGCTGGACTTCCGTCTGCTAAATCAAAGAAAATATGGCCACTGGCAGTATTACGGATAATCATTTTTTACTCTGAATACTATTGGAATTATATACCTTTTGAAGAAATTACGTCAAACAAATTTTTGAAATCATGTTAGATCAATTGCTAAAGCTAGCGGAAGGCCCGCTTCAAGAAATGCTCGAAGGAATGAATCAGGACAAAGGTGGAGCTTCTGCCATCAAAGATTCCCTCTCCAGCAGCCTTCAAAATAGAGTATCCTCTGGTGATACTGCCGCCGTTCAGGAGATGTTTTCTGGAAAGGAAACCTCTCCTAGTGCCCCAGTAATCAATAACTTACAAGGGGATGTATCTGAAGGTTTGATGGAAAAACTCGGAATTACTAAAGAGCAAGCTATGGGAATAGCCGCCGCAGCGCTTCCGATGATTATGAATTTCTTCAATAAACGCGTAAATGATGCGCCGCAGGACAACAATGATATCATGTCCTCCATTGTATCTTCACTGCAAGGTGGTCAGGGAAAAGTAGGAACTGCCGACCTGCTAGGTTCACTTCTTGGCAATGGTGGTGGAAAAGGGGGGATGGATTTGGGCGGTCTCATGAATATGGGGAAGGGATTATTTAAATAGTTTTAGAAGGGCTAATTCAATTATTATTTACCTAAGAAAACTCGAGCTTTCTAAACCATGCAATAAAAGTTGGCGGTTCTGACAATTCGAGAATTATTTAATGTGACTGTTTGCTATGTTGCACGTAAATGGTTGGAATCAACATTTGAGGATCAGTTTAGGCTACTCACCCTTTCCAAATTGGGCTAGGGGGATTTTTACAAGTGAAAACCAAATGTATTATTGATACGTGCAAGATCACGGATACTCATTTTATTTAACGTGATTATACGGAATCTTGCCAGTAGAAAATTTATAGGATTAAAAATTCAAAAACACCTTGAATTCTGGTTTACTCCGGTCTTCGGCCATCGGTCTTCCAACCCATTGACCAAAGAGAATACGCTTACTGGCAGAAAAGTGTACTTACAGATTATTTAATTTGCCAAGGTTACAGGCAAGACATCCATCAAAACCATGTGATAAAAGATGGGTTGACAAAGACACTTTAAGGTAGTATATCAAAAAATCAAAAAAGCAGACTGAGCCACAGAGTTGGAAGTATAAACTGGCTAAGATTGTATATTAATTAATCCAAACAATAAATAACACAACAATGAACAAACTGAAATTTATCTTAGGCATTACACTCTTATTTATCCTATCCGTGAATGTCCATGGGCAAACACTTAAAACTCCCAAAATGAATCTTCCAGAGATGGATCTTTCCACTCAGCTATCGGGGATATTAAATGACACAAGTGGACTTGACTTGAATTCCGATCAGAAAGATAAGCTGACAATGAATAATTCAAGCTTTGTCGATCAACTGATGGACATCAACAAAAGCGGAAAATCAGATGATGATAAAAAGACAGCTTTTCTTGGTCTGAAAAACAACAGAACCAAGTTCTTGACAGATCTAATGGGAAATGATATGTTAAAAAAATATTCAAGTCAAATCCTGAAATCTATCAATCCTTTAAAGAGTAAATTAGGACTCGCTGCATTGGCATTTTAACAAGAAGTATGAAAAAGTAAAAGCCATGGAATAAAATCCATGGCTTTTTTCATTCAGTCCAAAAATAAACCAACCTCTTGAAATTAGCAGTGGAGACTTTCATTTATAGCATCTCCTCTACTGCAAAGGCTTATATTTTTTCAACTATATCTTCGGCAATTCCCAGCCATTGTGGTAATGAGCTTTCATTAATTGGTTTGCTTCCTTATCAGTAAATTGATTCTTTTCAGAGTTCCAATAAACCTTTTTACCCGTCTTATAGGCGATATTTCCCATCTGAGCATTGATAGCTGCGATGCTTCCGGTTTGGATCGCGCAATTTAAGAGACTCGGATCATTTGCTTTAACAGCTTCTACAAAATTCGCTGCGTGTAGATCTAGAGCCGATCCTATGCCTTTAGTATGCGCTACTTCCTCCACCTTATTAACACGCTCGCCATCCTTGGTTTCAGTTTCAGGAATCACTTTCCATCCACCTCTATTGACCACCAAAGTGGCATTGTTTCCAATGAATGCGATCCCTTCAGTAGACCCATAATTCCCACCATCTATCCCAGTAGCATGTTCCCACAGCATATTGAAGCCATCGTATTCATAGACCGTTTGTAGCGTATCTGGGGTTTCTGAGGCGTCATCAGGATAAGCAAATTTCCCTCCGGATGCCATCACAGATTTGGGTGCGGTGACTCCCATTGCAAATAGCGCAATATCAATCTCATGCACCCCCCAGTCCGTCATCAATCCACCTGCATAATCCCAAAACCATCGGAAATTAAAATGGAATCGATTCGGATTAAAAGGTCTTTCCGGTGCTGGTCCAAGCCACATTTTATAATCCACACCTGCTGGTGGAGCTTGGTTTGGTAGTACTGGAACTGGTTTCATCCAGCCTTGATATGCCCAGCATTTTACTAATCGGATCTGGCCAAGTTTACCAGATTTCACATAGTCGATAGCTTCTGCATACTGAGAGCCAGAGCGTTGCCACTGCCCTACTTGCACTACTTTGCCGTACCGCTCCTGGGCTTTAACCATCAGCTGACATTCTTCAATGGTATTCGCTATAGGCTTTTCTACATAGACATTTTTCCCGGCAGAGACTGCATCACACATCATGAGACAATGCCAATGATCAGGAGTCCCGACAATCACAATGTCTATATCCGGATCTTCCAAAAGCTTTCTGTAATCCTTGTATTGCTTTGGCCTTGTTCCGCGTAACTTAAAGACATCCTCAGTTCGCTGATCCAAGACACTCTGATCCACATCTGCCAAAGCCACACAGTTTACCTGAGGCATTTTTAGATGAGCACTCATATTTGACCAACCCATTCCCTTACAGCCAATTAAGCCATAATTAAGTTGATCTGATGGTTTGATTTTTCGGGTAAAAGTCCCGAAATCTGATGCTGTCAGGATATTAGGCATGCCTAATCCCGCACCTAGCAGCATGGTGTTTTGGATGAATTTTCTTCTTGATGACATGGTATTTTGAGTTTTTGAGAGTTGACAAAAAAAGAGCAGATAATCAAATTAACTGCTCTAATAAAAAGACTTGATTACAACTCCCGTACCCAGATATTTCTGAATCTTACGGGGTTGCCATGATCTTGAAGTTTGATAGCTAACTTCTCAGGATGTGCTTTGTAATTTGGAATACCGATGTATTCGGTTGGCCCTTTTAGAATCACATTGTTTTGTACCAGCACGCCATTCATCAACAAGGTAACAGTAGCTGGAGAAGTCACAATACCATCCTTATTAAAGCGTGGTGCTGTGAAAATGATATCGTAGTAGTTCCACTCACCGGCTGGTCGCAGCGCCATCGCCAAAGGTGGGTGCTGCTTGTAGATACTTCCAGCTTGACCATTCGTGTAAGTTTTGCTTTCGTAGCTATCCAATACTTGCACTTCGTAGACGCCCATCAAGAAGAAACCTGAGTTTCCACGACCCTGACCTTCACCAACAATTTCGGTTGGTGCTGACCATTCAACATGGTATTGTGCATCTCCAAAAGGCATTTTGGACTGGATATCACCTTTTCCTTTGGTCACTACCAATTCACCATTTTCGATAGTCCAACCCGCGGGGCTTGACCCATCTTTTGCGCTCACAAAAGCATCCAGATTAGTACCATCAAAAAGCACAATTGCATCAGAGGGAGGAGCAGTATTATTTGCCCCAGGAGTTACTTTTGGTGGCACGGGAGTGTAAAATTCCGTAGCCTCGGGCTTCATCGGTGGTGGAGTTTTCTCTTGGGCGTTTGCCAAAGAACTTACAGTCAATGCACCTGCCGTCAAGACTAGTGCTAATATTGTCTTTTTCATACAATAGATTTTTAGGATTTATTATTAGATCGATAAATTAAGCCAAAACACACCAAACCAAAAACCATTGGTGGATTTTAAATTGTCTTGCAAATTCTCTTTACTAATTTCCACAAAGAATATCCCTATGAAAAAACAACTACTCAGCATTTTAGTCACATTCTTGATATCTCTGCCGGGATTTGCGCAGTCCTCTTACTATTTTCCAGGGGAAAGCTTTGACCCTAGCATTCCATCCCCGGAGGAATTTCTGGGTTATCCCATTGGAGACTGGCATACACGCTATGATCTCATCGTGAAATACTATGAAAAACTGGATGAAATCAGCGAACTGGCAGTACTGAAAACGATTGGTTATACACATGAGCATAGACCTAAGATCATCTTGACGATAGCTTCTGCCGCCCATATGAGTAACTTGGAAGAAATCAGAAAAACTCAAGTTCAACTTGCGGATCCAAGTCAACCCAAACCTGATGTGACCAATATGCCCGCAATCATTCACCTGGGATATGGTGTTCATGGGAATGAGCCTTCATCCGCTGAGGCTGCGATGCTTACAGCTTACTGGCTTTTGGCTTCGCAAAGTGAGCTGGCCCAAAATCTTCGCAAAAACTCCGTAGTTCACTTCGATCCCACTGTTAATCCTGATGGACGTGATCGTCACAGTCTTTGGGCAAATAGCAATAAAGGCTTTCCTCCTGTCTCAGATCCTCTGGATCGTGAGCACAATGAGGCATGGCCAGGAGGAAGAACAAACCATTATTGGTTTGATCTGAATCGGGATTGGTTACCGTTGGCGCATCCAGAATCTCAGGTGAAAATCGCCTGGTATCATGACTGGTACCCGAATGTGACTACGGATTTTCATGAAATGGGAACTGACGGGACTTACTTCTTTGAGCCAACCAAACCCTTTGGAAGCGAAAATCCTGTGGTTCCGAGAAAAAATTACGATGATCTGAATGTGCGTTTCGCAAAGTATTTCGCAGAATACCTTGATGAAATCGGAAGCTTGTATTGGACCAAAGAAGTGTTTGATAACAGCTATCCTGGCTATGGTTCTACGTATCCCGACATTCAGGGCGGCTTAGGGCTGGTATTCGAGCAGGCGAGTAGCCGTGGGCACTTGCAATCTAGCCAGCGCGGTGATGTCAGTTTCGCTTTTACGATCAAAAATCACTTACTAAGCTCCATTGCCACGATGGAAGCAGGATTGGACAATAGAGAATACATGCATGATTACCTAAGAGAATTCTTCGAAACAGCAGTTGCGGAGGGAGCAAAAGATCCAGCCAAAAATTATGTGTTTGGTGACGAATTTGATGAAAGTAGAAACAACCTTTTTGTAAAATTCCTGCTTGATCACAAAATCGACGTTTATGAAAATAATGCGGATATAAGCTCAGAAGGATACAGCTTCAAAAAAGGACAGTCGTGGATTGTCCCAACCGCTCAACCACAATACAGAATGGTTCGCACCATGTTTGAGGATGTAAAAGAATTTGCAGACTCAGTTTTTTACGATGCTTCAGCTTGGACTATGGCTCGTGCATACGGAATGCCTTTTGCTCCAAATTCATCTATTAAATCTGGAGACCAGCTTAAAGAAGCACCAGTATCTTCCTATGATTTCCCTGCAGGAAAAGCCTATGCATATTTAATCGATTGGGCGGATTATTATGCGCCAAAAATGCTGTTTGACTTGCAAGAAGCTGGGGTACATGTGGAAATCATCAACCGCCCATTTACGGCTAAAACCCAAAATGGCGATACCAAATTTGCTGCCGGAACTTTGATGATCCCGACAGGTTTTCAAAAGCTGGAAGCAGAAAAGCTCAAAGAAGTTGTACAGGAATTAGCCAAAGAAAACTCCCAACAAATCTTTGCAACTACCACGGGAATGAATCTGGAAGGTATAGACCTTGGTTCTAACCTTGTGGGTGCAGCGACGAAACCAAAAGTAATCATGGTCGTGGGCGAAGGCATATCCAGCTATGAAGCTGGGGAGATTTGGTATCTCATGGACAGTCAGCTGGGAATGCCCATTACCAAGGTGAATACAGAGGATATGGGAAGGGTAAATCTCTACGATTTCACTACGCTAATCTTGCCGACGGGAAATTACAATTCTCTATCAGAGTCTGTCGTCACTCATCTGAAAGACTGGATTTCGCGCGGGGGCACAGTCATTTCCATGAAAAGTGCCAGCCTTTGGATGAATCAAAAAGGAATTATTAAGGAAACTTTGATAGACAATGAAGAGGAGGAAAAAGCTGCAGAGCCCAAAAATCTTCCTTTTGCTTTGCAGGGCGATTATGAAGGTGCAAAGTCGGTAGGAGGCAGTATCTATATGGCAAAGTTGGATCTTACACATCCGATCGCCTATGGGTATCAGCGTGAAGAACTTCCTGTGTATCGAAATAATAGCATTTTCATGAAGCCTAGTGAGAATAAATACCTTACCCCAATCCGCTATACAGAAAATCCACATTTGGGAGGATATATTTCTGATGCAAACCTGGACAAACTAAAGCAAAGTGCGAGCGTGATTATCTCACCAGTGGGTAGTGGTAGAGTGGTCAACTTCTTCGATAGCCCAAATTTCAGAGGAGCATGGTTTGGTACGAACAAGTTGTTTTTGAATGCTATTTTCTTCGGAGACTTGATGGATTGATTATCAGATTAATGGCCAATACCCTTTTACCAGAAATACCTCATCAGTGTGCATTTTCATCTTAAAAAGTCAAAATCCACCGGGATTAATCTCGGTGGATTTTGAATTATTTAGCTTTGTTCTTTTGTGTAAGATAAAGTGATTTTGCCCTTGATCTCTCCCTCAGGAGTATCCAAACTTACGTCATGGCTAGTTATCAACTCATCGTCAGTGACTTTCAGCAACTTGTAAATCAACACATTCCCGTTTTCACCTGTAGTGATCAATTGACCATCCTCCACTATCCAAGTTCCATTTCCATTGTCATATTCCCCCACCAGCTTCTCATAGGTTCCTTCTTCTTTAAAAATCAATTTACTATTCAGGTGCTGCTCTAGGCCCCCATTAATTGTAACTACCAAATCAGGGCCTTCAGTTTTGATAAATAAAAAATCACTTCCCTTCCACGTCCCAATGAGCTTTCCTTCTGATCCGCTGGTACAAGAGAACATGCTCAATAAAAATAGAAAAAGTAAAACTGTGAGAGGAAATCGGAATTTGGGTTGTGTGTGCTTCATAAAGGATAATATCGCTCTGGCTAAACTTAGAATATTTCTGATCAGACTAATACAAATTCTCATTAATAGAACCTTCGAAAATGGAAATGACTGTTGCATTTTGCTTATTGAAAGCTCTTAAAACTTTTGATTATCGAGCTAAACAAAGGATAAGGAATAGATAAAACTAGACATATATTTCAAATCTTTTGAGATGAAGACTAACCCCCAGGCAGTGTCCTCTGCGAATTCCTCTGTGAACTTTATGGTTAAATTTGATTGAAAACTATAAAACACCCGAAGAATCTCCGGATGTTTTTTCAACTAATTAAAACTTAACTTTTAGAGCTTAAACCTCACAGGAAGTCTCATTCGTGTTTTGACAACTTCTCCGTCTTTTTTGCCAGGAGTCCATTTCGGAGATTCTTCCACAAGTCGTAGAACTTCCTCGTCGCAGCCTTTACCTATCCCTCTCAGGATTTCAACTGTACTTACTTCGCCATTCTCCAGAACTACAAAAGAAACGACCACTGTGCCTTCCACTTTAGCTTCCCTGGCAGCGGTTGGATATTTCATGTTTTTACCGAGGTAAGAATTCCAGCCGTCCATGCCACCTTTTGGCAGTGGCATTTCATCTACTTCCATATAGACAGAGTCAGTCTCTGTTTGCGCAAAAGCTGGTTGACTAGGAAGAACAGCGAAGAATAGTAATGCAATCAGAGTTATCGGAGCTGCTTTACGTAAGAAAATATTCCGTGATAGTTTCATTGATTTTGGTTTATGCATTTAAGCTTTTCTGCCAGTAAGCGAATACTCTTTGGTCAATGGGCTGGAAGACCGATGACCGAAGACCGGAGTAAACCAGAATTTAAGGTGTCATTGAATTTTTGATCCTATAAATTTTTTACTGGCAA
>NZ_MSSW01000009.1 GCF_002150685.1 Algoriphagus antarcticus
GCAGAAAAGCGGTTATACTGATTAAACATACTGGTTTATATGGAATTATATCATGAGCCAAAATTAGTTTTATTAGCACCACGACAAGCTCGGTGTCCGGACAAATTGAATATTAAGGATGGAAGGAAAAGTACGGCTTCGTTGCACTTTTCCTTCCATCCTTCACTCATACTTAGACCAATGGCCGAGCCTTGCCGAGGTCATTTGGTAATAAACTGACTACTAGTATCAACGCTATTTCGTCAATTGATTGAATATAGCTAACTGTTCTTTTAGCGCAGCAACTCGATCTGCTGGTTCTGTACGGGCTTCCATAAGAATCCAACCGTGGTAATTAATCCCTTTGAATAGCTTGAAAAGTTCTGGATAGGGATAATCTCCATCGTTGAATTCACGTACGTGAACGGTATCTCCAAACCATTTTTTCACAGAGTTGAAATTAGCTTCCAAGCCTGGAGCCAAAAGATCTTCGGCATTACAATTCCAGCATATCTTGACAGCAGGTTCTATGACCTGCTCAAAAATGGCCTTCATATTCGGAAGTTCCTGCGTCAAATTCCCATGTACTTCCACCCGTACTAATTGGCCATAATCAGCTGCGAATTTCCCAACTTCATTAAATGAAGCTGCGATCTGGGCAATAGTTTTTTCTTTGGGCACGTCGGCGGGCAGATTGTTTGGCTTGACCTTTATTCCAGTAGCACCTATATCCTTGCAAAGCTTGATATATTCTTTGGTCCCCTCAATATTTTTTCGAACTACTGCTGGATCTGAGCTGTGATACTCAAAATTACTTCCATATCCCACGCAAGTCACTTTGCTGTCCTTAAAGCGTTTTTTCACTGCTGCTCGCTCAGTGGCACTCAAGCTTGTTTCCACTCCATGCGCGTGCTCTGTACGAAGCTCCACTCCTAGCACTCCTGATTTTTCACAATTCGCAATAAGCGTAGGCAGATCCCAATCCTTTCCCCATTGGTAAGTCACCAAACCAAATTCCATCCCTGATTTTGTCCTTGAAAATGCATCAAAGGGAAATTGCATCGCTGCTAGACTTAAGCTGGCGGCTACGCTTTTCTGCATAAAATCACGTCTAGAATTACTCAATGACTTAATCACTTTAGTATTCATTTTTTCTTGACTCATAAAAATTAAACTTTATTTGGAACAGTGTATGGATCACGATAATCTCTGGTAAGCATTTTATCTGCCTCTTTGTCCTTGACAAAAGTCTCTGTACTTCCGTCAAATCTCAATTCGCGTCCAGTCAGGTAAGATACATTGGCTATCAAAGGCAATACTGAAGATTTGAAGCCTTCTTCTATGTCGCAGTGAAGTGCTTCATTATTTCCAGCTCGGATTGCGTCCAGGAAATTGGCATAATGCTCCGCACCGCCTGGCGCTGCCAAAACTTGAGTACTTGCTGCTGGAGCGGCTTCTTTTTTAGATTGGGCAAAAGGCTCTTTTTCCTTCTGACGGAAAGCTTTCCAGGTACCTCCGTCAAGTTCCAAATAACCATTAGTTCCATAAAACATATTACCAATTTGGATTCCCAAACTTGATTCTCCATTGGTATATCTACCTCGAGTTTCAAATTCCAGCATGGTGCCATCCGCATACTTGAACACCGAGCTTTGCGTATTTGGGGTTTCCTGAGAGCATTCGTTCGGATCTATACCATAGATTCCTCCCGCTGAATAGACAGAAACAGGATGTTCGTTTTTATTCATTCCCCAGCGAGCGACATCAAACTGGTGCGGTCCCTGATTTCCTGTATCACCATTTCCAGTGGCCCAGTGCCAGTGCCAGTTGTAATGCACTTTCTTTTCATTGTATGGAATCATCTCCGCCGGACCTCTCCAATAGTCGTAATGTAATGATTCCGGTGGCGTGCTATCTGCCACTTTACCAAAAGAATCTCTTGGTTTGTAGCAAGTCCCACGAGCCATATATACATCACCGATTCCTCCTCCATGAAGGAATTCCATCGCTTCCATCACGTTGGCAATAGATCGGTTTTGAAAACCTACCTGCACTCTTCTATCGTACTTTCGGGCGGCTTCTACCATTTTTCTACCTTCCCATACGTTGTGACTTGCAGGTTTTTCTACATACACATGCTTTCCTGCTTGGCAAGCCCAGATCGTACCTAGCGCATGCCAGTGATTGGGTACTGCAAAAGAAACTGCATCTAGCTCTTTGTCTTCCAGCACCTTTCGCATATCCCACTCTGTCGTTGGGGTGACGCCTGTTTTCTCTATTACAACTTTTGACTTTGGTTCGAAGTATTGCTCGTCAGCATCGCAAAGTGTCTTTAATCTCACATTGCGATTGTCTTTTAAGGCACACCATTGGTTGATGTGATTGCTGCCTTGTCCGCGTATTCCAATCACTGCAATATTGATTCGCTCGTTTGCTCCTATGATTGAAGCATATGATTTGGCACTCATGCTCATACCGGCCATAGCTATTCCGGCTGTGCCTAAGAGACTTTTTTTTATGAATTCTCTTCTTTTTTCCATTTCTATTTGAGGTTACAGGGTTTGTGCCTTTTACTTTTTAGGGTTATTGAATAGTTGTTTTTTGTTCATAGACAGTAATTCAGCTATGAATTTTTAATCTAAACATTCTATTTCTACCAATCAATACTAATTATTTGGATGCCCTAATATGATGTGCAAACGATTGCGTATTTCCATGCCCGCTCAAAAACTTTCCCACACTTTATCACTACTTACGGTGATATTCTAATATATCACCATTTACGGTGATATTTGGATTTATCACCATTTACGGTGATATTGGCAGTATGATTGCATTACTTACAGGAGACATCATCAATTCCAGAGAGCTGAAAGATCAGAATCTGTGGATCGATCCATTCAAGAAATTACTGAATAAATGGGGCCGTACTCCGAAGCAGTGGGAAATCTTCCGAGGAGATAGTTTTCAACTGGAAATCTCAAAGCCGCAAGAAAGCTTGCTTGCAGCCTTACAGATCAAAGCCCTGATCAAAAGCCTTCCCTATCCGGATGAGAATAAAAGAAGCTCTCCAGTAGATGTCCGAATGGCAATCGGAATAGGTACAAAATCTTATGATGCAGATAGAATATCCGAAAGTAATGGTGAAGCATTCGTACGATCAGGAGAAAAATTTGAGCAATTAAAAGGCGAGATGATCACTCTGGCTATCAACTCTCCTTGGACTGAATGGAATATCGAGATGAATCTTTACCTGAAACTAGCGGGAATACAAATGGACAGCTGGTCGATCTCTTCAGGAGAATTGATGTCAGAAATGCTCTCCAATCCAGATCGTAAACAGGCAGAAATCGGAGAAGTGCTTCACATCAACCAAAACTCTGTGAGTAAGCGCTACAAAGCCGCAAATGGCGAGGATATCTTGGCAATGGAGAAATTATTCAGAAAGAAACTCAGCCAGCTGCTCTAATGCTCATCCTGATCAAGCTCATACTCGCCCATCTAATCGGAGATTTTCTGCTGCAACCTTCTTCATGGGTAAAAGAAAAAGAACGCCGAAAAGCAGCTTCTCCAAAACTATATATCCACGTTTTAATCCATGGCTTACTTGTCCTGTTGCTGCTCTGGGATCTCAGCGATTGGCAAATAGCTCTGGCGACCACCATCGCACATTTGATAATTGATCTCACCAAACTTTACGCTCAAAAGTCTAAAACCAAAACGACATGGTTCATTGCTGATCAAGCGATGCACCTCATAAGTATTCTGATCATTTGGGCTGTATTCACAGAAGTATCCGTGGATTGGCAATTAGCATTTCAGGATCCTGTGCTTTTTGGAATGATTACATTAGTGCTTTTCCTTACCCAACCTACTTCTATTATTTTATCAAATTTGCTCAAAAAGTGGTCGGATTCTATCCCATCCCAACCTGATCAATCCCTCCAAGATGCTGGAAAGTACATAGGAATTTTGGAGCGACTTTTCGTCTTTTCCTTTATCGTGACAGGGCATTGGGAAGCTGTAGGTTTCTTGCTAGCTGCCAAATCCGTATTTAGGTTTGGAGATCTAAGGAAATCTAAGGAGCGAAAACTCACTGAATACATTCTGATCGGAACCTTGCTAAGCTTCGGCACAGCCATGGTTTCTGGGCTAATCTTTTTATCTATCACCAACTAAATGAACCCAACCAACGAACTGGATTCCATCCAACTCAATTTTTCTTCCAGTGATTTACTGCTGCTAAACCTAGCCCTAGCACTAATCATGTATGGGGTGGCGCTGGATCTGAGATTTGAGGATTTCAAATACTTGGCGAAAAACCCAAAGGGATTCTTTTTGGGGGTGTTTTCCCAATTTCTACTCTTGCCATTTCTCACTTGGTGCCTGGTGCTTATCATGAAGCCACCGCCATCCGTGGCCTTGGGAATGTTCCTGGTAGCTGCTTGTCCCGGAGGAAATGTCTCAAATTTCCTTACCAGTCTGGCAAAAGGAAATACTGCTCTTTCGGTAAGTCTGACAGGTTTCTCCAGCATGCTTTCCATCATCAGTACACCTTTAAATTTCGCACTTTGGGCAGGATTGTACGCCCCAACTTCAAACTTGCTACGGGAAATAAGCCTGGATTATTCTGATACCTTTTCTACAATTGCGCTAATTCTGGGCATCCCATTAATACTCGGGATTATCACGCATCAGTACGCTCCTACTTTCGCCGAAAAAGCTTCAAAAATCCTTAAGCCCCTGAGTATTCTTATTTTTGCAGCATTTGTAGTGATTGCCTTTGCCGGGAATTTTGATCTCTTTACCAAGTACATTTCCCTGATTTTCCTATGGGTTTTGGCGCATAATTTTGTGGCATTGGGTTCGGGATTTATTACAGGAAAAATCTTCAGATTGCCACTTGCTGATGTGAAAACTATGACAATCGAAACTGGAATTCAAAATTCTGGATTGGGGCTGGTTTTGATTTTCACTTATTTTGATGGCCTTGGTGGAATGGCTATTATTACAGCATGGTGGGGTATCTGGCATTTGATTTCAGGTATGACTATCGCAAGCCTTTGGAAATCAAAAGTCTGAATAAAAACAGTCTGTGAAACCCTAACAAATCAATGACATACTTAATCAATGAATTCCTTCGCTTCTTAGTTAAGATCACGTTGAAGGGCTATTTGAAGAAAATAATTATCGATGGCGCAGAAAATATTCCAAAAAATGCCCCGATTCTTTTGGTAGCAAATCACCAAAATGCATTGATCGATCCAATGCTTTTGGGCTCACACACAGCGCTAAAACCTTACTACTTGACTCGTGCATCTGTTTTCAAAAAGTCATTTATTGCCAAATTCCTGAATTTAATCCAGATGCTGCCTGTCTATCGAGTGCGCGATGGCTTCTCTACCATTCAGCAAAATCAAGGTACTTTTGATCAAACCTATGAGGTACTTCGTAAAAATGGAACAGTGATCATTTTTGCCGAAGGAAGTCATAGTTTAATCAGAAATCTCCGTCCACTGAGCAAGGGTTTTACGCGTATGGCTTTTGGCCTTAAAGAGAAATATCCTGAAACTCAACCTGTAATATTACCTGTAGCGCTAGATTACTCTGCTCACAAAAAATCTGGGGGTATAGCGAGAATAACCTTCGGGAAAGCCATTCCGGTAGATATGCCAGCTTCAAAATCAGGATTACTCACCAAATCTGTGGAGCAGGCATTGAAGGAACTCGTAGTGGAAATTCCATTGGCAACCTACGAGCAGGATTTGGCCAATTTGATCGAAAATGACGTGGACTTGACTTGCAGAGCAGAAGTAAAGCTTTTTCTTGAAACTGGAGAAGTTCCAAACCCCATTGCAGAGCCCTCAGGACTGAAGAATAAACTGATGAAAATCTTCCATTTCCCTCTTTATTGGGTTTGGCTTTGGAAAAAGCCAAGCGTGAAAGATCCTGTTTTTTCATCAACCTGGAAGTTCATGATAGGTTTTGTCCTTGTTCCTTTCTATTACTTTTTCCTCCTTTGGCTAGCTATGGATACTTCCTTAGGTTCATGGGCTTTGGCATTTTTGGTAATGGCCTGGATCACTCTAATCGGAAACAAAAATCCACAGGAATAAAGACGTGCTTGACCAAATATTCTTTGGGTTATTTCGTAACTTTGGTTTACTGAATAACCCAAAAATAACTTAACCATGAGTCAAGACTTCCTCCCAATCAATGGGACTGACTACGTCGAATTATACGTCGGTAACGCCAAACAATCCGCACTTTACTATCAATATGCTTTTGGCTACGAATTGATCGCCTATGCGGGGCCAGAAACTGGCATCAAGGATAGGGCATCCTATGTCTTGAAGCAAGGCAAAATCAGATTAGTTCTGACCTCTCCTATTTTTCCCGAAGGCCCAATTGCTGAGCATATCCAAAAACACGGGGACGGTGTGAAAGTCCTTGCACTTTGGGTAGAAGATGCAGAAAAATCCTGGTATGAAACCACCTCCAGGGGTGCCGCATCTGCCATAGAGCCGCATATTATTTCTGATAAATTTGGCGAAGCCAAAGTAGCATCAATTCATACTTATGGAGACACGATTCACACTTTCGTGGAGCGTAAAAACTACTCAGGCATCTTTCTTCCGGGGTATCAGCCTCGTAAAAGTCATTATACACCAGAGCCGATTGGCTTGATGTATATTGATCATTGTGTAGGAAATGTGGAGCTTGGAGAGATGAATCGCTGGGTGGATTTCTATGAAACCGTCATGGGTTTCAAATTACTGATCACCTTTGACGACGAGGATATTTCTACTGAGTACTCAGCGCTGATGTCCAAGGTTGTTTCCAATGGCAACGGCTTCATCAAGTTTCCAATCAATGAACCTGCTGCAGGCAAGAAAAAATCACAGATAGAAGAATACCTGGATTTCTACCGTGGACCTGGAGTTCAGCACATGGCGATTGCTACAGATGACATTATCCATACGGTAACTGAGTTGAGAAAAAGAGGCGTAGAGTTTCTTGAGGTGCCACAGTCTTATTATGTAGACTTGCTGGATAGAGTGGGCAAAATAGATGAGGATTTACAACCACTGAAAGATCTGAATATCCTGGTAGATCGGGATGAAGAAGGATATTTACTTCAGATTTTCACCAAACCTGTACAAGACAGACCGACGCTTTTCTTTGAAATAATCCAGCGAAAAGGCGCCAAGTCCTTCGGCAAGGGGAATTTCAAAGCCCTGTTTGAAGCCATTGAGCGAGAGCAGGAACTGAGAGGGAATTTATAAGGCACGAAACCGACTAGAAATAGTCGGTTTTTTTGGTTATTCTTTTTTGAAAAGGAGGAAGAAATTTCTTCAAATTTTTAACCATGAAACCTACTTTTTCTTCAGCAATACTATCGAAGAAAAGGATGTTTCCTTTAATGAGTATCCGCAATCCTGCACGTTGCCAAATTTAATACTGATTTGCTTCCTGAAATCCCCCTTACCCCCTTTGAGAAAGGGGGAATTTGATCCGATTTAGAATCAAAATTTAGCTTTTTCCCGGAACGTGCAACAAAGCGAACACTCATTTTTCCTTTTAGCAACTTACAAAGACTTAATGTAGGGGCAGATTTATTTGCAAACAGTAAGACCCAGAATCACAAACAATACTTGCATGAGACTTGTAAAGATTTCAGGAAACAGCCTGACATTACATACATATGGTTACAGCAGCCGAACTCCCAAAAGGTCTCGTGTATATTCGAGACTCCCAACCTGGAATACTCAGAAAGAAAAAGGGACGTGGTTTTACTTTTTTGGATAAAGACAACCAAAAGCTTTCCAATGAATCACATATAGAGCGAATTGAAGAATTGGTGATTCCACCGGCTTGGAAAAACGTATGGATCAGCCCAAAAAAGAACAGCTATTTACAGGCAACAGGAATAGACGACAAAGGTAGAAAGCAATACCTCTATCACGAGAAATGGTCTGAATATTCCCAAAAGATCAAGTATGATGACCTGCTCAAATTTGGGTTTTATTTACCCAAACTGCGAGAACGTTATCAAAAGGATTTGCGACAAAGAAGCTGGAACAAGAATAAAGTGCTTGCTCTGGCAACAGCTCTATTGGATGAATTGTATCTGCGAGTCGGGAATAAACAATACACTGAAAGCAACAAAACGCATGGACTGACCACGCTTAGAAGAAAACATCTGAAAGAAGATGGTAAAAATATTTTGATCAATTACACTGCAAAAAGTGGCAAAGAGCGCTCAGTATCCCTTACAAATAAAAGGCTGATCAGATTGTTGCAAGATTGCTCTCAACTGCCAGGCTATGATCTCTTCAGGTACCAAGAAGAAGATAAATGGTACACTGTAGATTCTACTGAGTTAAACGAGTATATCAGTTTAAATGCTCCTGAAGATGATTATTACACAGCAAAATATTTTAGAACCTGGGGAGCGAATTGTGTTTGTATCAAGCATTCTGATGAAGTGGGGGTGCTTTGTGAAGACACTAGAAAAAAGCCAGAGACTACCTTAATCAAAATGGTAGCCGAAAAAATGGGGCATACAGTAGCAGTATGCAGGAGCTCGTATTTGCATCCTGAAATATTGTCCCAATGCTTGAAACCTAAGAAACTGAAAGAATGTCTGCCTAAAGATTTTTCCGGGGAAGGATACAAACCAGAAGAAATACAACTAATGCAAATTCTCTGTACTAAGTTGAGCTAACAAGTTAAAGTTGATTTGGCATGTTTTTTTAACCTGAAGCAGTAAAAAAGAACAATTTAAATATGATTACAGCACAAATTTTAGGATACGATACCCAAGGGATATTTGAAAAAATTACAAGCAAACTAAGCGGATGGCTAGACATAATTATAGAGAATCTACCAAACTTTGTCCTAGCCGTTATTCTTGTAGTCTTCACTATTTTCATTGCAAAATCAATAAAGCGTTTTTCCGCTACATACATCCATAAACTTGGAACAAATAAAACTATTGCTAGTTTTTTAAGTCAACTGATTTTCATTGCAATTTTAGTATTTGGAATTATGATGGCATTGTCTGTAATGGATCTAAGCAAGACGGTCTCATCCATATTGGCAGGTTTGGGGATTATTGGTTTGGCTTTGGGTTTTGCATTTCAAGACACAGCTGCCAACTTCATTGCAGGTATTTATATCACATTCAATCAACCCTACAAACTCGGAGACATCATCAAGACTCACAACGGTCATGAAGGTTCGGTAATTGAAATAAACCTTCGCGTGACGAAGATCAAAACGTTTAACGGCCCGATTGTCTATGTACCCAATCGCTATTTGTTTCAAGAGAGCTTTACTAATTACACCGAATTTGAGCAGCGAAGAGTACAGATCCAATGCGGAATAAGTTATGGAGAGGATCTGGAGCATGTGGAAAAAGTAGCACTGGAGTCAGCTAGAACCGTTTCAAGCAGGCTGGAGTCTGAAGAGCCCACCATTTTCTGGACAGGTTTTGGAGACAGCTCTATCAATTTCACCTTGAATATCTGGTGCAAATTCAAGGCTCCTAATCTGGATTATATCCCTGTGAGAAATGAAGCAATCATTTCTCTAAAGAAAGCATTTGACAAAAATGATATAATGATTCCATTCCCTATCCGTACTTTGGATTTTGGGATAAAAGGTGGAACTAAGCTAAACCAAGAACTTTCTGGATTATCCAATTCGCCGCAAAATGGCTCTTCGTCTAATAATAATGAGAGCTAATGGAAACTGAAGAAAATATGACCAAGCTTACCCCTACACGTTTTAAAATCACTCACATCCCTAGCTTGATGGTAGATAGCTTCAAGCATTGGAACAACGATGATCCATGGAGATTGAGTGCTGTAATTGCTTATTATGCAGTTCTTTCACTACCTGCTCTTCTGGTTATAGTAATTAATACCGTTGGAGCGATTTGGGGTGTGGAAATAGTCACAGGCAGACTCTCTAATGAATTGTCATCAGCTATGGGACCAGAAACTGCTGATTTCCTGACTAGTATGGTTAAAGAAACTCAATCAAGTGGTAAGTCCACTATCGCTTCTATCATTGGTATAGGGGTTCTCATCTTTGGTGCGACCGGAGTGTTTTTTCATCTCAAAATCAGCATCAATTCCATATGGGGTCTAAAGCAAAATAGTGATGTTAAGTGGTATCATACATTATTGGATCGTGCAGTTAGCTTTGGATTTGTGCTGGTACTTGGGTTTCTTTTGTTTATAAGCTTTGTTCTGACTGCTTTACTTTCCTTTTTCAGTGATTTCATCAATAGTATTTTACCAGAGTTTGTCGTTGTATTTGCATTCATTCTGGATTTTATTATTTCCTTTGGTGTGATTACGGCCCTATTTGCACTGATATTCAAATATCTTCCTGATGCTAAAATCCAATGGAAATCGGTATGGGTAGGTGCTATACTTACCTCCTTACTTTTCACTCTTTCCAAGTATTTGCTAGGTATATATTTTGGAGCGGCTGAGCCTGGATCCACCTATGGGGCGGCAGGCTCTATTATTCTTGTTTTGCTTTGGGTGTCCTATTCTTGTTTGATATTCTTCTATGGAGCAGCGTTCACCAAAGTATTCTCCATTAGATATGGCTATGGCATCATTCCTAGAACGAACTATTCAAGGGTGAAAAAAAAAGAAGTAGTACTTAAAGGAGATTTCGTGCCAAGGCCAAAAGATCTCTTACCTGAAGGCGAAGTAGATGACTTGCAGGAGAAAAAATAGTTTTCATATAAAGTATTTAAGAGGGCACAGCTGAAATCAAACTCAATCATTGATGGATTGACTTTGATATCGATACCTAACTTTACTATGAAAGTTATCCTGGTGAGGTGGCATCCGGATGATTCTTAGTGGAAAACAAGTCAAAAAATGATTAATATCAACGTCAATTATTTCCTTTGAAAAATTAATTCCCTACTACTGAAGATGATTTCAAATAAGGGAATGGCATATTTTGTGTTTTTCTATATCTTAGACATTAAACAATTTTTATAACATGACAACCATAGACCCTAGCATTCAAGCAAAAGCAGACGCATGGCTTAATGGCAATATCGATGAAGACTCGAAAGCCCAAATCCGCACTCTTATTGATCAAAATCCTTCCGAATTAACAGATTCCTTCTATCAAGATTTGGAGTTTGGTACAGGAGGATTGCGAGGATTAATGGGTGTGGGAACCAATCGAATGAATGTCTACACTATCGGAATGGCTACTCAAGGATTGGCAAACTACCTTCTGCATTGCTTTCCTGACGAAACAATCCGGGTAGCTATTACCCATGATTCTAGAATTAACAACACGCTTTTTGCAACTACCACAGCAAATGTGTTGACAGCAAATGGCATCCATGTGTTGTATTTCAGGGAAATGCGTCCTACTCCGATGCTGTCATTTGCCGTTCGTCATTTCGATTGCAAAAGCGGTGTGATGATCACTGCTTCACACAATCCAAAAGAATATAATGGATACAAGGCATATTGGGACGATGGTGCGCAGGTCGTAGCTCCACATGACAAAAATATCATCGATGAGGTGAAAAAGATCACTTCCTTTGATGATGTGAATTGGGACAAAAACGATGCTCTTTTCCAATACATAGAGGAAGATTTTGATGCCATTTACATGAAGCTAGTTATAGGCTTGAGCATGTCTCCAGATGCAATTGCATCTCAAAAAGATATGCCTATTGTCTTTTCTCCTATTCATGGTGCCTCTGGCAAAATGGTTCCTGCTGCTCTGAAAACCTTTGGCTTTGCAAACGTGAACATCGTAGAAGAGCAGGCAGAGCCAGATGGTAATTTCCCTACAGTCATTTATCCAAACCCGGAAGAAGCGGAAGCATTGACGCTTTCACTAAAGCTTGGAAAAGAAGTTGGTGCTGAATTGGTATTAGCTTGTGATCCTGATGGTGACCGATATGCCGCAGCAGTTCCCAATGCATCTGGTGAATTTGAGCTACTGAACGGAAATCAAACTGGCTCCCTCCTAACCTACTATTTATTAAGTAAATGGAAGGAAGCTGGTAGGCTAGATGGTAATCAGTTCATGGTCAATACCATCGTGACCACAGAGTTGATAGATAGAATATGTGAAGGATTTGGAGTGAAATGTTTCTCCGTATTGACAGGGTTTAAAAATATCGCTGCAATAATCAAAGATCTGGAAGGCAAAGAAACCTTCATCGCAGGGGGCGAAGAATCTTATGGTTATTTGGTTGGGGATTTTGTAAGAGACAAGGACGGTGTAAGTGCTTGCGCTATGGTGGCTGAATTAGTCGCTTATTATAAAACTCAAAGCAAAACAGTTTTTGATGTTCTTGCTGAGATTTACAATCAGTTTGGTTTTTATAAGGAATCGTTAATTTCTGTGACCAAAAAAGGCAAAGACGGCGCTGAGCAAATTCAGGCCTTGATGAATGATTTCCGCCTTACCCCTCCATCGGAAATGAATGGAATAGCGGTGGAGAAAATTGTAGATGTGAAAGAAAGTACTGTAAAAAATGTGAAGTCCGGAAAATCCGTAAAGCTCGATATGGACAAATCCAACGTGATGCAATTCTATCTTGCTGATGGAAGTAAAATATCCGCAAGACCATCAGGCACAGAGCCAAAAATCAAGTATTATTTTTCCGTAAATGCTCCTCTATCTAATACAGAAAATTACAGGAAAGTAGAAGCAGAACTTGAAGAAAAACTAGAAGGATTGAAGCGTTACTTTAGTTAATATACCTCATAATCAAATTAAAAAAGCACTGATTTCTCAGTGCTTTTTTTAATGCTTTTTCCAAAGTACATCTGCAAAGTATCCTTCTGAATCTGTAAAATTTTCTTCGACGTGAAATCCACCTAAGGAAGCTAATTGGCTGATTTCTGACAAACTATACTTTTTAGATATTTCAGTAAAAATTGACTCATATGCCTCAAATTCAAATTTTTGATTTAAAGCTCCGATAGTAACTATCTGGGACTTCTGAGAGACCAAATAGCTTCTACATTCCCCGCTTACAGGGTTGTAAGTAGGCCAATGAACAAATGAATCTCTATCAAAATCAGCGTTCAATTCTCTATTAATTCGATCCAGTAAGTTCATATTGAACTCACGGGTCACTCCTTGCTCATCATGGTAAGCATCTAATATGGTTTGAGGGTTTTTCTTGAGATCAAAGCCAAGCAAAACCAGGTCACCTCTCTTCGTACCCACACGCAAGTGATCAATGATATTTTTAGCTTCCTCAACACCAAAATTCCCAAGATTAGCTCCCAGAAATAAAATCAGATTGGGCCTTCCATCCTCCCAGATTTGTTTCTTCAATGAATCTCTGTAAGTATCCTGAATCGGATTCACTGCCAATTCAGGAAGCTCTTTGGCTAGACTATCTTCCAATCCTTCTAAAACTGAACCTGAGAAATCCACCGGATAATAGGTGAATTCTACCCTCTTTTGAGTAAGGTATCTAAGCAAAATTTTGGTTTTCATTCCGTCTCCTGCTCCAAGTTCCACTAGATTAAACGGCTGATCTTGTTCCAGAATAGGAGCTAAAATCTGCTCATGTTGACCCTCTAATATTTCATATTCCTTCCGTGTAAGATAATACTCAGGCAAGGCCATAATCTGCTGAAAAAGCTTATCACCTTTGGCATCGTAGAAATATTTGGAGGGTAAGGTCTTCGGAGTTGAATTAAGACCAAGCATTACATCTTGGGCAAATGTCCCGAAATCTGTGTTTTTAGCATTCATAGGTTAAAGTGATTTGGCAAGGCGAATGCCCATAAATTGCCATCTGTATTTTGGATGAAAAAAGTTTCTATATGTCGGTCTGGAATGTCCTTCCGAAGTAGCAACCGAGGCACCACGAAGCACCATTTGATTGATCATAAATTTACCGTTGTATTCCCCTATGGCTCCGGGAGCGACAGTAAAACCAGGATAAGCTAAATATGCCGAGTTAGTCCACTCCCATCTTTTGCCCCAGTCGAATTGATCTTGTGCAACTTCCCACTCGAATTCTGTCGGCAGTCGCATTCCTTTCCAAGAAGCAAAGGCCGAAGCTTCGTAAAAATTCACATGGGAAACGGCAGCTTTTTTATCAATTGGCTTAAGTCCGTCAAGCGTATAATAACACCAATCTCCATCCTTCTTTTCCCAATAAAGCGGTGCTTTTACTTCTAGTTCTTTTGTCCAAGCCCAACCTTCATCATGCCAATAGTTGGGGTCATCGTAGCCACCTGCTTCCATAAACTCAAGAAAATCCTGATTAGTAACTAATGCTGAGGAGATCGCAAAATCACTGATATAAACCTTGTGCGGATTCAGCTCATTGTCATAGCAAAAGGAATCTCCTTGGTAGCCAATTTCATAGACTCCAGATTCTATAGAAATCCACTTTGACTCTGACTCAGGAGTGTACTCCGAAATATCCATTACTTCAGGATTCAGCGGATTATGCCACAGACTGTATTTCAAATCTGAAATCAATAATTCCTGATGTTGCTGTTCGTGATTCATACCAAGAATTACCAACTCATCTATAGTTGGATTGTTTTTCTGAATCAAGTTGGCCATAGCTTCATCTACATACGCACGATAGGCTTTGACTTCAGCCACAGATGGCCTAGACATCAAACCTCTTTGATTTCTTGCGGTTCTGGTTCCTAGGGAGTTATAATAGGAGTTGAATAGGAAGTTAAACTGAGGATGTTTCACCACATAATCGGGATCATTTGGCACAAGAATAAACTGCTCGAAAAACCAGGTAGTATGTGCTAAGTGCCATTTTGGGGGGCTGACTTCCTCTGATGCTTGTAAGCTATAGTCCTCAGTTATTAAATTTTTGCATAGATAAAGAGAGTGATTTCTTACTCCCCTAAATGCTTCTACTAGTGACATAAAAGGCTGAAATTTAGAGTCTAAAAGGTAATGATTGGGTTAACTATTCCTTACCGATATGTACCAAAGCATCTCCAGTATTGATCACAGGTAAATTATTCATTCCTATGATATGTCCGTTTGTAGGTGCTTTGACAGGGATTTTCACCTGACCATATGGATCCGAAATTCGTGCCAAGATCTGGCCTTTTTTTACAGACTCTCCTACTTTCACACTTGAGTTAAAAATCCCAGATGCCCTTGCTCTTACCCAACTGCTTTCTTTCAAAAAAATACTCGCTTGAGGCGCCGGCGCATTGGCAAGCATTCCCAGACTCGCCAACATCCGCTTGGTACCATTTACTCCTTCTTCAATCCCATACTCATCCAACCTCATAGACTCCCCGCCTTCAAATACAATGATATGCTTCCTTGCTTTGTAAGCTTCTTTTCTAAAAGACTTCTCAATGTACTTTGAGTTGATTATATAATGTGTTCCAAAAGACTTTGCCAGTTCTAATGCCACCTTATCCTTATAGTCCACACGGACTTGCGGATAATTAGTCAGCATACGTCCCCCGGTATGGAAGTCAATTCCGTAATCAATCTGGGGAATAATTTCATTACTAAGAATAAAGGCTATACTAGCTGCTAAAGAACCTTTTTTGCTCCCCGGGAAACTTCGATTTAGATCTCTCCCGTCCGGAAAAGTTCGACTGTTCGAAAGGAAGCCATATATATTCACCAAAGGAATAAATATCAGAGTTCCTTTCAGCAGTTCAAGACCCTCATCCACTTCTTCAAGTAATCTTTTGGCTGTAACAACGCCATTGATCTCATCTCCATGTACACCGCCGCTAATCAATACTACTGGTCCTTCTTCTTTGGAGGATCTTATAAAAATAGGCAGATCAATTAATGTGTGGGTAGGGAGTTTTGCGATTGCAATTTCAATGTTCATCGATTGGCCCGGTCTAATCCGTACTCCATTTATGAGCAGTTCTTTCATGTGTTTTTAATTTGTCTTCCAAAGGCCACATGGAATCTCGCATGGTGTATATTCATCCTTCCAAGTGACATTTTATTCAGGCTCGATTTCATTTATTAAAGCTCAATTGGGTGATTTCATTTCTTATTCGGCCAAAATCTTGCTTATTTCGCAAGGCACTCTAGGCTTATGAATATACAAGAAAACATCTCCCTCAAGGCACACAACACGTTTGGAATTGCTAAAAATGCTCGATTTTTTGTCGCAGTAAAATCTATCGATGAGCTAAAAGAAGCTTTAAACTGGGCTAAATCACAGAAAATCAACTCATTGATTCTTGGTGGTGGAAGTAATGTGCTCCTTACACAAAATCAAGATGCTTTGGTAATCAAAATTGAAATTGATGGTATCAAAGTCATAAATGAGACAGAGGAGTTTTTCTTCGTAGAAGTAGGTGCAGGCGTGAATTGGCACCAATTTGTACTGGAAGCAATCGGAAATGACTGGGCTGGAATAGAGAATCTTTCTCTAATTCCAGGGACTGTGGGTGCATCACCCATGCAGAATATCGGTGCATACGGGGTAGAAATAAAAGATGTATTCGCCAGTTTGAAAGCCCTAAACAGAGATACTTTAGTAATGGAAGAATTCGATGCCGGGCAGTGCCTATTTGGCTATAGGGAAAGTGTTTTCAAACATGAACTGAAAGGCAAATATGTGATATGCTCAGTAGTTTTCAGACTGAAAAAAGCTCCTGAATTTCACACTGAATATGGGGCAATTAAAGAAACCCTTGAAGCTAATGGAGTAAAAGAACTCAGCCTAAAAACAATTTCAGATGCAGTGATCCACATCCGACAATCAAAGCTTCCAGATCCAAAAGAAATAGGAAATGCCGGTTCATTTTTCAAAAATCCAACAATCTCGTCTGACCAGTATCAAATCTTAAAAAGTGAGTATTCTTCCATTCCTGGTTACCCAAATGCTGAGGGCGTGAAAGTACCTGCAGCTTGGCTAATTGAGCAATGCGGATGGAAGGGGCGGCGGTTTGGAGAAATCGGCGTGCATGCCAAACAGCCTCTTGTGCTAGTGAATTATGGCGACGGTGATGGAAATGAAATTAAAAACTTAGCTGAAAAAATTCAGCAATCAGTTCTCGATAAATTTAACATTTCCATTCACCCGGAAGTCAATTTCCTTTAGACCAATTGATCGTTTACCTCCAGTGTCTTTTCATATTTATCTACCTGCACACCGAATTTTCTCAAGAAATCTACCCCTTCATCAGAACCAATTCCTTTGTATTCAGCATAGGAAAAGAGATAAATCACTCTTGAAATTCCCATAGAGAAAATGATTCTTGCACAGGCAAGGCATGGAGAAAGAGTCACAAAAAGTGTTGATCCATCCACTGCTGTATTATTTTTTACTGCGTAAAGGATTGCGTTCTGCTCCGCATGTAGAGCCAAAGAACAGCTGCCTTTGCTATCTGTGGCACAGCCATGATCAGGAAATTCCACATCACAATTGTGCGTGCCGGCGGGAGGGCCATTATAGCCTATGGAAATAATACGGGTGTCTTTGGTTAGAACAGCTCCCACATGCTTCTTGATACAATGGGAACGTTTGGCCAAATTGACAGCCAATTCCATAAAAATATCATCAAAATCAGGTCTAATCATTTCTTATACTTTGGGCAAAAGTAGCATTTGATATCGAAGACAAACAAAAATTCCCAAATAAAGGGAACAAGTTTTTCGTTAACCAGTAAATTCTAACTTTCTATTTCATTCCCCGTTTTTGAAGAAAAAGCTATAAACAATGAACCAATCACGCTCAAACTACTTCTTTACGCTCATTCTGTTATTAGCACTTAGCTCTTGCAGTTCTATTGAAATCTTCAAGGAAAACACTGAAATACCTGTAAGAAGGCCCTACAAGTCATTTGTGATCATCAATCAGGAAGTGGGGATGAGAGGCTTTTCCTCTCAGTTTATTGATCAACAAGTTCAAATACACTTGCAAGAAGCACTAGAAGCAGAAGGGTTGGTTTACGACAAAACCGAACCTGAGTTGGTTATTCGATACACTTCCAATGAAGACCTTAGAAAAAGAGAAAACACACAGACTTTCAATTCTTATCCGTTTTGGGGTTACCGAGTTTGGGATCCGTGGATGTATAATCCCTATTCCAACAACCGAAATAATACCAGCACGACTAATTATGAATTAGTGCAGGTAATTGTGGATTTCATAGACCAAAAGGAAGATAAATTACTAATGACTTTGACAGGTGTAACTGAAGTTAGCAGTGAGAAAACCAAAAGTAGAAGAGTATTGAAAACAACAGATAAAATCATAGAATATTTCCTTTATGAAATCAAGGAAAGCCAGTAATGTCCGTTGGTTTATTATTCATAAATGAGTGACAACATAAGCCAAAAAGCAAGCCTCAAATCCTAGAGTTGTTCTATTGCCCTCTTCATAATGGCTTTACAGCAGAATTAAAATATCTTTTTGGTCTTATTTGGCAAAATATTTGTAAAATATCAATTACCTAGTACTTTTGTATTAGATATATTGCATTTCAGCCTCTAATTTTTGCATTTGAATGTTAACCATTGTCTTAATAGATGACGACCCAATCAGTACTTTCATTACTGAAAAGCTTATTTCCAGGAATGTAAAAGAGCCATGTCAATTTTTCAAGTACCACAGTGCCAGAGCTGCTTTGCAAGAAATCTATTCTATTAAGCCCAATTACCTCTTCCTGGATATAAACATGCCAGAAATGACTGGATGGGATTTCTTGGATATCTTTAATTCTGACCAAAATGAAGCACAAATCTACATTTTGAGTAGTTCCGTGGACGAGAGAGACATTAATAAAGCTAGTGGTTACAGTATAGTGAAGGACTATTTCTCAAAACCCCTCATAAAAAAGTACATCAAATCGATTTTCAACTGACCCCAAAAATTTGGGGTATTTTTTTTTACCTATTGCTAGATTGTACATTTTGTAGCACTGCCAAACGATAATTTGAAAAAGTCTTCACAAAATTTTTTAATCATTCTGATATTAAATGTCCTAGCCTACTTTGAACTCAAACTTTCTCATTTCAAAAGTGAATAAAAACTATTGAAATAGAAGTCGCGTAAAAAAAGTTGAAAAAAATTATATCTGCAGTATTGTGCTACCTATTTTTTTACTTTAATTCGTAGGTTAAACTATTAAAAACCCCTATCTAAACTACTATGGAGGATTTTGAAGACGATTTAGAAGATGACGATAACTTCAATGATGATGAAGATTTCGGCAATGATTTCGAAGATGAATATGATCTCGAGGAAGAAAATGAGTTTGTCGATGACAACATCAAAGATTTCGATAATGACGATGATGCTGAGGAAGAAGAAGATTTCGATGATGATCAGTTCGATTAACTAGAATCCTTTGGTTAATTGGAGTTAAGAATTTATCTTCGAGCAATCTTTAGAAATTCAACAAATTGATCATGATATTACTTGACGTTTTTATTTCTCCGCTTGCTGGAGGAGCCCAAACCTTCCTTGTGATTGTGTGTGTACTAATCGGTCTTGGAGCCGGGATAACTGCAATAGATACACGAAGTTCCCTCAACAAGAAGAAAAAAGCAGATCACTAATAACCTATATCTTACTTAAAAGGAGGCTCACGCCTCCTTTTTTTATGTCTTTCAAAATGCCAAAAACACAGAATTTCGAAAATCACGCAAAGTATTACCCTCTGCATCACTTTTTCATAATGCCTATGGCTTTGCTTTTCTTGGGATGGACAGCAGCAAGGATGGACTTTAGCTCTTCCCAATCAATTTCTGAAAGCATATACTTAGGTTTGCTGGCGTTTCTAGTATTATTAATTTCTCTTCTCACTAGATTGTATGCTATCAAAAATCAGAACAGAATCATCAGATTGGAGATGAGACAGCGCTATTTCTACCTAACTGGCTCACCTTTTTACAAAAAAGAGAGCCAACTTACTTCAGCACAGATTATCGCTTTAAGATTTGCTGGTGACGATGAGATCTTGGAATTAATGGATAAATCAATAAAAGATAATTTAGTTCCAAAAGAGATCAAAAAAAGCATCAAGATCTGGAATGCTGATCATCATAGAGTATAATCATCACTAATTCAAAAGTCCAGAGAGAATTCTCTAGCAACCGAAGTGCGGAGATTTTCTCTTGACTTTTCTTTATACGCTGGTTTAGAGAAATCAAGATCAGGCAATTTCAATACTTGGTCGAATAACTCTACTCCAACTTCATTTCCAGACGTAATCAAGGTTATTTTTTTTGAGTGACTATGAGCTAATTTCAATAGTTCAAAACAAGCTTTCCCCTCAGCAGATTGGTTATCATATCTCCCTTCGCCTGTGATAATCCAGTCAGCCCATTTCACCCTTGCTTCTAGATTTACTTGTTCAAAAAAGTAATGTGATCCGAATTTGATTTCAGTTTCAAAAAATGCTGAAAGTCCAAGAGCTATTCCGCCAGCAGCACCAAAGCCCTGCTCATCCACAAATGTTTTCTTCTGCTTTCGAAAAAGCTGATTTACTACTGACTCACATACTAATTCGTAAGATTCGAACTGAGTCGGTAGAAGTCCTTTTTGAGGCCCAAATACAGGAATAGCCCCTCTATCCCCGAAAAACGGATTTTTCACATCACAGAGACATGAAAATCTAACTTTAGGGATACTTGGAGATTTTTGAATATGTCTGATTTTGGAAAGAAAATTTGGAGCAAACATAGTTAACTCTCTGCCATGATTATCTAAAAAATGAATACCCAGAGCTGCTAAAATCCCAATTCCCAAATCAACTGTTGCGCTTCCTCCAAGTCCAATAACTATTTCTTCAGCACCTAGTTTAATTGCATTCCGAATGAGTTGGCCTGTACCAAAACTAGAGGCGACAAAAGGGTTCTTTACCTCATTCCCTAATAATCCTACTCCGGAGGCAGCAGAAACGTCTACATAGGCCTTTCGGGAATGCTCATCCCATCCATAAGAACACAGAATAGGTCTCCCAAATGGATCAAGTGCCCATGCATGCTTTTTATCCAAGCCTAATATCTCAGTCAACAACTCGCACGTGCCATCTCCCCCGTCTGCTATTGGGAGTAAATCGGTGTTGAACTGGGGAAATTTACTGTTAGTAATATCCTGAATAATTTCTCCAGCTTCACGAGCGCTCATCGTGCCTTTAAAAGCGTTGGGAGAAATCAGGATATTCATGATTAAGTACTTTTCATTCTATGGAAATAATCCTTCATAGCTACTCTGACTTTCGGTGCCAAATAGATCGTGGAAATCATCGTCGGTACAGCCATGATCGCATACATCCCATCTACCAAACTAATCACAACTTCCAGCGATGCCACAGCTCCCACTACGATTGTGATCAAATAAAAATAATTGTAGTAATCAGCTCTTTTTGCACCAAAGAGATAACCAAAGCATTTGTGACCATAATAGGAATAGGTAAACATCGTGGACAACGCGAAAACCAATACAGCAATCATCAAAAGGTATCTCCCATAAAAAGGAAGTGCCATATCGAATGCAGCAAGGGTAAGTCTCACCCCATCCTTTTCGGTCGATTCCCACACGCCTGTCAGCATGATCACTAATGCAGTAAGAGTACAAACTACAATTGTGTCAATAAAAGGCCCAAGCATAGCGATCAAACCTTCTCGAATAGGCTCATTGTTTTTAGAAGCTCCATGAACCATCGGGGCGGTTCCAATACCAGCTTCATTAGAGAATGCAGCACGTCTAGCTCCTATGATTATCACAGCTCCTACTGCTCCACCTGCCATTGCTTCGCCTGTAAAAGCATCAGTAACGATTTTCAATAGCATATCAGGTACATCTCCTAAGTATTTGAAAACTATAATTATTACTGTGATGAAATAGAGTCCAACCATAAAAGGGACCATTTTTGACGCTACCGCAGCTATTCTTTTGATTCCTCCAAGAATCACGATCGCGACAATTATCATCATAGTTATACCGATAATCCATCTGGTCTTATCTCCCTCATCCAATCCTGCAGGTTCTAGGATTACAGTTCTTATTACAGCTGTCAATTGATTGGCTTGGAAAATTGCCAGTAACCCCAAAACACCAGCACTACAAAATATAATAGAGAGAAATTTCCACTTTTTCCCCATTCCTTCCTCTATGACATACATGGGGCCGCCTTGTATATTACCTTCGGAGTCTTTTCCCCGATACATTATTGCAAGGCTGCAGGTATAAAACTTCGTAGCCATTCCTACAAAAGCAGATACCCACATCCAAAAAATTGCGCCCGGACCACCCATATTTATAGCAATGGCAACACCACTTATATTTCCCAGTCCGACAGTCGCTGCAATAGCGGCTGATAACGCTTGGAATGATGTAATCTGACCTGGAGCAAAGGTATCATCATATTTACCTCGGAGTAATCCTACTGCATGGCCTATTTTGCGAAAGGGGACAAAGCCGGAATGAACCAAAAGAAGCATTCCTCCACCCATTAAGATGATAAGCATAGGAGTTCCCCAGATCCAGTTCGCAAAGGAAATAATGTATTCGCCCATTAAAGTTTTCTAGTTATAGTAATCAAGCTATTTGATCGGATGATTTTAAAATTAACATCCATATTAGTTTCATTTTAATCAAATTCAAAGAATATCCATTCCTAAAAAACAAAAAAACCCGGTCAAGGCCGGGTCTTTAATTTCATAAGTATTTTTTACCAATTGACTTTGGGTGATCGATAGAAACCTATTCCATTGATATCCCAGCGCTTACCTTGTTGAGCAATTCTCTTTTGGAAGTCTTCCCAGTTTCTTCGCTCGTTTGTAGACCAAGCTACTTCAGCTAGTGCTGCCAATCTAGGAAAAGCCATGTATTCAATATCAGCGCGGCTGGCAATTGTTTCAGTCCAAAGCGGCGCTTCAACTCCTAAAATATCAGATTTATTTATCCCGTCTGCGTAGGTCGCTGGATCCCAATTGTAAGCATCATCAAGTTCAATATATGCTGCCCAATGAAGTCCGAGTCTAGACGTAGAGTCATATTGCATGTCGAGATATGCACGCTTAGCTGGTGACATCAGGATCTGATTTCCTTGCTCCTTTGCCAGCTTCGCATTTTCTTCCAAGGCCCAAAATTGAGCTACGGTGCCCGGCAATAATTTCGCAGTGGCTACTTCATCCCAACCAATACTCTTTTTACCATACTTAGTTACAATTTCTTGCACTCTCTCTACAAAATAAATGTAATCATCTTTTTCTGTCACATGAGACTCATCGCCGCCAATGTGAATGTATGGACCAGGTGTAAGCTCAACAAGTTCTCTAATCACATCTTCTACAAAAGTGTAAGTGATTTCTTTATTGGTCGCAAACGTACTAAAACCTACTTCAATACCTGTGTAAAGCTCTGCCGGCTCCGGATTCTTGTCAAGGATATCAAAATCAATTTTTCCTTCGGTCATAGTAGCAAAATCACCATCTGGTAAATTCACACCCGGGTTCAGTTCTGCATAAGCTGCCAAAGCCGCATTGGTATGACCCGGCATATCTATCTCTGGCACTACGGTAATAAACCTGTCTGCTGCGTAGTCAACAATCTCAGAATATTCTTCTTGGGTATAAAATCCGCCTTCAGTTCCCCCTACTTCAGTTTTCCCACCGATCTCAGTCAGTTTTGGCCAGGATTTGATTTCAATTCTCCAACCCTGATCATCGGATAAATGAAGATGAAGGTAGTTGAATTTCAGGCTTCCCATCTGATCTATATAGTGTTTCACATCTTCCATACTGATAAAATGTCTAGCCACATCCAGCATTGCTCCTCTGTATGCAAACTCCGGCTCATCCTCAATTGTACCATTTGCAAGTACCCAATCCACATCCACTTTGGAAGTATTTTCAATCTCCACCGGAAATGCTTTAATAAGTGTCTGCATGCCGTAATAAAGTCCAGCTGCAGAAGTTGATGATATTTTCACCTGTTCACTTGTGATTTCAATACTATATTTCTCAGAAGCCTCTCCATCAGTCAACTCCAAAATCAGATCACCACTTCCTGAACTTACTGGAATATCATAGCCGGTAGCAGGTCGCAACTTATCAGCCAAATAATTCCCAACTCTTGTCAAATCCTCGCTAGTTCCCATCAATTGAATGGAAGAATCATCTCCTAACTCAAAAACTCCAGATGCAGAAGAAATAGCACTTGGGATAGGAATGATGCCTGCATCTTCAAGTCTATTTGAATCTGGAGATTGGCAGGAGCTACTAGATAATACTGCCAAAACAGCTAATGTCCATAGGGTATATTTCATAGAATAAAGGTTTGAGTAAACTTAATCTAATTTTTCTGATAAGCTTATTGACACTAATTGATTTTATACTAAAACACTTAAACAGGTATTAATTCAACAGTAATTAGAGATTCCTATTCAAATTTTATGAATGGGCTGAACATTATGACTTGTTTTTGATAATTTCCGATTTAAATGATCAGAAGTTGATCTGATTCAAGAAACTAGCGAAAAATATCAAAAACCCTCTTCAACATAATTATTAATCTAATGAAAAGTAAAGACTCAAGTTCTGGGAATTCCCGGAGAAAATTTCTGAAAGGATCGGCATTAGCTGCCGCCGGATTTTACATAGTCCCAAGAAATGTCTTAGGAGGACCAGGCTTCATAGCCCCAAGTGACAAACTTCGGGTAGCTAGTATTGGTGTGGGGGGAATGGGTGGAAGTGATGTACGTGGTATAACTCGAACAGAGAAAGCGGATTTCATAGCACTTTGTGATGTGGATGATTCGAGAGCTAAGGCAAGTCGAGAATTACATCCTAAGGCTAAATATTACAAGGATTTCCGCGAGATGCTGGAAAAGGAGGAAAAGAATATAGATGCAGTCACTGTTTCAACTCCCGATCATACACATGCAGTTGCAGCTATGGCAGCCATGAAAATGGGCAAACATGTCTATGTGCAAAAACCACTAGCTCATGATATCTATGAAGCAAGAATGCTTACTGAAGCAGCAAAGAAATATAAAGTAGTCACCCAAATGGGTAACCAAGGTTCTTCTGGAGATGGCGTTCGCCAAATGGTAGAATGGTATGATGCAGGTTTAATTGGTGAAGCTACTAAAGTATACTCTTGGACAGACAGGCCTGTTTGGCCACAGGGAATACAATGGCCATCAGAGCCAGTGACTCCTCCTACTGATTTGGATTGGGATCTTTGGTTAGGTACAGCACCGTACAAAGATTACGTAGGTAATTTGGTGCCATTTAACTGGAGAGGTTGGTGGGATTATGGAACTGGTGCGCTTGGTGATATGGCTTGCCATATTATGGAACCTCCTTTCCGAGTATTAGGCCTAGGTTATCCGAAATCTGCAGAATGCTCCGTAGGTTCTGTTTATGTAGGTGAATTTAAAAGAGGATATTTCCCTGAGAGTTGCCCCCCTTCTTCTCATATCACCTTGCGATTTGACAGACCAAGCAAAGAAGATCTTGAATTCCACTGGATGGATGGCGGTATTCAGCCAACTAGACCTGAGGAATTGGCTCCAAACGAGCAAATGGGTGATGGTGGTAACGGCGTGATTATCGAAGGAACTAAAGGCAAAATGATGTGCTCTACCTATGGGAAAAATCCTCAGCTACTTCCTACTTCCAAAACAAAAGATGCTAACGTACCTCAGACTCTATACCGGGTTCCAGGTGGTGATAGTGGACACTATAATAACTGGGTAGAAGCTTGTATCGCAGGCCATGGATCAGAGGAATACAAAAACTTGAGTTCGCCGTTCTCAATTGCCGGCCCACTTACCGAATCAGTTTTGATGGGTAATTTGGCTATCAGAAGCTATGATTATAGAACTCCAAAACCAGATAATGCAGCACAGTTTGACTATCCAGGAAGAGGAATTAAGCTGTTGTGGGATGGTAAGAAGATGGAGATTACAAATTTCGAAGCAGCCAATCAATTTGTGAGGCGGGATTATAGAGGCGACTATTCTCTTTAAATTCAAAACGGCTTTGAAATAATCTTTCAAAGCCGTTTTTTCTTATAGTCTATGTATAATTACTCCCAAGATAATCAAACTTGATGGTCAGATTCTGAGACTGAGACTGATCACTGTGTCTGATCACTTGTCATTTTACCCCCGGATTTTTTATTCTAGAAATACGGATTCTCTTTATCGTTCTACTTCTAGTTCTACCCTTCTATTTTTAGATCTACCAGCTTCAGTAGCATTGGAGGCAGACGGTCTAGTGCCTCCCCATCCTGATATCCTCAGGCTTTCAAATGGAACTCCTTGCTCGATCAAGAAATCTCTAACGCTTCCTGCTCTATCCAATGAAAGTGCTTTGTTCAAACTTGGGTCACCTGCACTATCTGTATGCCCATGAATTCTAAGTGTCATTGCAGGGTTTTTCAGGAGGAATTCAGCCAATTCTACCAATGAGGCTTTTGTATCTTCTCCTTCCAATTCTGCTGTAGCTCGTTTGAAATTCACATTATCCAATAAGATTATACTTCCGGATTCTGCTTTTGTCATCAATACCACAGTTGGTTCTCCAGTCTTTATTTCACTTAGCAAAATAGACTTAGGAAAATATCCTTCCGCATTTACCTTTATTTCTCTCACTTGCGAGTTTTCCAACTCAGACAATATAACCGAATCAGTTGCACTTTTGGAAACCAGATTGTCTCCAGCTTTCCAACCCAAAGAAAACGAAATCAAAGTCTTATTTTTTGCATCAACCACAAACCATGAAATAGGACTTTCTGCCTTTTCATCCACTTCCTCCGTCACTTTTACTTCAGGAAAACCAACCGTAGAAGCAGGGAAAATAGGAACGATTGCTACTGTTTTAGCATTTACATTATTCGGAGTCATGGGCTCAGGTTCTGCGGCCACAAACTCATCAGGAATCACAAGTGGCACAACCGTTTCGAAAGTCAATAAATCTGCAAAGCCGTCACTGTTCTGAGTACTTGTCCATACCACTTCTTCCTCATTGATAAAAGTAACCGAAACTTCAGATCCTGGAGAACTCACTTGTTTCCATATCACTGGCTTACTCCAATTGTTCCAACCATCTCCCATACGCTTGGCTATGAAAATATCTTTTCCTTCCGCACCTTCATGCATATTGGAAGAGAAATACAATTCTCCAGAATTCGCATCATAGAAAGGGCTCATCTCCTGTCCCATAGTGTTCACAGCAGAACCGATATTTACAGGTTTTGACCAGTCTATCGGCCCAACTTTCTCGCTCACATAGATATCTTCATTTCCTTTGGAATCTTTACCTTTTCCTGAAAGAAAAATTACTTTTCCACCTGAAGCTACTCGACCGGCTACTTGCCCTGAAAGACCATCCAATCCAGCCATCGATACCTGACGAAGAAAATTCCAGTCTGTCCCAAATTTGGAATATTGATAAATCCCGAAACGCTCACCACCGGTGTGATACATCAGGAGCGTAAGATAATCCTCTAGACCCAGAGAAAAATCATATCCATCCGTGCTTAGATCTGCTCGGTGAACAGCCTCCTGCCATTTGCCGGAATCATCTTTTTTTGTCATCCAGATATCACCTGGATCAGAGACTCCGCCTATATTATCAGGGTGAAAAGCGCGAGTAAAAAGTAATGTATTGTCACCAATCCACACAGGGTTCATATCATCCTGAGGACTATTGGCACCAGAAAGTGAAACTACTTTCTGAGCTTGGAGATTGAAGGAAAAGCAAAAAGCAAGTAGCATTACACCACTTGCTCTATGTAGTACGTTATTGAATTTTCTCATAATTTATTGATCTAGCACAATGGCAAATACCAATGGTGCTACTATCGTTGCATCAGACTCGATGATAAATTTCGGAGTATCGATTCCTAATTTGCCCCAGGTAATCTTTTCATTCGGAACAGCTCCAGAATACGAACCGTAAGAAGTGGTCGAGTCAGAAATTTGGCAGAAATACCCCCAAAGCGGTACATTTTCTCTTTGCAAATCCTGGTGCAACATCGGCACCACACATATAGGGAAGTCTCCTGCAATTCCCCCGCCAATTTGGAAAAATCCGATCGTACTTTCGTCTGTAGCGGTATTAGTATACCATTCTGCCAGGTAAATCATATATTCTATGCCAGTACGAACGGTATGCACATTTTTCACGTCTCCAGAAATCACGTGACTCGCATACATATTTCCCAAGGTAGAATCTTCCCAGCCTGGAACGATAATCGGAATATTCTTTTTGGCAGCTTCAAGTAACCAACTGTCTTTAGGATCAATCTGATAAGACTCTTCTAACTTGCCAGAAAGTAAGATTTTATAAAAGAACTCATGTGGAAAGAAAGCCTCTCCAGCTTGATCAGCCTTCATCCATTCTTCCAAAATCACATTTTCAATTCTTCGCATCGCTTCCATTTCCGGAATACAGGTGTCAGTGACACGGTTCATATGACGCTCTACCAAATCCTGCTCTTGCGCTGGAGTAAGCTCTCGGTAATTTGGAATACGCTCATAATAATCATGCGCAACCAAATTGAAAACGTCCTCTTCCAAATTAGCTCCAGTACACGTGATTATTTGAATCTTGTCCTGCCGGATCATCTCCGCCAGAGAAATACCCAACTCAGCGGTGGACATCGCGCCTGCTAGTGTGACCATCATTTTACCACCGTTATCCAGGTGGCTTTTATATCCTTCAGCTGCATCGATCAATGCAGCTGCATTGAAATGGCGATAATTATGCTTTAAAAATTCAGTGATTTTCATTCTGTAAATTTTCGTTAATGCTTCAAAATTACCCAATTTTTTCCCACAAAAAAACCCAGCCTAAGCTAGGTTAGAATATTTGAAAATGTATCTCAGCTTATTTTGCTGTATCTGCCGGAGCAGCAGTGTATTCTTTATTTATTCCTTCAATTACTGTTGAAGTGAGGTCGATTGCATCATTTGCATACCAAACTGCTCCACCTCTAGTGTAGCTCAAGATCACGTCAATATCGTTGCTTTCAGCATAAGTTTTAAGGTATTTTTGCACTTTATCGTAAACTTCGCTGTAAAGCGCAGCCTCGTCAGCAGATAATTCTTGCATCAAATTATCACGGTAAGTCATTAGGTTCTGTTCCTTTTTACTCAATTCTTCCTGCTTAGCTCTTTGCTGATTCACTGTCATGTTACCGCCGGATTGCTGGAAATTTTGAACTTCTTGTTGGAATCCGCTAGCTCTACCCTGCAGATCACCTTCGAATTTCTTTCCTTTTTCAGTAAGCTGTTCAGACTTTGATTTGAAGTAATCATACTTGTTGATTACGCTATCTGTAAAAACAAAAGCAACATTCAAATCGCCTTGTTTAACTTCTTTAGCGGAGCTTTCGCCAGTAGTTGTAGAAGTTCCAGCATTATCGCAGCCGTATAAAAGCATTGTAGCAAGGCTCAATGCACCGATTAGTTTTAATCCTCTTTTCACTTTGTTGATGTTATTGATTACAAGGGCGCAAATATAAAGAAAGTATTGATTTTACAAGAATTGAATTATGATCTTGGACAAATTTGCTTTTCATTAATTAGAAATAAAGATCTTGAGCCAATCTATAGACCTGTGTATGAGCTTCAACTATTTTGGCTACGTTCGGCGAATATCCTCCTCCCATACAGCATATGATTGGCACTTTGAGCGATTTAGCTATTCCCAGCACAAAAGCATCACGGTTTTTCACCCCTTCTATACTCATCGCCAATCTTCCCAATTTATCACTTTTCAGGACATCCACACCGCATTGATAAATGATAAAATCAGGTGAAAAATCTTTCAGAATTATTTCAAGCTGCGAATGAAGAATCTTCAAATAGACTTCGTCGCCTGTCCCATCTGGTACAGCATAGTCCAAATCAGAAACTTCCTTGCGCATGGGATAGTTCTTTTCTCCATGCATGCTGAATGTGAAAACATCCGGTTTACCTGCAAATATACTTGCAGTTCCATTACCCTGATGAACGTCCAAATCTATCACAAGGACTTTATTTGATAATTTATTTTCAATCAGATAATTAGCCGTAACAGCAATATCATTTAATAAGCAAAAGCCTTCTCCTCTATCCGCATATGCATGATGCGTACCACCGGCGATATTCATTGCTATCCCGTGTTGCAAAGCATAGACAGCTGCTTGGACAGAACCATTTAATATGGTGATTTCCCGATCCACCAATTCTTTGGACAGCGGAAATCCTGTAGCTCGAACTTCAGATTTGGATAAAGACAAATGCCTGAGCTTTGTCCAATATTCCTTCGTGTGGGTATTCAAAATCCACTTTTCATCAAGTGGTTTTGGCTCGAAGAAATTATCCTCTTTTACTATATCTTCATATAGCAATTGGCCTGGAAGCAACTCATATTTCTCCATTGGAAATCTATGGTTCTCTGGCAGCGGATGTTTATAAATAGGTGAAAAGGCAATTTTTAGCATAAAAAAACGCTTGTGTTCAGCAAGCGTCATTATCTTGGTCTAACTCAACTATGATCAATCTTCGATATCTTCTTCTTCAGATTGAAATGCATACATGGTATCATCAAGCTTCAAAGTGTCATCGTTAAATTCCTCGATAAACTTCGCGATCACTTGCTCATCGATATGATCCACATTAAGGCTCGCATCTACACCGATTCCATAGTCATGATGTGTATCTACATCTACAAATTCCTGCACTTTTATGCTCTCATCCTCTTCTATCTCCATAATGATCTCGGTAATAAACCAACCGATCTCTTCCTCCTCACTAGTCAACGGCTTCAAATTACCATTTTCATCTTCTTCGTAGGATATACTTTTGAAATTAGGAAATTTCTGAGCTGCTCTATGCTCAGCAAGCTCGTACACTTCACTAGCATGATGTAACCTGAGGGTGTAAAGCGCAGCATCATATATTACTTCCTTGCCTTGATACATTCCTATAAAATAGAAATTTACAAACTCGTCAGCGTTTTCTTCATCGGGTAATATTTTGAAGGTTTTTTTGAGCTCCCCTAACTCTTCCTTTAGCTCTTCGATGACCAGTGGGTCAAAACCTGGATTTGAAATTGACATAGGTAAAATATTTTAAGTGATTAGCAATCCAATAGTACTAAATCCTATAGTAATATGTTATCAAAATCTAATGGAATTTAATTAATTACACAAAATTTAATAAAGAAATTGTTAAAAAATTGAGTATTTCTAAGGAGTATAAAACCTAAAAATTCAGAAAGAACTAGAACTATCAACTTAAAATAAAAACTTCAAAGCCACCTTTTTACATTTTTTACTTTTAACAGGTTTTAATATTTGGAATAACCGAAGGAAGAGGTAAAAAAAATATTATCGACATAATTATTTCCCATTGCTGCCAATTCTTTGAAAAATCTATTCCCAAAATAACAATTGATTACCAGTTTGTTACCTCATATTTAGTCAGTCAGCTTGGTTCAAATTGTTGCCAAAAAGTGAATTGATTACGCTTAGTACGATAGCAAACAGTATTGCCCACCAAAAACCATCAACCTGAAAGCCTGGGATAATCCGATCTGCCAGCATGATCATCAGCGCATTAATTACAAGTAAAAATAGCCCAAGCGTAACTACTGTAATTGGCAGCGTTAAAATGACTAAGATCGGTTTTAATGTAATATTGATCAAAATGATGACCGCAGCAAGTATAAATCCAGTGATCACAGTGTCTATATGAATCCCTGGCAGCAGAAACTCTGCTATGAGTACAGCTACCCCTCCCAATAGAATTTTCACTATAAAGTTCAATGGTTTATTTGTCTTTTTCATAGAAATAAAAATACGGCTTTAGCTTAACTTTTCTCAAAACCTGATAAATATCATCTCATAAAAATGGAATGGTTCAGACATGAAATTCGTTACTTGATTTACGTTGCCATATATTTGTAAATTAATCATAAATCCTACGCCGAGTGATAATCATCCTTTTCTTCTTGCTGCATTGGTATTTCTCCTTGTTCTGCCAAAGCTTCTTCCTGCACAGGTACGCTGCACATCAGATGTTCTACATGAATAAGTATTGGGAAAAATTCTTCTACTTTTTCACATGGATGTGGCAAGGTAGTTCCTACCTCTCTCCTAGAGCCTACGCTATTCTGCACAGAATGCACCATGCCTACAGCGATACGCCAAAGGATCCGCATAGTCCTCATCATACGGAGAACTTGTTCACCATGATGTGGAAGACAAAAAACATCTATAATGAATACTTTGCTTTTCGCCTGAAGCCTGAGGAAAGGTTCTCTAAAGGCATTCCTGATTGGAACAAGTTTGATAGATTTGCTGACACCATGCTCGTAAGAGTAAGTTGGGGATTATTGTATGTAGCCATCTATGTACTTTGTATCTCTGTTTTTGATTTGCCAGGTACGCATTGGTGGATGTATTTCTTGCTTCCAATTCACTTCCTTATGGGGCCAGTGCATGGAGCTATTGTGAACTGGAGTGGGCATAAGTACGGATATGCCAACTTTGACAATAATGATCACTCAAAAAATAGTCTTATGCTTGACGTTTTGATGCTTGGGGAATTGTTTCAAAATAATCATCACAAACTACCAAACAGACCTAATTTCGCGGTGAAATGGTATGAGTTTGATCCCACCTATCCCATCGTCAAGCTACTTCACTTGACACGAATAATAAAACTAAGACCCGCATAATTTTAATGGCCTCAATTGAGGCCATTTTTATTGAAATTGACATATCACTATACAAACGACACATATCATTAGATAAAAAAATATTAAAAGTAAAGGTGGTTTTTTTTGCAATTGTGAAACTAAACGAATAATTTTCTTGTAATTAAAACTTAACGCCTTACTTATGAAACCATTAACAAGAGCAGAAGAAGAGATTATGCAAATCCTCTGGGATATCGAACGAGGGTTCGTTAAAGATATCCTAACCCCTATGACCGATCCAAAGCCAGCATATAACACTGTCTCAACGATAGTTAGGATATTGGAGCGCAAGGGATTTGTAAGTCACAAGTCTTACGGCAAGAGCCATGAGTACTTCCCGATTGTATCGAAAGATGAATATCGTTCTTTCATTATTAAGAAAATGCTAGACGGCTATTTCGAAAATTCCTTCGGAAAACTTACAGACTTTTTTAAAAGTGATGAAACACTGAATACAAAATCGTTTCAGTAATCATTCTTGAAGAAATGAGTTAGTCATAAAAAAACCTGGAATAAATTCCAGGTTTTTTTATGACTAATCTTCTCAATCTACATCGTTTAATAATTCTTCCACAGCCTTTTCGAGCTGTTGGTCAGTGCCCCGGTCGATTTTACCTGGCATATTTTTCACAAGAAACTCAGGCCTAGTCTCGTTGTTTTCCAACCATTCTCCAGCCTTATTTTTAGCAGATATTGGAACTGCTCCCCATCGTGATCCATCTGGCAGTGCTTCCCAACCTGCAAATGAGCAAGTGCCCGGTGTAGGCATCCCTACCGTCTTACCAATTTTCAGATCTGTATATCCACAGGCAAAACAATGTCCATCGGAGTAATTAGCTTCGTTGAACATAGCTAAAGTTGGCTTAGTCCAACGTGAGGTAGGCTCATATCCTACAGATCGAGCCTCAGTAGCATAGGTCAGGAACTTTTCGCCCGTAAAAAACATCGCCAAATCAGCGACTAAATCACCACCTCCATTGAATCTGGTATCTACTATCACAGCCTCACGATCATGATATTTACCCATCATTTCTTCATAAACATTCCGGTAAGGGCCGTCGCTCATGCCAGGGATATGCACATAGCCAAGTTTTCCATCAGATAAGCTATCTACTTCAGCTTGATTGATTTTCACCCATCGCTTATATAGCAATTGATTTTCCGCTCTGAGCGATATAGGTTTTATTGTAAGCTGCTTTCTCTCCTTCGATTCAGGATTTACTATTTCGAGTAGAGTAAACGTTTCAGCTTTTCGATTGAGAAACTTGGCAATATCAGTCTCAGCAGTAAGTGCTATACCATCTATTTTCTCGATGATCATCCCTTTTTTGATATCCAAATCTGCCTTATCCAAAGGCCCACCTTGTATGACTTCGGTGATTTTGATGCCGCTGCCATCATAATCGAAATCCCAAAATACTCCCAAAGCAGCCGTAGCATCTGCCATATCAATAGAGCGAGAATACCTTGATCCGGCATGTGACACATTCAATTCGCCGATCATCTCTGAGATCATCTCAGAAAACTCATAACTATTACCTATAGATGGAAGGTATTTTTCATAATCTACTTTGGCTGAATCCCAATCAACTCCATGCATGTCAGGTGTGTAGAAAATGCCTTTTGTACGTAACCATACGTGCTCAAACATATACGCCATCTCTGCTTCTTTGTCATAAGTCATTTCTCCAGAAATTTTGATAGCCTCTTTTTTCATTCCATCCGGATTGATCTTGGAGATAGTACCATTGCTAAGTAGGTACAGATTCTTTTGTTCCTTGTCCCAAGCCAAATTTGCAGAATTAGCATCAAGGCTTATTTCTTGTTTGGTTTCCTTTGTTCTGAGGTTTGTACTCCAGAGATTCATTCCTTTCTCGAATGCTGCTAAATAGTAGAGTTTCTCTCCGTCCTTGGACAAAACTGCATCTCCAAGAGAAGATGAGTGTATGGTCAATCTAGCTTTACGCTCTTCTATTCCTTCCCACTCAAACTTCAAATCTTCAACTTTCTTGTCTTTCTCCTTATCCTTTTCGTCCTTCGATTCATCTTCCTTCTCTTCCTTTTTATTTGCTTTTTCGATCTCTTTCACCAAATCAAAGTCCTCTTTTGATAATGAGAATTTATCCCATGCAGTCTCGTCAAAAAAGAGTGTATAGACGTCATTCTGACTTTGCCCGCTAGTGGCATAGCTACGCAAACCATCTCTGTTGGAAAACCAAAGCATTTGTTTGCCCTCGTTCACCCACATCGCATTATCATCTCCATAACCGCTTTTCGTTAAGTTCTTCATCTTCTCTTTACCCGAGGCATCCAAAAGAACTACCTCTGAATTTGCCATCGTAGGCCGATAAGTAGCCAAAAGCCACTTGCTATCTGGTGCCCAAGTGAAATACTGATCCCCGTCGCGCATGTGAAAGAGTTCATCAGGAGTCATCAGCGTCACGCTTGTTTTGGTATTCAAATCAAGAACTTTCAAGGTTCTTCTTCCTTCCACAAAAGCTAGCTTTTTTCCATCGGGAGAAAACTTCGGCAGATATGCCTCTTCCTCCAAACTTACCAATGGCTTTTCTTTAAGTAGCGTGGAAGCAAAGAAAAACGGCTCCTCTGATCTGACTTTTGTACTCTGATATATTTGCCATTTCCCATCTCTTTCACTCGCATAAACTAGTGATTTTCCATCAGGAGCAAATTCCACAAATCGCTCCTGCTCTGGAGTATTCGTGATTCTTTTGGTCAAAGAACCATCCACAGAAGTCACAAAAACTTCTCCCCTCGCCACAAAAGCGATCTCTTTGCCGTCTGGAGAAATAGACATTTCTCTCACGCCACCATTGATAGCGATATAATTATCAGAATTAGCAATCGCCTGTGTCTGAAGTGTAACCTCAAGCTTATTCGGAGTTTCACCTTTGCGCAGCGTATAGAGCTCACCGTCATATCCAAAACTCATCAGCCCATCATCAGAAATGGTAAGAAACCGAACAGGAAAATTCTCAAGTGATGTAAGAGCCTCCGTTTGAGCTGGATTTGAAGCATTCATAGCAAAGACATTGAAGCTTCCATTGGTCTCACTGAGGTAGTAGATCTCGGATTCATCAGGAGAAAAGACCGGATTTCTATCTTCACCATAAAAAGTTGTCAGCATCTTATGCGCATTGGTTTTAGCATCATAGATCCAAATATCGCGGGCAATACCAGACTCATGATGCTTTCGCCATTCATTTTCTCCCCCCTTTTTATCATGATAGATCATCTTGCTTCCATCCTTGCTGATTGTCACATATTCGGCAGGAATCGTGAAGATTTGATCTACCCTTCCTCCTTTTCGAGGAACGGAATAAAGCTCTGGCTGAGAGCCAGTAGGATATTGCCTGTGGGCTGCTATATCCATTCTTTGTGTCCCAAAAATCACCGATTGATCATCGGCTGAGAATTCAAAAGGTTGCTCGTCATTGGAATGGAATGTTAATCTCGTTGCCGCTCCACCATCCGGACTCATTGTAAATATGTCAAAGTTCCCGTAGCGATCAGACGCGAATGCAATCGACTTCCCATCTCGGCTCCACACAGCCTGATAATCATGTGCTTCATGGAAAGTAATCTGTCGTGCAGCGCCACCGGTACTAGCTACCAAATACAGATCTCCTTTATATGTGAAAACTACCTGACTCCCATCTGGAGAAATAGCGGGATAACGCATCCAATTAGGCGCATCCAGAGCGAATGTGATATTGCCAAGCAGACAACTAAGAAGAATTGTGAAAATCTTAAGTATTTTATTCATAGTGTTCAAATTTATTTTTGAAAGTAATCAAAATTGTAATTTCTATTTACTCACATTTTTTGATCGGTACTTTTCGGCGTAAATGAGATTAAAAAGCTCTAATGGATTAAAGCTTTCCTTCATTCCTTAGGCAGACAAGACTATATTTGCACCTCCAAAAATCAACGCATTAGATGAATTCATTTATAGAAGAATTACGCTGGAGAGGCATGCTTCAGGATATGACTCCGGAAATCGAAGAACACCTGACTAAAGGAATGGCTTCGGCCTATCTAGGCTTCGACCCTACGGCGGATTCCTTACACATAGGTCACTTGGTGGGAGTGATGACGCTTTTACACTTCCAACGTGCTGGTCACAAGCCATTTGCATTAGTTGGCGGTGCCACTGGGATGATCGGAGATCCTTCCTTCAAATCCACGGAGAGAAATCTCTTGGATAAAAACACTCTCGATCATAATGTGGCTTGCATACAAGGACAGCTTTCGAAGTTTTTGGATTTTTCCGGCTCTACTTCTAATAAAGCTGAGCTCGTAAACAATTATGATTGGATGTCAGAATTCAGCTTTTTGGATTTCATTCGCGATATAGGCAAGCATATCACCGTGAACTATATGATGTCTAAAGACTCTGTGAAAAGACGTCTGGAGGATGGACATGGACTTTCTTTCACAGAATTCACATATCAGCTGATCCAAGGCTATGATTTTTACCATTTGTGGAAAAATAAAAACTGCTCCATTCAGCTGGGTGGATCAGATCAATGGGGAAATATAGTAACCGGTACGGAATTGATCAGAAAAATGGGCGGAGGAAGCGCCTATGCTTTGACGGTGCCTTTGATCACTAAAGCTGACGGAACTAAGTTCGGCAAAACCGAAGGTGGTTCTGTGTGGCTGGATCCTGAGAAAACTTCTCCTTACGCTTTCTACCAATTTTGGCTGAATGTATCTGACGGAGATGCTTCAAAATACATTCGCATTTTCACAATTTTGGATCAAGAAACCATCGAAAAACTAGAAACTGAGCATGCAGAAGCACCTCACCTTCGCATATTGCAAAAGGAAATAGCAAAGCAAATCACCATCATGGTTCATGGAAATTCTGATTATGAGATGGCTGTGAAGGCTTCAGAAATATTGTTTGGCAAGTCTTCAACTGAGGACTTGGCAGCATTGGACGAGCGTACTTTCCTACAGGTTTTCGAAGGAGTCCCTCAAGTTCAGGTTAGTCCGGAGGAATATTCAGGATTAACCTCAATTTTGGATCTCTTTGGAGACATCACGCAGGGTGTTGTTTTTGCTTCAAAAGGAGAAGCCAGAAAAATGATCCTAGGTGGTGGAGTGAGCATAAACAAAGAAAAACTAACCGATCCAACTGCTTCCATAAATTTGACTCTTCTTCAGGATAAGTATTTACTTGTGCAAAAAGGCAAGAAAAATTATTGCATCGTGGAAGTGACGTAACTACATGATACTCACTCAAAAAAAGGCGTTAGGGATTTACTAAAGCCTTTTTTTTATGCATTTCAGCTAAATTTAACCTGAGTGAAAGCCTGTTTTTGACCCAAGTTTAATATCTTTGAATTCTATTTTTAGAAAAAGAATCAAACCCCATGGCAGGAGAGAAAAATAAAGAAAAACTCATTTTAGACTCAGCAGTTTCACTTTTCACTTCCAAAGGCTATTTAGCCACCAGAATGGAAGATGTGGCCAAATCAGCAGGAATCAGTAAAGGCCTCACCTATTTTTATTTCAAGAATAAGGAAGACCTTTTCATGGCTTTGACCAAAAAAGCCTTCGACCAATTCAAGGATGAGTTCAGGGACGTGTACAGATCCAAAGGAAAATCAGGATTGGAAATGCTCTCGGATCTTATGGTGAAAATCGTAGCCTTTGCGAAAGCAAATCAAGTCTATTACGATGCTATTCTTAATTTTCTGGATCTCCTCAAGAAATATAATAACCCAGAAACACGCAAGCTAATTGATCCAAAAACGATGGAGTCTGTACATTTCCAAAAACTTTTGGAAATTCATCACGAGCCCGCCAAAATCGGTAGTATGATGGTCAGTCAAGGTATCAAAGACGGAAGTATTCGAGCGGAACTACAGCCAGAAATCACGTTTTACACCGTCTGGAGCATGATCATAGGCTATGAGAAAATGCTTGGACCTATTGATTACGAAGGCAAAGATCTTAAAATCCACCCAGAAAACTGGGAGCCAGGATTCCTTCGACTGATGCAGGAAATGCTAAAAGGCACTATCCAAGCAACCAAGAAGACTACGGTACAAGGAAGTTTATTCTAACAGAAATGGAATGGTAACAAACAAGAAAGGCTGTCGATGGACAGCCTTTCTTGTTTACAACCTATAATATAAGGAAGGTTAATTCACCTCTCCCATCATTTTTTTGATCATTGGTCTTAAGATGAACAATAGCGCTGCAGAACCAAACACAGTATAAATAATCATCATATACTGATCCGGCATTTGCGCCAATGCTTCTTCAGTCCCGCCACTGGCTTCACCAGCGATCAGACCTGCAAATAGATTCCCCAAGGCAATTGATAAGAACCAGATCCCCATCATTTGACCTCCATAACCTTGAGGAGCTAATTTGGTCACCAAACTCAATCCCACTGGAGACAAACTCAACTCACCGAAAGTATGAAGCATATAGGTAACCAGAAGCCAAGTAGGTGCAGCCAAATCACCGGACGCTGCTATCTTGGTAGCGAAATACATGACAAAAAAACCAACGCCTAAAAGCAGAAGACCAAAAGTGAATTTCAAAGGAGAACTCGGCTCTAGATTTCTTCTACCTAACCATACCCAGAGTGCTCCAAAAATAGGCGCAAAAATTATAATAAATAAGGAATTTACAGATTGAAAATAACTGGTAGGAATCTCCCAACCGAGGATGGTTCTGTCTGTAAATCTATCTGCAAAAAGATTCAAGGTGGATCCTGCCTGCTCAAATCCAGACCAAAACATTGCCGAGAAAAGGAATAAAATAGCGATTACGCCTACTTTGTTTTTATCTGATTTATTTAGCCCGCCAAATGCGATCACGTAGCCTAAGTATCCAAAAGCAACAATAGCAATTACAGTCCCTGATGCTCCAGCGATCGCTGAAGCGTCTACTGGCACTACTCCCATCAAAAGAATCCCAATCACTGCAACTAACACGATTCCCAAATAGGTCACTACAGATTTCAGCTTTTTCTGACTTGAAAGCTCCTTCGGGGTTTCCACCACAGGTGGATCACCAAGTCCTTCTAGAAGTCCTGCAGACAATTTGTATTGAATAAGTCCAAAGACCATCCCTAGACCAGCAAGACCAAAGCCCAAGTGCATGTCATAAGTTGCCAGCGTACCACAAGCAATCGGTGCTATAAAACCACCGATGTTTATCCCCATGTAGAAAATAGAAAAACCAGCATCTCTCTTTGTGCTTCCTTTTGGATAAAGCTGTCCTACAATTGAGCTAATATTTGGTTTCAAAAGCCCCGTACCAACTACAATTAAAATCAATCCAAGAAAAAAGGAAGTGGTATCAAGCGTACTTAACTCAGGTTTAATAGAATGATCTCCCGAAATCAAAGCCATTATTCCAGGAAGAGCCATGGTAAAGTGACCAATTGCGATAATAATCCCACCATACCAAACAGACTTTTTCAATCCAAAAAGCCTATCGGCAAGCCAGCCGCCTGGCAAAGCCAGCAGATAAACTCCCATCGTATATAAACCATAAATAGCTCCGGAGGTCTGGTCATCAAAACCTAAACCGCCTTCTGCAATAGCCATGGTCATAAAAAGAATGAGTAATGCCCGCATGCCATAATAGCTGAATCGTTCCCACATTTCTGTAAAAAAGAGAGTCATCAGGCCTTTTGGATGGCCAAAAATAGTAGGGCCAATAAATTCAGGAATAAGTTGTTTTTCCAAGGATAGTTTTATTTGGGTGAAGTAAATTTTACAATGATAAACCTTTTTAGGGCTTGTTTCCAAAGTTAAAGCATCTCAATTAAAACGGCATACCCAATTATTACACCGTTGGAAAAGTGTACTATTAGCATCTCTTTTGAAGAAGGAATGAACTTCCAAATAAACAATTGTTTTAGTAACGCAATCGATTGTAATTAAAAATAAAGCGCTTTTTATTGCTTAATGTAGAAGGGATTTTAGTAGTTTTGTGAAGACAATTTTTAGATTGTAAACCCAAATATTTATGCAGGAACTAGATCTGGCAACCCAGACTTCTCCTCTGGCTTTTCTCAGCTCTACAGCTTTCAGAAAAGTTCACTCCAATCTTCCACCAGCCGAGCTGGTGGAAATTGCTTTAGCTCGAAAAGAAGGAAAACTCACTTCTACTGGTGCTTTGATGGCTGATACCGGCAAATTCACCGGGAGATCGCCAAAAGACCGTTACATCGTACTAGACGATAAAACTAGAGACTCCGTCTGGTGGGGAGAAATCAACATTCCTTTTGACTCTGATAAATTCAATTTGCTATTGGAGAAAATGAAAGTATTTCTAGCCGACAAAGAGCTTTTCGTCAGAGATGCTTATGCTGGAGCAGATGAGAATCACAGACTCAATTTGAAGGTGATTAACACCAAAGCATGGCACAACCTCTTTTGCCATAACATGTTTCTGAGGCCATCTGAATCTGAATTGAAAGACTTCAAGCATGACTTTACTATCATCTGTGCACCGGAATTTAAAGCTGATCCTGAAACTGACGGAACCAAAAATTCAAATTTTGCAATCATCAATCTTACCGAACGAATCGTTTTGATCGGAGGAACTGGCTATGCTGGTGAGATTAAAAAAGGCATTTTTTCAGTATTAAATTTCATACTTCCTCATGATAGAAATGTGCTTTCTATGCATTGCTCGGCTAATGTCGGATCAAATGGAGATAGCGCTATTTTCTTTGGCCTTTCAGGCACGGGAAAGACCACCCTTTCTGCTGATCCAAATAGAAGTCTCATCGGAGACGACGAACATGGCTGGACTGAAGATGGAGTATTTAACTTCGAAGGTGGGTGCTATGCTAAAGTCATAGACCTAAGTAGAGAAAAAGAACCCGAAATCTGGGATGCGATCAGGTTTGGATCAATAGTAGAAAACACACGATTCAAAGGAAACTCTAGAGAGGTAGATTATACGAATAAATCTGTAACCGAAAATACCAGAACCGCCTACCCTATTGATTTTATTCCAAACGCGCTAAATCCATCCAAAGCAGGAATTCCAAAGAACATTTTTTTCCTGACAGCAGATGCTTTTGGCGTAATACCTCCCATCTCTAAATTGAATAAAAGTCAGGCTATGTACCATTTCATTTCTGGCTACACTGCAAAAGTTGCAGGTACTGAAATGGGTATTATCGAGCCAAAATTGACATTTTCAGCCTGTTTTGGCGCAGCTTTTCTTCCTCTTCATCCGACTAAGTATGCTTCATTATTTGGTGAAAAAATGGAGAAATACGATACAAATGTATGGTTAATCAACACAGGCTGGACTGGTGGGCCTTACGGAGTAGGCTCTAGAATGAAGTTGACTTATACCAGAGCGATGATTGCTGCAGCCCTAGATGGGAAATTAGATCATGTGGAATATAGAAAGCATCAGGTTTTTGGTATAGATATACCTCAGGAATGTCCAAATGTACCATCAGAGATACTTAATCCTAGAGTTACATGGAAGGACGTAGATGCTTATGATAGACAAGCTTCTGAACTTGCAGCTGCATTTAAGTCCAATTTTGAGAAATTCAAGGACTTTGCAACAGAAGATATCCTAAAAGGAGCTCCACTCTAATCCTAAATAAAACTTCTTCTTTACAGGTAAGCTGCCTTGTTTTGAAATTTTATTAACTGTTGATTAGTAATGAATTAAAAAATATAGTAGGCATGAAATGCTTTTTTAGTTACTTGGAAAGGATTTCTATGGAAACAAATAAGAATTCTGATTTATTTCTAATCTATAAATCGAGTGCTAAAACTTTACTGAATTATTATATTTTTGTATTCCTGAAAATTTAAAAAAATCCAGATCAGAAAATAACGAAACCTATAAAGATGAAGACAGCAGAATTGATTACAGAGAAAGGGACCATGAAAGTGGAGTTTTACGAGAAAGATGCCCCTATTGCAGTTCAAAATTTCATTGATCTCTCAAAAAAAGGATTTTATGATGGATTGACATTCCACAGAGTTATTCCAAATTTTGTGATTCAGGGAGGTTGCCCTAAAGGAAATGGAACTGGTGGACCTGGTTATCACATCAAATGCGAACTAGACGGAGAAAACCAGTATCATGACCGTGGAGTACTTTCTATGGCACACGCTGGCAGAAATACTGGCGGATCTCAATTCTTTATTTGCCATAGCCGTGATAACACAGCTCATTTAGACAAAAATCACACTTGTTTCGGCAAAGTAGTTGAAGGCTTGGACATAATTGACGAGATCAAAGCAGGAGACAAAATCGAGAAAATCACGATCTCCGAATCATAAAAACCAGAGACTTAAAGCCAAAAGGCTCCATTCGTTTAAGAATGGAGCCTTTTTTCATTTGAACTCCTTTAAAATCTTTATTACTGACGAATGAATTTTTGGGGCAGTTTCCGGTCCTAGGGAGTTGACCTCTCCGTAAGGTCTGTCTTGATTCTCATAGGTATAAGGAGCGACTTCATCCCATTGACTTTTTGGAATAATATACCCGACCATATCATTTGACATACCAGCAAAAAACTTAAACTGACCAGGTATTTGACTTTGAATAGTAGGAACTTCCAACGGTTCTATTCCAAAGTCTCCACCATTTGGACTTTCTATTCCCCCATGCAAAATCTCTGGGTAAAGCTCTCCCGGCACATGTACAAAAGTAGCGGGACCGAGTTTCCATGCCGAAACTTCGGATCGTATATGTTTCCACTTTGTAAAACCGCGATCAAAAATCCCCAAATACGCAGCAAGATGAAAAAGTTTGTTATCCATTTTCAGCTCAATAGTCTCCGCTCGAATGGATAGATTGGCTTTATACACTTCAACATACGAACTATCTCGAAGTGTTTCCAGCGTGACTTTAGCTAATGCTCTACCCTGGGCTACAATTTTATCCGGATTTTGCTTTTTAAATTTTTCCTTGGAGTATGGATCAATCACTTCCATGGAAGGATGGGTTGTCATCAATCCTCCGATCGCACCATTTAGCCATATCGCAATTCCGCCCACACCTTCAATCAAAACAGTGTCTTTTTCGACGATCCCGTTTTCCACCATTTCTCTCCAATGATGAGCAAAATCAGAACTCACTTGAATATTCTCCGACCACAGCGTCTCGGGATGATTTCCCCAATTCATAATAGTGCCCATAGTTTCAAATGTTTCAGCATCTAATACTTGCATGAGTTTCAGACCAGCATCGAAAACTTGAGGGTCCCGGGTATCCCCTACAAAAGGCTTCAATTTTTCAGTTTCTTCCGAAAATCTAAAGAAAGCCGGTCTCAGTTTTTCAAATGCTTCATTAACGGCATCTCTTATACCTTCTTGAACCTGATAAAGATAAGCGGGATCTACTCCTCTTTCGAATTCCGAAGCTCCCCACATTCACATTAAATCTGGTGAGGAATGAACATGCGTACTCGATATAGTGACATAGTCCAACCAGGGATTTGATTGTTGGATCATTTTTCGAGTAGCAATCACCTCATCATTGCCAAAACCAATCATATCGATGACTACCAAAGCCATCTTGACATCTCCTGCATCCAATACCATAGCTCTTGCCCATAGCGGATCTAAAACTGCTTGAGCCGCTCGCGCCGTATGAAAACCTGCCAACCAAACACCATCGAATTTTCCGTTCCCATTACCATCCAAATAAGTATCCCCATCATCCGGATTATACCTTGAATCGCCATTGGCATCTATCCAAGTATCGGGGATCTCGGGACTAATGTCCACTTTGGCAAAACCAGCTTGGATATCATTCTGGCTAGATTGAAGATTCAGGTCGATCCGGTAGTCTTTGTGCCGATCCCTGAATTGGTAAAGTGAAACAAGCCAGGCAGCCACAACCAAAATCAAAGTTAGACTGAAAAGGAAAAGAAGAATTTTCTTCATAGAGTAGATGGATTTAAAGCAGAAAAAGGTGAATTCTAAGTTAGGAGATTTTTTCTCAAAGTGTCCTCGAAACTAGTTGGTTGGATGCCTCATGACTTTCTTGGAATAGTTATTGAACAAGAGTCATTCCTTTAACATCAGTCTATGAAAGCACGCCTTACTCTTTGCACTATCGTCTTCTTTGCTTCTCTATCCGTCGCACAGGCTCAGCGTTATGGAACTGCCGTTGGACTTCGATTTGGTAATAATAGCAACTATAGAACAGTCGGCCTGACCGCCCAGCAACGAATCACAAAGGGACTTACCGTAGAAGGTATCCTTCAATCAGACTTTAAGAGGAACACTACTTTTACCGCATTGTTGGAAAAGCACCGTCCCATTATCTCCAAGCGATTTAATTATTATTATGGGGTTGGCGGGTCTTTGGGTATGGAGGAAACCTTTGTGAAAGACGAGGAAAGCAATCAAATTCTACATACTTACGGGAATTCTACAGCAGGAATAGACTTGATAGGAGGACTGGAACTCACGCTTTTGAATACTGCCATTTCTATAGATTACAAGCCTAATATAAATCTAGTCGGCCGTGAGGAATTTTATAGAGGACAAGTGGGTATCTCTGCCCGCATGGTATTGGTGAAAAGTAAGGAGCAAAAGAAAAAGCAAAGACGGCGGCAAAAGGCAAAAAACAAGTCCCAGAAAGTGCCTTTAAATGAGCAGATCAATTCTATTTTCCAAAAGAAGAATTAGGTATTCTTTGATTTCAGATAGGCTTTTTCGTGCAAATCAGCTCTAGTTACCACAGATCTAAACCATTTCATTCTAAGAATTTGCTTCTCATGTTCTGTCAAATAGAAATCAGGATGATCGTAGTTCTCTACTTTTTTTACTAGTTCGTAAAGTGATATTGAAGCGGCAACTGAAATATTAAAGCTCTCAGTGAAGCCCAGCATAGGAATATGCACCAATCCATCGACGCTTTGCTGCACTTCGGCACTTATTCCCTCGTGCTCATTTCCAAATACCAGTGCAATCTTTTCATCAGGTTCCAAATCATGAATTGAAATTGAGCCTGGCAATGGGCTAGTTCCATAGATCTTATAGCCTTTTTCTCTGAGGCTAGAAAAGCAATCCTTGACGGCGGTACCCTCTTTGTTGTGATACTTGTATAAATCAATCCACTGAGAAGCTCCTCGGGTCACAAAAGGATTGATTTTGTATGCATTCACCTTTTCAATGACATGCACATCCTGTATCCCAAAACAATCGCAGGTTCGGAGAACCGCACTGGCATTATGAGTTTTGAAAATATCCTCCAAGACTACAGTCATGAACCGCGTTCTTTGCGCGAGCACTTTCTCCATCACTGATTTCTTATGCTCAGTGATGAATTGGCTCAAATAATCCAGCCAGCCTTGGTCGATAGTTTCTAAGTGATTTTTTTCCTGCATTTAAAAAAATGAGACTATCAAAATAGCCCCAATTGTTCATCATCATCTTTTTTTACAGACAAATCTATCGTAGATCCAATTTCCAGATCATCATCAGAATCCGTTTCATCTTCCTTTCCTTCTGACTCTGTTTCTTTTGATTCCTCAGCCTTTTTGGACTCTATTAAGCTTAGCTCTTTCACTTCATAAGTGCTTAATTTATTCCCTAAAGCTTTCCATCCTTTGATATCGATCAACATATCCAAATCATACTCCATCACTTCTTCCTCTTTGCCTTTGATCAAAGTGACGCGAGCCTGAGGTTGCTTTTCGGTAGAGACTAGCTTCAGATAAGACTGCTTATGATCGGAAATAAAATTGAAATTCTTATTTAGCGTAGTCGTTTCGATTTGGAAACGCTTTATATAATAGGTTTTACTTCCACCATCAAAGTAAATAGCTGACAGCACTTTATCAGAATTAAATTTCTCGATCAATACAATGTTTGAAGCATCGTATCGATTAGTCAATTCAAAGGTGGTCAATTCATAATCACCACTTTTGTAACAAACCAAAATTCTATCGTCTCCAAGGAAATTGCCTATCAATTTCCCTCGCTCATCCGTGTTCAATCGACCCACAATTGAGTCGTAGTAGATATTCAATCCTCCCAAAGTGGAGACACCTTCCATCTTCAATTGAATCTTCCGAATTGGGTATCGAGTCAGAATATTTCCTCCTGCTCCTCTTCCTTTGATTTCAATTGTAGAGAAATCAAAATCAAAAACCTTGACCCGTGCCTTTGCTCCCTGAGTCAAATAAACGGTGATAATTTCTGCTTCTCCATTTGGATTGGCAGTGAGATAAAGCGTCTTACTTCCTTTGCTTCCTTTGTTAAGCAGGTACTCTTTGTCCCTAGTGACAGCCAATACCTGGAAACGCTTCACCATCGCACGGCCAGTTCCTCCATCTAAGTAGATGAAATTATATACCATTCGCTCATCACCTTTTCGGAATACGGCTACATGCAAAATATCCTTGCCCATGAAATTCTTCTCCTGGATCTTGGAAACCATGCACACACCATCTTTTCGAATCACGATGATATCATCTAGATCAGAACAATCGCATATAAACTCATCTTTTTTGAGCCCGTACCCTACAAAGCCATCTGCACGATTTACATATAGCTTCGCATTGCTTGCCGCCACCGTATTGGCCTGAATAGCATCAAAAGTCCTGATTTCAGTCTTACGCTCTCGGCCTTTACCGTATTTTGTCAGCAGGTTTTCATAGTATGCTATCGCATAATCGGTCAGGTGTCTCAAATGGTGATTCACTTCCTTCAGCTCATCTTGAAGTCGCTTCATCAACTCATCTGCTTTGAACGTATCAAATTTGGAAATACGCTTGATCTTGATCTCTGTCAAGCGAACCAAATCATCCGTGGTGATTTCTCTATAAAAATCAGGCTTATAGGGATCCAAACCTTCATCTATAGCTTTCAAAACATCATCCCAAGTAGTGCACTCTTCTATGTCTCGGTAGATTCTGTTTTCGATGAATATTTTTTCTAGGGAAGAAAATAGCAACTTCTCCATCAACTCACCTTTGCGAATTTCTAGCTCGCGCTTGAGAAGAGCTCTGGTCTGCTTGGTATTGTATTCAAGAATATCATTTACAGTGAGAAATACTGGAGTATCCTTGATAATCACGCAAGCATTTGGCGAGATAGACACTTCACAATCTGTGAAAGCATACAGCGCATCAATCGTAACATCAGGAGAAACTCCAGGCGCCAACTGAATCGCTATCTCCACATCTTTAGCAGTGTTATCGACTACTTTTTTGATCTTAATTTTACCCTTATCATTTGCTTTCAGGATAGAATCAATCAAAGTATCTGTAGTCACTCCAAATGGTATATCCTTTATTAAAAGTGTTTTACTATCTTCTTCTTCAATTCTTGCTCGAACTTTTACTCTACCACCTCTTAGACCTTCATTGTATTCGGAGAAGTCTGCAAATCCTCCTGTGATAAAATCTGGTAGTACATTGGTTTTATTTCCATTAAGGATCTCAATAGAAGCAATTACCAACTCGCAAAAGTTGTGTGGAAGGATCTTGGTAGAAAGTCCCACCGCTATACCTTCTACACCCTGCGCCAGCAAAAGGGGGAATTTGACAGGTAGCGTAACTGGCTCTCTTTTTCTACCGTCGTAAGAAAGTTGCCACTCGGTAGTTTGCGCATTGAACAATACCTCAAGAGCAAACTTGGAAAGTCGAGCTTCAATATATCTAGCAGCCGCTGCTCGGTCACCAGTCCTTACGTCACCCCAGTTTCCCTGGGTTTCTATTAGCAGGTCCTTTTGACCCATATTTACTATTGCATCACCGATGGAAGCGTCACCATGTGGGTGAAACTGCATGGATTGACCGATGATATTGGCAACTTTATTAAATCTGCCATCATCCATCTCCTTCATTGCATGCATGATTCTTCGCTGTACAGGCTTCAGACCATCCTCAATTGCTGGAACAGCCCGCTCTAGAATTACATATGAAGCATAATCAAGAAACCATTCCTTGTACATTCCTGTCACAGGGACAGAAGTGTGCAGCGATTCGTCTCCGTTCTCAGATAAATTATTTTCGTCACTCATGTTACAGTCCAGTATTTATAAAGTTGGAAAGTCAATAAAACCAGTCCAACAGAAATCATATTTCCGACTAGGAAATAGTCATTTGAAATTTTGTTTTAATCTGCTTTGATTCTTGTACCGATTTTCAAAGCGCCAAATAGCGTCAATCTATAGTAAACACCGGCAATCAGACAGAGCTAAATAAAGATCCGCTCAATTATTTCATTCCACATTGGACGTTTAAGCCATAGTTTTTTAGATACTTCATTCGCACACGCTTAAAGATGAAATAAGCGGGCACTTCAGAAGCCTAATAAAAACCAATAAACCTAATCTCTGTCCCCATATATCAGATTGACAAGCTTCTTCCTTTTTTGATAAGAAGAGAAATCTAAAGATCTAAATCGTCTCCACATCAGCGAAACATCTTTGTCTAAGTCTTTTGCTACTTTTTTGTAGTCCTCAAACTTAAAATAACCTTTAATTATGTCCTTGTCTTTCCATTTCCACTGCTCTTGTAATTCCAAGAGAAGGTTGAGTGATAAGGCCATCTGGCGTTTTTGGGGAAAATCCCCATTCAGCATTAATCTATCTTCGGCTGACTTCATCTCCACCAGTGCCTCCTTGGCTTCTGCAAATCCAGAACCCAGCATTCCGTAGGCGATTACGGGATTAATCTCTGTATCAATCTCTCCCAATGTCACACTATATCTAATCAGAATGGGTATTTCTAGCTGCCATCTATATTCCTCCAAAGCTACAAGGACGAAAGCAACAGCTTCTACGGACTTTACAATCCCTTGAAATTCGTCACCTAATGTAATCGTCAAAGGTGATGCTAATACTTCCTTGAATGAATCGTTAACCATTCTGATAAGCTCAGCGAAATTCTTTTGTAGGGCTAATTGGTCAGCATCGCTGCTTTTGACCACATCTCCCATAAGTATCCACTCTCTCATAAGGCATTTAATTTACATCATTAAATCATTGTAAATATGATGCAATTTAAAATAGATTTGCATAATTAATACAATTTTGAAAATTATTGCATTTTATACGCAAAAGTTAAGCGGCTTCATTTTCTTCTTCAGTCCCCTCAGTGGTCTTAGGGTCATCCAGGGCCAAGTCTTTCTCAATTTTAAGATTCTTGATTATAAAATTCTGACGAGTAGGCGTGTTTTTCCCCATATAGAAAGTAAGCAAGTCAACAATCTTTGTTTCCTTATTCAGGATAATTGGTTCCAATCGAATATCCTCTCCAATAAATCCACCGAATTCCTCCGGAGAAATCTCTCCCAATCCCTTGAATCGGGTAATCTCTGGCTTATTTCCAAGCTTATGAATAGCTCGCTGTCGCTCTTCATCCGAGTAGCAATAGATCGTTTCTTTCTTATTTCGCACGCGGAAAAGCGGGGTATCAAGGATGAATAAATGCCCATTCTTCACCAGATCAGGGAAAAACTGCAAGAAATAAGTCATGATCAGCAAGCGAATGTGCATGCCATCTACATCAGCGTCTGTTGCGATTACAATTTTACGATACCTAAGATTCTCGATTCCATCTTCAATATTCAAGGCATGCTGAAGAAGATTGAATTCTTCATTTTCATATACTACTTTCTTGGTCATTCCAAAGCAGTTCAATGGCTTTCCTCTAAGAGAAAAGACAGCCTGAGTCTGTACATCACGTGATTTGGTGATAGATCCCGAGGCAGAGTCACCCTCGGTAAGGAAGAGCATTGTATTCGCTTTCACGTCCTCGTTTGCCTTTGGATCGTCGTAGTGAACGCGGCAATCTCTCAGCTTCTTATTATGAAGATTGGCCTTTTTCGCCCGTTCATTGGCAAGCTTCTTAATTCCAGAAATCTCTTTTCGTTCGCGCTCAGATTGAAGAATTCTCTTCAATAGTGCATCAGCAACTGCCGGGTTTTTATGTAGGTAATTATCAAGGTCAGTCTTCAAAAAGTCATTGATAAAGGCTCGCACGGTCGGGCCATCAGGACCAATAGATTGAGAACCTAGCTTTGTCTTGGTTTGAGATTCGAAAACTGGTTCCTGAACACGTATAGAAATTGCAGCTACCACACTTTGGCGAATGTCGGAAGCATCGTAATCCTTCTTGAAAAACTCACGAACTGTCTTAACCAGTGCTTCTCGGAATGCTGCCAAATGCGTTCCTCCTTGGGTTGTATATTGCCCGTTTACGAAAGAATAATACTCTTCTCCATACTGATTGGAGTGAGTGAGAGCCATTTCTATATCATTTCCTTTCAGGTGAATGATTGGGTATCTCTGAGTTTCCTCGTCAATCTTATTGGAAAGCAGATCATAAAGTCCTCTATCGGAGAAGTACTTCTTGCCATTATAATTAATGGTAAGACCAGCATTCAGATAGGCATAGTACCAAATCTGATTTTCAAGGTATTCTGGTATGAAGTGGTAATTCTTGAAAATCCCTCCATCAGGAGAAAATATCACTTTGGTACCATTTCGATCAGATGATTTGCTGATCGGAGGATCGCTTACCAAGATGCCTTTTTCGAATTCAGCCACTTTGGTATCTCCCTCACGATAAGCTTGTACTTTGAAAAAATCGGAAAGTGCATTCACTGCTTTGGTACCGACACCATTCAGACCTACAGATTTCTGGAAAGCTCCCGAGTCGTATTTGCCACCGGTATTGATTTTGGATACACAATCGATCACTTTTCCCAGCGGAATACCTCGGCCATAATCCCGAACTTCTACTTTATGTTCGGAGATTTTCACATCTATAGTTCTCCCGTAGCCCATCATGTGCTCATCAATGGAGTTGTCTAATACCTCTTTCACTAGGACATAGATCCCATCATCTTGCGCACTTCCATCACCCAATTTACCGATGTACATACCGGGTCTTAGTCTGATGTGCTCTCTCCAATCAAGGGATTTGATACTGTCTTCTGTATATTTAACTGCTTCAGCCATATTCTATTTGATCCTAATTATCGTCAAGACTTATTTTTCACCTGATTGAATTTCCCCACCAGGATCGCAAACAATCCAATCACCCAGACGACGAAAAGCCCAGGAATAAGGTAAAAGAAGAAATTGTACTGGCTAGCGGCGATTTCATCTTGATTATTGATAGCATGAGTATAAAACACCAGCATGCCTAAGCTCATATTGAGTATACCTCCAAAGGAATAAAACCAACCCAGATAATAATCTCGAAAATTATCCCCTATCGGGAAAATTCGGATCAATCCTTTGTGATTTTTGGTTTCAAGTAATTTTGGAGGAAGTAGTACGATCACATTCATTATAATAAAAATGGCGATCATTCCATAAAAAAAAGTCTCTTTGCTAAGCTTTTCGGGTGATAATCCATTTTCATCAAAATTGTAACTAACCTTCTCTGGCATTGCAGAATAGAAATACAAAAGGAAGAAAATGAAGAGAACGACAGTGAGAAAATAAAAGGCTTTTCCGAATCGGTAATACATAATTGAGGCGAATTGAATGCGCTAATATAAAGGATTTGCCCAAACAGAATCAGACTTATCCGTGTTCCTTTTATCTTTATCTTTGACAAGTAGCTTCGCAAAAACATTCAATATAATGAACCTCAGTCCAGTAGTGATCGCGATCCCGATGTATTTCATCTTAATGGCAATAGAAATGATTGCACTCAGATTTCAAAAACATCCTGGTTATAGAATTAACGATGCAATTACAAATATCAATTGTGGCGTAGTATCCCAAGTGACAGGAGTCTTCATCAAAGTCCTTTCAATAGGAATTTATGTGTTGATCTATGAGAACCTTGCAGTCTATCACATTCCAAATAATGTTTGGACATTCCTGCTCTTATTTTTCCTCTATGATTTTTGCTACTATTGGGCACATCGGAAGAGTCATGAGATTAATTTATTCTGGGGTGGCCATGTGGTGCATCATTCCAGTGAAGAGTATAATCTTTCCGTAGCCCTTCGACAAAGTAGCACGCAGACCATTTGGACGTTCTTTTTCTATTTCCCTCTTGCCTTACTTGGCTTTGATCCAGTCATGTTGATATTAGCTTCAGGAATCAATTTGTTGTACCAATTTTGGATTCATACTGAAGCAATAGATAGAATGGGATTCCTGGAAAAATTCATGAATACACCTTCCCATCATCGTGTCCATCATGGCCGAAATCCCAAATACATCGACAAAAACCACGCGGGAACTTTCATCATTTTTGACAAGTGGTTTGGCACTTTTAAAGAGGAAGAAGAAAAGCCTATTTATGGAATCACCACTCCAGTCAAAAGCTGGAATCCAGTCTGGGTGAATCTGGCGCACTATGCCAATATGAAAGAAGAACTCAAGATGATTCCGAATTGGTCGGATCGCGTGAAATACCTCTTCTATAAGCCTGGCTGGCTACCTGATTACCTTGGAGGCTATCGCGCCCCCAAAGAAGTAGAAGCGGATTTTCAAAAATTTGACACAGTCGTCCCCCCCTCTTTGAACTGGTACGTTTTTGCCCAGTATATTTTTGTCTTAGTACTTACAGGGTTATTTCTCTTCAAAGTCGATAGCTTTACCTGGCTACCTAAAGTGCTCGTAACTGCCTTAATCATCTGGACTACGGTGAGCTTTTCGGGAGTGTTTGAAAAGAGAAACTGGTACTTACCCCAAGAGGTGTTGAGAATATTGGCTTTTTCAGGAGTTGTCTTTTTCTTAATTCAATCTCTCCTACCTTTGCCTATTATAGTCGGAGCTTTAAGCGCTTACAGCCTAGCTTCCTTCTTTTGGCTCTGGAAAAATCAGCAACTCAAATCACAAATACATTCCATTTCTCTATAATCATGAATAGAACCCTTCTGCTTTTTTCAATACTATCTCTTTCCGTTGCTTTTTCCTGTAGCTCCAAAAGAGACACTGGGAGTATGGATATGGAAAATTGGAAATCTGATCACTACGGTTGCAAGAGTCTAAGAATGCAGGATTTGGAAGAGCTTGAGCGGTTAAAGAACTCTTTTTTAGGAGTGGACAACCAAGCTTTAATCAAAACTTTTGGACGTCCGGATCGAGTAGAATTGGTAGATAAAAGTCAAACTTTTTTCTCCTATTTCCTGGAGCCCAGTGAAGCTTGCGATGGGGTAGAAATAGAAAAAGAACCCCTAAGAGTTCTTTTTCGATTGAATGCTATAAGTAAAGTTTCTGAGGTGACTATTACAACCCAGAACCCATAAAACACAGTGCAGCTGCTCCCAGCGTGCCCGCGTTATTTTCAAGAGTGGCTTTTTTCAAAACCAGATCCTTGCCATAATACTGCGTCAGATATTGCTTTATCGTGCGATCAAGGGTAGGCATCATAAACTCCAGACCAGCAGAAATTCCGCCACCAAAATACACGTCAGTTACATCTAAAATACGGATGGCTGAAACAATCGCTTCACCTAAAATCCTACCGACTTCTTCAAATACCATCAAAGAAACTGGATTTCCAGCTTTTGCAGTATCCACTAGAAGATGTGTTCCTAGTTCAGCTCCTACTAGGACGCCGGCCTTTTCAGGGTAAGCATCTATGAGGCGAGACATGATATTTAAGATCCCTTGTCTTCCGATTAGTGTCTCTAGTCTTGCAGCTCCTTTGGAAAGCATGTGTCCCATCTCCATAGCGTTGCCTCTGGAGCCTTTGAATACTTCACCATCCAATACCAAGGCACTGCCAATACCAGTTCCCATGGTGATAAACAGGAAATTCTGGGCAGGATCATCTTTTCCAAAATAAAACTCCCCTATGGCAGCTGCAGCAGCGTCATTTTCCAAGAAAAATTCGTGTTTCGGGAACTTCTCCTCAAGCCCGCCTTTCAGATTAAAGCCGTTTAGAGCAGGAATAGCAGGGATTTCAAGAGCAGTGTTTCTGTCTTTGGAAATCATGCCAGGCAGGCCAATTCCGATATTTTTAACTTGTGGATATTTAGATAGATATTTCTCTAAACCTGCTATAAATGCAGGTCCAAATCCTTCAGGATTATTACGGTAAGAAGCGGTCTCTTCCTTTACAAAGTCTATAATATTGCCTTCTCTATCTACAAGGCCAATTTTCAAGTGAGTTCCACCCACGTCCACTCCTAGGAAATGTGCTTCCTGCTTTTGCATAGTATTATTAATAGGTTTATGGTTTCAAAAAAGCAAAAGAAAAGTATTACTTCCTATAATCCTTCCCAATCTGCTGGAAAATTTTGAGAACTGCAGGACAAACGAGGGTATTTTTAAGCGAAAGCTCCAAAATACCATGCATTTTTTTACGATTCGTGTGTGGATATTCTCGGCAAGCCTTGGGTCGATCCTCATATACTAGACATTTATTGTCCGCACCCAAAAAAGTACAGGGAGAAGAATTTAGCACAAAATCTCCTTCCTCATCCCGATGTAAATACTCATCAATGAAAGCACTGCTTTTCATCCGAAATACTTTTGCTAATCGATCTATATCTGTATTCAAAAAAATAGGACTTGTCGTCTTACAGCAGTTCGCACAGTCCAGGCAATCGAGCTCTCTAAAAACCTCTACATGAAGATTCTCAAACTTTTCGTCCAAGACGTTTGGCTTTACTTTTCTAAGTCTAGTCTTTAATTTTTGATTAGAAGAATATTCTGATCTGCTCTCTTTACCGAAATTATCAAGGTCAATTTCCAATTTCTCAGGAAGTTAAATGATGTTTAAAAGCTATTTAAGAAAAATAATTCTTTTATAAAAGGTAGATTTTCAGTATCTTAAAAAGCATATAATCCCTAAAAGCCATGAAAACACATCCTTCAGAGTTGTATTTCTATCATTCGCCTACACAGCTAGTAGATAAGCAAACGCTTGCTTACGCAAAGTCAATCTCTCCATTTGTGAATACAATTGACCTAAGTAAAGAGAGGCTCACAGCCACTCAGTGGAATATGCTATTAGTGAAACTCAATCTCAGAGCTAAAGATCTACTCAATCGAGCTCATCCGGATTACCAGCGATTCATTGCTGGAAAAAACTGGGATGATGAAAGCTGGCTCAATATCTTAATCAAATCTCCAAATCTGATTAAAGCACCAATTGCAAGTCTTCGGAACAGGGCAATTCTCTGCATCACTCCTACCGATATCTTAAAGCTTAATTCGATGCATTTAGTCTGATCCCATCCGACTCTATTTGGATCATCCTAGCTTTGTACAGCTGACCAATGCATTGTTTGAAATGCTTCTTGCTCATGCTCAATTGCTCCTGAATCTCCTCAGGAGTTGATTTATCATGCAAGGGCAAAAAGCCATTTGATTCCAATATAGCAAGTATTTTTTCTGATCCTTCGTCGTATTTCACCCTACCTGGAGGCAGTAATTGCAAATCCAACTTCCCATCTTCACGGTTCTTTTTCACATAGACTTTACGCTTTTCACCTAGTTCCAAAGGCTGAAAAATTTCATTTTTGAAAAGCAATCCCTCGTATTCGTTGTCAATCAAAACTTTGAAACCCAAGTCGCTTTCCTCAAAAATCACTCCTTCAAGCTCTTTTCCTTCTTCCCAGTCAAACGGTGCCAGACGCATGAAATCCCGGTACTTATTTACTCCAATTAATCGATTGGTCTTAAAATCCACACAGATCCTGACCAAGTATTTCTGGCCCACTTCCATGTTTTTACCCATTTCAGATTTTGGTACGAAAAGATCTTTCGGCAAACCCCAATCCACAAATGCTCCGAAAGAAGTGACTTCTTTGGCCTCCAAAACAGCAAACTCATCCAAGAGCGCAAATGGCTTTTGAGTCACCGCAACAGGACGATCCTCACTATCTGTGTACACAAATACTTCGATCTCATCTCCTTCTTTCTCCTCTCCTTTAAGGTAACCTTTAGGTAGCAAAAGTTCTTCTCCAGAACTGAGAGCTAGGTAGGCTCCGAAGTCCGTAAATCTATTTATGGGTAATTTTGAAATTAAACCAAGTTCTTTCATGACTCAAAGGTAGGCAATAATCGCAGTTCGAAACTGAACTTTTGCGACAAACAAAGTCAGGGATCGAAAGTTAAAAAATTGGATTTGGTGACTGTCGGGATTAGCTTTGAACTCTTCAATTGGCTATATCCGTTGAAACAGACCCAAATTCTAACTTTAATCTTAATCACCTTCTTATGAAAAACATCTCAGTCATTGGTTCTGGCACGATGGGAAATGGTATCGCACATGTGTTTGCTCAGCATGGTTATAATGTCCGTTTGATCGATATCAAGCAGGAATATTTGACCAAAGCCCTAGCTACAATTACCAAAAACCTAGATAGACAAGTTGGTAAAGGATTGATCTCAGAAGACGAAAAAAATGCAGCCTTAAGTAGAATCAAAACATTCACAGCTTTGGAAGCCGGTGTTAAATCCGCTGATTTGGTAGTGGAAGCCGCTACTGAGAATATGGAAATCAAGCTGGATCTTTTTCGTCAAATAGACCAATTCAGCCCAGATGTTGCAATTTTGGCAAGTAATACTTCGTCTATTTCCATCACCAAAATAGCTGCTGTTACGAGAAGACCAGAGCAGGTAATTGGTATGCACTTTATGAATCCAGTTCCTGTGATGAAGCTGGTGGAAGTAATTCGTGGCTATGCCACTTCCGATGAGGTGACAGCCAAGATCATGAGTCTCTCAGCCAATCTTTCCAAAGATCCTGTCGAAGTCAATGATTATCCCGGCTTTGTGGCAAATAGAATTCTGATGCCGATGATCAACGAGGCGATTTACACTCTTTTTGAGGGTGTGGCCGGTGTGCATGAAATAGACACGGTGATGAAGCTTGGCATGGCACACCCAATGGGGCCGCTGCAATTGGCAGATTTCATTGGTTTGGATGTATGCCTTTCCATTCTTAAAGTGTTAAATGATGGCTTTGGCAACCCAAAATATGCTCCATGTCCACTGTTAATCAATATGGTCGAAGCTGGATTCAAAGGAGTGAAATCAGGAGAAGGTTTTTACAAATACACTGCTGGAAGCAAAGACTCTGTCATTTCTCCACGCTTCACAAAATAAAAAATAATGCACATCGCTGTATCGGGAAATATAGGTAGCGGGAAGACCACGCTTACCGAAAAGCTAGCCAAACACTATGGCTGGAAAGCTGAATTTGAAGCTGTAGATGACAATCCATATCTTCCTGATTTCTATGAGGATATGAAGAGATGGGCTTTTCATCTGCAAGTGTATTTTCTCAATTCCCGATTCAACCAAATCACGGCAATTCAGGAGAGCAAAAGCGCAACGATTCAAGATAGAACCATCTATGAAGACGCTTATATCTTCGCAGCCAACCTATATAAAAGCAAGCTTTTGACTGAACGGGATTATGAAAACTATCAAAATCTATTTAAAAGCATGATTGCTCATGTGAAAGCTCCCGATCTTTTGATCTACCTGAAAGCCGATATTCCAAAGCTGGTGGGTCAGATAGAAAAGCGAGGAAGAAGCTATGAGACGACCATGAGGATAGATTATTTGAAAAACCTCAACACCCACTACGAAGAATGGATCGCTGGCTATACGGAAGGTAAATTGTTGATCATAGATGTCAATAACCTTGATTTTGTTGAGAATCCAAGTGACTTCTCTATGGTAGTTGAAAAAGTTGAGCGGGAGATTTTTGGATTGTTTTCCTAATGGAGTTAAGGACAAAAATTATTAAACCACCTGGACACATAGATTTCATAGCGATTATGAAGTGATAACTATGGTTTCTATGTGTCCAGGTGGTTAAAAATAATCGTATCAGCCTAGCTACACTCACTCTTTTGATAAGTTACTTTGAAGTTCAGATTTGGAAATTGAATTGAACTTAACTTGATTTTAGCTGACTTAGAGTAATGTCTCTTAATCTTAGATATCTCAATTGTGCCTTCTGCATAAATCTCTGAAAGCTCCGTGGTTAAAACTTTTTTTTATTCTAGCATTGATATTTCCTCATAAACCAGTTCAAAAGCATAGTCCGCTGCTCTTCTTTTGGATTGATTAGCAACTGATCCAGACGCTTAAGTGATCCTCCTGTCATAAGGGTTTCGAAAGGAGTGATTCGAAAAAGCTTGTAGCCATGAATCCTTGTCTGCAAGTCAAATTGAGCATCATTATACGCCAAAAGCTTCCATCCAATACCACCATTTCCAGAGAAATCTCCAGGCTCACTTGGCTCGCCAAAACTATGCTTGGCGATTGGAGCACCATTCCAGATTCTCTGCTGCATTCCTACTTTCAGACATTCCTTCTCATAGCTTCTACACAGCCTTTTTTGAGTTTCTAGAAAAGGGAAATTTAATTCTAAATAAAGATCTGACTTAAAAGTAATTAGTCGATATCTATTAAAGTGTACTTCATCGTCATACACAAACAAATTTCGATTGATTTTGAAGTCGAATTTCAACTTTTCCAGCAAGGGCATTTTCCCAGCCCCTCCTAAATCCTCGTAAATTTCCTTCAACCAATTATGACCTTTCTGATCCAAATATTTTGGCTCTAATTCTAATTCAAAATCCCGCTCAAAATCCACTTCGCCCTCACGCAAAATAAGGTCTAGCTGACGGGTCATTAAGTTATCCATTGACTTGATTTTATCTCAGTAAGGCTACCGAGTAAGTGTAATGCATTAGGCTAATTCGTAGCAAAGAGTTTACTTTTCGTCCTTTTCTAAGTCATCTCCTATTCGCTGCTCCAAATTCCTCTTGGAACCTGGAAAAGTCGTTCTCTGGGAAATATCATAGCCGATCCAGCCCATGATCAACATGAATATCACAAACAGGATCAAAAATATCTTCTTATTCCTTTGCATTCCGTATAAATTTTTTGACTTGATGTCGCGCAAAATTAACCAATCATAGGACATCTGTGACCATTGTTCATGAATTATTGAAAGTCCTAGCCCGAATATTATACTATTTCAAAATTGTGCCTAATTTTATGAAGATAGATCAAAACCACTTTTTACATTTTACACCCTTTTTCATCCAGTCATGTATCAATTTATAAGTGAGCAATCGATTTATCAGTTCTTTGGCGAAGATGAGCCAGAGTTGATTAGAGAGATGGTTCAGATAATTTTAGAAACCAATATCAAAGATTTGAAGGAACTGGATATGTTTTATAAGCAAGACGATTTCGTTACCATTAAAAAGCGATGTCACAAAGCCAAACCTACTATGGTCTATGTAGGAGCTCAAAAAACTCGGAAAATTTTAGAGGAAATTGAAAACGACAGAAATAATTATCAGGATTTAAATAAAACCCTCCAAGCACACCTTATCGGAATCGAAACTGAGCTAAATCAGTTTCTTGAAACACTTAATTGATTTCAGAATAAACAAACCCATGCGAATATGAAGCGAAAACTACTGTTTCTGCCTTTGCTATGCATTGCCCTTTTGCAAGCTCAGGCACAATCAACTTTAAGTGTAGAACACATCATGCGAGATCCTATCTGGATGGGAACTTTCCCTTCTTCCGCGTCTTGGAGCGATGATTCTCAAACTATTTACTTCCGATACAATCGAGACAAGGATCCTACAGACTCCTTATACAAACTAGGTTTGTCCGAAAAAGGAGCAATTTCTAAAGTGAGTTGGGAAGAAATGAAAGCCAACGAACGTAGCGAGGAGGACTTTAATGCTGACAAGTCACTACGAGTATATCAAGTGGATAAGAAGCTGATGCTTGAAGATATGTCATCGCTTACTTCCTCTCTGCTAATCCAATGGCCAGAGAATTTCAATGATCCAAAGTTTATGGCAAATGAAATGGAGATCTCATTTACCTCGAAAAGTAATATTTACGTGTTGAATAGATCTACCAAAATTGTTAGAAAAGTCACCAATATTTCCACAGAGACCAAGCCAAAAGACAAATCCAAAAATGAGGATGAAAAAGTGGATTGGCTAGAATCAGAAAACCTGGAACTTCTAGGCGTGGTAAAAGAGCGAAAAGAAAAGAGTAAAATGCGTCGAGATTACCGTGATGCTTACAGTGATTCGGAAAAGGAAGAATTCACCTATTATACTGAGGGCAAAAGCCCGGTCAACCTGCAATTATCCCCAGATGGCAATTATGCCACATTCACTATCTATACTACTTCCAGTAATAAGAATTCCATCGTTCCGGATTATGCAGATGCCTCCGGATATACTGTCGATCTCAATGCGCGATCTAAAGTCGGAACAACTCCGACAATAACGGAAATTGGAATCTACGATTTGCAGCGTGATACCGTGTATTTCATCAGCTCTTCTGAGTTGCCAGGAATCAAAGATTTACCTGATTATGTAACTGACTATCCTGATAAAACTTGGGAAGAAAAGGAAAGAGATGTTGCGTTCTCAAGTCCTTACTTTTCACCTAACGGAAAAAAGGCAATCATAAACATCCGTTCAAATGACAACAAAGACAGGTGGATTGCCTCTGTAGATCTTGGGACTGGAAAACTAACTACACTGGATAGACAACGGGACGAAGCTTGGATCTCAGGCCCTGGTATTGGTTATTCTTTCTCTGGTGGCACGATGGGGTGGCTTCCTGATAGCGAGCATATCTACTTCCAGTCAGAAGAAAGCGGTTATTCTCACCTCTATTTGCTAAATGTAGCTACCGGAGAAAAGAAAGCTATCACATCAGGAAACTATGAGGTCTTCGATCCATTTATTTCGAAAGACAAAAAATCCTGGTACCTGACTACTTCTGAAGTAAACCCTGGAGAGCGTCATTTCTACAAGATGCCACTCATGGGCGGAAAAATGCAAAAGCTTACTTCCATGACTGGCAACAATGAAGTGTCTCTTTCTCCTGATGAGAAAAAGCTAGCAATCATTTATTCTTACAGTAATAAGCCTGCAGAGCTTTTCCTTCAGGAAAACAAAGTAGGTGCAAAAGCAGAACAACTGACGGCTGGTCAAAGCGAAGAATTCAAAGCTTATAATTGGAGAGATCCTCAAATCGTGAGGTTCACTGCAGAAGACGGAGCGCAAGTGCCAGCTAGAATATACACACCAGATCCAGCCAAGAAGAATGGCGCAGCTGTTGTTTTCGTTCATGGCGCAGGATACTTGCAAAACGTCCACAAATGGTGGAGTAGCTATTTTAGAGAATACATGTTCCACAATCTATTGACAGATTTAGGATACACTGTTTTGGATATTGATTACCGTGGATCTGCTGGATATGGTAGGGATTGGAGAACAGGAATCTATCGTCACATGGGAGGAAAAGACCTTTCAGACCAAGTAGATGGAGTTAAATACTTAGTGGCTTCTCATGGCGTCGATCCTGATCGTGTAGGTTTGTACGGTGGAAGTTATGGTGGATTTATCACGTTGATGGCTCTTTTCAATGCCTCCAATACATTCAAGTCAGGTGCTGCTCTTCGTTCGGTAACTGACTGGGCACATTACAATCATGGCTACACAGCTAATATTCTGAACACTCCTGAAGAAGATCCGATAGCTTACCGTCGTTCTTCTCCTATTTACTTTGCCGAAGGCCTGAAAGGAAACTTGCTAATGGCACATGGAATGGTCGATGTGAATGTGCACTTCCAGGATGTGGTGAGACTTTCACAGCGATTTATAGAGTTGGGAAAAGACAATTGGGAAATGGCGATCTATCCTGTGGAAGATCACGGTTTCGTAGAACCAAGCTCTTGGACGGATGAATACAAGCGAATTTTGAAATTGTTCAATGCAACTTTGCTGGAAGAATAGAAACAGGCGCAGTCGCATTCTCAGTTTTCAGTCTCAGAATACCGTAAATTCGTAATCTGAGGACTAACGAGATAGAAGTCAGGCTGGAATCAAAACTTTAAATTTTTCAAAAAAAATGGCTGTTCATACGATCAGCCATTTTTTTTTGGAGTTTTTTCACCAAGGGCGACAGACGTGCTCATCCTCCGTGGATTGCATGTAGGCAGCACTTATTTAGCAATAGTTAACTCCGCAGATATGGGCTATGTGTAAAGCTGAATACCTGTACAAAAAATGCTGAAATCAGCTTACAGCTAAGCTGGGAGCTAATTATTACTTTCTTTTGCATTAGCAAAGATCTGATTCATGGATACTTATTTTCAGCGTTAAGGTAAATCGTATCCTTTAGTGATTCGCTGAATGTATTTGCCCAGAATATCAAACTCCAAATTGACTAAGTCACCTGGAACAAGCTGATGAAAATTAGTATGCTCATACGTATATGGGATGATCGCAACGGAGAATCTACCTGGCCTGGAATTGAAGCAAGTTAAACTTGTACCGTTGATCGTGATCGAGCCCTTTTCTACCGTCACATTTCCTAAGCCATGCTCAAACTCAAGATCAAAAACCCAAGAGCCTTCTTGATCAGTTATATTTTTAACCTTACCCACCTGATCCACATGTCCTTGCACGATATGCCCGTCAAAGCGCCCATTTGCCGGCATGCAGCGCTCCAAATTAACTTTCTTACCTACTTTCCATTGTGATAAGTTGGTTTTCTGGATTGTCTCATCGATAGCTGTCACCCGGTAAGAATCCGGAGTAGTTTGCACCACAGTCAGACAAACGCCATCATGAGCCAAAGATTGATCAATTTTCAATTCAGAAGAGAGCGAAGATTCCAAATCAAAATGGACATTTGTACCATCATGAGTTATATTATTTACTATGCCAAAAGCTTCTATAATTCCTGTGAACATGGAGGTGAATTTAACTTTCAAATATTCAATGAGTAAGCAACAAATGCGCTATTCAAGTTCAAATTAAGCCAAATATTCTTTTATCTTCGACCGCAGAACCACAAAAAAACATGCCCCTACTCAAACTCGAAGACACTTATTTACATAAAGGAAAACGGAGAGCTTTAGTGACTTTGCTTCGGGAAAAAGGGATAAAAAGTGAACGTGTCCTTCAGGCTATCAATACGTTACCAAGACATTATTTCTTTGATTCAGCGTTGATTTCTCATGCTTATGAGGACAAAGCATTTCCAATTGGTGAAGGTCAGACGATTTCTCAGCCTTATACTGTTGCCTTCCAAACGGAGCTTTTGGAACTCAAAGAAGGTGATAGAGTTCTGGAAATAGGAACAGGATCTGGATACCAGGGAAGTATCTTACATCTACTTGGAGCAGAAGTATTTACCATAGAATATCAGAAGAAACTTTTTGAGGGAACCAAGCGCTTCTTAACTCGATTAGGTATAGAAATGCATCTCTTCTATGGAGATGGAACGGGTGGACTTCCGGCCTATGCTCCATTCGACAAAATAATTGTAACCGCTGGAGCTCCTGTGGTTCCAGAGGCTTTGATTCAACAATTGAAAATTGGCGGAATATTGGTAATCCCTGTAGGTGATAAGCGTAAACAAGCCATGTTGAAAATCACCAAAAAATCTAATACGAAGGTTGATCAAGAAGAATACGAGGGATTTGCCTTTGTGCCACTATTAGGAAAAGATGGTTGGGGAAAATGATATGAGATTTTCTATTTGTAGAATTTGACATTATTTCGAAATAAAATTTTGATAATCCCACTCAATAATTTTTCAGCCAAATTTTATTTCTATTTTTGTAGAAATTTAGATTTATGAGTAGTAAAAAATTTGCAAAAGAGTCCTCAGTGATCATGACCGAAATGGTCCTACCCAATGATACCAACACCCTGAACAACCTCATGGGAGGCAAACTCATGCACTGGATGGATGTGGCAGCAGCCATAGCTGCTCAGAAGCATTCCAACAGCATTGTGGTGACTGCCTCAGCAGATAATATTTCTTTCCAGGAACCTATTGCACTTGGAAATGTGGTGACCCTGAAAGCTCAGGTAACCCGAGCATTCAATTCTTCTATGGAGGTATTCATAGAAGTGACTGCTGAAGATATTCCTGCAAATAAAAAGGTGATGACACATCGTGCATTTTTCACTTTTGTGGCTGTAGATGAGAACAATAAGCCTTCAAGAATTCCGGAATTGGTCCCAGAAACTCCTGAGGAAATCGAAAACTTTAAAGGAGCACTTAGAAGAAGACAGCTGAGATTGGTGCTTGCAAAAAGGATGAAACCGGAGGATGCTGTGGAATTGAAGTCCATTTTTAATCTTCAATGAAGATTAAAAGTCGAAGTATAAATTAGGACTTCACCAAAGCAGATGAAAGTGATCAGTCGCAGACCTAAGTCTGGAGATCTTGTTAAACAGAATTGAAACAAGTGATTAAATTTAATTGTGCTCTGCGATAAACTCCACGTCCACTGTGGTCATAAATAGACATTAAAAAAGTGTGGGTGATAGAGATATTACCTCTCATTCTTTTGTGTTAAGGCGAATTTTGAGCAATTTCCCGACATGGAAAATATGAGCATTCACGAGCTCCAGTACATCATCACCGAGGAACTTTTTTTCTTTGAAAAAGAACCTAAAGCCGATCAGGCAATACAGGACACAAATCCTTCTGTAGAGAAAGAAAAACCAAAGACTCTTCCGAAAACAATACATCTTGAAAGCGCGATACCTCCCAAAGAAGAATTAAAACCAGAACCTTTGACTGTTCGCGGTAAGTTCGAGAAGGGAATTCTGGTGCTTCATGAAGAGCAGCAATTGAGGCCAGAAGTAATGGAAATGCTCGTGAATATGATTAATGCTGTAGGGCATTCTATGAATGAGATCGGATTACTATCGTCCAGGGAACTGGAAGGTAGAACCTTAACAGAGCTTTACGATCTGAATGCACATATTGTGCTTAAATTTGGTCGAATTAAACACCCGATCAATGCCCTTCCTGCGTCGGACTATCAGATACACACAGAAGATGAAACAGAATATCTTTTCGCCGATGCGCTAAGTACAATTTCTGATGACAAAGTTCTCAAAGGCAAGCTTTGGAACACCCTAAAAGTACTCTTTAACATAGCTAAATAATAATGAGCCTTACACCTCAACAACACACCTGGGCAAAGCGGTTTCGCTGGATTTCACTTATCGAAGGCACCTCCTTCCTACTCTTAATATTGATCGCCATGCCTCTCAAATACATGTGGGACTATCCTATGGCTGTGACCTATGTAGGTTGGGCTCATGGGGTGCTTTTCGTGATCTATATCTACACTGTGTTCCCTACTGCACATAAATTAAAATGGAATTTCAGCAGAACGTTATTTGCGCTTATAGCTTCGATATTACCATTTGGCCCCTTTATTTTTGATAGAAACTTGAAGAAAAGTCAGCACGTGGATTTGTAAAAATGGCATTAATCAGCAAAAAAAAGCGCATTTACCCAATCAGTCAAGGGCTGAGACGCTACCTGATTAAATATTCCCGAGAAGTGGATATCCCTATTCACTATTTCGAATTGCTTCGATATTCAAGTTCTATCGCTCTTTACGATTCCAAGGACCAAGACACGCTGTGGGAGACGGTATTCTACGATCAATCCGATCGGGAGGAAATCCATCTTAATGTCAAAAAAATCTATGCTTTGCTGAAAGCCGGCGGAGATATGTCGGTGATGCAGCACCTTTACATAGATCGAATTGACCTTTGTGTATATGGAAATACACAGCCTTTTCGTGTACGAATAGTAAATAGAATCAATGATAACTTTGATTATTTCTATGTCAAAAACGCCGATGCATCGCGCGTTTATGGGTTAGAGTTTGAGCATTTGCTTTCGCCCAATAGAATCTCTTATCTGGTTCATAAAAACACGTTGATAGAAGAGCATATCGCAGGAATCCCAGGAGACAAATTCATGCGTGCACACATGCAGGATCCGCATCTGAATCCTATTCGATTGGCAAAGGAATTTGTCAAGTTTAATGAGCGCTGCTTTGTGAGACTTCTGGGTGATATGCACTCATCGAACTTTGTGATTGACGTCACCCCAGATTTCGAGGAGACCCATTATAGAATCCGAGCGATTGACTTTGATCAGCAATCCTATGAGGGAAAAAAATCAATTTATTTACCCCAGTATTTCAAAGAAAACAATGTTTTGATTCAGCTCGGCATGAAATACATCACGCCCGAATCTATGGTGCAGTACCAAAAGGAAGAGCGCGCATTGATTGCCACACGATTCAAATCTTCCCGTAAAGGTATAGTTGATATTCTCCGTACAATGGAGCAAGACACTATATCCCTTCCAGAAAATATAACGTCACTGAGAGAAGATTTAGCAAAGCATTATGGGAATGACAAGTTCCTGGAATGCAAGAATATGGGACAAATTATGAAAACAAGCCTTGAAGAACTTATCAAGAAATAGATTGGCTTAAAATTCAGAGCTGCTCCTATAATTTTACCATTTCTACACTAAAAGGAGCTTTTACTTTTCCTCCTGTATTATTCCCAAAAATCTATTATCTTCTGGCTTAAGAGATTTTTCTATAGATTTCATTTAGCCACTAATACTTACAGTCCATGCAAAAAATATTTTTAGCGAGTCTCATCTATGGAGCTTTCGTTTGTTCTCCAGTCTATTCTCAATCACTGGATCAGGAATACAACACAAAAATCCAAGAGTTTACTACTGATAAGCGCTTTTTGCCCAGCTCGGTATTAGGAATCATCAAGCACCCAGACATCCCTTCTCCACTGGAGCACTTCGGGACTATTATTGGCTCACCGGGTGAAATGCATACTACTGAGGAAATATATGCCTATTACCAGCTTCTGGCCGACAAGTCAAGTCATCTTCAAATTAAACAAGTAGAAACTTCCGAAGAAGGCAGAGCTATATATTTGGTAACTATAGGCGGAGATGATAGTATGAATCGGCTTGATCACTATAAAGCTCAAATGGGTAAACTTTCAGATCCTCGAATCATCAATGAAAATCAAGCAGATGCCGTCATTGAGGACTCAAAACCAGTATATTATCTAAATGGTGGAATGCACTCTACCGAGATGGGTTCTCCAGAAATGCTCATGGAACTTGCCTATCGCATGATCACCAGTGATGAAAAAGCCATTAAAGACATCCGTGACAACTTGATCCTTTTGATCAATCCTGTTTCTGAACCTGATGGAAGAGACAAACAAGTTGATTGGTATTATCGCTATACCAAAGCAAGAACGGATTGGGACGATGGCTTCCCAAGGTCAACTCCTTATTGGGGAAAGTACGTTTTCCATGATAATAATCGGGATGGCCTGCAGGTTTCTCAAGGAATCACAAAAGGGATTTTCAAAATTTTCTTTGAGTGGCATCCTCTTGTGATGTTAGACCTACACGAATCAGTTCCATTCCTTTACATTTCCACTGGAACAGGCCCATACAATGAGCAAGTGGATCCCATTACCATAGGAGAATGGCAAGTCATGGCAAATTCGGACATAGCAAGCCTGGCTGCTCAAGGAATGCCCGGAACCTTTACTTGGGCTTTTTATGATGGCTGGTGGCCAGGGTATGGAGTCTGGGTGGCAAACAACCATAATTCCAATGGACGATTTTATGAGACTTTCGGAAATGCAGGGGCCAACACCTACATGCGGGATCTTTCCGATCAAAAATATGCAGGAGATCCAGCCACATCCAGAGAATGGTATCGCCCGGATCCCCCAACACAAAAGGTATATTGGTCTGCTAGAAATAACATTAACTACATGGAAGCGGGCGTATTGGCTTCCTTGACTTATGCTGCTCATAATGGAAAGACACTTCTCAAAAACTTCTATCAAAAAGGTGTAAACTCACTTGAGAAAGGCCGCAATGAAACTCCAAAGGCTTTTGTAATTCCCAAGGCTCAAAAAGACCCAGCCATGGCTGCCTACTTGGTTAATCAATTAAGAGCACAGAAAATTGAAATTCATAAAGCTACCTCTGGAGAAAAAGAAGGAGACTATGTCATCCTTTTGGATCAGCCCTATAGAAATCTTGCAGTCAATCTATTGACTGAGCAGAACTATCCTAAAGAAGCCAAATTCCCTCCCTATGATGACATCGCTTGGACTTTGGGCTATTTGTACGGTGTGGATGTTGAGAAAAAAGATTCTGTGGGTATTGATTCCGACGATTTAAAATTGCTGCATGAAGATGTAATCTATAAAGGAGAGATCTCTGGTAATGGCACCACCTATTTTCTATCTTACAATGCCCAGAACACGGTTTTACCAGCATTATATTGGCTTAAGAAAAACCACCAAAACACTAAGATTTCTACATTGAAAGAGAGTTTTATACTTGAATCAGACACACTTGGAATCGGTTCACTGGTATTCAATAATATCTCAAAGAACGAAGCGGATCATATTGCAGAAAACTATGGGCTTGACCTAATAAGAGGAAGTAAACAGCCGGAATCTAATCAAGTTCAACCGATTACCTTGCCTAGAGTTGCGATCTACCATACTTGGTTCAATACGCAGGATGAAGGCTGGTCTCGGTATACGTTCGAGCAGAGGGGGATTCCATATACCTCTATTGATAAGGATGATTTAAAATCAGGAAATCTTCGTAGCAAATACGATGTGATTTTGGTTCCAAGAGCTAGAGGCAGTGCTTCGGATTTTATACATGGAATTGACCCGAAGTTTGGACCTATGCCCTTCACCAAAACTGACGATTTCCCCTCCCATGGATTCCCTGATTTTACGCCTGACATGACAGGTGGACCAGGGTTTATGGGAATAGATAATTTAAAGAATTTTGCTGAAGCCGGTGGAGTAATCATCACTTTGGATAATTCCACTGCTATGGTTGCCGAAACGGGCATTACCAGAGACCTTCAATCCTATTCCCCTTCAGGTTTATTTCATCCAGGATCTGTTGTGACGGTAAAGGCTAAAAAGGGAAGTAGCCCCATTCTATACGGCTATCCTGAAACTTTCTCTATTTTCAGAGGAAATGGTCCGCTTTATCAAGTTGACCTGAAGGAAAGAGATATGATCCTTCTTCAATATGGTACGAAGCCTTTAGAAGATGAGATCGAATATACTGGACCAATCATGGGTAAGCCAGATCAGCCAATTATGGAAAAAAAGATCGAAGAAAATGAAAAAGTAGCTCCTTATGTAAGATCAGGAATGGTGAGAAACGAGCAGACAATCATAGGTCAGGGAACAATTTTTAATGTTCCAGTTGGAAAAGGGCGAGTCTTGGCTTTCACTTTTGATCCCCTCCATCGCTTTATGAATCACCATGACGCACCACTTGTTTGGAATGCTTTGATCAATTGGGATCACTTGGGTGACTAAATCACAAAAATAAAAAGGGAATGATCTTGAGGATCATTCCCTTTTTATTTTTCTTCCTCCTACACTTACTTTATCAATCTTCTCAGGTAACCTCCGTAGCCACTTTTTCCTAGTTTATCGGCAGCTTGTAGCAACTTTTCCTCATCTATAAAACCAGCTCTGTAGGCTATTTCTTCAATACACCCTATTTTCAATCCCTGCCGCTCTTCGATTACCTCCACAAACTGCGCTGCTTGCAAAAGTGATTGATGCGTACCAGTATCCAGCCATGCAGTGCCTCTGTTAAGTATTGCAACTTGCAATTCACCCAACTTCAAATATTCGTTATTGATGTCCGTGATTTCTAACTCGCCACGTGGACTTGGCTTGATTTTCTTAGCAATTTCAACCACTCTGTTATCGTAAAAGTAAAGTCCCGGCACAGCATAATTTGATTTTGGATTAGTGGGCTTTTCCTCTATACTAATTGCTTTCATATTTTCATCAAATTCCACCACACCGTATCGCTCAGGATCTTTTACATGATAGGCAAATACCACTCCGCCGTCAGTTTCCGTGTAGGCTTGTAGGGTCTTATGCAATCCCGATCCATAGAAAATATTATCTCCAAGAATAAGAGCAACCTTATCATTTCCGATAAATTTCTCACCAATAAGGAATGCTTGAGCCAGACCATCAGGACTCGGCTGCACGGCAAATTCAAAAGAACATCCAACCTGAGACCCATCGCCTAAAAGTCGCTGAAAAGCCTCGCTGTCTTCTGGTGTGGTAATGATCAAAACTTCAGTGATCCCTGCCATCATCAATACTGAAAGCGGATAATAGATCATCGGCTTATCATAAACTGGCATTAGCTGCTTACTTACGGAAATAGTCAAAGGATACAGACGCGTGCCGGCTCCACCGGCCAAAATAATTCCCTTCATATTGTTAAAGTCTAATAAGTTTAAATTCTATAACCTCTCAATTCGATGCCAAAAACAAATCCAAATTACAAAGTCTATCAAGTATTTCTCGATTACACAGATTGTTATAATTGACAAAAGCCGGCGTCAGAAAAATTGAAAATTAGAGTTAGATTAAGGGTTAAAGCTACAGAAAGAGCAAATATTAAAAAAATAAGATATGAAAACACTGTTTGCTTCATTGGGAACTCGTGGAGATATTGAGCCATTTTTGGCACAAGCTGAGATTTTTGCTGAATCAGGACATGCCGTCATCTGTCTTTTTCCTGAACAATTTAGAGAAACCGTGACCCAACTTGGGTACGAATTCATCGGTTTTGACGAAGGTTTTCTAGAGATGCTAGAAACTCAAAGTGGAAAAACCATCATGGGCGGAGGTGGAAATGCCTGGAATCAACTTAAAAACTATTTCAAGTTGGCAAAAAGCTCCATGAGCCTGCAGCACACGCTCATCACTCAACAGCGAGAGGCAATCAGTACCCACAATCCTGATCGAATTGTGTTTCATGCAAAGTGTCTATTCTATTATGTGGCAGCAATGGCAGACCCTGACCGCTTTACTTTTCTTACTCCTCTCCCCTGTCTTACACATCCTTCTCATGAATATGCTCATATCGGCTTAGGTAAATGGAAGCCCTTTAGTCCAAAGTGGAATCTCAAATCTTATGATTTGATAAATGGAGCGAGGCGCCTTGCAATGAAGAAATTCCTTGGAAAATATTATTCAGATTTCCCGTCTTTAAATATCAATTCAACTACTTTGAAGGAGTTTGAACTCGCCAGACTTCAAACTATTTACACCATTTCTCCATCCCTATTCCCGAGGCCTTCTATCTGGCCAGAATCAGCCAAGATCGTGGGATACTACTTTAGAAATCAACTCAAGGAATATCAACCTTCAAATGAGCTAAGTGAATGGTTAAAAAAGTACCCAAAGGCAATTTTGCTCACATTTGGCTCGATGAGCAACACTAAGCCCAAAGAATACTCTAAAACCATCATAAACCTGTTGCAAAAGCACCAAATACCAACAATCGTAAATACTTCCTGGGGAGGATTGGAGCGACTACAGGATAGTGAAGAGTCCATTTTCTATGTAAATCAAATTCCTTACGACTGGATTCTTCCCCAGCTTTATGGAATTATTCATCATGGTGGATCGGGCACTACTCATCAGGGTGCTGCTCATGGATGCGTGCAGATGATCGTTCCTCATATTATTGACCAGTACTTTTGGAATAGAATTATTGAAAAGCGGCAGATAGGGCCCTTGGGAATTAGTATACATAATTTGGATGCAGGCAAATTTGAGATAGCTTTGAAAGACTTTTGGACGAATCATGTTTACTCTGAAAATGCACTGAAGCTTTCCCTGCAAATAAAAAAAGAAGCTAAACGTGATACTGTTCTTAACCTTGTTTTGAATAAAAACTCTATCAATAAGTAAATGAATCGAAATAATCTTTTACTCCTGACTCTATTTAGCATTTCGCTTGTCAGTTGCCAATCGAATCCAGAAATCACTTTTGAATCCATCACTACCGAGGAATTCAGACCTTCCTATCACTTCACTCCCGCATCAGGCTGGATGAATGACCCGAATGGATTGGTATATTTGGATGGGGAATACCACCTCTTTTATCAGCATTATCCTGACAGTACGGTGTGGGGACCAATGCACTGGGGACATGCTGTTTCTACTGATTTGATAAACTGGGAGCCACTTCCGGTAGCACTTTATCCAGATAGTCTAGGTTATATTTTCTCAGGAAGTGCAGTTTTCGATGCTGACAACAGTTCTGGACTTGGCACTGCTGAAAATCCTCCTTTGGTTGCTATTTTCACCTACCACAACGCCGAAGAAGCAAATACATCCTCAGATACTTTCCAAAACCAAGCCATCGCATTCTCTCTCGACAAAGGCAGAACATGGGAGAAATATGAAGGAAATCCTGTGTTGCCCAATCCTGGAATTCGTGACTTCCGCGACCCAAAAGTATCCCAAATCACAAATCCCGACGGCACGAACTCTTGGATAATGACACTGGCAGTTCTAGATCAAATCAATTTTTATAGCTCAACGGATTTGAAGACTTGGAATTTGCTGAGTGAGTTTGGAAAAACAATTGGAGCACATGGCGGAGTATGGGAATGTCCTGACTTACTTCCGTTCAAAACGCCTTTGGGCAAAGACAAATGGGTATTGCTAGTCAGCATAAATCCTGGTGGACCACAAAATGGATCGGCAACTCAATATTTCATTGGCGACTTCGAAAATGGCCAGTTCACTCCGGATGATACCATGATCCGCTGGCTTGATTATGGGCCGGATAATTATGCCGGAGTAACATGGAGTAATCTGCCAACCGATCAAAACCGGACGCTTTTTATTGGCTGGATGAGTAACTGGCTCTACGCGAACAAAGTGCCGACAAAAGCCTGGAGATCAGCAACGACTGTTCCCAGAGAGTTGAGTTTGTTCGATGTGGATGGCACGCTACTATTGAAATCTGCTCCCGCAAAAGAACTCGAAAAGCTTAGGTCTGAAGAATATAAAATGAGCCAAGAATCTTCCGCATTGCCATCTGAAGCAGTGGAGCTGTATGCTGAAGTAGATTCTGACACTTTTTCAATTACATTCTCCAATGAGGTTGGCGAAAAGCTGGTGATCACAAAAGAGAATAGCTTGGTAAGTATAGATCGCCGAAATGCCGGAAAGAATGATTTTCAACGAGATTTTGCTGCGATCCACTCTGCACCTATGAGCTGGGAAGCAAAGGAAATTAGGATTTTTATGGATGCGTCCTCCATCGAGTTATTTGTAAATAATGGAGAGTTAGTGATGACATCCATCCTATTCCCGACTAGCCCTTGGAAAAGTGTAGAAATTTCTGAAAACCTCGATTCAGTAAAAATTTTCAACCTTAAAAAATAACTTGAACTAACCGCTTGTTTAATTGGAATTAATATTCATGCTTTGACCTGAAATTCGAAAATAAATGAACAAACAGCTTTCAGCCGTTATGATTTCCCTCAGCTTGGGTATCTGGCTAGTGGCTGTTTGTAATTTTTCAGGACAACCCAATTTCCAAGTTAAGCAGACTTCCATTTCTGTTTTATCCGATCTGTCTAGTCTTCCAGATTTGCAGTTTTTCGAATTGGGAAATCACCCAGAAGTACCCGGATTTAAAGTTGACTGGAGCCTTTCAGGAAAATTAAATTCAGAGATTGAAAGTTTTGGAAGCCTGTCTGAAATTGGATGTTTGACTAATTCATTTTTCAAGAAGTTAGTCACCCTTTTTGATGTCAAAATTACATTTTTACATTTTTTCTATCCATGGTAGAAGTGAATTGACTCAGCCCTGAGCTTAAGGTTCAGATTTTAATTCAATTCAACTTCAAAACCAATTTCCATCATGTTTGACATCGATCCGATGACACTTATTGTGTCTGCCCTTCTCATAGTGGCTTTTGCTAGCCCGCTAATATTTCAAAGATTCAAAAACAAAAACAAGTTAATCCTTCAGCAAGCCACATTTTCTGAGTTTGCCGAGATGAACAATGCAAGACCTACTCTACATGAGCAATGGAGAAACCACTATCATCTTGGGATAGACACTGAGTCCAAAAAAGTGGTTTATCATAGATTTGGAAGCTATCCTGAGCAAACAGTCATTGACCTAAATGAAGTGAAGAAGGTAAGTGTGCAGGAAAAAAGCCGAGTAGTTATAGTGGGCAAGGAAAAACGATTTATCATCGATTACCTAGCGCTGCAATTCCATTTCAAGGATGAGTCTCATTCACCAAAAACCTTAGAAACCTACGACGGGGATCTGTACAGTGATATGGCTGGAGAAAGAGGACTGACAGAAAGGTGGAAAGAAAAAATAGAGAATATTCTAAAATCCTAATTCTAAAATCCGGGGAAGGTACTGCCTTCCCCATACTTCTTTTACAATGAGTATAACTAATGAATCATGGGGATCGCGAGTTGGGCTGATTTTAGCTATGGCAGGAAATGCCGTAGGATTGGGCAACTTCCTGAGATTTCCCGTACAGGCAGTGCAAAATGGAGGAGGAGCATTTATATTCCCCTATCTGATCTGTTTTTTGCTAATGGGAATTCCACTTTTATTTATCGAGTGGTCCATTGGCAGATATGGAGGAAAATACGGAAATCACAGTACTCCATACATCCTCGATAGTATGTCTAAAAAACCGATTTGGAAGTATATAGGAGTTTTTGGGATTTTCACCAATATTGCAGTCGTCGCCTATTACACCTACATAGAATCCTGGACTTTCATCTATGTTTTTCATACCCTGGCTGGCACGTTCACTGGCTTGAGCCAGCAGGAGATCAGTACCTTCTTTTCTGATTATGTGAATTTCACCGGATCAGATTTTGGAATTCCACTTTTCCCTGTGCTGGTCTATATTCTTGTATTGGGAATCAATGTTTACATTCTTTCTCAGGGCCTTTCAGGAATAGAGAAAGTTGCAAAAATAGGAATGCCTTTGTTGATTCTTTTTGGGATTATTCTAGCGTTGAAAGGTTGGACGATGGGTTCAGAGAATGCAAGTGTAGAATTCCCTTTGGCCAATGCTTGGGATGGCATCAACTTCCTCTGGACTCCTCAATATGATTCTTTAGCCAATCCCAAAGTTTGGTTGGCAGCAGCCGGACAGATTTTCTTTACCCTCTCGGTGGGAATGGGAAGTATTCAATGCTACGCGTCTTATATCCGGGAAAACGAAGACATCGCTCTAAATTCCCTTGCAGCAGGTTTTACCAATGAATTTGTAGAAGTTCTTTTGGGAAGTGCGATTGTGATTCCTATAGCAGCCGGATTTCTCGGTTTGGACTGGGTGTTGGAAAATGCAGGTTTTGGAATGGCATTTCAAACTATGCCATACCTGTTCCAGCAATGGGGAATATTCTTTGGGAATTTTGCAGGTGTATGCTGGTTTGGTTTACTTTTCTTCGCTGGAATCACCTCTTCGCTGGCAATGGGAACTCCGTGGATGGGTTTTATGAAAGATGAGTTTGGCTGGAGCAAAAACAAAGGAGCAATTTCCTTCGGGATTATGGCTCTAATTATGGGCTTACCTACCGTTTTATTTTATCAATATGGATATTTTGATGAATACGATTATTGGGGCGGAACCGTAAGTTTGGTGGTTTTCGCTTTATTGGAAACGATCCTGTTTGCATGGGTATTCGGCATCAACAAAGGTTGGGAAGAACTCAATCGAGGAGCCGATATCAGAATTCCGAATGTGTACAAATGGATCATTCAATTTGTAACACCTGTATTGCTTTCACTGGTTTTTGTGGCGGCATTGATCACTCCGGAAGACAATGACTGGATTGCAGGTTTGAGTACACTTAGTTCTGGGAATGGCTGGGCTTTGGATCATAGTTCTCTGATCGCGAAGTTACTTCACAGTGAATTTTACGAACAATTGGCTGATCCAAGTTCGGATGCTTCCGTTATCAAGCAAAAGATTTTCTATTCAAATGCCGCCAGAATTCAATTGCTCGCACTTTTTGTGGCGATCATATGGATCGTATGGTATTCCACTAAAAAGAGGTTAAAAACTGCACTATGAACACATCCGCATTGGTATTGGTGATCTTTACACAGCTGAGTATTTTGGGTATTACGGCTTATTGCTTTTATCTGGTTTTGAAAAAACCTAAGGTTTAAGGAGAGTTTGAGGCTGAAAGTAGGAAGTTTTGGAGATTGACTAAAGTTGAATTGATTAAATGTGCAAGTGGTAACTGAATGTCATCGATAGAACGATGCACTGTGCAGGCCTGTCATGGTTATGATGCTGCGCTACGCTACATTCGCACATGTGCAGCGTAGCCGCGAAAAAGAGAAACGAAATCTGGGAGTCCAAGAATTAATAAAATTGATGCCCTCGGTATAGATTCGGGGTGAAAGTGAAATCAATGTAAATGAGGATGGAAAGGTTTGAGGTAGGATGTTTTCTTATTAAGGCAATAAATCTCACTAGCAACTTTTTACCTACGATTACAGACGTCTTGCATTCGAAGAAAATGGTCTAAAAAAGTAGTAATTTCTTTTTGTTAAGAAGGAAGCAAGCGATCCGTCCATTGTCTTGAAGAGAATGCCGCCCGAAAGGTATCAGATCTCAATCAGCTGATAGATTTTGAAGTGTAACCCAAATTATTTTTATCTGAAATAATGAATTTGCCTTGGCCTGAAATTGTTTGATTTTCGGTAAACTGTAATACTTTTCTACCACAAACATAAGCGCAACTTTCATGAAGAAAGAATACTCAACTAGTGAAGTCACCATCACTTGGGAACCTCATAAATTCATTCATTCCAAGAATTGTATTTCTGGTTTATCTTCAGTTTTTGATTTTGAAAAAAGGCCCTGTTTCAATGCTCAGGGAGCAAGTACTGAAACTATTGTCAAGCAAATAGACAATTGCCCAAGTGGTGCGCTGGGATATTATTTTGCAGAGAAGAAAGAAAAAAGTACTGGTGATGTGGAATCAGAAAAATCCATTGAAGTAATTCCTAACGGACCACTGATGGTCTATGGACACCTCCAAGTCAAACTCCCAATGGTCAAATCAAAACCAAAGTAAAGTTTCGGCCTTCTGCAGATGTGGAGCCAGCTTAAACAAACCCTTTTGAGATGGTTCTCATAAGAAAATTGGTTCTACCACGAATGTTGTGAAAACTTTGTATCCTAAGAGAATGAAAGTTTTAAGATTTCCAAAAACAGGCAACTGAATGGTCAAAATCAGATATAAAGCAGCCTGTAAAAAGAATAAACCACAAAGAATCAAAAGAAAACAAAAAGCGGGCTTTTGTTTTCTTTGTTACTTTGTGGTAAATAAATACGGATTTACTACACCATTTTAGAATTACTTCCATATTTCGAATCGGGTTATTTTAACAATTATTTTATTGATCTTAAAAATTTCCCCTTTCACAAAATTCAGGGTAGAACCAGAAAATTAATTTCCAAGGCTAAAGCCTAGATTCATGCGTAAAGTACTCGTCCTTTTTGCCCACCCAAAATTTGAACATTCTGAGGCAAATAAAGTGCTGATTCAAGCTATTACTGGATTGGAGAATGTTGTGATCAGGGATTTATATGAGCTTTATCCCGATTTTAATATCTCAATTCAGGCAGAACAGGAAGCACTTTTTGAAGCAGAAATAGTTGTCTGGCATCATCCTATTTACTGGTACTCCTGTCCTCCGCTCATGAAGCAATGGATAGACTTGGTATTGGAATTTGGTTGGGCATATGGGCCTGGTGGAATTTATCTCAAAGGAAAATACCTGGTCAATGCGATTACCACCGGCGGATCTCAGGAGGCATATCAGCATGATGGTAGAAATAACTACAGAATTGAAGACTTTCTGAGGCCATTTGAGCAAACAGCCAGGCTATGTAACATGACGTATTTGCCTTCATTTCATGTGGCAGGTACGCACAAAATCACTACTTCTGAACTTCAAAAGAAAGCAAATTCTTATAAAGAATTACTCCTTGGACTTCGGGATGAATTGGATCTTAGTATTTACCAAAATCCCTAAAATTTGAGCTTATGAATGGATTTTTAGTAAATGCCATCTTATATATCTTAGCTGCAATTATCTGCGTTCCCGTAGCCAAAAAGCTTGGAATGGGTTCTGTACTGGGTTATTTGATTGCGGGGATTCTTATTGGCCCATATCTGCTGGGCTTCATTACAAACGAAGGACAAGGCCAGGATATCATGCACGCCACAGAGTTTGGAGTAGTGATGATGCTCTTTCTTATCGGCTTGGAATTAGAGCCGAGAAATCTCTGGAAAATGCGTCGATTGATTCTCCAAGTCGGGTTGAGTCAAGTCGTGGTTACTGCCGCATTGATTTTTGGATTTGGTTTGCTCCTCGATGTTCAATGGCAAATATCCTTAGCAATAGGCCTTTCTATGGCACTATCTTCTACTGCTATAGTTCTTCAATCGCTCAAGGAAAAGAATCAAATGAACAGTCCGAGTGGGAGACTTTCATTTGGGGTATTGCTAATGCAGGACATTGCGGTCATTCCTATTCTAGCTCTTTTACCATTGCTGATTACCGGTGATCCTGCCCCATCTGCTGACACCGCGGGAATGAATGGGTTGATTGATAGTTTACCAGGCTGGGCACAAACCTTATCTATTTTCGGAGCTATCGGCATTGTCGTTCTTCTCGGACAGTTTGGGTTTGGCCCGCTTCTGAACTGGGTAGCAAAAAGTAGGTTGCGGGAATTGTTTACTGCGTCAGCTCTACTGATCGTAGTTGGAATATCCTTCTTGATGGAATTAGTAGGTTTGAGCCCTGCTTTGGGAGCTTTTCTGGCTGGCGTCATTCTCGCAAATTCCCCCTACAGACATGCATTGGAATCGGATTTGGAGCCGTTCAAGGGATTGCTTCTCGGGCTTTTCTTTATGGCTGTAGGATCTACGATCAACTTCAGTTTGATCTTCAATAACGCTTCGACTGTCATTTCACTAACTCTGGGGATTATAGTTTTAAAGACCGTTATCCTTCTGGTGATAGGCAAATCCAAGAATTTAGGAATTACAAGTAATCTTAGCTTTGCGATAGGGCTCTGCCAAGTAGGGGAATTCTCTTTTGTCACCTATGCTTTTGCGTTACAGCTTGGCATTTTCGACCAATCTATCTCGGACACGCTCATGGCTGTTACCGCTTTGAGCATGACCATCACTCCTATCCTTACGGTTCTACTTGATAAAGTAATCAATCCGGCCATTAACAAAACTCATAAAACCATTGAACCAGAAATGGACAGCATCGATGAGCACAATAAGGTGATTCTCGTTGGCTTTGGTCATTTCGGATCTACGCTAGGACGTTTTCTAAGAGCAAATGGCGTAGAAGCTACTATTTTGGATGCTGATCCTGAGCGGGTAGAATATCTGAGAAAAATGGGATTCAAAGTGTATTTTGGAGATGGGACACGAGGAGAATTACTACATTCTGCTGGAGCTGCTGAAGCATCAATACTAATTTCTGCCATCGACAATACAGAATACAGTCTCAAGCTAGTGAAGCTTTGTAAAGAGGAATTTCCGCATTTGGAAGTGATGATTCGTGCAAAGAATAGATTCGATGCCTTTGAACTCATGGAAATGGGTGTGAAGAATATTTACAGAGAACATCTGGATACCTCTATTCGCATGGGAGAAGATGTTCTGAAAAAGCTAGGATTCAGAGCTCACACGGTAAATCGATTGGCAAAGCAATTTCGGGATTACGATGAAAGTGCACTAAAAGTATTGGTGAATTTCAAAGACAATCAAGACGAATACATATCCAAAAGCCGCCAGCAAATAGAAATGCAGGAAAGTCTATTATCTGGCGAATTAATGAGGAAGTTTTCTGTAAATGATCATACTTGGGACAGCGACGCTATTAAAGAAGCGGTAAATAAGGATGGAAATACCTGAGAAATTGCACAAAGCATTAGTACGATACTTTTTACTAAATCCATCAGACGGACTTGGTTCGTAAATGCTAAGTAATTGATTCATCTAGCTACCAGTCAAATTATTAGATAGAAAAATTAACAACCCTATTTAATGTTAAGTTTCTAGTTCACAGTAGCGAATCTACAACCATTCACGTTATTTCAATTATTGGAAACTATGTAACCCATTTCGCGTTGTGAAGGACGGTCAGTTTGAAAATTAGCATTTCCAATGATTCTTAACTCTATTAAATAGCAACTATGAACCAACATTTTACTCTATTGAAAAAAGCCATCGAGGTATTTCACTCTTATGGCATCACACTGATAGGTCAGCATAAGAATGCTGACTTCATCCAGCAATTGCAGATGGATCCCATTTTTATCAATGGCCTGATTTTCGAGCTAGAATACCAACTTCAGGTCATTTTTCAGGAAGAAAAACTAGGATCTGTGCATACGCCAAAGGATTTGATAGCTCTCCTTTTCAATATCCCTCAGGAAAATTGATATAAGAACTTAATCAACTAAAAAAGGCCGTTTTGATTTCAAAACGGCCTTTTTTAGTTGATACTATTTTGGTCAAGTGCTTTTAAAATTGTACTATAAGTTTGTTCGGTTGATTGCACGGTTCGAGATACAAGCACGGTAGATCTTAATCTCGACTTAGGTCGTGAATAGAATTCGCATTAGAGCATGCAGGGACGCGGAGCAACTTGAGCTTACGTCGATTTATGCGGGAATACATATAATACTATCATTAAAATGGAAAAGAAAAAACTCACTGGCACCATCCGAAAAAACATACAAATCGATAGCGAAGTCACAATTGTGCAAAAGCACCACCAACGAACTGGCGAACTCACCGAAGGTTTTGTGAAGAAAATTCTCACCTCCTCACCTACACATCACCATGGTATAAAAGTGATGTTGGAAACTGGCGAGGTGGGTCGAGTCGTTGATGTAATTGTAGAGTAACATGAGTGGTAAAAACGTGGTAGTTAATATGACAAAAATCACTTTGTAATAAGAGATTGATTGGTTATTCTCATCAGAATAGCGGATATTTTTGTCCTTTAATAATAAAAACAACAGGCAAAATAGTTACACAAGCTTTCAGAAAGATTTACAAGAATGAGAACTAATCCTCCTTTCTTTCAAGAAGACAAATGTAATTTTTAATTAATGACCATTTTAAATGATTGATTATGAAATATCGATTAGAAAGTAGGTTAATAATGATCCTAATGCTAGGTTCAATTATTTCTCTAGCAGGATGTAATGGGAATAGCCATGAAAATGGTGAAAGCTCCATGGACATCGAAGTAAACGGTAAGATCAATGCTCAACTTACCAGTCCTCCATTTGTTCCAGATCCTATAGGTAGCCGTCCTGCTAAACAAGTAATTGTGGACATGGAAATACTAGAGCAAGAAGGTCAAATGGCAAATGGAGTCAGTTACATCTATTGGACATTTGGAGGATCTGTTCCCGGAAGTTTTATCCGAACAAGAGTGGGCGATGAGGTGGAGTTTACGCTTAAAAACCACCCAGACAACAAACTACCCCACAATATTGACCTTCACGCTGTGACAGGACCAGGAGGTGGAGCTTCTTCATCTTTTGTAGCTCCAGGTCATGAGATCACTTTCTCTTTCAAAACTCTAAATCCAGGACTCTATGTCTATCACTGTGCTACCGCACCAGTAGGGATGCACATTGCAAATGGAATGTATGGGTTGATTTTGGTAGAACCAGCTGGTGGATATCCTAAAGTAGATAAGGAATACTATATCATGCAGGGTGACTTCTATACCAAAGGCAATAATGGAGAACCAGGTCTTCAACCTTTTGATATGCAAAAAGCAATCGATGAACATGCCGATTATGTGGTTTTCAACGGTGCCACAGATGCGCTAACAGGTGACAATGCAATCACAGCAGAAGTTGGAGAAACTATACGACTGTTTGTGGGAAATGGTGGACCCAATTTAACTTCTTCATTCCACGTGATTGGAGAGATATTCGACAAAGTGTATGTGGAAGGCGGAAAATTGATCAATCATGATGTACAAACGACTCTTATTCCTGCGGGAGGAGCTGCAATTGTAGAGTTTAAAGTAGAAGCCCCTGGCACATTTGTATTGGTTGATCACGCAATTTTCAGAGCATTCAACAAAGGTGCACTTGGCATGCTAAAAGTAACAGGTGAGGATAATCCCTCCGTATATTCAGGCACTATCCAAGAAGGAATTTACCAGCCGGAAGGCGGCATAATCCAAACTATGCCTGGCAACAAAGGCGCTCCTGAAGCCCCTATAGCACAGTCTGTGTCTGAAAGAATTGAGATGGGAAAGCAGATTTATGCTAGAACTTGCCTGGCCTGCCACCAAGAAGAAGGTCAAGGTATTCCAAACGCCTTTCCTCCCTTAGCCAAAGCTGACTATCTCAATGATGATGTAGAGCGCGCTATTGCCATAGTGCTTCACGGAAAAACTGGCGAAATAACAGTTAATGGCAAAAATTACAACTCAGTAATGACTGCCCAATCACTTACTGATGAACAAGTGGCAAATGTATTGACCTACGTTTACAGTAGCTGGGGAAATAGCGGTGTTGAAGTAACACCTACAATGGTAACTAAAGTGAAAAGTTCGCATTAAATGAAATGGTTAAATTAAAGTATATCATCGCTTTCTTGGGTTTGTTCAGCTTATCCCTCACAGGAATTTGCCAAACACCGACAGCCATGAAACCAATTAAAGGGGGGACAATGCTCCCCCTTTATGGTTTGGATTCGAGTAAGGTATGGGTAGATGATTTCTTGCTGGATGAATATCCTGTCACAAATCAGCAGTACCTTGACTTTGTCAAAAATTATCCAGAATGGCAGAAATTCAATGTGAAGTCAATCTTCGCCGACGGAAATTACCTATATAATTGGCGGGGAAATCGTCAGTTAGGCGAAAACATGAATCCCAATTCCCCTATCACCAATGTGTCTTGGTTCGCGGCAAAAGCCTTTTGCGCTTGCCAGGACAAACGCTTGCCTTCTGTAGATGAATGGGAACTGGCCGCCAAAGCAAATGAGACCAAGCCGAATGCTGAAAATGATAGCTTGTTCAACCAGCGAATAATAGAATCCTACGAGACACCAAACACCTATTCCAAGACAGTCGGGAGTACCTATCAAAACTACTGGGGAGTCTATGATATGCATGGACTAGTCTGGGAATGGACTAGCGATTTCAACAGTGTATTAATATCTGGAGAATCACGTCAAGACGGTGATGCGGATAGAAACCTTTTTTGTGCGGGTGCTGCTATCAGCGCGAGCAATCTCCGTGACTATGCTGCTTTTATGCGCTATGCCTTCAGAGGGAGTATTAAAGCCGATTACAATATTAAAAACCTAGGTTTTAGGTGCGCAAGAACAAACTAATATCATGAAAATCAAGTATCTCACCCAGCTGCTCAGTTTAGTTCTTTTGGTAAATCTATTTGCCTGTCAAAAGCAAAATGACTCTTCAGAACAGTACATCTGTCCTATGAAATGCGAAGATCATAAGACCTATGATCATCCCGGAATTTGCCCTGTGTGCAAGATGGATTTGGTGAAAGTAAGCTCAATAAAAGAAGCGGTTTTGGATGAAGATGGCATCTCTGACAAGTCAATTTTTAATCTTACATCTGAATGGAAAACTCAGAACAATGAGACAATTCATCTGAATGATCTCAAAGGAAAAGTGATGGTAGTAGTGATGATCTATACTTCATGCGAAGCTGCTTGCCCTAGACTAGTTGCAGACATGCGAAATATCTACGCCAAAGTAGATAATCCAGCTGTTGACTATCTATTGGTAAGTATAGATCCTGAGAAAGATACTCCTGAAAAATTGAAAGCTTATGCAAAAGAGGAACACTTGGACGGTGACCAATGGATCTTGCTACAAGGAGGTCTGGACGATGTGAGAGAATTCTCAAATGTACTCTCCATGAAATACAAGAAAATTTCTCCTATCGACTTTTCGCATACCAATATCATTTCTGTGTTTGACAAAAATGGCGTGTTACACTATCAGCAAGAAGGTCTGGGTATGAGTAATGATAAACTTGTAGAGGAAGTGAAAAACCTTAACAAATGAACCTTTTAAGAATCACTAGGTCTAAGTTTCTTTTTTAAACCATTTAAGAAATTTCTTAGAATTTGATCCTTGCACGGGCGGAATTGAGCCTGACTTGGTTTTCTGAAAAATGCACTCAACTCATGCGGACTGATGTGCATTCCCACAGAAGATAATATTTCCAAGACATCATCTTCTTTCAAATTCAAGGCGATTCTCAGCTTTCTGAAAATAATATTATTGTTCAGGGTCTTTTCAGGTTTGGGCTCCTCCCCTTCTTTTTTTCCTCTTTTTTCGATAATAAAACCATTTAAAAAAGCCGCGAGATCTTTATCGATAATGACTTGAAAAAATGGCTCCTCCTCATTTTTTAAAAAATTTGCAACTTCCTCACGCTTGAGATCCAATCCTCCTGCTTTAAAGATGCTGACCATTTCAGGGTCTTTGAAATTAAAAATATAGCGGATAGTCCGCAAAATGTCTGAATTATTCATGAATGTAAGATGGCCTGTTTGATCACAAAGGTAAGGATGAAAAGGGAATTGCTGGCTGAAATTGAATATTGAAAAATTATTCAGAAAATCATCAATCTGAAATAAAAACAAGAAAAGATAAACTTATTGTAGAGTTGTTTGTTGAGAGGGTGTAAAAAAACAACCATTTCAACATGAAAAAATTAAGATTATTATCATTTGTAGCAGCTGCATCGGTAGCTACATTTGCATTAAGTTGTGACAGCAAATCTACCAGTGAATCAGAAGAGACTGTGACTGAAGTAGTAGAAGAGGCTCCAGCGATGGAAGCACCAAATACTGTCGTAGACATTGCAATCGGATCTCCTGATCACACTACATTAGTGGCGGCGGTTCAGGCAGCCGACCTAGTAGAAACTTTGAAAGGTGAAGGTCCATTTACTGTGTTTGCTCCAACAAATGCCGCATTTGATGCACTTCCTGCCGGTACAGTAGATGGATTGCTAAAGCCTGAAGCAAAAGCAGACTTAACTTCAATCTTGACCTATCACGTCGTAGCAGGTAATGTAATGTCCAGTGATCTTTCGGATGGCCAAATGGTAACTACATTGAACGGAAAACAATTGAAAGTTACTATTAAGGATGGAAAAGTAATGATTGGTGATGCTACTGTTGTAGCAGCTGACCTTGCTGGTTCAAACGGCGTAGTTCACGTGATTGACAAGGTTTTATTACCATAATTATATTTCAATCAAAACAAAAAAAGACCGCCGAGGCGGTCTTTTTTTGTTTCTAGCAATTTTGTCCTCACTTACAAATTATCCACAAGATCAATTGGTTTAAATCACCAGTCTTGGACTTAAACCAATTCATTCTCCAGATTGCCGTTCATTATCAAAATTGTCAACTAACCAAATCCTAGATAATACTATCCTCGAATTTTTGCTTTCACTCCCATTTAGAAATATAAATTCAAGATTGTTTATTCCGAAATTTCCTCAACCACCGTACGCGGAGGTTTACTCAGAGTGAGCACTTATTATCCAAAATACTAAACGGAGGCACTATTCTACCTCAGATAGAAAGCAAACAGCCGAGAAATTACTTTCTCGGCTCTATTATTTTTCATTTTATCTTATTCTAGCGAACCTTCCTCAGCAAAACTGATCATCCAATTAATCCCAAACCGATCAGTAAGCATCCCGAAATAGTCACCCCAAAAAGTCTTTTCCATAGTCATCGTCACCTTACCATCAGCAGAAAGTTTCTCAAAGAAAGTATCAGCTTTTTCCTTGGAATCGGTGTTTATAGATATAGAGAAATTATTTCCAATAGTAAGTGGCACTCCATGCCCGCCAGTATCACTTCCCATCAGCATGCATTCCTTGCTGATCGGCAACCTAATATGCATAATTTGATTTCCAAACTCATCAGCTACAGGATAGTCGGGGTTAGCGGGCATATCGGAAAACCTGCCCACATGAGAAAACTGGCCTCCAAAAACTGAGCGATAAAAATTGAAGGCATTTTCACAATTCCCTTCAAAATTCAGGTAAGTGTTTATAGTTGTCATAGTGTTTTGGGTTTGCTATGGATTAGTATTCAATCGCATACTTTACGGTAAAAAATTAAATTTACTTTAGTTAGGTTTAATCTACAAGCATAAATTATGTGGTATTTATTTTAAGATCAATTCGATATTTAGCTTGGCTCTTTTTTAAAAGACGCAATAATAAGTTGTAGGAACATTGTTTAGATGTCTACTATAACTTATTTTTCGAAAAATTCCTGAAAATGTTTACAGGAGTTAGGCTATGAATTTACATCAATACCAACAATGAGCTAGTTTGCTTTTCTTCTATGCCATATAATGGGTTTCGAAGCATAAGCACGATTACATACCCCCCAGAAGGAACATAGCTTCCATTAAATTTACCATCCCATTTTAAGATCGGAGTTTCCACGGGAATATCATCCGAATAAGAATGGTAAATAAGCTCTCCTTGTCGGTTCAAAACAAACAGCTCGGCCTCGGTAATACCCTCACTCATCAGAACCCTGAAGTCCTTCTCTGGATTTCCTAAAACCATAGCATTTGGATAGACTAATTGGTAATTGCAGACAACATAGGTTCTGAAGCTATCTTCTAATTCACATCCATCTTCTGTGGTTACTACTAATTGATAGTCGCCAATCTTATCTGGTTTAAAAAGTCGTTGTGTAGATACTAACTGATCTGCAAAATACCATGCATATTTCGCAAACTCTCCGGGATCTATAGGGCTGATCGTATTTTTTCTGGAACAAACAGGATAAGTATCCTCCAAATCTCGAACGGTGTATTGTGGGCTGACTTCTACAAATGTAAAATTCCTTCCGATTTCACAACCAAGCTTGTTATAGGCCACAACTTCATAAGTTCCACTGGTGTTAATTTGGATATCAAAATGATCATCAAAGGCTACCTTTTCCTGACGGTTATTAGACTCATCGTAAAAAATCCATTCCGTTTGTACTACCTCGTCCAGATTAGTAGATAAGGATATAATTACAGCTTCAGGGTCAGAGCAGGTTTTGCCCAAGTCCAAATCCATTGGCACAGTTGTGATTGGGGTCACTACCTCAAATCCAACAGGTTCTACAGGGCAGAAACCACTACCAATTGGTGAAATCACTAGCGAAAAGTGACCAATGGAGGGTGGATAGAATTCTCGGCTTCTGCCTACAATGACCCCATTTGAATCCAACCACCTTAAATTCACTTTATCAATACTAATACCTTCTAATTCTGCACGATATCTTATTGGATCGAAGCATTTCTCTTCAAGTAAAACAGGAGTATAGCTGAAAGGTGACAACAACGTTGTCTCAAAGTTTAATTTCTTAGCACATAGACTTGAATTTGCATCTATTGGCTCTGCCAATAGAGAATAATTTCCTTTTTCAGTGAGGGTAAAACCTTCTCCCGTTTTTGAAGATTCGACCTTTCCTGAAGGAGCAGTTAACGTGAAAAGCAATTGATCTGCTGTCTCAGGAATAAGCAAGAAGGACTCGCATATAATAATATTCGATGGAATGCTTACATTTATTTGAGGTTGATCAAGAATAGTAATTGACTCTGTTGGATAGGTACAACCATCTATTATTATTTCAATAAGGTAATTGCCCGAATTTAATTCAACCTCAAATTTTCCATTAACTGGAATCGCACCTGATTTCACTGTTCCGCGATTTGAAGAGAGTATATTGTATTTTCCATTAGCAATCGATTCCCCAAATTCCAAACTGACTTTTCCTGGAATAACTCCATTAACAACACACGTTTCATTTACTTGACTGATAGTCAGATTTAGTTTATCCGCAGCAGATTGGTCAGATAAATTTTCGGACTTCATTTCAACAAGTTGGCTGGTGTTACAGCCACTTCCTTCAATATTCACAAGGTACACTTTGGCTTTGAGATCTTTAAAGGTTATAATCTGCCCTTTAGAAATGTTCTTTTGATAAAAATTAAGTTCAGGAATAGATATGGATGTTAAATTCGAATTTGCTTTCACTTGAAAACTTCCATCGTCAATAAAGCATGCATCTGGGTGTTTAAGAATTTGAATTTCAAATTGAGGCGCTGGAACTATTTCAAATTCAGTTTTTCTTAGTGACGGACAATCGGGAAAATCAATGCTTGGAACGCTAAAGCTTACTTCGTAAAATCCATGTCCATCTAGTTCCATTGTAGATAGATCAATACCATATGCATTCCCCAAACTAACGTTTTCTCCACTCGGCATTTTTCTGATATACCATTCTCCAGATAAAGGGGTGTCAGTCGATATTTTTATACTGCCACCATCACATATTTTTGATGCTGACTTAGTAATTTGAAAATCTAGTGCAGGCCCAACAAAAGTAGATCCGTTAATGGTACAAGTTTGACTACCACCAGGATTTTTCAGATACATTTCAACTAAATAAAAACCCGCTATAGAAGCAGTAATGTTGTTGCCAGTTCCTAAAGCATTACCATTTACGTCCTTCCAAGTGATGGTATAGTTTCCAATATTTGGAGTGCTGGGATCTAATGCAGTGAGGACTACTGGATTTTCGCCACAAAGTAAGTAATCCGGAAGAAGTGCTAGTTTTGGACCTCTTTGAACTTTGACATTCATGAGATCTTGGTAAAAATTAGACTCTGTCCCACGTCTTATTTTTAGGAAAACAGTATATTCTCCAATTTCAGTGAATAAGACCTTTATGGTCTCAAATTGCTCACCACCACTTCTGTTATATATTTCTTCGCCTTTTGAATTGGTTATTTTCCATTCATAAACGTCTTCGGGATTTCCCCCTGCACTATAAATACCGATTGTATTACCCAATACCATACATATTTCAGAGTCTCCAATTAACCTCGGGGAAGAAGCATTGGAAGAAGCGAGATGTGTTTTGTTTTTTTGAAACTGCCGGGATGACGATTTGACTGGTGAAATAATCCCAATCAATATGTACAGAAATAGAATAACAATCTTCCCGACGGCAAACTGGTGTTTTCGTTTCACGTAAATTATTTGCTAGTACAATGCTAAAATAATACAGCTTTACCAATGCATTGATATTTAGAAATACACACCAAAATCAGTGATGTATACACCAAAAAAATGTCGGTATTTCTATTTTTTTTTAGTCAAAATTTATTCCTGATAAAATTGACCCCGGTTTTATGTCTGTAATATGTGGTTCAAAATTGAGATGGGCAGAACCATTACATAGCTTTTAGTTGACGCTAAACTCCCATTCAAAAGGGAATTAGATTTACTGAGAATTAACGTGAATAGGGTTTTGTCGACAAGAATTAGTTGTAGACTGTACAGGTAAAAATAAAGATTCAGAAAAGGTTTTTCGGGAATAAGTAATTAGTGCTAAGGACAACTTAGGTTGTTGATGGGAAAATTTTAGATCAACAGTGATATTCCTGGAGCTTTAGAAAAAACATGGCAAAGATCGGACGTCCGGCCTTGGATCTCAGCGGACAGCGGACAGGAAACCAACCTAGGAAAAAGGTCTTTTACTAGCGGGTGAAAGAATGGTTCTTTCCAAGAACTTTCCGGAATTTTAGTGTTGGTTACTTTAATCCTCTTTTTTTCAAGGACTTAATGGTATGAAAATAGTGAAACTTAAATTCTTTTCCTTACACCTCCATTAGCTTCCATCTGCCCTTTCTGAAGAAATAAAGAGAAACTAAGGAATGAAAACTATGGCTAAATGCGATGGAGATAAATATACCCAAATGCGCCATTCCCAGCGGAAAAGCGAGTACATAAGCTAGCGGAATTTCGATAAACCAAAGCACACCAATATTGATCCAAGCTGGAGTTTTGGTGTCTCCAGCACCATTAAATGCCTGCGTCAGCACCATTCCGACGGCAAAGAAAACGTAACCTAAGGCGACTACCCATAGTCCCTGAGCAGCCACAGACTGAACTTCTGAAATATCAGTGAAGATACCTGCCAGTTGTTGATTGAAAAGAAGGTAGATTCCAGTAACCGAAGCCATGAAAATCACGGTATATCTTGTAGTCATCCAAACTGCTTTTTCGGCACGATCTGGTTGCTTGGCTCCCAAATTCTGACCTACCAAAGTAGATGCTGCTCCAGACAAACCCCAGGCAGGTAACAAAGTGAAAATCAATATTCTAAATGCAATAGTAAATCCAGCCAGCGAGGCAGATCCAAATTCAGCATTCATTCGTGTGAGCGCAATCCAAGCTACCGAATCAATCAAAAATTGCCCCATTCCACCAACAGCTATTTCCATGATTTTCTTGATGATTTCCCAAGAAATGACAATGTTTTCTTTTAGAATTTTGAGCTTGTGCTTTCCATTAAAAAGATGATACAATTGGTAAACTACACCTATTGCTCTACCAAAAGTAGTGGCAATCGCAGCACCTTCTAATCCATATCCTGGCCAGTTTCCGATTCCGAAAATCAGGATCGGATCCAAAATCATATTCAACCCATTAGCTATCCAGAGGGAACGCATTGCATGATGTGCTTGTCCAGCACCTCGAAAAGCTCCATTTAACAGAAATAAGAGCATTATCGCGGTATTTCCCGCAAAAATAATTCGAGTGTAACTAACTCCAGTTTCTATTACTTTCGCCTCAGCGCCCATCAACCCTAAAATATCCGGTGCGAATATCCATCCTATTATTCCAAGTATAATTGAGATCGCTCCCCCAACTATAAGTAATTGAAAAGCTGCGGCTCCAGCTTCTTCATATTCTTTCTCACCAAATCTTCTTGAAATTAAAGCCGTGGCAGCCATGCTGATTCCAAATCCCATGGCATAGACAAGCACTACCACAGATTCTGTCAAGCCAACCGTCGCAATGGCATGCTCACCGAGTTTGGCTACGAAAAAAATATCCACCACAGCAAAAGCAGATTCCATCATCATCTCTAAGATCATGGGAATAGCAAGTACGAAAATGGCGGTTTTCAGGGGGAGACTGGTAAAATCCTGCTCTTTGCCCCGCAGGGAGTCTTTGATTAATTGCCAAGTCATTGATGGTTGGAAAAATTGAAAGGTCGAAAGAAAGGAAAATTTCTGATGATCGAAAAACCAACTGAGTTACTAAAGGGTTACCAAACACTCATCAGACACTTTTTGTCGATTTTCGCCCTATGACTCCAACCTCCAAACTTCTCTCAACCCATTGATTTCTTATCCACAATCACATGTACATTAGGATGAAGCCATAAAATTGAAGCCGGCAAATCTGTCCTAATTTTACCTTTCAAAAGCAAATCCATAGCTGACTTTTTGCCTTTTCCCGTGATAAAGAGAATGACCATTTTCGAGTCCATAATATTCCCAACACCCAGGGTCATTCCTTGGGTCAGCTGAACACCAACTTTTTCTATCATGCCGCTAGCTAAAGTCACTGGATGCAGTTTGGCTACGTGGCAATATGGTTGAAGAAAATCTGCGGGTTCGTTCAAAGCAATATGTCCATTGATTCCAATACCCAGAATGCAAATGTCTATTCCATCGGATTCGTCCAGTTCCTTCTGGATTCGCTTGCATTCAGAAATTGGGTCGTCTGCTTCAACTTCAAATGAAATGTATCGATCATCTTCGATTTCCAGCTTTTTGAGCAGCTTTTCCTGAATGTCATATTCGGATGTAAAAGTTGACTCATCGTCCAGCCCAACCCATTCATCCAGCTTAATCACTTGCATCCAGTCAAAAAAACCATGGGAATTTTGATGCTTTCTTGCCATCAACTCATACAATCCAGCAGGAGAATTCCCACTCGCTGCACAAAAAAGCAAGTCGGGCGTGATCTCAATTTCACGGAGAACCAGCTCAGTACCGAGCTGCGACATTTCCTGGTAATCTTTGCAATAGTGTATTTTCATATAGTTAAATACGGTTTATTTTTTAATTTTCTTTGTATCCGCTTTTCTACAAGTATTGAGGAAAAAGCAGCTTAATATATGGTAAACATTAGCATTGCCGGTACTTCTCCCGATCGCTATCGCATCGGCCTGCCCCGCTGTGGCGGGTCACATCCTTTTAATCAAGGTTACCGGTAGCATTGAGGATACCAATATTAAATTTTTTGTTTATCCGCTACTTTGCCAGTAGGCAGAAGAGGCAAGAATATAATTGGTGCATAATTGATAATTGGGCGTTTCGGTCTCCCGTCTTCGGTCTTCGGTCCCAATAAGCGAAGAAAATAAGGTTACCGGCAACATTGAGGATGCCAATATTAAATTTTATCCCAATCCTGATTGTAACCACTCATTTCTATTTCTAAAGGTTCGGATTTTCCAGTAACCAGTTTTGTAATAATAAAATGCAACCAAAGCAGCAATCAAATTGGAAATTGGAAACGCCCACCAAATACCCTCAAAGCCAAGTTCAGTTTTATTTGAAAGTATGAAAGCAACCGGAAAGCGAACTACCCATAGACTAAAGATAGAGATCAACATAGAAGCCTGAGTAAAGCGAGTGCCATTAAAAACCCCATTGAGCACTTGCTGCACTCCCAAAAGACCAAAGCTTAAACTCATAATTCGTATGAACTTTGCACCATCTTTGATGACTTGGGGGTCATTTGGCACAAAGAAAGCTGTCAGGTTTTCTGCAAATAGAAACAATATTAATCCTATTCCAGTAAGCCCAAAAAAAGCAATCTTGGTACTCAAGTCACCTATTTTTTCCGCTCGTTTGATTTGGCCTGCACCTATGCTTTGGCCTACCAGGGTGGTCGTAGCAATGCCCATACCGAGCGATGGGACTATCACTAAGCTCAGAATCCTTGCTCCTATTCCATAGGCAGCCACTACCTCACTTCCATAGCTAGTAACTAGCATCACCATCAATGTCATTGCGGCTGCTCTTGAGGATTGTTCCAAACTAGCCGGAATTCCCAATTCAAACATTCTCTTCACCCAGCGAAGCTCAAGTTTCATGCAGCTCAACTTTATTTTAATCCCCTGCTTTCCTCTGAAAAGTATATAGAGACCAGCTGCTGCTGATAGACCCTGCGTGATGATGCTTGCTATGGCAGCACCAGCCACTCCATATCCTTCAATACTTCCGTATCCGAAAATAAATAAAGGATCCAGCACTAAGTTCAAAAGTACAGTGCCCAAAACTATATACATCGGCAATAGCACATTACCAATTCCCCTCATTAGGGATTGGAAAACAAAAAACATAAAGAGAAATACAAACCCAAAGGAAGAGACTTGAAAATAGGTGACCGAGTCATTTAAAATCTCAGGCCCTGCCCCGACCAAGGTCATTAAAGGTGATGCAACTACATAACCCAGAAAAGCCAGAAGAATTGAAATCAAAAAGACGATAACGACAGTTTGCGAAGCTGTGAAATCAATCATTTTTCTATCATTAGCACCTTTGTACTGGGACACAATCACAGTTCCAGCGAGAGTCAATCCAGCACCTAGCGAGAGTACCAAAAACAAAATAGGAAAGCTTATGCTTACAGCAGCTACTGCATTAGCACCCAATCGTCCAAGCCAAAAAGTATCAATCAACTGATAAGCAGTCTGGAGGATATTGGCCATAATTATCGGCCAAGCTATGGTGAAGAGACTTCGGACTAAACTCCCCTCTGCTACTTGATATTTCTTACTCATTCATCATTCTTTTGAGATGGATTAACCAGTCACTCCAAGATGCCAGTAAAATTTGAAAATCAGAAGAAGAGGGCGATCTATTACACCAAATAAATTAGATTCTTAGATCTTTTTAGTGTACACATTTCCAAATCTATCCTTGGCTTCCACTACCAGATTATCTTTTGACTCTGGGTTAAAAAAGAACATGTGATCATTCAATTGAGGCTCTACCCATTCTCTTCGCTTAGGAAGCTGCGGCCCAAGATGCAATTCAACACTTAACGGATCAATAGCTACAATCTTCTCTGGAACGCCTTTCTTTATGCCATTTTCAAACCAAGAAATTTCCCAAGAAGGATCATAGTTCCAGCAATTAAGGCTCATCTGATCAGGGAAATCTTTATGATATCCTTTGTCATAAACTCGAAATTGCTCACTGATATCCAGTCCGGTTCCCTTGTATCGCCATTTCAATTCCGAGCCTTTTGCCTCATAAAGAGCATAGCCATTTGGCGTACCGTCATAGCAAATTGGCCCTGACCACCAGGCTCCACAAACTGTCCCATGACAATGTTCAAATATATGCCCGTTAATCATATTGTCATTGAAATGCGTGTGTCCTGAAAGCAAATGTGCATTGTATCCCTCCAAAATCTTATACAAATGTTCCCTATTACTCACTGTACCTCCAATCGTATCACGATCTGGATATCTGGTCACAGCGCCTGTGTAGCTAGGAATATGTAGCGCAATTACAACCGTTTTACCCTTTTCAACATGAGCCAAATCCTGTTCCAACCACGCCAATTGCTCTTCATCAATATACCCTATGTATTTGCTCCCAATGTAAAAAACATCGTCCAATACCACGTAATGCACTTCCCCTCTATTCCAGGAATAATAAGTTGGGCCAAAGTGGCTCTTAAAAGTACTGCTGCTCAACTCATCTGATCTGACTCCCAAATCCATATCGTGATTGCCGATCACTTGGAAAAAAGGCGTATCATATAGCTGCACACTCTGGTTATATTCCTTGAATAATTCCAGATGATCGAAAACCAAATCCCCGCAGCCTATCCCAAAGAGATTTGGATCATTTAGTGATTTGATGGTTTGCTGCACATCTGGCGCAGCTACAGTCAAGAGTTGATTGGCTTCGTACTCATTCTGAATCTGTGTATCGGATAATAAAAGGAAATGATGGTTTTCATCATTGGAGAAACTCCTTTTCAACGTAAAGCTGACATTTTGCTCACTTTTGGTTTTATCTATTTTTTGAAAAAAATCCGCCGAACCATTGGTTAGCTTTTTTATCTCAAAACCTGCTGGTATTGAAATAAAAACAAAGTCCCTATCAGAAGCTGAGTACAAGTCAAATTCACCAGAAGAATTGGTCAAAACAACTGAACGTCCATCCGAAACAGGAACTCGATGAATACCTTTCCCATCGTTCAGCACCCTTCCTCTAATTCGTATAGATTTGAAAACCGTGGTTAGTTGTGTATTCTGAGGGTTTGCTAACAGTATTTCCTGAAGCCCAAAATATCCTACCGAAGTAAGGCCCAGTGTTTTGATAAAATCTCTTCTTTTAAACATAGTTAGTTCTTCTGAGTGGTTGGGGTATGTTTTTGCATGGTTTCTTAAAAATGCGAATTGAATCCAGTTTTTAATTGCTCGTTTATCAAACTTCTCAATTTAGTAATCTACAATTGATTTAGAATTTATAATTTCAAATCGGATTCACATTGCTTTTTATCCTAATAATCAGGAAATTAACCTAAAGTTTTACTTACTATAATTTCTGTTTTTTTAAACTTCTAAGCTATGAAAAGGAAATTTTCAGATTTGCATTGTCACAATCATATGAGAGCCCATCTGCATATGCAGGAAAAAAGGGAGGCTTATGAAAAAAAGGATGAATTCAGTCCTTGGACGGTAATATCATCCAATAGAGCCGGCTACGTAAAGGGTAAAATGGGCGCTTCCTACAGCCAGTGTGATCTGGTAAAGGCCTGGAATGGAAATGTACGATTGACTTTTAACTCATTGTATCCACTTGAGCGACAGTTTGTCTTAGGATTGGAAAAACTAAATACCACTGATTTGCTCAATATTTCCGTCGGAGTGAGCACACATCACAAACTGCCACTAAGGGATCTGATTCAGACGTTTTATATGCGTATTCCCAAAATTACAGTCGATTATGTCCAATCAAAAAATTATGATTATTGGGAGTCTTTGAAGCGGGAATTTGAGTTTGTGCTCATGGACTCCGGAAAAACAATTGAGAGCAATAAAATTCATACTACAGGTGTTTTGCGAAGGATTTTTGAAAATGAAAAGAAACGAGCTACCAAATTTGAAAACGAGCTTTGGGTCGAAAACGCCCGGTATTTGATTCCTGGGTCAAAAAAATCCTTAAATGAATCTCTGCAAAACAACGATGAGATTACGATGATACTGACCATCGAAGGATCTCATGCTTTGGGAACTGACCTTTTGGAAAAAGGGAAAATCTCAATTGATGAAATTTCAAATCGAATTCAGGAAATCAAAAATGACTGGAAAGTCCCTGTTTTCTTCATCACTTTTTCGCATCACTTCAACAATAATCTCTGCGGTCATGCGCATTCAATTCCTGACAAAGGCAAACTATTATTGAATCAAGTCGATAATATGAACAAAGGCTTTACGGATCATGGAAAAAGGATTGTGCTGGAGTTATTGGGTATGGACAAAAACCTTCAAAAAGACCAGAAGCTAGGTTATCGAATCCTTATTGATGTCAAGCACATGAGTGCTTGCGGGCGTCTAGAATATTATGATCAGATCGTCAAACCATGCCTGGCAAAAGGCGACAAAATCCCCGTTATCGCTTCGCATTGTGGGTTTTCAGGAGTCAAAACTTTACAGGAACATATTGATTGCTTTCATCTTGAAAAAGATGACTTCTCTGATGAAAGCAAAAAATTCAATGCCTGGAATATCAATGTCTGTGAAGAGGATATAGAAATGATCGTGAAGACCGATGGACTTTTCGGACTTTCCTTTGATCAGCGCATACTTGGAATCACTAAAGAGAATAAAAAATCCAAGCGAAATGGAATCGAACTTCTTTATGACAATATTGAAGGAATAGCCAAATCTGCTTATGCAAATCCTAATCTCAGCGAAGCCGAAAAATCCAAAGTATGGAAATGCATGACTCTGGGTACAGATTTCGAAGGCTTAATCGATCCTATAGACCACTATCCTACGGTTTTAGAATTTGAGCTTTTTTCAAGTAATCTTATTTTTAAAATTGAGCAGGCACGTAAAGATCCAACAGCTATACATCTCACCCACCTCAAATCAAGAGAAGATACAGAAGCTTTAGTTGATGATTTTTGCTATAATAATGCAGAGGCATTTGTGAAAGCTAACTACCCCAAATAAGCAATCATAATTATACGCAACTTATGGCTATCGGATAATTCCAATAGCCTACAGTATCATTGATTTATTGGGTAGAGAATCCTATCTGCTGCTTGAAGACCGTAGACGTAGACCTAAGTAAACTAAATAATATAGTTTAGCAAACCCTATTTTCCTTGTGTCCCCTTACAGCCAAAAAAGCCAACATCATATTTCAAAATCTAATTAAGTATAGAAAGCTATTTGCTAGTAATGTCCTTGATACTTGCTCCGCATTATCTAGCTACTTTTAAAAACTATTCTTCCCCAAAAATCTCCTTCACAACCCAGCCTTTACCCCACTCTTCCCGCTCAGACTCAGTCCAGAGTTCTGGATAAAAAATCACTTTCTGAAAGCGCGGAGGCAAATATTTCTGCCAGTTGGTCCCGCCAGTTGCAGCAATATCCACCGGGTCTCTTTGCAGAAAACGGACTGCAGATTTATAATGAGCCAAAGGCCAAAACACATTTGCCTTTAGATCAAATTGCTTCATAGCCTCAGTTAATCCATCCGAAGGATCAGACAGGTCTATATAGCGTTGCCATATATTTTTGCGTTTATATGCATCGATCAAATCCATCAATTTCTTGCTGTATTTCGCTTCGAAATTCTTTAGGGTAAGGGTCTTTTCTCCAGTTGCCAGTTCTATTGCTCCCTGCTGCCAATACAGATTTTCAAAAATCACATCTGTAGGCGTATGGAAATCAGGGTCTTTACGCTTATCCAAAGCCACCAAATTAAATGCATCTGCAGCCATCAGTTCTATCTCCCGATATTGAGCACTTTGAAAACCACTGGAAGGAAGCAAAGACATACGGAATTTCAGAAACTGCTCCTGCTCCATGCCTTTCCACATCACTGCAAATGAGCCAATCAACTGATCAAAATACATATTGATTCTCCCCAATCGTCTTTGGAAAAAATCGTCCGAAATTGCTTTTTGTTCAGCTATTTGCTCCATCTCAGAAATAATCAACTTGAAATATAGCTCTGTGATCTGATGATAGATGATGAAGATCTTTTCATCCTTGAAAGACGTTTTCGGTTGCTGTAACGAAAGTAATACGTCCAAATTGATGTAATCCCAATACGTGAGATAATCTGCATAATGAAGACCTTCCAAGTAAGAAAGCATATCCTGACCCGAAGCTTTGAATTTTTGTTGAAGCTGCTCTATTTTATCTAATATCCTAGGATCAAATTGGGATTCCTCCATGAGTATTTTTTAATCGAATTGATAGTTTTTTATCCTCTTTTCTGGTTAATTAGAATCGAGGTGAGAGCGCTGAAAATGCCCGGGCATTCCTTCTGCTAGCCAAAATTGCTTTAAAATCAGTCACTTTGGTTCTAATTTCGTTCCGATGTCTACCAGGATTCCCAGATATTCACAATGACTGATTCTACTAACGGTCTGCTTTTGCACCAATATTAGCTATTTCTGAAATTGATCGAGACAGGTTAGGACGAAACTTATTGCAGTATTTCAGGTTAAATTCACGACAAAAATCAAAGATTCATCTTTATAAACCAAAAATAACATGGAGTCAGTTGAAATCAGAAAGTCATTGAAGCAGGACACTTTCGATGGAGTTGATTTTTTAGACATTGATAATTTGCTTACCGACGAGCATAAATTGATAAGAACTTCCATTAGGGATTTTGTCAAAAGGGAGATTTCACCTTACATAGAAGATTGGTCTCAGAACGCTTATTTCCCTACAGAAATCGTCAAGAAATTTGGGGATGTTGGAGCTTTTGGCCCACAAATCCCAGAGCAATATGGCGGCGGTGGAGTAGACTACATTTCTTACGGATTGATTATGCAGGAGATTGAGCGCGGGGATTCGGGAATGCGATCCACAGCATCTGTGCAGGGTTCGTTGGTGATGTATCCCATTTATAAATTCGGATCAGAAGAGCAGCGTAACAAGTATTTGCCTAAACTAGCTTCAGGAGAAATGCTTGGATGCTTTGGACTTACCGAGCCAGATCATGGATCCAATCCAAGCGGTATGGTGACTAATTTCAAAGATATGGGTGATCATTTCCTGCTGAACGGTGCTAAAATGTGGATTTCCAATTCTCCCCAAGCTGATATCGCAGTTGTTTGGGCAAAGGATGAATCGGGTAGAATCCACGGTTTGATCGTAGAACGTGGAATGGAAGGATTCAGTACGCCAGAAACTCACGGAAAGTGGTCTCTACGTGCTTCATGCACCGGAGAACTTGTGTTTGACAATGTGAAGGTTCCAAAGGAGAATCTACTTCCTGGAAAATCAGGTCTTGGTGCTCCTTTGATGTGCTTGGATTCCGCGCGGTTTGGTATCGCATGGGGAGCAATTGGCGCTGCGATGGACTGCTATGAGTCTGCCAGAAAGTATGCTGCTGAGCGTATCCAATTCGGCAAACCCATTGCAAGCTTTCAGTTGATACAGAAAAAGCTATCAGAAATGCTCACCGAAATCACCAAAGCACAATTGCTTGCTTGGAAAGTCGGTAAGATGATGAATGAGGGCAAAGCCAAAACTGTCCACATTTCGATGGCAAAAAGAAACAATGTGGATATGGCCTTACATGTCGCACGTGAAGCCAGACAAATCCATGGCGGAATGGGCATCACCGGAGAATATCCAATTATGCGTCATATGATGAACTTGGAATCAGTGATCACCTATGAAGGCACGCATGACATTCACCTGTTGATATTGGGACAGGAGATTACCGGGATACCGGCTTTTGTATGATTTTTTTTTTAAACCGCGGAGATCAATGAGGTAAACGCTGAGGGCGAGAGTGGGGATTTGAACAGGTAATTAGTTGGAAGGACAAAAAAGATATATGCAAAATATTAGTAAGTGGTAGGGTATATAAACATCATGTACTTTATGAATGGTACTTGAGGATAATTCAATAACCTAACACAGCAAATTAAATCGTACATTTGTGTACTATCCTTTAATTAAAATGAATAAGAACGGACCAATAGTTATTGTTGAAGATGACGATGATGATCAAGTGATGTTTAGTAAAGTGTTTAAAGAACTGAATTATAAAAATGAAATAGTTTTCTTTAATGACGGACAAGAAGCGCTTGCCTATTTGACCGGTAAAACCATCGAGCCCTTCATCGTTTTTTCTGACATCAATATGCCAAAGCTAAATGGCATAGAGCTAAGAAAGCAAATTCATGAAAACGAGGACATTCGATTAAAAACCATTCCCTACTTATTTTTCACAACAAGTGCTGCGCAAGAAGCTGTTGTAGACGCTTACTCAAAATCTATTCAAGGATTTTTTGTCAAGCCTTGTACTTTTCAAGATTTAAAAAGTACATTGAAAATAATAGTTGAGTATTGGCAAAAGTGCGAATCCCCAAACTACTGTAAGTAACTTTAATAACTAAACCGAATATTGATTCCTAAATTCTAGGGACAGTTTAAGCTTGAACAATCAGATGATAGTAAGATTATCGAAACTTGGAGAAAATTCAAGTTTCGATAACCATTTAAAATCGTAGCATAACTAGTCCACTTATTTAAGCAATTAGGAACATTATTACTAAGCTTACTTCATTTAGACTTTGATGAAATACTTCTACACTGGAGCTGATGTCCTAGCCATTCGAATCATAGATCCTCAGCGATATCAGCAAATTCCAGAGCACCCAATGCTTGGATTTTCACTTCATAGGAAGCTGGATTTGGATAGATTTTCAATTCCACAGAGACCAAGATGCCTGGATTGAAAATCCCCGAAATAGTCATGGTGACAGTGGCAAGTCGTGTTGTGCAGCCAGCTTCATTCGTTAATTCTACAGCATATTCTCCCATTTGATTTACAATCAGCATTCGCTGGGTAGCATCTTCCAGTTTATCGCCATCTCTAAACCATTGCTAAGTGAAATTCCCCATCCGGAGCTTTTAGGATATTACCATCCTCCACGATTTCACAGGCAGGTTTAGCAAATCACTCCACTCTACTCTTTAGCAAAAATAACTGAACTGGATTTACAGGATCATTGCTGAAAATGTAAATATTTCGCTGATCTATCCCCTGTCTTCCTTTGGGATCAAATACTACTTTGAGCTGAACAGATTCCCCTGGATTAAGTGAGGTTTTTGGTAGCTCCAGTTTAAGACATTCGCAATTTCCCTGCACCTTTTTGATTTCCAGCACTTGTTTCCCTCTATTGTTCAGCACCACATTTTCTACTTGGATCACATTTGACTTGATGGATCTCAGATCAATTTCTTTTGGATCAATAACTAGTTGAGGCACAATATTCAAGTCATCCTTTGCAAAAGGCGCATAGTACTCAAACACATCGGCTAGCACGTCTAGCTGAATAAACGTGGTACTATCCTGCCAATTGAGGGAGATTTGATCTTCGAAATACCCAAGATCCCCTTTCAAAGCCCCGTCATAAAATACCTGAAGTAATCCCCGATCATTTGGCATAATCGAATCGGTAATCTGATTCACTTGGATATATTCTGGGCCTAAAAAATGAAGACTATCTTTATAATAAGGCTTGTTACCAAAATTGTAAACCTCCACTTGTTTCAGTTTTGGTTCATTAGTAAACACCTCTCCCACGTTAATTTTAGCTAGTCGAAAGCCAAAATCACCTTTACGCGTTCTATAAGTTCCCACAGGATCACTAGCCCGTGGAATGGCATTTCCTTCTATAAAAAGCGTATCCTGAACACCAAATAAATTACCCTTCACGACGATCATTCTGGAGAAATAACCGGCAACTGAAGATGGGTCAAATGATACTTGTAAAGTCCCGCTCTCTCCTACGTTCAAAGTATCCTTAGTATATTCTACAGTAGTGCATCCACAATCTGTCACGACATTTTCTATGAAAAAAAGAGAATCCTGCGTGTGGATAAACTGAAATTCTGCTATCTGTGGCCCCTGCTCTTCCAAGACAGTTCCCAAATCCACCTTGTTCACTGCCCAGATCAGCTTAGGAGTTATAGCGTCTTGAGCCAGTGCAAGTTGGGAGAAAAAACAAAGGAAAATGAGGGTATAAAGGGTCTTTTCAATTCTAATCATGCCCGCAATTAACGCATAATTTCAAACGTATTATAGGCTGATTTACTTAATTTGCAGCAAAATCACACCAATGGCAAGAGTACTTACAGGCATTCAAAGTAGCGGCAGACCACACTTGGGGAATATCCTCGGAGCGATTGTCCCTGCAATTGAATTGATCAAAGAAAACAAAGAAGAGTCTTTCATTTTTATTGCAGACTTACATTCACTCATCTCTCTAAAGGATGGTGAGGTACGCAAGCAAAATACACTCGCAGTAGCTGCAGCTTGGCTAGCCTTTGGGCTGGACATTGAGCATACTACCTTTTACCGCCAATCTAGAAGACCGGAAGTAGCGGAACTGACTTGGTACCTGAACTGCTTCACTCCTTTTCCAATGCTGGCAAATGCGCACAGCTTCAAGGACAAGTCAGAAAAGCTTTCCGACGTAAATGCCGGACTTTTTACCTATCCGGTATTGATGACTTCGGATATTTTGCTGTATTCAGCGGATTTGGTGCCTGTGGGAAAAGATCAAATGCAACATCTCGAAATGGCCCGGGATATAGCTTCCACTTTTAATAGAATTGTAGGTGAAGATATCCTGATTATTCCCGAAGCAAGAATCGATGAGGTTGTAAAAACCATTCCAGGCACTGATGGGCAGAAAATGAGTAAGTCTTACAATAACTATATCGATATTTTTCTTCCTGAAAAAGCACTGAAGGCTAATATTAACCGTATTGTAACTGACAGCAAAGGCCTGGAAGAACCAAAAGACCCAGATACCGACAATGTGTATAAGCTGTATAGTTTGGTAGCTTCCACAGAGCAAACCAAGCAGATGAGAGCAAAATACGAAGCTGGTAATTATGGCTATGGTCATGCTAAGAAGGAATTTATGCAGCTTATTTTGAATAAATATTCCGAAGAGCGCAAAGCCTTTGATTACTACATGAGCAATCCTGAAGAAGTGGAAAAAAAGCTCGCTGCAGGCGAAGAAAAAGCAAAAGCCGTAGGAGCGGAATTGTTGGAAAAGGTTAGAGCGAAACTGGGGTTTAAGTAATACTTTTTTGGTTTCTCGCTACGGCGTGGCGGCGCTACGTTTTGTGAGCTCTTCGGGATTTGCAATTCCGAAGCTCTATCAACGGATTTGAAATCCGAAAAAAAATGGCTCCTTCGATATCTGACGGAGCCATTTTTATTTCTACTTGTGCTTTGCCTTTATTCCATTCAGAAGGCGAGCCAGACCGTCATCATAAAAATTTATCAGCCTTACGCAACTCTTAGTCTATCGCTCTCTGCGAAACCCTCTGTGTACACTGTGGTTTAAAATGACTAAATAAACTCCTTAAAAATCACAGTTGCATTATGACCACCAAATCCGAACGTATTACTCAAAGCAACGGTAACTTTTTTCTCGATAGCATTCTTTGTAACTATCTGTATTCCTTCTGGAATGGCTGGATCCAGATTTTCAGTATTGATAGTTGGTGGTACAACTCCCTCATTAATTGCCTTCACGCAGAAAATCGCTTCAATAGCTCCTGCAGCACCAAGTAAATGGCCTGTCATGGATTTGGTAGCCGAAATATGCAGATTATCATAAGCGCCAGCAGAGAGCCTTGAAATAGCTTTAATCTCACTCAGATCTCCTGTTGGTGTAGAAGTAGCATGTGCATTTAGGTAATCCACTTCATGAATACTAAGGCCAGCTTCTTCCAAGGCAAACTTCATACAATGGTAAGCTCCTTCTCCCTGTGGATGAGTGGCCGTCAAATGATATGCATCAGCAGTCATCGCGGCTCCTACCACCTCACCATAGATTTTTGCTCCACGCTTTTTAGCATGCTCATATTCTTCTAGGATCAAAGCAGCCGCACCCTCTCCCATCACAAAACCATCCCGCTCAGCATCAAAAGGTCTTGAAGCGATGGCAGGATTTTCATTTCGTGTGGAAAGCGCCTTTAAGGCATTGAAACCTCCCATGGCTGCTTCCGTGATGGGAGCATCCGAACCACCGGTGATGATCACCTTAGCTTTTCCCCATTTGATATAATTGAATGCATCCATGATTGCACTGTTGGAAGAAGCGCAGGCGGTCACAGGAGTATAGTTGATTCCCATAAAGCCGTATTTCATCGAAATGACTCCTGAAGCCATATTCACTAAGTATTTTGGGATGAAAAAAGGATTGAATCGTGGGTTTAGATCATTTCCCACAAACTCTTTCATCTCCTTTTCAAAAGTATTCATGCCGCCTTGGCTCGTTCCCCATATCACACCGCCATCAAATGGTGAGTCAAGTTGGGATACATCCAAACCTGCATCTTCCATCGCTTCAGCAGCTGCAAACAAACCATATTGGGTATACAGGTCAGATCGTCTGATCTCATTTCTGTCTAGTTTCAGCGTAGGGTCAAAATTCTTGATTTCGCTGGCAAATCTGGTTTTGAATTTCTCCGTATTAAAATACGTAATCGCACCGGCACCATTTTTTCCTTCTTTCGCGTTTTGCCAGTTAGACTTTACGTCATTTCCAAGAGCAGTTAAAGCTCCCAAACCTGTAATTACTACTCTTTTTGAGTTCATTGTTTTAATTTAAATCAGGGAAAAAATAATTCATTCGAATGAAAAAACCCGGCTATTCACCAGGTCTTTCAAATTACTTATGTCTTATATCTAGATTCTTGATTCTAAAATCTAACATCTTAATACTTATCACTTGCTACTTAATACCTATCTACTTCTCCAAAGATCCTTCAGCTGTCTGCCGTTGATCAGCATCACAAATCTCGCTGGATTTGGAATCAAAACGATGCGAACGTCTTGCTTATCAAACTGTTCTGACTCGATTGGCACGCCCTGATGACCTGCTACTTCATAGCTCACGATGCCATTGGCATCAGGAAGAAGTGGCCTATAAGCATTTGCGATATATGCTGTAGGCAAAAGAATGTCCGTGTCAGACTTCAACTTATCTTGAATTTTTTCAATTTCAGCTTCAAGTCTATCCTCATAGTTTTCGTTGAAATCATCTTCCAAGTCATGAAGCTCTTCTTCCAGGTCATCATAGCTTTCGTCGCTATATTTCATAGAGGCAAGTCGATTTCTCTTTTCTACTATTTCGGTAAGCTCTTTGTCCAGCGTATCCCAATTCATTCTGTTCGGTTTTTTTGATTTGAAATGCAAAGATGGGAAATCTCTTTTTTTATGAAGAACTATTTCAAAGAAATTAACTCACCAAAAGGATTTTTCCATTTCTGCCAGGTTTGTGATAAGCTTCGATTGCGGCCTTCACTTCTGTCAATGGAAACTTCTCAGCGACTTCAGCCTTAGAATCATCACTCATCAGAAAAGCTTGAGTTTCTTTGTAAAGCTTAGCTCTTTCTTCTTTGGAAATTCTCTGTAAAAAACTGCTCAGCCAAAATCCCTCAATAGAAACTTCTTTGAAAATCATCATTCCAGTATTTGTAGGCATATTTTTTCCACTCAAAACACCGAAAACGTACATCTTTCCAAACTGCTTGATACAGGTCAAGGCTGTGGCTCCAAGCTCTCCACCCACAGCATCAAAAACGGCAGAAACTCCTTCACTCACAAGCACGGATATTTCCTTTTTCAAGTCTTCTTTCTCTGTATTGATGACGAGATCAGCACCAAGATCAGCTAAGTATTTTTTCTGCTCATCGTGACGAACAGTACAAGCCACTTTAATTCCTTTGGATTTCGCTACTTGGATTGCAAATTTCCCAAAAGCCGATGCGCCAGCCGTAAGCAAAAGCCATTCTCCAGCTTTCAACTCAGATTTATTGACCAATGCCACAGCAGTCACGGGATTTACAAAAGCCTGACAGGCCACTTCAAAAGACATTCCATCTGGCATAGGAATAACCTGCTTGGCCGGTAGCGTGATGTATTCTCTCCAGGTGCCTGTACTGGTTCCCTGAGCTGTAAACATCACTCTGGTACCTACTGAGAATTTACCCTCAGCATCCGATTTACTTACTATTCCGGCTGCTTCAAAACCAGCACTACTTGGCAAATTAGGCTGGATTCCATACCGCCCCTGAATGAACATCAGATCAGAAGGATTGATATTTCTTGCTTTTACTTCTATCTGAATCTCATGAGCTTCGGGCTCCGGTGCTGCTGATTCTTTTACCTGCAAAACATCTTCAGGCTTTCCTGTTTTTTCAAAAATTACTTCTTTCATAGTTAGCTAAAATTTGATTTGGAATTTACGATTTCTAATTATCCACAACTGTACCATTAATGAGTCAAAAAACAGCTTGATATACGTTAAAACACTAGTTTTGAGCCTAGTTCGGTCTTCCAACCTGTAAATCAAGGAATTTATGTTTACTGGCACAAATACGGATAATCATATTATTCTTGGATTAACTAAGAATATTCTCCATTCGTTCAGGCTTACTATTTATCTTTATTTATCTTGAAAGAAGAAAAAAACCTACTTATGGATCTATCTTCACTATTCTCCCTCGATGGAAAAGTTGCGCTCATTACCGGAGCTAGCAAAGGAATCGGCTTTTGCATTGCAGAAATTTTTGCCGCTGCTGGAGCAAAAGTTGTGCTTTGCAGCCGAAAACAAGAAGCTGTGGATGAAATGGCCAATCAGCTAAAAGCCAAAGGATACGAAGCAATGGGCATAGCCTGCAATGTGGGAAACTTGGAGGAATTAAAAAATCTGGTAGAGAAAACCATTGAATCATGCGGGCAATTGGATATCCTGGTAAATAATGCCGCAACAAGCCCTGTTTTCGGCCCAGTGCATGAAACGAGTTCGGAAGCTTTTGACAAAATAATGAATGTGAACCTAAAGGCTCCATTCGAACTGTCAAAACTATGCTGGCCTCACCTGAGAAAATCCTCCAATGCCTCAGTGATTAACATCAGTTCGATAGGTGGCATTTCACCGGAACATGGATTGGGCATCTATAGCGTGAGCAAAGCTGCTTTGATCTCCCTGACCAAGGTATTAGCCAAGGAATGGGGAGAAGCTAAAATCAGAGTGAACGTCATTTGCCCAGGTTTGATAGAGACCAAATTCTCAGAACCGTTATGGTCTGATGAGAAAACTATGAGCATGGTAATGAAAAAACTCGCTATCAAACGCGTAGGTTCAGCAGAAGAAATTGGTGCAATGGCGCTTTTCTTAGCTTCACCTGCCGCGTCTTACACCACAGGTTCTGTCTTCACTTCTGATGGCGGATTTACTATTTAATTAATTTAACTGGAAATCAATCCTTAATGAATATTAATACAATCGGTATTATAGGCGCTGGCAACCTAGGAACCAGAATAGGGCTTCAAGCTGCGATTTCAGGTTATCAAGTGAACGTATATGATATTCATGAGAAAAGCCTAAACAGATCACAAAGCTCGATGAAAAAGCTGGTGGATCACTTAACTCGATCCAAACAGATAGTTGAAGAAGAAGGAATTCAGGCTCTGGGAAGAATTTTCTTTTCTCAGAATCTTAAAGAAACACTTCAAAATGTGGATCTGATCAGCGAAAGTGTCACTGAAGATCCCGATATTAAAACAAAGGTTTGGAAAGAAATAGGTGAGAATGCTCCCATGCACACCATTTTCACCACCAACACCTCCTATTTGCTGCCCTCTCAATTTGCACAAGTTTCCGGAAGACCAGAGAAATTCTGTGCTTTTCATTTTCATGATGTTTTCTATTCCAGAGTCGTGGATATCATGCCACATGCAGGCACGTCAACAGAGATAATCGGCATATTGGAAGATCTTGGAAGAAAGCTAAATCAAGTGCCTATTTTGATTAAAAAGGAAAACTCAGGCTACATTTTCAATACCTTATTAATAGCTTGGATAGATGCAGCAGGAAGACTTTTAACTGGAGAAATCGCTGAAGTAGAAGCTATCGACAAATCCTGGATGGTGAATTTCGGTATGTCGGCGGGTCCTTTCGGGATTTTGGATAATGTGGGTTTGGATACGGCATGGCATATTACTACCGCTAGAAGAAATCCAGCTTCGCGAGCTTTTGCGGCGCTACTTAAAACCTATGTGGATGAAGGGAAATTGGGAACCAAATCAGGAGAAGGCTTTTATACTTACCCAAACCCTAGGTATAAACATGAAGATTTTCTAAAATAATCTAATCGATTTCAGAGTAAATAAGATCTAGTTTGAGAATCAGTTCGTAATTGCTTATACCCTTATTATATCGCAATGAAGCACTTTTATTTTTGCTTTGCTTTTGGTTTTCTGTTTCTGCTTACCAAAAGCGGCCAAGCACAGATTTCCATAAGCAAAGAATTAACATTTCCTGTTTCAATTCATGCCCAAGCAGAAATCGCACGAGTTGATTCTGCTGATTATACTTTGAATGAAATCCTAGAGCTGGAGAACTCACTGGATTTTCATTATCTACTAAACCCTATTACTGATCTTGGATTTACAGACCAGACATTCTGGTTAAGATTTTCTTTAGAAAATGACACGGATCAGCCTCAGACTGTCTATTTGGAAACCGCCAGACCAATCACCGATGTGGTTCATTTATACCAATTATCTCAAGGGAAAATCATCTCAGATCAGTTGAGCGGAGATATGATAAAGTTTGAGGATAGACCTTTCAAGCATAGAAAGATGATCTTTCCGATTACGATTTCGGCCAACTCCAACTCAAATTTTTACATCAAATATCAAAGCGACGGCGAAGTAATTAATCTACCTCTTTTACTGAATGATACTTCCTCGCTAGTTACTTCTTCATACTTCACCCAACTGATTTTCGGTTTCTTCTATGGTATTCTTTTTTTAGCAGGAGTTACTTACCTCTTTTTTTATTTTGCAATGAAGGAATCCAGTTTCATCTTCTATGTGGCATACGTGCTCTCTGTGGCATTGCTCCATTTGAATCTGGATGGATACTTCTTCCAATACATCACCCTAGAGCCTGGATGGTTTGCCAATCGTTCCCTTCTGATCTTTGCTGCACTTAGTTCCTTGGCACTTGGTGCCTATAGTTACGTTTACCTTAAGGCAGTAGAATTATCAAAATTCATCAAAAAATTCTTTCAGCTATTATTCCTAGCCCATGCGATACTTTTTGTATTGATCATAGCATACACTCCAGGACAAGCACTTTATTATCCAGCGGTCAACATCCTGGGCTTTTTGATGCTTATTCTAATCATCATCACGATTTTCAAAAGCTATCTAAGTAAGGCCCATATTGATCTTTTCTTTACTGTGGGCATTGCATTCTTAACACTCGGTTTTGTGATTTTCATTTTGAATAATTTTTCACTGATCCCTAATTCATTTTTAACAGCCAATGCTTCCAAAATAGGGACTGGAGTAGAAATAATCTTCCTCTCACTTTCAATGGCAAATAGAATTCGCCAGCTCAAAACAGAAAAAGAGGAAATACAGGAATTAGCGCTGATGCGTGCGGAGGAATCCAACGACATGAAAACCTATTTTCTCTCAAACATGAGTCATGAACTCAGGACTCCACTAAATGCTATTTTGGGGCTATCCAAGTCAATAATAAGCCGAACCGATGATCCCACGATCAAGAAAAATCTGGAAGTAATTCAATATTCCTCCATGTCTTTGCTTGGCTCTATCAATGATATTCTGGATTATTCCAAAATAGAAAAAGGTGAGTTGAAGCTTGCGCATGTAGAATTTGATCTACAGAAAATCCTCCATGAATTGAAGCTTGTCACCAACCAAAAATCCCGTGAGAAGGGACTGGAATTTATTTACCAAGAGCATAACGAAATCAACACAAAGCTAATTGGCGACCCTGTTCGGTTGAAACAAATCATCTCAAATGTGCTGGAAAATGCCACTAAATTCACACAGAAAGGTCAAATCAAACTGACAGTGAACACAGAGGAAAAACAAGGAAATAGGCTTGCACTCATTTTACAGATTGAGGATACGGGAGTCGGCATTGCCAAAGAAAAACTTAATCGGATTTTTGATTCATTTAGCCAAGAACAAATAAATGACAAACGGAAATACGGCGGTTTTGGAATTGGACTTTGTATCGTAAAAGCATTAGTTGATCTTCATGAAGGTACTATAGAAGTGAGTAGTGTGAAATATGAAGGCACACAGGTAAAAATTAAAATCGAGCTTGAAAGATCTATTTCAACTCCAAAAAATCAAGAGTTATTGACTTCTGCACAATCAGAAAAACTTATGCAGGGCAAGCATTTTCTGGTAGTAGAAGACAATATGGTAAATCAATTAGTCATCAAATCAATCCTCCGAAAATGGAAGGGCGTCAGCTTTGACTTTGCAAACCACGGTCTGGAAGCTTTGGAAGCCATAAAAACAAAGGCCTATAACCTAGTGCTGATGGATCTCCAAATGCCTGAAATGGATGGGTACGAGGCTACCGAGCAGATACGATCTGGGAATTCGGGAATGAATTCTAAAGATATTCCGATCATTGCTGTGACTGCCGACACGACTGAGAATACCAAAGCCCGTGTTTTTGCAATTGGAATGGATGACTACATCACCAAGCCAATAGATCAAGAGTTACTTTATGCCAGCGTAGAAAAAGCGCTTTACTTGGAAAATATCAAGCTGGATATAGACATGTAACGTATTTGGCGAAGGAAAATAAGTATTGCAGATAGCTACTGTACTCCCCTTATGTACTCAACTTCGGGGAAATAGTCGATGGGCAAAAGATCCCCGACTCGCTCCCAACCTATATAACCTTCTACCACAACGCCGAAGGGATCAGATAAACTTCCATTTTCAAAAATCTCCAGTGAATCCACTGTCATCCGCATGCTGGAAGATTGACTTTTGCGAACTCCCCTACCCATTCCAAGGACGTATTGGGGACTTTCTTTTTCATTCTGATAGGTTACAAGAATATGATCAGAGAATTCCAAATATTCTCTTCTCTCCCTGTTTCTGCGGATATCTATGGAAGTAATAAGTTCAGTTCCAAGGCTATCTATGAATTTGCCCTTATGAACAGGATCATCCTTACGGTAAAGTCTTCTTATCTCGAAACCCTCGGCAACTGATTTCCCAGCATAAATAGACCGCATGAAATGCTGAAAACTTCCATAATATGCTTCCAACCGATTCCTTTCCACTCTTCTCTGCTTTCGCCGAGACAGAGTTGAATCAGGGATAAACAGAGGATATCCACCATAAGTGACAAATCCTATTTTGTAATTAAACCGAAAGTCATTGAGCAGGTAATCAAGCCTATAGCCCAGATTTGGATTGTTTATTTTTAGAATATCTCTAGAGGAAGCTATTAATGCTCCAGGTTCAGATTGATCATCTAGAATCATTGACAATTCATTTTCTATTTCACAGGCTTTTCCATTCAGAGAAGTACCTAAGAAATATCTCTTGAAATCATCCAAATTTCTATACCAAGCAGGATCACGAGTTTCATTCACCTCCATTTCATCTAAGTCTTCATCCACAGATACAAGCATAAATTTGTATCCCTGAGGCTGCACCATAGACGCAGGAAGATTAAATGTGAGCCCTTCATACCCGAGTATTCGGATAATTACTTCATAGTTTCCGTTAGGTAAATACATAGAAAACTTCCCTTCCTCGTCGGTAGTTGTACCTAGGGTAGTATTAGCCAAAAATACTGTGGCGTATGGAATCGCTTCTCCAGTTTCAAAATCTACAATAGTACCTTTGAAAATAGCCTGAGCATTTGCAGAGAAGCTTCCAAAAAACAAAAACAAGCCTAAAAAAATCTTTAATAGCATGGAAGTAGGCTTGTTTGAATTCATCAATGCAAATAAGTAATAGTTTTGACTTTTCACTTATAACTTGGTCTTCCCCTTCTAGGTTAAGTCAAATCATCGTGGTGGCTGGGTGTAATCCGTACAGTGGTTATATGTAATTACACCTTACTATCCTTAACCATAAGTTATTGGAAAACAATTGAAAATCACTAATAATCTAACTCACTAAGACTTTCAATCCTGAATACTTGCCCGACGTCGCGGGATTTCTAGCATATGAATAAAGGAAATCTTTGGGCTTATCAACAATTCCTGCATTCTCTAAAGATTCTGACCTTATAACTAATCTATTTCTTATCCATTCATCGTCAGAAGTCTCATTGACCAAGTAGGTTTCAATGTAGCCATCCTTTGGAACAGCGATCTTTTTGATCAGTTCCTCGTGTTTGTTTCTTGCCTTTTTTGGAAAGGATTACTTTTCCTTGTTCATAGAGTGTAGAATCTGAATCATACAATGCATATCCCAAGTAAGCTTCTGGCACGGGTTTCTGTTGCAGCTCCGTAATCACCAGCGCGATCACATTGGCGATGGCGATTTCGTTGATTCCTACTGTACTGAGATTCTGACCGTATTCGGTGAGCTGCTGGATTAGCTTCTTGTCCATTCCTGATCGTACAAAGCTGGCTGGTGACAACTTGAATTTCTTAGGATCGACGTACTTTCCTCCCGACTACTGTACGGGAACACCAAGCTCCACGCTGTCGCCTTGCTGCACTTCCTGTGATCGGGAAGGGCCAAGAGTTCGGTTTCTACCTGCATTGAGCCAAGTAGTGGCATATCCGCCGGGAGTTTTGTTGTTTTAGTCTGATCTAAATGGACATCTCTATACTTTTATACATAATAAAAAAAATCATTATACGAGAATTGAAATCTCAAAGAAACTCATATGTTCACATTAAATTACAATTAGTTTAATTGATAGGGTAATTCACCTTCAGAAAAAAGTTTTAGACTCATCTTACTTTCTTGCTCATTAAACACCTCTTTAATTATTCTAGTTAACAAATAACCTCCAAACCTAATTCGAGTACCTAAATCAACTATAAAATAAGATATCTCCCCTCCATCTACATGCTTTATAATCTCACTTTCTTCATGCAACAGTAATTTTAATGATTCAATTTGATTAATACTCATACTTTTTGTAGGAATATATAAAGCCAGCCCAAAGGAAACATCATACTCTGACTTGCAAAGTTCAGGAAAATGTGATCTGTGCATAATTTGCATTAACTGAATACCATCAAAATATATATTCAGCAAGAAATCATTATTCTTTCTTTTAATATTATACTCAAACACAATGTGCCTTATAGTATCTCTCAACTTCTCTTTGAAAGGCATATTTTTATATTCTTTGGATTTCACCCCCTTTTTTTCATGAATTTGTTTCTTTAAATATCTTACAAAAAAGAAACACACAAATCCAAAAATAGCACCTAATATAAATTCCATAAGATATAATTTAAAATTGCCATTGTCCTGCAATCCTAATCATTTGTTTAATTTTCCCCCAAGTTGACATGGGTTCTGTTGTATTGGGAACATTAGAAATAGTCTGTTCAAAAGCCTTTTCTACTTTAGAAACTTGCGAAGTTGTACTTAAAGATGTACTTTCTAGTCCAAATCTTTTTAATGCATCCTTTGAAACTATCCGACCATTTACAGCCCACTTCCATACATTCCCATCCTTTATTAGTAATTTTGAAATTTTAAGAATTTTGACAGGAGATACATCAGGACCTGTCCCACCAATTGGGGACATTCCTATTATCCTCCCTTCAGCATTTACATCAAAACCTCCCAGCGTCCTATAACCAAAGAAATCCTCAAATCCAGGCACCCCATCCCTATGCCCCATTACTTTATCTCCAACTTCAGAATAATTTTCAATCCTTGTTGATTCTACTACAAATTCAGGAAGTGTTGCACAACCTTGACAATCACTTCCCGGAGCCTGCTCCTCCCCATTTACCACACTTTTTAGTGTCGGATCCTCAGGATCAGGTGTTCCTTGAGTTACCGCACCCATGACCTCGTATGGTTCCATCCCATCCGGATCGATATATCTCAGCGGATTATTGAATGCATAATTATAAGGGGAATGCCTGCGCATCTTCTCTGCCATCGGATCTAACACAAACCATCTACCAATGGCTGGATCGTACATCCTCGCGCCAAAATCGTAGATATTTACTCCCAAGTGGCCGTTTGCCTCCCACCCTACAAGCTGGCTCTTCGCTAAAATGATCCAAAGGGATCATTTCTTAACGCTCAGCCCTCTCCTTGCCGTTGTATAAATACGGATTTATTTTGATACCGCCATACTGGTAACCTAATCCAGAAAGCTCCACTCCCCATGGATCGTAATGGGTTTCCTGTACGATAAGTGGTCCAGTGCTGAGAATCCTAAACTGGTCAAATCATACATCGTCAGAAGTCTCCTTGACCAAGTAGGTTTCAATGTACCCGTCCTTTGGAACTGCAATCTTTTTGATCAGTTCCTCGTTTTTGTTTCTTGCCTTTTTGGATAGGATTTCCTGCGCACGGCCTGGCTCTTCGCTAAAACAGTCCACTTGACTGTTTCTTTACGCTCAGCCCTCCTGCTCATACAAGGTAGAGTCAGCATTCCCGATATCGCTGTGCTCATCGGGACAGGCAATACAGCGCATGCCCCATATGTGCCTATGACACCGGCCCCGATAAAAATCGGGGGTTGTAACTCTGTAATCACCAGTGCTACTACATTGGCGATGGTGATTTCGTTGATTCCTGCCGTACTTAGGTTCTGACCGTATTCAGTGAGCTGCTGGATCATTAAAAGAATGATCCAGCTACTTGTCCTCATTTTTACAAAAATCTAAATTTTACTCTTTAAAAAACTTTCCATTTCAGACAGATATTTATCGATTTCTTCAATTGCTTTATCATCGCCATTTGTCGAATAAAAAATTTCTAATGGAGTCCAATAGTTATACCATTGCAAAATGAGGCTTTCATCTTGAAATTCTCCTGCATCTAAGTAACCTTCTAATCCATATATAAAATCAGAAAAGAGTAAGGTGCCACCACTTCTGTAGCTCTCTATGGATTTAAGCATTTTAATCCAAAGCTTTTTTTGAAGTTTATTAAATTCCATATTTAATTTCCAATTTTTATAACAGAAATTACCCTTGTAGCTGCAGGGTTTGTGATAACTCTGACATTTTCAAAAGTTCTTACTACTTCTGCGGCAGTATTTCCAGGTGTAACATTACCATACTTAATAGCATTTTCAACCACAGATGGTGGAATTCCACGACTAAATGAATTTGCACCTTTCATAATTGTTCCAACAGGTTGCATTCTTTCTAATGCGTGAGTTGTATATTCTATTCCATTGATAACGGTCCTACCACCACTGGCAGATGGCCAAATACTTATTCCATTCTTCGCAGCATTAAATATGCTCCTAGCATTTTTTAAAACACTCCAAAAGTTTTTAATATTACTCCATCCTCCAATTCCTCCTGGAAGAAATGGAGGAGTTCCTCCAATCACTCGGGGTTCGTTTATGATATAACTTTCCCCATTATTCTGTCCTTGCCTGAAGTCGTGCCACCCTGATTGTGACCTCTGGTTATCCGAATAAATTCCTGAAAAATTAGGTAAGCGGGTCGCAGTAACAGTCACTCCTTCTAAATCAACTGTAGGACATCCTTCACAAGCACCTCCTGGTGCACTCTCCTCCCCATTCAACACACTCTTCTGCGTTGGATCCTCAGCATCAGGTGGTCCTTGAGTCACCCCACCCATCACCTCATACGGCTCCATGCCATCAGGATCGATATATCTCAGCGGATTATTGAATGCATAGTTATATGGAGAATGTCGGCGCATCTTCTCTGCCATCGGATCTAACACAAACCACCTACCGATCGCCGGATTCCCGATACGCTTCGCTATCGGGACAGGCTGTACAATCTTGCCCCGTAGTCATATAGATTTACTCCAAAATGGCCGTTTGCCTCCTTGCCATTAATACAAATATTTATTTTTAGTAAAAAATACTAAAAGCATTTATTTTTACTAATTGATCACAAATTCTCGATATAAATTTATTTAAGAAAATTTCAAATGCACTCTACCTATCAAGATGTAGTATAAAAAAATATGATCAAAAAATATGGGGATTGGAAAAAAGAAGAAAACCTCATTAAAACAAGCCTAAAACAATCTTTAATAGCATTGAATTAGGCTTGTTCATATAGTCTTAAATAAAGCTCGACTTACTTTTTCTTGGCAAACTTTCCGCCCTTTTTCTTAGGTTCCGGCTGATTTTCAATGATTTCAATAGTCTGTTTGTACGTTAAAGTTTCAGCTTCCTTATCCTTAGGGATTTTATAATTATTCTTACCCATCTTGATGTAAGGCCCCCATCGCCCATTCAATACTTGGATCTCAGGATTCTCTTCAAAGGATTTGATATGCTTCTTGGCATCGGCCTCCCGCTTTTCCTTGATCAACTGGATCGCTTCTTCTTCATTGATGCTCAGCGGATCCATTTCCTTAGGAAGAGAGAAAAAAGCGCTATCATGACGAACATAAGGCCCAAATCTACCAATCGCTGCCACCATCTTTTTATCCTCAAACATCCCGATATCACGAGGCAATTTGAATAGCTCAAGTGCATCTTCCATGGTGATATTTTCGATGAACTGGCCTTTTTTCAAACTTGCAAACTGCTTCTCCTCATCTTCAGAATCACCGATCTGAACCAATGGCCCAAATTTTCCAAGTCTGGCGATCATCGGCTTGCCACTCACTGGGTGGTTGCCAAGTTCACGGTTTGAATTGATATCCTGTCTGGAGATCTGGTCTGTATCTTCTACATTTTTGTGAAAATCACCGTAGAATGAATCCAGCATATCCTGCCAAACTTGTCCTCCTGAAGCGATATCATCAAACTCCTTCTCTACCCTAGCGGTAAAGCTAAAGTCAATCACATTTGGAAAATGCTCCACCAAGAAGTCATTGACTACCATTGCAATATTGGTAGGGAAAAGCTTTTGCTTCTCAGCTCCAGTGGTTTCTGTTTTGGTAGCATCTTTAAATGCTCCCTTGGCAATGATCATTTCCACATAATCTCTCGGAGTGCCATCTCTGGATTCTTTGATCACGTATTCACGTCTTTGAATCGTCGAAATAGTAGGTGCATAAGTTGATGGACGACCGATTCCCAGTTCCTCTAACTTCTTCACCAACGATGCTTCAGTATATCTCGGGGAAGCTCTGGAGAAAGTCTCACGGCCTTTCATTTCTTGAAGAGCTAGACTCTGACCGATAGTCAATGGTGGCAGGAGTGCCTTACCCTCATTGCTTTCATCTTCTTCAGGCTCATCATCTGTGTCTTCCAAATATACTTTTAGGAAACCATCAAACTTGATGATCTCTCCAGTGGCGACTAAATTTTGAGTCTGGTTGGAAATATCTACCGTAATAATAGTCTTCTCCAATTCTGCATCAGCCATCTGCGAAGCAATAGCGCGCTTCCAGATTAGCTCATAAAGGCGCTGCTCATTGCGTTCTCCAATAACTTGCGGATTGGCAAATTCAGTAGGTCGAATGGCTTCGTGAGCCTCCTGAGCACCTTCAGATTTGGTTGTAAATTTTCTCGATTTATGATATTTATCACCGTATGAATCGTGAATAGCATTTTTGGCAGAAGCCATAGCGTCATCCGAAAGATTCACACTATCTGTTCTCATGTAGGTAATCTTACCAGCTTCATACAGTTTCTGCGCTACAGACATCGTCTGAGCTACGGAGAAGTAAAGCTTTCTACTTGCTTCCTGCTGAAGAGTAGAAGTGGTAAAAGGTGCAGCTGGAGTTTTCTTCCCTGGCTTTTTCTCTAAGTTGGCTACCGAAAAATCAGCATCAAGACACTTCTTCAAGAATTCCTCAGCTTCAGCTTTGGTGTCAAATTTCTTTGGAAGTTCGGCTTGGAATGTTTTTCCTTCTACTTCGAAAATCGCTGTGATTCTAAAACTAGACTTAGCATTGTGCTTTTCTATTTCCCGCTCACGATCTACGATCAGGCGAACGGCAACAGACTGAACTCTTCCTGCAGAAAGACCAGTTTTGATTTTCTTCCAAAGTATAGGAGAAAGTTCAAACCCTACCAGACGATCTAAAATTCGTCTTGCTTGCTGGGCATTTACCAGATCTATATCTATGCCTCTAGGGTTCTCAATCGCTTTCGTAATCGCATTTTTGGTGATCTCCCGAAATACAATCCGTTTGGTATTTTCATCCTTAAGCTTCAATACTTCTTTTAAATGCCAAGAAATTGCCTCTCCCTCGCGGTCATCATCGCTTGCTAGATAGACCATCTCAGCATCCTTCACCAAAGCCTTGAGATTCTTGATCACATCCTTTTTATCGGCCGTGACCTCGTAGGTAGGATTGAATCTGTTTTTAATATCGATCGCTTTATCGCCTTTAGGCAGATCCCGTACGTGACCGTAGCTGGATGCTACCTTATAGTCCTTGCCCAAGTATCCCTCAATGGTTTTGGCTTTGGCAGGTGACTCGACGATAACAAGGTTTTTAGACATAAATGGCAATATTTCTGGGTTTTCATTCCCGTTTAGAAAAGCTAAAAATAGACGGCATTGTTTTCTCGTCCAAATAATTAAAATCAACTAAACCTGATTTGGAGGGATTATTGATCAATGTAAGAAATACTATACAGGGTATAAACCACTTATCATGAAGCAATTGTTTTTACTCAGACACGGAGAAGCAGGTTTTTCTCAAGGTTCAGATTTTCAAAGACAACTCACCGAAAAAGGTAGAGAAAACTTGGTTCGTATGGGAAAAAGCCTAGATAAAAAGCTAAAATCTGTTGATTTGATGTATTGTTCCACAGCGCAACGTACGATGGAAACTGCTGATTTGATAGGAAAGTACATTACAATTAAGGAGAGTATGTTCACAAAAGTTATCTATCACGGCGATATGGGAGACATGATAGCGCTACTGGAAAAAACTTCCTCCTCGGTGGATTCTTGTCTTTTGGTCGGGCACAATCCTACCATTAGTCTGCTTTTGGCACATCTTTCGGATGAGAATTACCTAGGATTGCAACCTGGTATGATGGCTGTGATTGACTTGGAAATTTCGGAATGGAAAATGATTGGCTTTGGAACAGGCATCTTAAAAGAGATTATCCAATAAAGTAAATCACATAGAGAGTATGCAACAGAATTATAAACCACTTTTCTAACTTTTATCAAAAATATCTTTAGACTCATCGAATTATAAACCCAACTTCCTTTATATTGGCATAATAATTCAGATAGAAGCAGAGATTATCAATCACCAAAGTCAATCTTAGCTATTTCTGCAGTTATAAATTCTAGCACATACTTTCAAAATCCGGAAACTTACCCCGAAGCCTAGCCCAAAATATTCGAATGAATCCATTGCCATGGGACCAAAATTTGATTTCAAATCAAATGGCTAAATCATTCAGTACCCTTTAAAGAATACATACCCAAATTGTGATTACCCTATTTAATTGCTAGCATTAAAACTTAGCGATTTCTGAGAAGTCTAAGATGCCTTATTCATAAAGCATCTAGATTAAATGTAGCGTCAAATGAATGTCAGAAGGAAAACAGCCTTGTCAATTACCAGAAGCACAATTGATATTAAATGCAAAAAGCCCTGAATTTTTATATTCAGGGCTTTTTAATGCTCTTTTACTTTTCTTAGAAATCTGTCGATTTACCATCAAGATCAAGCTTTTTGATCCAGATATTTCGATAGAACACATCATGTCCTTCCGCTTGCAACTTTAAACCGCCCGGCGTATCGGTAATCCCTTTTCCACCGTCATTGCCGCCATCAAGACCCGAGTATGGTCCACCCCAAACTTGCTGAATCTCCTTGTCCTCATGGATTTTCACTCCATTCAAATAGACTGTAGCCCTAGGCTTCTCTACTAATTTCCCATTTTCAAAACGTGCTGCTTTAAACTCAATATCATAAGCATTCCACTTTCCAATGCCATAATATTCTTCCGAGGTTGGAACATGTTCATTGATCAATGCAGCTAAGCCATGATCACCGTAGTCTCCATCCAAAATTTGAATTTCATAGCGATTTTGAAGATACACCCCTGAATTCCCGCCTTCATTTTTGACAAAAAACTCTACGTGCGCACGAAAATCCTCGAATTTGTCTTTGGTCACGATATCAGCGGCACCATATAAACCTCCAGCTCCTGCAGGATCATTGCTGCTAATTGCTTTGCCGCTATCTACAGGATCAGCCACTTCAGGCCATTTGATAGGATTTTCAGCAGAAAAACGTGGTCCTTCCCAGTATTCCCAATTTTTCTCCAGTGATTTCTTTGAGCCGTCCAGATAGACCTTGGCTCCTTTTTCGGGCTTAGCCCCTACGCCTGTTTGAGCTTGTACGACTGTAAATGCACACGCTAAGGCAAAGGAGAAAGCTAGTCTTTGAAAAACTTTACTGTTCATAGGTTTTTGAGTTAAATTATTTTTTTGAAATTAAATATAAGACAATATCCAATTGTTGAATTTGGTTAATTTTAGGCAAAATCAAACATTTTGTACCATGAAATGGGAAGGAAGAAGACGAAGCTCAAATGTAGAGGATAGACGGGGTCAAAGTAGTGGTGGATCGCGGGGTGGTGGATTTAGCCCTATGCTAATTGGGCCGTTGATTAGAATTCTTTTTTCTAAAACAGGCTTAATTATCGTGGGTATCGTCATTGCCATCTCGGTGATCACGGGTACCAACCCCCTTACCTTCTTAGGGAATTTCATGGGTGGCGGTGGACAGGGATTTACTACTGAGACTAACTATACTCCTACTGCTGAGGAAGATCGCCTCGCTGCTTTCAGTGAGACCATTTTGGCGGACACGGAAGATGTCTGGAACAATCTTTTGGAGAATTACAGAGAACCAACGCTTGTACTATTCAGTGGACAAGTTTCTTCTGCATGTGGACTAGCATCCAGCGCTACAGGACCTTTCTATTGTCCAAGTGATGAAAAACTTTACATAGACCTGAGCTTTTTTGAAGAAATGGAAGTGAAACTGCAAGCCCCGGGAGACTTTGCTCAAGCCTATGTAATCGCACATGAAGTGGGACACCATATTCAAAAAATCATGGGAATCACTGATGAAATGGCCAAACTTCGTTCACAGGTGAGCGAGAAAGAATACAATCAGTATTCTGTGAGATTGGAACTTCAGGCAGACTTCTTAGCGGGAATCTGGGCCAATCACAGCCAAAAATCAGTCGGTTGGATGGAAAAGGGAGATTTGGATGAAGCACTAAATGCCGCAAATGCTATCGGCGATGATCGTCTCCAGAAGCAATCCAGTGGTCGCGTGATCCCTGACTCCTTCACTCACGGCACATCAGCACAGCGAATGAAATGGTTTAAAAAAGGTTTTGAAACTGGAGATATCAATCAGGGAGACACATTCAATGCCTCTAATCTGTAAGCCAACTCAACTTGTCTCCAACACCAAAATCTGTTCAGTATTGATCTGATGTATAAATTGGCGGAGGATGTAATAAGTCTCAGGAACCTGCGTCACCAGATCAAGTTGTGATGGAATATCATCAGTAATTTGGTCATTTTCCAAGTAGGCAAATCTGCTCAACATCCCACTTTCAAACATACAATAAGCCGTTTCATTTGAATTTCGTCCAGCAAGCTTAATCAGGATTTCCTTTTGGCTTTCCTTGATCTTTTTCATAAACTCCGCCACTCGCTGATTGTATTCCTTTGGCTTCTCTGTGAAATCACAAGCTCCTTCACATCTCACTTCCTCTTCTGGTTCACAATTGACTTTTCTGAGTCCGCATAGTTTGGGGCAAAGGCCGTATATATTGATACCTGTTTTCAGAAATGAATTAGCCTCTTCCATGGAGAAAAACGATTCAATCGGTTTAAAAAACTTAGTGATTTTCGAAACTTGAAATCTGCCATAACCCGAATTATCCTCGTAATGGAATAAGCCAAACATCCGTTTAGGAAGCTTCGAAGCAAAATTATACTTCGGCCATAATCTCTTGATTTCCAAAGTCTCAAACAGAAGTGCCATAAACTCACTTCCTGTGAGTTCCCATTTCAAATCATGAACTTCAGTTTTGAGTTTTTGCTTCAGATTTGGAAGCAGCTGCCCCGAAAAGTGATTCTTAAACCGCTCTCTTATATTTATAGCTTTGCCTACGTAGATTACTTTGCCACGCTCATCCAGCATGTAATAAACACCACAGGAAGTCGGAATTTCTTTGAATTTTGAATGGGGAAAATTAGGCGGTAAAAAGGCTTCCCCAGTATTCTTTTTGAGCGATTGATTGATGATTTGATAGTCAGATTTGATCATTCTATCAAATAAAATTGCCGTAGCCTTTGCGTCACCCATGGCTCGGTGCCTGGCTTCGATTTGTATTCTTTGACTTTCACAAAGCCTTCCCAAACTATAAGAACCTAATCCTGGATACACTTTTCTACTTAGCCGGACGGTACACAGTTTTGGAGTTTTGAGCTCCTTGCCTACTTTCAAAAATGCCTCGCGAAGAAATCCGTAATCAAAACTAACATTATGAGCCACGAATACTCTGTCATTGAGCAATTCCCAAAGTTCCTCTTGAATTGCTGAAAAGGTGGGCTGATGTCGCACCATGAAATTGTCGATTCCAGTTAATCCAGTGATGTAAGTAGGGATCGCTTGCTCTGGATTAAGCAGCGTCTGATACTCTCTGATAATAGCTTCCCCATCGTGAATCAAAACGGCAACTTCTGTAATACCACCATATTTCGGCGCTCCACCGGTGGTCTCAATATCTACTATGGCAAATTCCATTGGCCAAAAGTAGGAATTAGAATTTTCAGTTTGGAATTAAGTGTCACAGAATGACGTGGTTTGATTGAGTTTTTGATTTTCTGCCTTCTCGAAAGCTGTTCCTAGGATTCCACCGCCTCGGTCTGTGTCTCCACAGTCCACACTGTATTTCGGTGCGTCGAGACACTGACCACGGTTGAAGACGATTAGCCTTCCAAACAAATCTAGACCTCCTCTTCGGCCACAATAAGCTAAAACCAGTATAGGATTAATCTAACACTTTGAAATTCGAACTTCAGTCATTCCCGTATGTCATCGGGCAGGGGTCATCGGTCATCTCACCATCAGATACACACTCTCCATTCAATTTACTACCACCCATCCTATAAATGCAACTTTGTTTCAAATATGTTAGTTAATAATTCGAACGTCTACTATTTTTGCATTGTGAATTTGAAAACACCAATATTATTAACACTTATTCTACTACTTGGACACAAGATCCAGGCTCAAAATTGCAATCTTTCTATTCGTGGCAAAATCATCCACTTGGAAAATAATGAGCCTATTGAAGCTGCTTATGTGTGGGTAATCGAGGCTGAAGAAGGTGCGGTTAGTGATAAAAACGGAAATTTCACGATCAAAAATCTTTGTAGTGGCACTTACACTCTTACGATACAATATCTTGGTCATAAAGAGATTAGAGATACTGTAACTTTAGAATCCGGCACTTTTACCAAAACCTACAGACTGGAAGAAGTAGCATTGGGTCTAAAAAGCGTGGAAGTGCATGGTCATCGTGATGCAGTGCAAACTACCACCGCTGTTTCTGCGCTTTATGGAGAAAAACTTCTGGAATCCCGAGGTGAAAATCTCGGAGAAAGTCTAAAGCGAATCTCAGGTGTATCTACTTTTTCCACTGGAAATAGCATCTCAAAACCCGTAATCCACGGAATGCACAGTAATCGGATTATGATTATGAATAACGGCATTCGTCTGGAAGGTCAGCAATGGGGAGCTGAGCACGCTCCGGAAATTGATCCTTTTCTTGCTGATGAAATCACTGTAGTGAAAGGTGCAGAAACAGTGAGATATGGCCCAGAAGCTATGGGTGGAGTGATTCTGGTAAATCCAGCTCCTCTTCCAACGAAAAAAACAAGCAAAACTAGCCTGAACCTAGTCGGCGGGACAAATGGGCAAATGGGCAACATCAACTTGGTATATGTAGGTGGCTCACACAAAATTAAAGGTTTGGGATACCGTATTCAAAGCTCTGCCAAAAGATCTGGAAATGTAAAGTCTCCGGGCTATTTTCAAGACAACACAGGGGTAAGTGAGCTAAATTTAAGTAGCTCGCTGGGTTATAGTAGTTCCAAACTTGGTGTGGAAGCTTATTACAGTCTTTTCCATACTGAATTGGGAATATTGAACGATTCACATACCGGAAATCTTTCTGATCTGGAAAATATAATTGAGAATGGACGACCATTCGCAGATGGAGAATTTAGCTACGAAATAGCAAATCCAAAGCAACGGGTAACCCATCATTTGGCTAAATTAAAATCCCACTATCATATTTCTGAAAGCTGGAAATTGAACTTCCAATATGGCTTTCAACTCAATCACAGACAAGAATTTGATAAAAGGCGTGGTGACTTGAATGAAAAAGCAAGCTTAGATCTGGAGCTTTTCACCAATACGATCGATCTCTATGTGAACCATACGCATAAGAATGAACTGAGCGGAACTTGGGGAATAAATTTAATTCAACAAGCTAATAGCAATGTTCCAGGCACTGGAGTAACTCCATTGATCCCTAACTATGACATGGTCAACACAGGTCTGTATGCGATGGAAAAATACTCCAAAGGCCCGCTGGAAGTGGAAGCTGGTGTGAGATATGATTTTAGAAATGTAAGCACAGCCAGATACATCAATCAGGAGCTGAGAACGGCTGACCTGGATTATCAGAATTTCTCAGCATTCCTAGGCGGACTCTATCATATCAGCCCAGATCTTACATTCAATTCAAACATTGGCTCTGCGTGGAGACCTCCGAATGTCAATGAGTTATTCAGTGAAGGACTTCACCATGGTGCTGCCGCAGTGGAAATCGGTAATTCTGATTTGAAATCAGAGAAATCCCTCAAATGGATCAATGAGCTGCAATATGACGGTAAAAGAACCCATTTGGAGCTAACTGCCTACCTCAATCCCATTAGCGACTATATCTTTCTAAATCCTACTGGGGAAGTTTTTGTAAGCCTGAGAGGCACATTCAATGTATATGAATACTTGCAGGCAAATGCCCTTTTCTATGGCTTCGACTTTGCAGGAAGCTATGAGTTTACTGACAAAATCAGCGCATACCTCAAAGGGTCCATCGTGCAAGCTAAAAACAGGGACGAGGACAACTATTTTCCTTTTATTCCTGCCAATAGAATGGATTGGGGCGTTTCTTATGACTTTGCGAAGGGAACTGATTCCCGGACGAATAAAATAACCTTGAGTAATGTATTGGTTGCCAAACAAAACAGAGAACCTGATTTTGATATTGCTCCTGCCCCTCCAGCTTATGCGCTTTTCAACATCTCCTACAATAAGCAACTGATCATAGGAGATGATAAGCTAAATCTAGGCCTTCAGGTGCAAAACCTCTTCAATACCAGCTATAAAGACTATATGAATCGCTTCCGATACTTCTCTTATGATATGGGAAGAAATGTCCTTTTAAAAATCAATTATGAATTCTGACCAATTTAAAAAGCAATTACCAATTCTAAACAATCCAACTATGTTCAATTCAAGAAAAATATTCCTGTACGCAATCCTATTTGCAGCTTTTACATTTACTGCCTGTGAAAGTGATGATCCTGAACCTGAAAATGATGGTGAAGTAATCACCGATGTGATTCTGAACTTCCAAGAATTAGATGCCTCGGGAAACCCAGTGGGAGCTGTATCTTCTTTCAGCGCATCTGATCCACAAGGAATCGAAGTAGGTGCAACCCCTACGATAGAAACTGTCGAATTGACCAAAGGTAAAACTTATCAGCTCAATATTGAAGTAAGAAATTCTATCGAGAATGAGGATATTACTGAGGAAATCTTGGAAGAAGCCGATGAGCATCAGTTTTACTTCTTAGGTACGGCATTCGTCGGATCACCTATTTTGACTTATCAATATGATGATCTTTCTGGTGAATTAATTGGTGTACAAGGTATATTGACAGTTCAGCAGAATCCAGGATTCAACAATGCGAATATGCAAATCATTCTTCGTCATGACTTGGATAAAAACTATCCTGGTGCATCTAATCCTAATTTCCAAGAATATGCTATGGCTGGAGGAGAATCCGACCTAGACATTACTTTTCCAGTTGTGGTCGAGTAATTAGCATTAATCCTTGCAAACAGAAAAAGCAGCTTTAGAGCTGCTTTTTCTGTTTCAAAATGCTATTAAGTCTTAAAAATCCGGAGAACAAATAGTCATTTGCGATGCATCAAATTGTTCAGCATTATTCAGTGTTGAGCCAACATTCCCGGCTACCAAAATCACATTATAGTCTGGGCCTTCGCTGTCCAGATGAACTTTTACATGTCCCTCGAAATTTTGGAAAGATTCAAAATTCAGGTTACTGCCATCAGTCAGTTGTTCTATTCTTGTTTGAGATAACAAAGTCATCGAATTAACCGGGGCCAGCATAAATGCCATAGGGGCATCTGGGGTATCATAACTTCCAAAATGTAGGTGTGCAGGGAAGTTTATATCAGAGTTTCGAGAACCATCCCAGTCTAGTTGAATATTCAATTCTATTCCCTCATCTGGGTATTCCCGTACGGTGACTGTACCTGTATAGTCAAAATCACTCGATTGGTATAAGGTATACCTGAGTTCCCTACCTGTATAATCCTTTGGCTCGACTATTTCTTCTGAGCAGGAAGACAGCCCAACTGATAATATCATAATACCAAACATTAATGCTCTCATATTCTTATCGAGTTAATTCCATTTGAAATTACGAATAAAGGTGCTGAGAGTTCTTAAATCTCTGAAATTTTCTATTCCAATTAAAAAGCGTCAAAGATCAAGAAACTTGCTTTTTAATACTCTGTTAATTGGCTCTCCAGAAGAATGGAGTAAATAAAATTAAGAGTGTAAAAAGCTCCAATCGACCGAGAAGCATGATCACAGATAGGAAAATTTTTGCAGCAGGAGAGAAAAACGCAAAATTATCAACTGGCCCAACTTTACCAATCCCCGGCCCAACATTCGCCAATGAAGTAGCAACAGCTCCTAAAGAGGTAGCCAAATCATACCCCATCAGGGATAGAGCCAAAGATCCTAACACGAAAGTCAACAGGTAAATCAGCAAGAAATTCATGATATGTGTGATGATTCGACCAGTAACCCGATCACCATTGATCATCAACGGAACAATTGCTCTAGGGTGAACTAAGCGCTTGAACTCCAACCATGAGTTTTTGATAAAAGTAAGGTGTCTCACGAACTTGATTCCGCCCGCAGTAGACCCTGCACAACCTCCTACAAAGAGTAGCATAAAGCAGATAAAGGTAAATCCTTCACTATACTGTGTATAGTCATCCGTAACATATCCCGTGGTAGTAACAATGGATACTACCTGAAAAAGCGATTTTCTAAATGCCAACTCAGGGTCAATCCCTGTAGCAGCAATAGGGAAATAAAGAATAACGGCAACCCCTAGGAGAGTTAGACCATATGTTTTGAATTCATCACTCTTCAGTACTCTCTTGATTTTACCAATCAAGCCAAAGTAGATAACAGTAAAGTTGGTACCAGCCAAAAACATAAATATGATGGCCACATATTGGATAAAGGCTGAATCGTAATACGCCATACTGGCATTTTTTGTGGAGAATCCACCTGTGGCTAAAGTTGTAAGCGCGTGATTTATAGCATCAAAAAATGTCATTCCGCCAACCCAGTAAAGCAAAGTTGCCGATACGGTAAGCCCTACATAGACATACCAAAGTCGCTTGGCTGTTTCGGAGATTCTTGGATGGACTTTGTCAGAAGTAGGCCCTGGAGATTCAGCTACAAAAAGCTCAATTCCACCAATTCCCAGTAAAGGGAAAATAGCAACCGTCAGCACAATAATCCCCAAACCACCAATCCACTGAGTCATACTTCTCCAAAAAAGCAAGCCTTTTGGCATAGCCTCAATATCAGTCAAAATAGATGCACCAGTGGTAGTCAGGCCAGACATAGTCTCAAAAAGCGCATCAGAAAAACCTGAAATCTCCCGACTTAGCACATAAGGAAGCATCCCAAAACCAGCCATAAAAATCCAGCTCAGCGCTACAATCAAATAGCCTTCTCGCTTTCGAATGTTTTGATCCTGCTTAGAAAATGAGAAAAACAGCGTCATTCCTATCACCATGGTGATCAAGGCAGAGCTCAAGATCGGCCAAGGATCTTCATCAAAATATGTTGAAAAAATAACACCGGGAAGCATCAGAAGGGCTATCAGCACCAAGAGTGCTCCCATGATCTTCCCTATTTCTTTGAAATGAATCATGCCTTAATGAAACAATTTTTCCAGCGCGATCTTAGCCTCAGGTAAAGCCAAAACAATTGCTTTATCATTCAACTCCAACTGAAAATCTCCGTCTGGAATAAAAACTTTGTCTCCTCGTATCACTCCTGCCACAATAGCAGTATCGGGGAAATATAGCTCTTGCAAAGATTTTTTAATCAATCTATTATTTTTGCAAACCGAATACTGAATAAACTCTGCATCAACTCCATAAATACCCGAAACAGCATCGACAGATCCTTTTTTTAAGAATCTGGAAATCTCGTTTGCTGCAACCAGCTTTTTATTGATCAACGAATCCACTCCTATACTGTGCGAAATATGAATATATTCCCGAGTATCCACGTGGGCTATTGTCTTATATACACCGTGATTTTTGGCAGTCAAACTAGCGATAATATTGGTTTCGGAAGATTCCGTTAAAGCCAGAAATGCATCCATCTGCTCTAAACCTTCTTCAATCAATAGTTCTACATTTTTGTAATCACCATTGATCACAAGTGAGTTTTTGAGGTTTTCCGCAAGCCATTTGCAACGCTCTTTATCTTTATTGATCAGTGTCACTCGGAAGTGATCTTCCAGTCGGAGTGCCGTGGTCAATGCCATATCATCCCCACCGATAATCATCACATTCTTGATCGTGTGTTTTACCTGACCCAGAACTTCCATGATCGACTGTGTATTTTTCTTGCTTGAGATGAAAAACACGTGATCATTATTTCGGATAATCGTGCTTCCTCGAGGTATAATAGTTTTTTGATCCCGAAGAATCGCAATGATTCTGATATCCTCAAAAATCGGGTTGGACTTAGTATCCATGATACGCTGATTGACCAATGGGTTACTTTGATCGAGCGTGATACCCACAATATTTAGCTTTCCTCCTTCAAAGTCGAATACCTCGGTAAAACTCGAGTTCTCGATCATTTTAAAAATATGTTTGCTACAAAGCATCGTAGGCGAGATCAAATTGTCAATGCCTAAATTTTTAAAATAGGACAAGTTTTCATCATCCATGTAGGAGTGATTTCTCACCCTAGCCATCACACGCTTTGCACCCAGTTGCTTTGCCAGAACGGCCGTCACAATATTGGTTTTCTCAGAGGTAGTCACCGCCAGCACCATACTCGCTTTGTTGACATTGGCTCGCTTGAGAATCTCAAAGGCAGTAGCATCCCCCTGCACAGTCAACACGTCAAGTTTGGAAGCGACATAGTCGAGGACTTCTCTGTCTGTATCGATCAGCGTGATATCCTTGTTATCGAAACTTAATTGCTCGGCGAGGTGGTAACCCATGTCTCCAGCACCAGCAATCACAATATTCATCCCCATAGAGGTTATTCAGGTGATTTTTGAATTGGCAAAAATAAGGGCTTTCTAAATGGTAATCAGTTATAAAGCTATTTCTTTTCTGTCTTACAGACCAAAGTAACAAAGCTAAAATTGAATAATTCATTTTAAGAAAGTTTTTTAGGCTGTCATTATGCTTTGAATACTCAACCCGCTTAGTTCAAGTATTATTACCAGGACTACTTTTGCCTCAGATAGAGTCTTCACGAACCTGGTTTGCAGGTGTCCATTTGAGTGGAGACACTCACATAGGCGCTCAGTCTTATGAGTGATGATTTAGAAGAGAATATTTGTGTGGAGACTCTCACACAAGCGAAAACGATCATAGAAACTCGAAACTGCGGAGGGAAAGTCACCTCTTTTACTTATCACTTTCTACCTAATCCCCAAAAACTTACTCCTCCAGCAGCTTGTCACTCTCCGCTTCCGGCAATTCCTGAATGTCTTTTAGCTTCCGCTGAATCACCCTTGTTCTCGCTCCAACCAACTTATCCAATTCGGAATTTGCCTCTGAGAGTTTCTTCTGAGTCTTTTCGATCAGCTCCCCAAACTTGCCAAACTCAGTCTTGATCGCTCCCAAAATCTGCCAAACCTCAGAACTTCGCTTTTGAATAGCCAGCGTTCTGAATCCCATCTGGAGACTGTTTAAAATGGCTGAAAGCGTAGTTGGTCCAGTTACTATCACTTTGTAGTCTTGTTGGATTTGCTGAGAAAGTCCAGGTTCGCGGAGGATTTCAGCATAGAGACTTTCTACCGGGAGAAAAAGTATGGCAAAATCCGTGGTGTATGGTGCGTTGATATATCTATTCTGTATGTCCTGAGCGGCTTTTTTTACGGCTTTGAAAAGCTCATTACGATTCATTTCTATCTCTGGCTTCAAAGCCACCTCGTATGCATCGACCAATCTCAGGTAGGATTCCTGCGGAAATTTAGAATCAATAGGAAGTAAAATAGGCTCACTTTGCCCGGGCATTTTCACAGCAAATTCCACCCGCTCTCGATTTCCTTTTCCCACCTCCGCATTCAACACATATTGATCCGGAGAAAGTAAATTCTCCAAAATCGCCTGCAACTGATATTCTCCCAGTACACCACGACTTTTCACATTGGACAAAACCCGCTTCAGATCTCCTACTCCAGTTGCTAGATTCTGCATCTCACCGAGACCTTTTTGCACGGCCTGTAGCTGATTACTTACCATCTCAAAAGATTGCCCAAGTCGGGTTTCCAGCGTTTTTTGAAGCTTTTCATCTACAGTTTCTCGAATCTTTTCCAGCCGCAACTCAGTCGTTTTCATCAGATCTTCCTGACGGCGATTCAGTTCAGAGAATTTTTCCCGCTGAAGCGCATTGAAGTCCTGCACATTCTGCCGAAAGACTTCGCCAAAGGTTTTCAGCGCTTCATTTTGATCTTTTGAATTAGCACGAATGCTATTGAATACCAATTGAAATTGATTGGTCAGGTTTTCGTTGGCTTCTTTTCGGGATTGTGCCAAAGCTAATTCAAGCTCCTTGCTCATTCTGGCAAGCTCAGTTTGCAAAAAAACTTTCTCCTGATCATTTCCTTTTTTCAAAAAAAACAACACAAGGAAAATCACTTGTAAAAATACAATCAGTATTAAAATATACTCAGTCGACATAGGTCATCATTTTAGGTTCATGAAAGTAGTCTTTTGAACCCTGGTTATGTGTTTGTTAAAATCAACGATTTATAGAATATTCAAAATATAAATTAACGGTTGATTCGGCTTGAATATTCACATTAATAGAAAAAAAATTGTGTACAAGCATTCTCAAAGGCACTCCACTACGCTTTGGGTCTTAAAGAACTTGTTTGCAAGAACGTGGCAAAACTACAAAATATAGACCTAGAGGGTTACAAGGTTTACACTTTTAACTGAATAGTAAGGTAGTCTTTATCGATAAACTAATTATCCAGCTATAAATTCAACAAATCCCTTTTATTCACTCTACTGACATCAAAGAATAACTGAATGATCAGAATAATCAATCAAATCCGTAATTTATGTAACACTCTCTTCCTCAGATGTAACTCAATTTGCTTGCTAACTAAGATCTTTACTTTATTAGTTTGATGTAGCATTTCTGCTTTAATCCGGAGGGCATTTCTCTATGCTTTTAGCAAAAGTTAGAAAAAAAATCAAGAAATGGCCTAGAGATCAGATCGAGATAATGGGATTTAAGGGTTAAATTAAAAGTATAGAGAGATTAAGCCGTCAAAACTGTGAATCTGAGTAGGGTACGTGCTGAAAATCTGAAAAAATTAGATTCTAATTAGATTAATCCTTTTGAATTGAATAGCGAATTAAACATAGGTAAAGTGACTAGCATCCGTGGCAGTGTGGTGGATGTATGGTTTCAAGACCATTTACCGGCTATCAATGCTGTATTATTTACCGGAAAAAATAAGCAAATACAACTAGAGGTCTATACGCAGCTGGATAATCACCATGTACGTGCTATTTCTTTAAACCCAACTCAGGGATTGGCCAGAGGGATGGCGGTAGAAACCGATGGGAAAGAACTGACCGTGCCTGTAGGGAATGCTATTCTAGGCCGAATGTTCGATGTGTTTGGGAATACCATCGATCATCTCGAGCCACTTCCAAAGGGCGAAAGGCGTAATATTCACCAATCGCCTCCACCCCTATCCAAACGGAAGGTGAAATCAGAAATCTTCGAAACAGGCATTAAAGCAATTGATGTATTGATCCCCTTGGAAAAGGGTGGGAAAGCAGGATTGTTTGGCGGGGCAGGTGTTGGCAAAACGATTTTGCTGACCGAGATCATCCATAACATGGTAGGTCACACCCATGGTGTAAGTATGTTCTGTGGTATTGGCGAGCGCTGTCGTGAGGGAAACGAGCTGTATAACACCATGAAAGATGCCGGTCTGCTGAAAGACATGGTCATGCTGTTTGGGCAAATGAATGAACCGCCGGGAGCTCGCTTTCGCGTGGGACATGCAGCACTTACGATGGCGGAATACTTCCGTGACGATGAACATCGGGATGTGCTTTTATTGATCGATAATATTTTCCGCTTTATCCAAGCCGGAATGGAAGTATCCGGATTAATGGGGCAAATGCCATCACGGCTGGGATATCAGCCTACGATGGGGACGGAACTGGCGGAACTGGAAGAACGCATTGCCTACACAGATTCAGGAGCGATTACTTCCATCCAAGCGGTCTATGTGCCTGCCGATGATCTGACTGATCCTGCTGCTGTACATACCTTTTCCCATCTATCTGCCTCTATTGCCCTCTCCAGAAAAAAAGCAAGCGAAGGATTATACCCTTCCGTTGACTTTTTACAGTCCAACTCTAAAATGTGCACGCCGGGAATTATCGGAGAAAAACATTATAAACTCGCTCAGCAGGTACGGGAAACACTGGCGCAATACGAGGAATTAAAAGACATTATTTCTATGCTGGGCATGGAGCAGCTATCGGTCAAAGATCGGAATGTAGTGAATCGCGCCAGGAAGCTGGAACGCTTTCTCACGCAACCCTTTTTCGCAACCGAGCAATTCAGTGGCATCAAAGGAACCCAAGTCAGCCTGAAAGATGCGCTGGAAGGCTGCGAACGCATATTAGCTGACGAATTTAAAGACTATCCTGAAAGTGCATTTTACATGATCGGGACCATAGATGAAGTCAAGAAAATAGAAAAAGAGGCGCCGAGTAAGAATCCTGCTGTGACAAAAGAAACTACTCAAAATGAGAAACCTGCCGTGAAAGCAGCAGCTAAAGAAAAAGTATTATGATCATCCGAAATAAAGCCAATAGCCCTATTTTCTGTACTTATCTGGACGGAAGACCGAAGACCGATGACCGAAGCTGCGTCTTCGCTAGTTCACGATCGTTCTCGGGATCATCAAATACTATGATGCTTTTATCTTCTACTGGAAGAAGTGTAGATATAAAAAAATTACTGATTGATTAAAAAAACAAACCTAACCCAACCATGAACCTCAAGATTCTTCTTCCATACAAAGTGTTTGCTGACATCAAAGATGTGAAGCAAGTGGTGATGGAAACCAGTGAAGGGTCTTATGGTCTGTTGCCGCAAAGATTGGATTGCGTGGCGGCTTTGGTTCCCGGTATTCTCACTTATGAAACTGAAAACATCCATTACGTGGCGGTGGATGAAGGCGTGATGATTAAAGCTGGTTCGGAGGTTTTGGTATCTGTGCGAAATGCCGTTGGCGGAGCAGATCTGGGCAAGCTTGGAGAGTTGGTGAAAAGTGAATTTACCAAGCAGGATCAACTAGAAACGCAAGCAAAAACGGTAGTAGCAAAGCTTGAAAGAGGATTTATCTACAGCTTTGACAAGTTTCGAGACCATTAACATGGAGCCATCAAGAAATAGTGACCAAGAGAATTTTTTTAGTGAAGAAGTCGCTAAAAAAGAGAAACGAAAGCTGAAAGCGCTGAAAGAAAAGAACGGTGTTTGGTTTGGATTGGGAATGATGGGAATGGTAGGTTGGTCTGTGGCTGTTCCCGCTTTGCTGGGCGCTGCATTGGGAATATGGCTGGACAAAAGCTACCCGCAGACATTTTCCTGGACATTGACTTTTTTGATGGTCGGGATCATTGGAGGAGTCATCATAGCTTGGTCTTGGGTCAATAAAGAAGACAAGGAAGTACATAAAAATAACGAAGAAAACGATGAATGAAACGATATCAATGGGTGTAGCTTTTGTGGCAGGAATAGCCTTGGGAGTAATTTTCTTCGGTGGACTTTGGTTTACCGTAAAGAAAGCAGTGTCCGCCAAAATACCGGCACTTTGGATTTTCGGCAGTTTTATCCTTCGCATGAGTATCACGCTGCTGGGATTTTATGTAGTAGGATTGGATCAATGGCAGAATCTGATGCTTTGTCTCCTGGGTTTTATAATAGCAAGATTCACCGTGATTCATTTCACCAAATCACTGGACGCCAAACAAGCGCAACTCAAAAAGGAGGAAATCCATGGATCTTAGCCCTGATCAGACCATCTTCTGGGAGTACGGTTTTATTACCATCAATCTTACCCTAGTCACTACTTGGGGAGTAATGCTGGTGCTGATCGTATCGTCATGGTTGGTGACCCGCAAGCTGAGAACGGATATTCAGATTTCCCGCTGGCAATGCTTCCTGGAAATGATCGTCACCGGTATCAACACCCAAATCGAAGAAGTGGGCCTAAGCAAGCCCGAGCGATACATCGGATTTATCGGTACGCTGTTCCTATTCATCTTTGTCTCCAATATTGGTATCATTCTGCCTGGCTACAGTCCTCCAACTGGATCACTTTCCACCACAGCAGCTTTGGCATTATCTGTATTTCTAGCTGTTCCATTTTTTGGTATCAGTGAAAGCGGCTTTGGGGGATATCTCAAATCCTATTTGCAACCCACCTGGATCATGCTTCCTTTTAATATTATCGGCGAGGTTTCCCGAACCTTGGCATTAGCGGTGAGACTATTTGGCAATATTATGAGCGGGGGAATGATCGTAGCGATCCTCCTGAGCATCTCCCCTTTTATTTTCCCGATCATCATGAATATGCTCGGCTTGCTGACAGGAACGGTGCAGGCCTATATTTTCAGCATTTTGGCCACGGTTTATATAGCCGCAGCAGTTCGCAATTCGAAAGAAAAAACTAAATCAAAAGTAATAACGACCTAATTAAATCACTATGGATAGTATAACCACAATTGCCATCGCTTCAATAATCACCGCAGGTGTGACCACCACTTTTGGCACCATGATGCCTGCTATTGGCGAAGGCCGGGCAGTATCTGCCGCCTTGACATCCATTGCGCAGCAGCCCGATGCAGCTCCAACCATTACCAGAACCCTCTTTGTAGGATTGGCCATGATCGAATCCACAGCGATCTACTGCTTCGTGGTTTCGATGATTCTGATTTTCGCCAATCCTTTCTGGAACTACGTCCTAGCCAATTAATTCATCATGGATATCAATTGGTTTACCGTAGTCGCACAGCTGATTAATTTCCTGATTCTCGTCTGGTTACTCAAGCGATTTTTGTATAAACCAATCCTTGATGCAGTCAATAAGCGAGAGAAAAAAATCATGGATCAATTGAAAGACGCAGCTGATAAAAAAACGATTGCTGAACAAGAAAAAGAAGAGTTCAAAAAGAAGAATGAAGAGTTTGACCAGCAGAAAAAAGGGTTGATGGATACCGTTGTGGCTGAAGCAGCCACAGAAAAAAATCAATTGATTGAAACGGCAAAAGCGGAAGCAAAAGGATTGATCTTCAAAATGGAAGAAGCGGCAAAAGCAGCGCAGGCCAATGAGAATAAAGAGCTTGCTCAAAATACTCAAAAGCAGGTTTTCGAGATCACCCGAAAAGCACTTTCAGCGATTGCTTCACTGAGCTTAGAAGAGCAATCCGCTGACACATTCATCAAACACTTAAAGGCTTCCAAAGAAGAGGAAAAGCAACAATTCATCGATGCATTTAAGTCTCATCCGGATTCCATTTTGGTGAAAAGTGCCTTTGAACTCCCTACAAAGCAACAGGATGAAATAACTGAAGCTGTGAATGCCCTGCTCCATACGGAAACCAAGCTTCAGTTTAAAACAGCTCCAGGAATAATAAGTGGAATTGAGCTTTCCACTAATGGTTATAAAGTAGCCTGGAGTTTTTCAGAATACCTCAGTGCGTTGGAGGAGAATATTTCTGGGGAAACTAGGGAGAAAGCCAAACCAAACGTGAAGGAAGATTCAGATGTCAGCAATTGAAAAAAATCCTGTGGTAAGAGGCGTTTTCGATCAAATTGCCGTGGGGATTGAAAGCTTTTCTTTTTCTATAAAAGCCCGTGAGATTGGACATGTCACAAGCGTTTCAACAGGAATTGCTAAAGTCTCAGGACTGCCCGGAGTAGGCTTTGAGGAATTGCTGAAGTTCAAAGATGGCCTTTTTGGCATTGCTTATAATCTGGATGAGGCTGAAATCGGTGTCATTCTTTTAGGCAAAGATTCTGCCCTGAAAGCCGGCGATGAGGTAGTCCGCACCGGTCGGGTGATGGATGTACCTGTAGGAGATGGATTGATCGGAAGAGTGATTGATCCCTTGGGCAAACCTAAGGATGAAAAAGGCCCGATTGTGTATAGCGAGCGTTTGCCTATTGAGCGGCCTGCCCATGCCATCATGGATCGAAGTGCGGTTGCCGTTCCTTTGCAAACAGGCATAAAAGTGATTGATGCGATGATTCCTATTGGGCGAGGCCAGCGTGAATTGATAGTCGGCGATCGGCAGACCGGCAAAACGGCCATCGCTATTGATGCCATTCTCAATCAGCATGATAAAAATGTCTTGTGCGTGTATTGCGCCATTGGGCAGCGCGCTTCTTCAGTAGCGAAAGTGATTGCCAATCTGGAAGAAAAAGGTGCCATGGATTACACAGTTGTGGTGGTGGCCGAAGGAAATAATTCTCCTGGGATTGCATACATTGCTCCCTACGCCGCGACGAGTATTGCAGAGTATTTTATGGAAAAGGGGCGAGATGTACTTATCGTTTACGATGATCTTACGCACCATGCCCGTGCCTATCGCGAGCTCTCTTTATTGCTGAGAAGGCCTCCAGGACGCGAAGCATTTCCCGGAGATATTTTTTACATCCATTCCAGATTGTTGGAGCGATCCACGCACCTCAGTGATGAACTGAAAGGCGGTTCCCTCACCGCATTGCCCATCATAGAAACAGAGGCGCAGAATATCTCTGCCTACATTCCTACCAATCTTATTTCCATTACCGATGGGCAGATTTATCTCTCTCCCAAACTTTTTGAGTTGGGTATTTTGCCCGCAGTGGACGTCGGTAGATCGGTCTCGCGCGTTGGTGGCAAAGCACAGTTGGCTGCTTACCGTTCTATCGCAAAGCTAAAATTGGAGTATGCGCAATTTGAAGAACTGGAGACATTTGCTCGATTTGGAACACGGCTCGATGACACCACCCGAAAGACCATTGGCCATGGCAAGCGGATCCGAGAAAGCCTAAAGCAGCAGGAACTACAACCATTGACAGCTTCAGAACAAATCATCGTTTTGCTCGCCTTGAAGGAAGGTCTTTTAGATACTGTTCCCGTCGAAAAAATTCGGGAGGCCGAAGAAGTTCTGCTTAGGAATAGCAAAGATTTTCCCGAGGACATCATCAAGCGAATAGTAGAAAACGAGAAGCTAAGCGAAGCTGATACCAAGGCTATTCTGAATAAGGCACAAACCCTACTTGCCCCGTTTCAGGAAGAGACAGATCCAGACCAAATCAAAACATAATGGATACGCTGGAAAATTTGCGCAGCAAAACAGAAGGTGCAAAAGACCTAAAGTCGGTCGTGAGTGCCATGAAAGCCATGGCAGGATCAAATATTGTCCAATATGAAACCGCCGTCAGTTCACTTGCGGACTATTACTACACCATCGCGTTGGGAATCGTGGCGTATTTCAAAGCAGAGGGAATCGAGGGAATTAGCGAAAAAGCAGTTTCGGAAAAGAATTCGGAAGATGCAATCTGTGCCATAGTCTTCGGTTCTGATCAGGGACTTGTGGCTCAGTTCAATGATGCGATGGCGAATTTTGTTACTACTTCGCTGAAGGCTTTGCCGGGAAAAAAGGAACTATGGGTAGTGGGCGAACGAGTTGCATTGCTTTTATCGGATGAAGGATTTGCCAGCGCAAAATTATATCCTGTACCAAATGATATTAATGCGGTCACTCCTTTGGTCACAGAGATTTTGAGTCAAAGTCAAATCAAGCAACAGCAGCACGAAGGCACGCGGTTTTATATTTTTCATAACAAACCCAACGCAGTTTCAGGTTATACTCCTGTGATGCAGCGATTCCTTCCATTGGATGAAAAATGGAAGGAAAACGTAGAGAAAACTGAGTGGCCAAGCAAGTTGCTTCCGCAGATTGCAGGAACTCCAAAACCCACGTTGATCGCTTTGATCAACGGATACCTTTTCACTTCGCTCTTCAAAGCCTGTGTAGAATCATTGGCAAGCGAAAATGCAAGTCGATTGGAAGCGATGCAGCGAGCCGACAAAAACATCAGTGATCTGCTGGACGATCTTAACACTAAATACCATCGGCTGCGTCAAAGTTCGATCGATGAAGAATTATTTGATGTGGTCTCAGGCTTTGAGGCCTTGAAAAAAGACTCAACTAAGGATTAATAATAAATCCTAAAATAACCCCCTTCTTTCTTGACCTTGGAGGCGTGCTGCTTTCCGACGGATAGGTGCATAAATGAGGATGCTTTTGCTAGCAATTAATATTTTTGCTGCTAAATCAAAAATAAAAATGGTGTTTAAACTGCTTCATTAGGTGGATTGGATACGCTCTTTTTTCCGGGGGTATTGGTGAGCGTGAAGCAACCATTCGTTCCCTAATAGGTACAGATTTTGGCTTCATCGGCATTAAATTAAATGAAAAAAAGAACCAAGGCAATGAGGATGGAAGTAAGGTCAAAGTATATGTCATTCCAACCAACGAGGAATTGATGATTGTAAAATTGGTCTACATTACTTTGAATTACCAAACGTAAAATGGTGGAATGAGCATGAATCGATTTGGATTATCAAATGCGTGAATCATATAACTATTAGCACCAATTGTATAATAGAAATATGAGATTTAGTGTCCACCTTCTTACTAATCTAACTGGTTTAAAAACCCCTAAAAATGAAAAAAATACAAACAGCGGCATATTCAATAGTGCTGCTAATTCTTATTGGATCTTGTCAATCAGGTTCAACTCACACGAGTCTCCTTTCCGATACTCAATCAAGAAATGAGATCATGGAGGCAATCGCCGCCGATAGTACCATGTCGAATGAAATGATAGGTACCTTATTGAATAATGAAAACGGTATGATGACCATGCAGAATCATCAAAAGATGACGATGGGGAATCACAGTTCCATGATGAATATGGTCAAAAATAATCCAGACCTGACCCATAATATGATGTCAACTATGGTGGAAACAGCTAAAAGTGACTCCAGTATGATGTCAGGAATGATTAGAACCATGATGGCTGATCCGCAAATGATGCAAATGATGCAAAATAGGATTTGTAATGGCAGCATGAATGGCATGAAATGAATGACAAGAAAGAGTAATTAATCACATTATTGACCACAATTTCTAAAAATTCAACTATACAAAATCATGATGCACGATAGCGGAAATTATTATTATTGGGGAATGCATGCGGGGTGGTGGATTTTTACACTTGTCATTGTTATAGTATTAGTAGGTGCCGTTTACCTGACTCGGAAAAGAAGATGAAAAAGTCCGTTTTAAAAAAATTTTCTTAAGACATGCTTCAATATATTATTTGATTATTCGAACAGACATTTTATCTATGGAATACTATATCAGCAAAACAATTCCCGGGAGTTTAGACAGCGCAATACAAAAAGTTTCTGATGTACTCAAGGCAGAAGGCTTTGATTCACTTACTGAAATTGGCTTAAAAGCTACATTAAAGAAAAAGCTCGATGTATATTTTTACAATTATAAAATCCTTGGCGCCTGTAACCCTCCATTTGCCTATGAAGCCCTACTCGCTGAAGATAAAATCGACACCATCTGGCCCTGTAGTGTGACTGTTCAAGAATAATTGCCGGCGAGCTCGAGGTTTCAGCTGTTGACCCGATAGGATCCATGCAGGATGTTGAGAATAAGAAACTTATAGAATTAGCCACTGAGATGAGAATAGGCTACAGAAAATCATTACGGAACTATAGCAGACTCATTTCATTTAAGCATTAAAAGCTTTGAAAGCAAAATACGAGATTTTCAAAACAGTCTTTACAGGTAGTTATTAACTTCAAAAACAACAACAGAAATCATGAAAATTCAAATTAATACTGGTAAAAATTTAAGTGTCCATGAAGAATATGGAAATGAGTTGGAAGCTTCTTTGTCAGAAAATTTAAGTAGATTTAGTGAGCACATTACAAGACTCGAAGTGCATCTTTCAGATGAGAATGGAAACAAAGAATCGGAGGATGATAAAAAGTGTCTGATTGAAGCAAGGATGGAAGGAAGACAACCAATTGCGGTTTCAGCCACAGGCAATACTTACGACCAAGCCGTAAACAGCGCAACTGGTAAGCTTAAGGCATCTCTTGATACAATCATCGGTAAGTTGAGAAATCACTGAGCAGTATTGCTGTGAAACAAGATCCTATGGAATGATGCCAGTGGCATCATTCCATTTACAAAACAGAATAATTGAAGTAAATCCAAATTTAGCTACTATCCCCCGCTTTTTAGAACTTATGGCTACCCATTGGTATAAATGCAGATAATCAAATCAATTTGTAGAACAGCACACCTATTCATAACAAGCAATTTTTATTATGTCTGCAAATAACTTCGATATAAAAGGGTTAACCGATGACCAGGTTCTTGACGCGAGAAAAAAGCATGGATATAATCAGTTAGCATATAAGAAGGAAAGTGGATTTTTTGGTGCGATAAAAAGCATCGCAAAAGAGCCCATGGTCATTTTACTCTTGGTCGCTGCGTCCATTTATTTCATAAGCGGAAATACTGACGATGGTATTTTTATGGCTTTCGCGATTGTCTTGGTAGCGGGTATTTCGCTATATCAGGATTCCAGAAGTCGAAATGCTCTGGAGAAATTAAAAGACTTAACTAAACCCATCTCCAAAGTAATCCGCAATGGCGAAATAAAGGAGGTCAAAAGTGAGGAGCTAGTATTCGGTGATAGCCTCATGATCGAAGAGGGAACTGCCATTGCAGCAGATGGAAAAATTATTCAATCCAATGATTTTTCGGTGGACGAATCCATTCTGACAGGTGAATCCTTATCGGTTTATAAAGATGTCGCAGACGATAAAAATCAAGTATTCAGAGGAACTACCGTTGCCAGCGGATTGGCTATCATTACCATCACAGCGATTGGAAATGAAACAAAACTCGGGAAAATAGGCAAAAGCCTCGAGACGATCCAAGAGGAAAAGACGCCCTTAGAACTGCAGATCAACAATTTTGTAAAGAAAATGGTGATTGTAGGAGTTGTCGTCTTCTTCATTGTCTGGGGCATAAACTATTTTCAGTCCTACAGTTTTTCCGATAGTTTGATCAAAGCGCTTACCCTTGCGATGAGTATTTTACCTGAGGAGATTCCAGTCGCTTTTACTACGTTTATGGCTCTTGGTGCTTGGCGTTTGATGAAAATGGGAATCATCGTCAAGCAGATGAAAACTGTAGAAACCTTGGGTAGCGCAACCGTTATCTGCACGGATAAGACAGGCACCCTCACCGAAAATAGAATGAGTCTGGCAAAAATCTTCACATTGAACTCCGGTGAAGTTTCCAAGCCTGAAACTATTTCAAATGACGAAGAAAAAGAGCTGATCAGATTAGCCATGTGGGCCAGTGAGCCTATTCCTTTTGACCCAATGGAAATAGCCCTTCACGAAGTTTATGGAAATACGTTTGAATCGGACGAAAGACCCAATTTCAAACTGGTTCATGAATATCCATTAGGAGGAAAGCCTCCCATGATGACCCATGTCTTTGAAGACTCCACTGGTAAGCGAATCATCTCTGCCAAAGGAGCTCCGGAAGCGATGATCAAGGTGTCTGATTTAAGTGCTGCCCAAAAAAAGCAGGTAAATGATGCTTTGGCCGAACTCACGAGTGAGGGTTATCGAGTGCTCGGCGTGGGAGAAGCAAATTTTGGGGGCACTGATTATCCTAAAGAGCAGCAGGAGTTCCCTTTTACTTTTAAAGGCGTTGTTGCGTTTTACGATCCTCCAAAGAAAAATATCACCAAAGTTCTGGAAGACTTTTATACTGCAGGAATTAACGTAAAGATAATTACCGGGGATAACTCAACAACTACTACCGCAATTGCCAAGCAAGTAGGATTTAAGGGTTTTGAGAAAAGTATTTCCGGAGATGAACTGATGGCTTTATCAGATGAATCCGTTCAAAAAACAGTCGGAGATATTCAGGTATTTACCAGAATGTTCCCCGAGGCTAAATTGAAAATAATCAATGCCCTAAAGGCCAATAAAGAAATAGTAGCGATGATTGGTGATGGGGTGAATGACGGCCCTGCAATTAAAGCGGCCCACATTGGTGTTGCCATGGGAGGCAAAGGAACGGAGATTGCCAAACAGGCTTCTTCTCTGATTCTAAAGGAAGATGACTTGTCTAAGTTGGTGGATGCCGTAGCCATGGGACGGAAGATTTACACCAACCTCAAAAAAGCAATTCAATACATCATCTCCATTCACATCCCGATTATATTGACGGTGTTTCTTCCTTTGGCTTTAGGCTGGCTGTATCCCAATATATTTTCGCCGGTTCATATCATATTTCTGGAGTTGGTGATGGGACCTACCTGTTCTATTATTTATGAAAATGAGCCGATGGAAAAAAACAGCATGTCTCAAAAACCCCGTGCTTTGACCAGCACTTTTTTCAACCTGAAAGAACTAACTACCAGTATCATACAAGGTTTAGTCATCACTGCCGGCACCTTATTTATTTACCAATATGCAGTGCATCAAGGTTTAAATGAGGAACTCACACGAACGATGGTTTTTACAGTTCTTATTGCTGCCAATATCGTTTTAACTCTCGTTAATCGTTCCTTCTACTATTCTATTCTAACAACAGTGCGATACAAGAATAACCTAGTACCGTTGATTATCGGCATCACAGTTTTAATTACTGGTCTTCTACTTTATGTAAAACCCTTATCGAGCTTTTTTGACTTTGAACCGCTGAATTCTTTGCAAATATCAATTGCTATAACGACTGGTTTTGTATCAGTTATTTGGTATGAAGGGGTAAAATGGGGCAAGCGAATCAAGGGAGCTAAAAAGGTGTAATTACATCCGACTACTCTGCGAAATGTATTCTAGGCTAGGTAAAATGAAATGTAGAATCGAAACACGACGAAGAAGTTGTCGAACTTAATGTTTCAACCCCGATGGGGATGGGATGACAAAAACCATTGATTCGTTTCCCATGGGTTGCACCCATGGCTACTTATGGTTTGATCCCGTTGGGATCATGATTTTATACCATCATATCTCTATTCTTCCCCTTTTATGACCACGAAGTAGTCAAAGCATGAATACCTGCGTGCCGAGGCATAAATCCCGGTGCAACTACGGTTAAGAATGAGGGTTCTATATGGCAACCTTGAAATGCCTGCCCGCTGTGGCGGGGGTTGAACTATAGGTGTAAATTCTGATACTAAATCTCCAATTACAAATTGCATCTCTACACCAAGAGGACTTCTTATTCTCATCTATCCCATATCTCTTTCCAATCCACCTCTCCCTATTCGCAGTACAAAGTATTTTTAATAAATGAGGCAGGTTATTAGAAGCCTCATTCTGACAGGATATTGACAAGAGTAGAGATCGCTTTTCCGGTCTATTTGGCACATATCATCCAGGGAGAAGAAGGGACAACCAAGCCACACAAATGTAGCCTGATCCTCAAGTAGTGATTTTGCAGAGCAATCCCCAAAAAGTGGGATAGATACAATAAACAGGCAGGATTGTGTAACAAGTTCGGCTTCAGTTTTATAGAACTTTATATTCCAACCTAATGCGGAGGGTTGATTAAAAGGCATTTAGCGTCAAAAAACAAATAATTTAACAAGAACCCGCTTAAGTGCTTAAAATAACGAGCCTGCCCAAAAAACCTATAGATAATCTACCAATAAATAACAATCACATGAAAAATAACTTGGGGTCAATAGACCGAATGATCAGGATAGCATTAGCAATCATTATCTCAGCTTTATACTTTACCCATGTCATTTCAGGCAGTTTAGGTTCGGGTTTAATACTTGTTGTTGGTGTATTATTCATCACAAGCTTTTTTAGTTTCTGCCCGTTTTATTCTCTTTTTGGAATAGCAACCAAGAAAAAAACGAAAGCAGTCTTTCTTCCTCAAAGAAAACCTACTGCCAATTAAATGATTGAAAGACAAAAGGAACCTTTTACCTAGAAAAATCAATGGAATCACACTATTATAATGTAGGTATAAATTGGGAAAACAGTCGAAAAGGCATCTTATGTTCTCCTGAATTAAACAAGAAAAACAGCGTTTGCATTGAAGTAGCGACGCCTCCGGAATTCCCCAAAGGAATTGAGGGGGTTTGGTCTCCTGAGCATTTGTTTGTTGCTGCTATTAGTGGCTGCTTAATGACTACTTTTTTAGCCATTGCAGAAAATTCGACATTGGACTTTACAAGTTTTAGCTGTAAGACAAAAGGAAAGATGGAAATGGTGGAAGGCAAATTAATGATGAGCGAAATACTGCTTAAACCTACTGTTGTTATCCATAATGAAATGTATAGAGACAAGGCGATTCGTATTTTGAAAAAAGCTGAAGATGCCTGTTTGATAAGTAATTCCGTGAAGTCAAAAATCACTATGGAAATAAATATTGAGGTGACACCCATGTTAATCGAAACCAAATAACCAAGTCACATATCCTTAACATCGGTGGCAATTTTGCCCGGTTAAACACAGCCAGATACACTCATGCTATAGTGAAATTTAACAGATATTGCCATCATTGACTGCAATTCCTTGCTCAGCTTCGTGCCGAATATTCCAAAGCGCGTGCTACCAAATGTCAACCTTGCAATTCACCTCTATTTTAACTTCTAGCCCTTTTTAAAACATGAAGGCATCGAATTATTCAGGCGTAAGTCGCTATGTTTGATACAGGCACGAGAAACTATTTTCACCAACTCAATACTCAATGGACATGCAGTTCATCCTTTTTTGCAAGATCAAGTAGGATTATCTGTTGATAGCATTAGTCAATCGTTTGTGGCATGCGAAATAAAATGGGTAGGAAGAAAATGGTTATAGCTTCTCCCGTGTATTTCTGGTAAATCGCTTAAGGGCTTACTTATACTAGGACTATAATGGATGGATCAATAGACTTTAAAAGCACCACTATGAAACAGATTAAGAATTTTTCAGAAATACGTCTAAAAGACATTGCACTCGTAGGAGGTAAAAATTCTTCCCTGGGAGAAATGTTTTCAGAACTTTCTTCCAAAGGCATTAAAGTGCCCGACGGGTTCGCAGTGACAAGTGATGGATATTGGAGTTTTCTAAATGAAAACGAACTCGTACCTAAACTCACGGCTATTCTTTCAGAATTGGACCTCAAAACATTTAATAACCTTTCAGAGATTGGCTCAAGAGCCAGACAACTTCTGCTGGATGCTTCATTTCCAAAAGATTTAAGTGATGAGATTTTAGCTTCATACAAGCACTTGGAAAAGCGTGCTGGAAGTACCGTTTCTTTAGCCGTGCGCAGCAGTGCTACAGCCGAGGATTTACCCAATGCAAGTTTTGCCGGACAGCAGGAATCCTACCTCAATGTGCAGGGAGCCGAAAATCTAATTTTTGCATGCCACCGTTGCTATGCTTCACTTTTTACAGACAGAGCCATAAAGTATCGAGTTGACAATGGTTTTGATCACATGAAAGTGGCCTTATCTATTGGGATTCAGATTATGGTCCGGTCCGATAAAGCCTGTGCCGGTGTCATGTTTACACTTGATCCGGATACGGGATTTGATAAGGTAGCTCTTGTTTCAGGTGCTTGGGGACTTGGTGAAAATGTGGTCCAGGGAAGTGTGAACACCGATGAGTTTCTGGTATATAAATCGTTTATCGGAAAAGTAAAGCAACCCATCATCTCAAGAATATTGGGTAGCAAAGTGAAAACAATGGTCTATGCTGATAAAAAATTAGAAGAGATTTCAAAGCCAGAAGATGCCATCATCAATTTGGATACATCAGATGAAAACAGACAAAAGTACATACTCACCGATGATGAAGTAGTTCAACTGACTGAATGGGCGATCCTTCTTCAAGCGCATTACGAGCGTCATATGGACATTGAGTGGGCAAAAGATGGTGACACGAATGAAATATTTATCGTTCAGGCTAGACCAGAAACAGTTCACAGCCAGAATGAAAACAAGAGTCAATTCAAAGAATATCAAATCAAGGAAAAGGGGGAATTAATCTGTCAGGGAATTGGATTAGGAAACCGGATTACCTCTGGTATTGCAAGACTATTGGACTCACCAAAAGATATTGATAAGCTTAATGTGGGCGAAATTTTGGTGACTGGACGAACTGATCCTGACTGGGATCCCATACTCAAAAAAGCTGCGGGCATCGTGACTGATCAAGGGGGAAGAACTTCACATGCGGCTATTGTAGCTCGTGAAGTAGGTGCAGTCGCTATTGTGGGAACCGGTGATGCTACCAAAACTATTAAGGATGGTCAACTCGTGACCATCTCCACTGCTGAAGGGGACACGGGTTTTGTCTATGAAGGTAAAGGCACTTGGGACGAGCAAGAGATTGACACCTCTAAAATTGAAATGCCAAAAACGAAGATTATGCTCATTCTTGCAGATCCCGATAAGGCATTCCGATATTCGCTGTTCCCAAATAATGGCGTAGGGCTGATGCGAATGGAATTTATTATCAACAATACAATTAAGATTCACCCGATGGCTTTGCATCATTTTGATCAGCTAAAAGATAAAGCAGTAATAAAAGAAATTGAAAACCTGAGCCACCATTATCCCGACAAAAAAGACTATTTCATTCACAAACTGGCAGAGGCCACTGCAACGATTGCTGCGGCTTTTTATCCTAAAGATGTCATAGTAAGAATGAGTGACTTTAAATCAAATGAGTACGCCGGACTGCTTGGCGGTGACACATTTGAACCTGTGGAGCAAAACCCAATGATCGGTTTCAGAGGGGCGTCGCGATATTATCATCCATTGTATAAGGATGCGTTTGTGATGGAATGCGAAGCGATGAAAATGGTGCGGGATGAAATGGGTTTTACCAATATCAAACTGATGCTGCCATTTGTACGAACCATCAAAGAAGCCACCAATGTAATTGCGATCATGAAGGAAAATGGATTGGTAAGAGGTGAAAAAAATCTGGAATTGTATATGATGCTGGAAATTCCAAGCAATGCCTTGCTGGCGGAAGAATTTGCCAAACATTTTGATGGCTTCTCCATCGGGTCAAATGACCTGACTCAATTAACACTTGGTGCTGACCGGGATTCGGAATTGCTCAGCGACATCTTTTCTCCCTTTGATCCAGCGGTGATGCAATTGATCAGCATGGCGGTCACCAAAGCAAAAGCTGAGGGTGTCAAAATTGGTTTATGTGGACAGGCACCAAGTGATTACCCGGAGTATTCCCAGTTTCTTGTTGATTGTGGAATTGATAGTATTTCCTTCAACCCGGATGCGTTGATAAAAGGAATTTCCAATATGCATGAGGCGGAAAGTAAAAAGTTACCTGCAAGCTGAAACAAACTAATGACTGCTAAAGAATTTATTGAAACTTTAAAGATAATCGGTCAAGATTATTCGGGAGAAATTCCGAAAAGGGAGATATTTTCTTTAGCAAAAGAATATCAGCAAATTCCAGTATTTGAGGTTGTAAAATTGCTTAAAGATAAAGATGATAATCATCGACTTGGAGCAGTATCTATATTAGATTGGAAAGCCCGAAATAAGAAAACTTCTAAAGCGGAACGACAAAACATATACAGAGCGTATATTGATAATCATAAATGGATTGATAATTGGGGTTTGGTAGATAGAAGTGCACCATATGTAGTTGGAGGATACTTACACGACAAGGACAAAAAAGCATTATATGATTTAGCAAAGTCCAAAAATCCAATGGAGCGAAGAACTGCAATTGTAAGCACTTATTATTTTATCAAAAAAAATGAAATAGAAGACACATTTAAAATTGCAGAAATTCTTGTAAACGACAAAGACGAATATGTACAAAAGGCTGTTGGGAGTTGGATTAGAGAAGCAGGAAAAAAGGATGAAGAAAAATTAAAAAAATTTCTTGATAAACACGCAACTGAAATGCCAAGAATTTCACTTCGATACGCAATTGAGAAATTCGACAAGGAAACGAGAGAATATTACTTGAATTTAAAGTGACAGGTGGAAAAGCCAGCAGGTAGTCGAGTAGACGGCCTCGCCAGTTTTCTCAAGCGAGGTGCGCCTCTCACACCACTGCCAATAGCTATCAGCATACGGGTCTTCCCGATAAAAATCGGGACAGGCTGTATACGGAGGTTCACTGGATTGTAGGTTGTGCCCGCCTGAATGACTAGTCGGACCGGTTTTGAGGTAATAAGATAGCATAGATTCATACCCCTTACGTCTCAGGCGTGACAAAGTAATAGTGGTTATCAAAATCGGACTCTGGGCTACGGCCCATCCCCCTTTCCTGCCTTCCCGCAGCCTGGCCCTTCGCTAAAAATGTCCACTGGACATTTTCTTAAAGCTCAGTCCTTCCATGCGTAGGCATGGTCTTGATCCACTCCCAGTCTGATTAGGTTTTTACGTTTCCGCTTAGGCTTCTTCTCCCGATATTGTTATGGCTCGTTCCTCATAGCTACTATGACCTCGGCTGACTTCTCTCAGATGTTCACGACATCTATCTCCCACCCTACAAGCTGGCCCAGTGCTAAAAATATCCACTGGATATTTTTCTTACGCACTGCGCTCTCGGTAAGACGAATATCCTTATGTCTATCGCTGCTCTATCTACTATTTTGGCTTATCTCTGAAATTCAGAGTTTAGGACTTCGGCATGATCCCGATACTCGGGACAGGTAGTGATACCTCATCCAGCCTCATAGCCTCAGTATAGAGTTCCTGTTTCCCGCCTTGCGGGACAGGCTGTCAGTACAGACACCGCAGTCGGGCTTACTTTACTGCATGCCTCACGGCAAACCATGCCGATAGCTAACGGCACGACTTGCTTGGCTTCGGGACAGCCTGTCCCGAGAATCGGGAATACCCCCGCGCTTGAGGGACTTTATTCACTAAAAGTTCTAATTCATTCGTGTTCATGAATGCTTCACATTTCACCCGTTGGAACGACCATCTTTTTGATCTATATTCACCATTCAAGGCACACACAGCACCTACAATAAATTGGCGGTTCAGTGCTCCAAAGACACATTTGTGGTTAATCAAACATTGATTTTCCACTTCACTGAAGTGGGGAAAATCTCAAAGCATTTCATTGATTGCGGCGTAACTGTTAGAAATGAAAACGTAGCCAATTTCCAGCTTTGGGATGCGGTCGATTACAATCACAGACTTCATCCGGAGCGGTTATTAAGCATTAATGAGCTTTCTGAAAAAGTGCTGAAATTGGAAGATTTGGAGGTAGAAGTCGAATATCAGGGTCAGACAATAGAGAAGTTCGGATTGGAATTCGACGGAGTCAATTTTCTACTTACTAATAAGCAAACAGATTGTCTCGCAAAGGAGAAATGTAGGATCCCTCAAAAAAAGTCAAAAGTCCAACTTTCAGAATTAAGAGGGAATGAAGAGTCTTGCACTCCTGGTACGGGCTGCTGCTAAAACCAAAATATTTTATTAGATATGAGCGCAGACACGATAAAATTGTTGCCCAATCTTTTGGCGACAGTGGAACTGGCACGATCACTTCCTGTTTCAGAACAAAGGAAAGAAGTCCTTCAAGTACTTATTGATTACACTCAGGATAAAGTCAATAATGGTGAAGAGCTTAATTTAAACTTCATCTGTACCCATAATTCCAGAAGAAGCCAATTTGCACAAATCTGGGCACAGACTGCCGCTGACTATTTTGGAATTCCCGCGAATTGCTATTCAGGCGGTGTAGAAGTAACTGCTTTCAATGAAAGAGCAGTAGCTTCGATCAAAAGAAATGGCTTCAGAGTTACTAAGAAGGGAATTGAAAATGCAGTGTACTTTATTTTTCATTCTGATGATCAGGGCCCCATCAGCACATTTTCTAACCTGTATGATGACGCTATCAATAAAGCAACTCGATTTGGTGCAGTAATGACCTGCTCACACGCGGATGAAAACTGTCCTTTTATACCGGGAACAGAACATCGAATTCCCGTGCGTTATGAAGATCCCAAAGTCTACGACGATACACCAGAAGAGAAAAACAAGTATGACGAGCGATCCTTACAAATAGCTTCTGAAATGTTTTATGTTTTCTCTCAAATATCCCTAGACAAATAAGTATGGCTCACAAAAAATTGAGTTTTTTGGATCAGTATCTTACGCTTTGGATATTTCTTGCAATGGCCATTGGAGTGGGCATTGGTTATTTTTTGCCTTCAAGTTCTGAGTTTATAATTCTTTTGGGGTGGGCTCAACCAATATCCCGATTGCTATTGGTTTAATTTTGATGATGTACCCGCCGCTGGCCAAAGTGGATTACAAGCAGTTGCCGAAGGTTTTTAAGAATGTAAAAATTCTAACGGTTTCATTGGTTTTGAATTGGGTCATCGGGCCAATTTTGATGTTTGCATTGGCATTGATATTTCTTCATGATTATCCGGAATACATGGTGGTTTGATTTTGATAGGCTTAGCAAGGTGCATTGCGATGGTGTTGGTGTGGAATGATCTCGCAGAGGGAAGTAGTGAATATGGAGCAGGTCTGGTTGCGTTGAATAGCATATTTCAAGTTTTCGCCTATAGTTTTTATGCATGGATATTCATCACTATCCTTCCACCTTATTTCGGATTTGACGGCGCTGTCGTAGATATTTCTATAGGGACAATAGCCGAAAGTGTGGCTATCTACTTGGGAATCCCATTTTTGATGGGGATTTTGAGCAGGTATGTTTTGGTGAAAGCGAAGGGTGAGGCTTGGCATCAAACTAAATTCATCTCTACAATTTCTCCAATCACACTCGGCTCTTTACTCTTCACGATTTTGGTGATGTTTTCCTTGAAAGGTGAACTGATAGTTCAGATTTCAATGGATGTTGTCAGAATAGCAATACCGCTCTTGATCTATTTCGTGTTAATGTTTTTGATAGGATTTTTCTTAACAAAGGCATTGGGAGCAGATTATGAAAAAACAGCTTCAGTGGCATTTATGGCATCTGCAAACAATTTTGAACTGGCAATTGCTGTAGCGATTGCAGTTTTCGGTCTCAATTCAGGTCAGACATTTACAGGAGTTATTGGGCCTTTAGTAGAAGTACCTGCTTTAATCTTGCTCGTGCGTGTAGCTTTTTGGTTGAGGGGAAAGTATTTTTCAAACAGCTACTACTTATGAATTACTCCAAAAATTTTACTAACGTTCAATTAAAAGAACATTATCCCAGCAGTTTCTTAGGAAGGACATTTTGATTTTACTGAAATCTGGAGATAATCTTCCCGATCCCCAGTCAGTTGATTTCTATCTCCTTTTTAAAGACCAGGCCACTGTGGACTATTCGGAATTTCAGATTATTCATTCATTTTAATTTCAAAAAGTGTATGGTGCCAGAAGTAACCTAATAAATTTCAAATTATTCAAAAATAGCCTGGTCCAGAAACTATTAAAAATAGATCAGTTGGATGCTGACAAAAACAATATCCTGCTTCAACTCCAAATTCTAAATGGAGGAAAAGCGGAGAACCAAGAAATGAAATCCAGGGCCCAATGGCTGTGGTTATCCTAGGCGGTTTGCTGACAGCAACTTTACTTAATCTGATCGTAATTCCATGTGTTTTACGAACTGGTTCTGAAAAGAGAAGACCGTCAATTAGACAATTAGAGCAAATGCCCTGCGGTGAAGCTGCGGGGCATTTTTATTTCAGGATGTTTGCAGCGCAAGAAGATTACCCTGTATTTATTGTCTTGGGAGCAGGCGGCAAACCTTCCAATCCTGACGAGTTGTACATTCTACCAATTCAAGAACTTGCTAAACCTATTCTCCATACCGCAAGATTGGGAAGATACAGGATGAAAATTGATACTGATTTCTTTTTTGATCAGGAAAAGAAAATTCTTAGGTGAATTAAATATATGCATTTTTTGGGTGGTGAAATACTTCAGTTTGTTTTCAGTTTGAAAACTTTTTGATATCTTTAAACGTTTATTAAAACGACTTGCTTTGAAAAACATCATATCTATCAAAAACTTGATTCAGTTTTATCAAAAGCCTCCGAATTCCAAATCAAGCTTAGAAACATGGATGTCCATCACCAAACATGCGAATTGGCTAAAACCTTCGGACGTGGTAGAAGATTTTCCAGATGCTGATCCAGTAAAAAATAGTCGGGTGGTGTTTAACATCGCTAGAAACAAATACAGATTGATAGTTCAGATAAGTTTCCCAAGACAATGGGTCTTTATTAAATTCATCGGAACACATTCAGAATACGACAAAGTTGATGTGAACACCATTGACCAATTTTAAACCGTAAACCAAATTGTAATCATGAAGTGGGAAAAGACGATAACTACAGAGCAAGAATACGAGAAAACACTTGCGAGACTTTCTGAGATTTTTCAGGCAGATGCTGACAGTGCAGAAGGGATGGAAGCAGAGTTGTTGGTAACCTTAGTTGATAAATATGAAAAGGAACATTACCCTATCTCCTTACCCGATCCTATTGATGCAATGAGGGAAACAATGGAAAGAAAAGGATTTAAGGCTAAAGACTTGATTCCAGCCATTGGCAGTAAAACAACTGTCAGCCTCGTGCTAAACAGAAAAAGAGCGTTGACAATCGATATGATCAGAAACCTTTCTGTTTTGTTAGGCTTGCCTCTTGAAGTCCTGATTCAACCTTATAAACTTGACGGAAAGCCAGAAAAAGTGAATCCGTAGATAGGAAACTTTCAACTCCAAATTCTAAACGGAGGAAAAGTGGAGAACGGGGAAATGAGATCCAGAGCCCAATGGTTGTGGTTACCCTGGGTGGTTTGCTGACAGCTACCTTGCTTAACTTGATCGTAATTCCATGTGTTTACGAACTAACAACCCTACTCCTCCGAAGGGGTAAGGCTGTTTATTTATAGCAGTTAATCGAAACTTGAATTAATAGTTTTTTAGCACTAAGCTAAAACGTTTCAGAATAAGAAAATCGCATTTTAAAAAGTCAAGCATACTAACGCTTGGCCTGAACGTTGGACATATACTAATCTTTGCTCAATCTTTTTATCATTGCTTTCATCTCGCTGATTTCTCTTCTTTGAGCTTCAATTATGTCATTAGCCAGCTTTTTTACTTCAGGGTCTTGTATGTCTGCACGTTCACTTGTCAATATGGCAATAGAATGATGTGGGATCATAGCTTTCATCCAGAGCACATCTCCGATGGGTTCTTGCACACGGACAAGAAATAATGCACTAACAAATAAGAGAAAACTTCCAACAATGATTGCTATGTTTTTTTGTCTGTTTTTATACATCTTTTTCATGAAAAGAAACATAATTACAGCCATTGCCGAAATGCCTAAACAGGACATGTAAAAACGCGTCAGGCTGAAATATACATGGTCTATTTGGTAGGTATTCAAGTACATGGTAATGTACATCGCAACAAAAGACGAGGCCAACATAGAAACAAATGTGGTATACTGTTCTTTCATTTGGTTATTATTTTCAGTGTGTTCCATTTGAATGATTTTAAGGTTTAAGTTAAGTAAAAAACAAACTAGATTTATTCTAGCCTCTCGTCATTGGGTGGTTGCGCTAGGAAAACGGGGGAGACAAGGTCTGATGCGATTAGTTGAAGTCCCAAAGTATCAGCCATAGTTTGTGCTGTAACCGTAGTTTGAGTAGAATCCTCAGCGCGTGTCTTTGAAATAAAGGAAATGCAAAGCAGCAGCCCTGCAGCAGCATAAAACAGGTTGTTAATTTTCATAGTTATTTATTTTTTTATAAAAAACGAAACACAGACATTCATTCTAATTTACCCCTATAAAGGCTGTAACTAGGCCAAACAATTCTTCATAATAGGCAAGCAATGCCAGGTTTCAGATCGGTGATTACAATAATACTTGTTATTAAGCCTGCATAAGACTGCTCACTCTACCATCTTTTCAGGGTCGGCAATTATCAATTCTTCAATTACTATTCCACCTGATTTCTTTCCTGATCTGAGTAATTTTAAAAATCTTATGAGAATAAATCACCTGAATTTGAGGCTCATTCGCCAACCTGATTCTAAGGAAAATGCGAAATGCCCACAAAGAAACCATATAAATCTGATGCTGGTCGGCCTTTGAGCAGAAAAGGAAGTGGAAATGGCGGCGGGCTTTTATTTTTTTTCTTTCAAAGAAAGAAATGTATTCAAAAACTGATTTGATAAAAAAACTTGATTTATAGCTGTTTAGTCCTTAGAATTTTTAAAATCTGAACCCTTTACAATTTAATTCGTAAGTTTACACTGTTGAAAAAGACATTTTCCATAGCGTTTTCTCTCCTAATCCTCCTCAGCAATGTGGGATTGGCTAAGACTATACATCTCTGTATGGGTACAGCTATGGAGAGTGCAATTGGTTTTTCCACTTCCAATATAGAATGCGAAATGGCCAAAAAGAAGTCTGATTGTCATTCTAAAGCGGATTCGACTTCCCATGACGAGAAAGATTGTTGCGATGAGGAGTTTGAATTGCTCGTTTTAGACCAAGAGCTTCAGAAGTCAGCGCTCAGCCTTGATATTTCCACAGAATTCGTTGTTTCCTTGGTTTATACCTTCTTTGGGGTATCCATTTTTCCAACCGAGACCAACGAAAATTACACCGATTACCCTCCTCCAGTTCTAAGGCAAGACTTTCAAGTCCTTCATCAGTCCTTCTTAATTTAATCATTCCGGTAGCCCAATTCCTCTGAATTGGGAGAATAAGCTGTTGCCTGTTTAGGCAATTGATTCTTTCTATTTCTTTTACCGGATTCGATTATGCTAAATACAATTATCAAGTTTTTTCTTGAAAACAAACTAGTCACCGTACTCCTGCTCCTGCTGATCATTGCTTGGGGAGTTGTGACCGCCCCGTTCAACTGGGACACTGGATTTCTTCCAAGAGATCCTGTACCGGTGGATGCCATTCCTGATATTGGGGAAAATCAACAAATCGTATTCACGGAATGGATGGGGCGATCGCCTCAGGATGTGGAAGACCAAATCACTTATCCGCTTACTACTTCATTGTTGGGATTACCTGGCGTGAAAAGCGTCCGAAGTAGCTCTGCTTTTGGCTTTTCCAGTATCTACATCATTTTCGATGAGGATACAGAATTCTACTGGAGTCGCTCCAGAGTTTTAGAGAAACTCAACTCCCTACCTGCTGGACTATTACCTGATGACGTTCAGCCCAAGTTGGGACCGGATGCCACAGCTTTGGGTCAGGTATACTGGTACACTCTTGAAGGGCGAGATGCGGATGGTAATCCAGCCGGTGGCTGGGATCTTCACGAACTCAGAACTATTCAGGATTATTACGTCCGATATTCCCTGACCGCTGTCGAGGGAGTTTCTGAAGTCGCTTCGGTGGGTGGCTATGTGAAGGAATATCAGGTGGATGTAGATCCAACGGCGCTAAAAGCCTACGGTGTCACGCTGATGGATGTGATGCAGGCCGTCCGAAAAAGCAATCTCGATGTCAGCGCCAATACTATTGAAGTCAATAAAGTGGACTATTTCGTCCGAGGTTTGGGCTATGTAGAAGAACTTTCCGATTTGGATCAGGCTGTAGTAAAAGTCACTGATAATGTTCCGATTCGGATCAAGGATGTCGCCAAAGTTAATATTGGCCCCCAAGTCCGAAATATGGGTGGGATCTTGGATAAGTCTGGGTCCGAAGCTGTCGGTGGCGTAGTCATCGCCCGATATGGAGACAATCCATTGGCAGTCATTCAAGGTGTAAAAGCTGAAATCGAGAAGCTTTCCGAAGGCTTACCATCCAAAACGCTGGCTGATGGAAGGATCTCAAAAGTCACCATAGTTCCTTTTTACGATCGATCTGGGTTGATTTTCGAGACACTTGGAACACTCTACGAGGCTATTTCGCTTCAGATTTTGATCACGATTATCGTGATCGTGGTGATGGTCTCTAATCTGCGAGCCTCATTCCTGATTTCTGCACTACTGCCTTTGGCGGTACTGATGTGCTTCATTTTTATGAAATATTTCGGAGTAGATGCCAATATCGTAGCGCTATCAGGAATTGCCATAGCGATTGGGACCATGGTGGATTTGGGGATTATTCTCAATGAGAATGTGCTGCGCCATCTTGAAGATGCGCCCGAAGGTCAGTCCAAAATGAAGACGGTGTACTTGGCTACTACTGAAGTAGCCTCTGCCATTCTCACCGCAGTGAGTACGACGATCGTCAGCTTTCTCCCAGTATTTACGCTACAGGCAGCGGAAGGTAAGCTCTTTGGACCTTTGGCTTACACCAAATCCTTTGCACTGATTTCAGCATTGATTTTTACGCTTTTGATTATGCCGGCCTTTTCCCATTGGATTTTTTCCTTGAAAAGCGCTAGCAAACAAAGGGGGCTTTACCTAAATATCGCACTGATTGTTTTAGGACCAATCGTAGCTTTCACCATTTGGTCTTGGGCTGGTTGGGTCTTATTTGCTTTTGGAATTGCAAACTTACTAATCCACTATTATCCAGAGCGAGTTGGAAAATACCAAGATTACATCCGTGTTGGCATCACTGTAGTTGCCATTTCTTGGTTGCTGACGATCAAATGGCTTCCGCTTGGTGTCGCCAATAGCCTGTTGACAAATTTCATATTCATCGCTTTGATTATCGGTTTGGTATTGGGTACCTTCTCGATTTTTCTTCACTACTATCCGAGGATTCTCCTTTGGTGTCTGAATAATAAAGGCAAATTTCTAATCTTGCCTATCGTTATTTTTCTCTTGGGTATGAATGTCTGGTTGGGTTTCGACCGGGTTTTTGGGGTTTTCTCCAATACTGCCGACCGAGTCGGATGGAATCTTCGGGCAACGGGATTCTGGTCGAGCATGACCCACAGCTTTCCAGGCTTGGGAAAAGAATTTATGCCATCCTTGAATGAAGGTTCTTTTCTACTAATGCCTACCACTATGCCACATTCTGGTCTCACTGAGAATAAAGAAGTGCTTGCCCAATTGGATATGCTGGTGACGGCGATTCCTGAAGTGGATATGGTAGTGGGAAAGGCAGGCCGGGCAGAAACAGCCATCGACCCTGCGCCTATTTCAATGTTTGAGAATACGATCAACTACAAATCGGAATATGCAACGGATGCGGATGGAAATCGCCTTCGTTTTAAGACAAATGATGATGGATTTTATGAATTGCAGTCGGGAGAGTTTTACGATCCTAGCCTAGATACTCCAAGTAAAGTCAATCCTTCAACTATGATTCCCGACGAGGATGGTGAATACTTCCGTCAATGGCGAACTAAAATCAAGTCTCCTGATGACATCTGGAATGAAATTATAAGTGTCATCAATATTCCCGGAGTGACCTCCTCTCCAAAGCTTCAACCTATAGAGACTCGACTGGTGATGCTTCAAACTGGGATGCGTGCTCCAATGGGTATCAAAGTATATGGGCCTGATCTTCAAACCATCGAAGAGTTTGGAATGAAGCTGGAGCGATACCTCAAGGAAGTACCTTCCGTAAAGAAAGAAGCGGTCTTTGCAGATCGAATCGTAGGCAAACCTTACTTGGAATTAGACATCGACAGAGAACAAATCTCCCGCTATGGAATGAATGTAGTCGATGTGCAAGACTTTATTGAGACGGCGATTGGCGGTATGAAAGTCAGCACGACCGTCGAAGGTAGAGAGCGATTCCCAATCCGGGTTCGCTATGCTCGGGAATTCCGTGATGACCCAGCGGCCATCGAAAACATCCAAGTCCCTACTCCAATGGGCAATTATATTCCCTTGGGACAATTGGCAAATATCACCTATCGAGCTGGTCCGGATATGATTCGGGCAGAAAACAGCTTCTTGGTAGGCTATGTGCTTTTGGACAAAATGCCTGGTTTTGCAGAGGTAACGGTCGTCGAAGATGCGCAACGCTACCTAAAAAGTAAAATCGACTCAGGCGAATTGGTCGTTCCGGCTGGAATTCGATATGTGTTCTCGGGTTCCTACGAAAATCAGCTCCGAGCCGAGCAGCGCTTAGCGATTGTGGTTCCACTCTGTCTGATTGCGATTTTCTTGATTTTATACTTCCAATTCAAATCTGTATCCACCACCCTATTTGTATTCTCGGGCATTGCAATGGCCTTTTCCGGTGGATTCCTGATGCTTTGGTTTTATGGACAGGATTGGTTTCTGAACTTCTCCTTTTTCGGAACAGAGATGCGGGACTTATTTCAAATGAAAAGCTACAATCTCTCCGTGGCAGTTTGGGTGGGTTTTATCGCCTTGTTCGGAATAGCAACAGATGACGGAGTGGTAGTAGCCTCTTACCTCAAGCAAAGCTTTGCATCGAATAATCCACAGACAGTGACCGAAATTAGAGCCGCAGTTTTGGAGGCAGGAAGCAGGAGAATATTGCCTTGTCTGATGACCACTGCTACTACACTGCTGGCATTGATTCCGGTGCTTTCCTCCTCGGGAAGAGGTTCTGACATCATGATACCGATGGCGATTCCTTCTTTTGGAGGAATGACGATTGCCTTGATCACCTTATTCCTAGTCCCAGTTCTATATAGCTGGTGGGCTGAGCGAAAACTAAAAAATAAGAAACTATGAGACATTTAATTTCACTTCTTCTCTTATGTAGTCTTGTGCAGTTTGCTTCAGCACAAAGCTTGGATGAGTACTTGGTCAAGGCGGCGGAAAATAATCCCGAGCTAAAAGCCTACTACAACGAATACTTGGCCGCGTCGGAGATTGGCAATCAAGTCAGTCTTCCCGATCCTGAACTTCAGGTAGGTGTCTTCTTTCGACCCATGGAGCGATTTATGGGAAATCAGCAAGCAGATATTCGCCTAATGCAGATGTTTCCTTGGTTCGGTATGCTGAAAGCGCAAGAGTCCGAAGCTGATCAAATGGCTTTAGCGCGCTACCAGCTTTTCTTGGATGCCAAAAACAACCTGTTTTACCAATTCAAAACCTCTTGGTATGCATTGGCAGAATTGGAGCAGGAAATCCGAATCGCCGAAGAAAATCTCGAAATCCTTCGCAAATACGAGCGAATGGCATTGATCCGCTTCGAAAGTGCAGCGACTTCGTCTTCAAGCCCAAGCTCCACGCCTATGGCTTCTTCGCCAAGTGCTAGTTTTTCCACAGGTTCAGGTGGAGTGAATACCATGGGAAATCAAACTCAGGGCATGTTCAGTCAAGCGAAATCTTCCGCAATGGCTTCACCCGCGGCTATGGGATCCACTGGCCCGGGCATGACCGATGTGCTGAGAATTCGTCTTCAAATCAATACGTTGGAAAATGATCTGGAATTGCTGAACGCTAATAAGCTTCCGCTTCAGGTGGAATTAAATAAACTGATGAATTCCCCTAGGGAAGCTCAGATTTCTACTCCGGAACCTTTGATTTCATTTGCTATGAATCTGGAAAAACAGGCTATCCTAGATAGTATCACTACCAATAACCCCATGTTAGCGATGTACGATGCGGAGCTTTTGGCACTGGAATCTCAAAAGCGCATGGCCAAACTGGACGGAAGACCGATGTTTGGTGCCGGAGTGAATTATATGCCATTTCAGGCCAGAATTGAGGACGGCATGTCCATGGGTGGCAATGATATGATTATGCCCATGGTGACGATGACCTTGCCTATTTACAGAAAGAAAACCACTGCTAAAATCAAAGAAGCTGAACTCCGTCAGGAAGCGGTTCGGTTCAAGAAAGGAAATACGCTCAACCAACTGGAAATCGGTTGGTCAAAAGCAATTCGTGATTTGGAGGATGCTAATCGAAAAGTAGCACTATATGAGTCGCAGCTGGACTTGGCTAATCAAAACCTCAGCCTTCTGCTGACTGCTTACGCTACCAATGGGCAAGATTTCGAAGAAGTCCTCAGAGCCCAGCAACTGATACTGGACTATGAGTTTTCGAAGATCGGTGCCATCACCAGACAATATACTTCCCTAGCCATGCTGGACATGCTTTCAGCTACTGGGGTTCAACCTTATTCTAATTAATCACATGGAAACTAAAACTAGAAAGTTATACCTATTTGGTGGTTTATTGCTTATCCTCGGGATCACGATCGGCTGGCTGATCAGTCCTTCTGCACCTGAAACTGTCGATGCAGAACACAACCACGGCGTAGAAGCCTTGGCCGATCAAATCTGGACTTGCTCCATGCATCCACAAATAAAATTGAATGAACCGGGCGATTGTCCCATTTGTGGAATGGATTTGATTCCTGTCGCTACCGCGAAATCTTCTGGATCTACTAACCCGATGGTGCATGAGATGACAGCGGAGGCAATTGCCATGGCCAATGTTCAAACCTCCATCGTAGGTGGAATGAACAGCGATGGCGAAATCAGCCTGACTGGGAAAATTCAAGCTGATGAACGACAGAATGCTTCCGTTACGGCAAAATTTCCCGGTCGAATAGAAAAGCTATTTGTGAGTTTTACGGGAGAAAAGGTGAAAGTCGGTCAACGTCTTGCCTCGATCTATTCGCCTGAGTTGGTTACTGCTCAAAAAGAGCTTTTGGAAGCTGCGAAAACGAGGTCAGTTTTCCCCGAATTGTACCAAGCAGCTCGCGAAAAATTAAGGCTTTGGAAATTATCAGAGGCGCAAATTACAACTATCGAAAATACCGGAACGCCAAAGACTGAGTTTGAAGTCTTGGCCGAACATAGCGGTGTGGTGACTCAGCGAAATATTGCCGTAGGTGATTATGTAAACACAGGTACAGTTCTTTTCAACATTGTGGATCTGGATAAAATCTGGGTGATGCTGGATGCGTATGAATCGGATTTACCGATGGTAGCTGTGGGTAATCCGATTTCATTCACTGCTGCGGGGATTCCCGGTCAAACCTATCAAGCGAAAGTCACTTACATCGATCCGATTTTGAACCCGGCGACTCGAGCGGCATCGCTTCGCGCAGAACTGAATAATCCCGGAGGAAAGCTGCTGCCTGAGATGTTTGTCTCAGCAAAAGTGAAAACCAATTCGAAGTCTCAAAATGCGGGGATTGCGATCCCTCGTACGGCTTTACTTTGGTCGGGCAAGCGTTCCATAGTTTATGTCAAAGTCCCTAATTCCGAATATCCTGCTTATGAAATGCGGGAGATTACCATCGGTTCAAAAATAGGCGATATGTATGCTGTGGAGGCAGGTTTGGAGATTGGTGAAGAGATCGTGACCAATGGTGCTTTTGCAATTGATGCTGCTTCGCAATTGGCTGGAGGCTATAGTATGATGAATCGACCGGAAACAAAGACGATGGAAGTTTCTTCGGCTTTTCAATCCCAATTGACTCAACTGACCGAGGAGTATTTCAAGGTAAAGAACAGTTTGGTCAATGACGACGCACCGGCGACTCAGAAAGCCGCTGCTGCAATACAAACCAGTCTTTCAAAAGTGGATATGAATTTGGTCAAAGGCCCAGCTCATGAGCTATGGATGTCGATCCGAAGTGAGGTCGAAAAAGCTGCTGGAATGATGTCAAAAGAAACCGATATCGAAAAACAACGAACGCACTTTGCTCCGCTTTCCCAAGCTTTTCTGGATTTAACAGAGACTTTTGGACTTACTAAAGACAAGGTTTATAAGGAGTTTTGCCCGATGGCTTTTGACAATAAAGGAGCCTTTTGGCTAAGTGAATCAGAACAGATCCGCAACCCTTATTATGGGAAAGCAATGCTTACATGTGGTGAGGTGAAAGCGACTTATCTGAAAGGTCAGCCGGTGATGGATTTTACTGGCACCAATGCTGTACCTAGTTCGGGGGAGCATAGGCATTAGGCAGTGGGCAGGGGGCAGGGGGCAGTCGGCAGTGGGCAGTTTGCAGTAGGCAGTCTTCAGTGGGCAGTGGGCAGTTTGCAGTCGGCAGTTTGCAGTCGGCAGTCGGCAGTTTGCAGTGGGCAGTCGGCAGTTTGCAGTCGGCAGTTTGCAGTGGGCAGTGGGCAGTGGGCAGTGGGCAGTCTTCAGTCATCAGTGGGCAGTCTTCAGTGGGCAGTCATCAGTGGGCAGTGGGCAGTCTTCAGTGGGCAGTCATCAGTGGGCAGTGGGCAGTCTTCAGTGGGCAGTCGGCAGTCTTCAGTTTGCAGAAAGCAGTGGGCAGGCGGCAGTCCCGATTGCTTTCGGGATCAGTTTGCAGAAAGCAGTGGGCAGTTGGGAGAAAACGGACTTCAGGCATCGATCATCGGTCATCGGTCATGTAGCATCGGTCACCTAACATTGGGCACCGGGCATCGATCATCGGTCATTTAGCATCGGTCACCTAACATTGGGCACCGGGCATCGATCATCGGACATTTAGCATCGGTCACCTAACATCGGTCATCAAGCATCGGTCATTTAGCATCGGACATCGGTCATCTAGCATCGGTCATCCAGCACCTGACACAAAACATTAACTTAAACCAACCCAAACCATGAAAAACAAATCCTATCAAAAATTCGCATTGATGATGGCAGTTTCTTTTGTCATCATGTATGGCGTGATGTTTTTAAATGCTGACATTTTCGATCATGTCATGCTTAGCACGACCAGAACTTACATGACCATTTTGATGATCGCTCCTATGGCGATTTCGATGATGTTTTTTATGTGGGGAATGTATGAGAATAAGAAAGCCAATTACATCATCATCGCTTCGGCTTTGGTGATTTTCCTGGCCACCTTGACCATGCTTAGAAATCAAACTTTGATTGCTGATGTACAATGGATGAAAGCGATGATCCCACATCATTCCTCGGCGATTATGGTCAGTCAAAAAGCTCACTTACAAGATCCGGAAGCACAAAAGTTGGCTCAGGATATAATCGAAGCGCAGAAAAAAGAAATCGCTCAAATGGAAGCGATGATACAAAGATTACAGAATCAAGACTAAAAATCATGACCAATAAGACAGACAAATTCCTTAAAAATGTTGCGCTGCTTATATCGTTGTGCTTTGTACAAGCGATCGCAATAGCCGAACAGGTCCCGACCGATACCGCTGTTTACACACTTACTCTTAAGCAGGAAATGGTCTCCAAAACTGGAAAACCAGTTGCTGCAATGACAGTAAACGATGGTATTCCGGGTCCTACGCTCACTTTTCAGGAAGGCGGCTATGCAGTCATCTATGTCAAAAACGAGATGGACGTAGAGACCTCTGTGCACTGGCACGGGATCTTGCTTCCAAATTTCTTTGATGGGGTTCCCTACCTCACCACTCCTCCTATTATGCCGGGAGAGACTCAGAAATATGAATTTCCTTTGATTCAATCCGGTACCTATTGGTATCATTCGCACACGATGCTGCAAGAGCAAAGTGGAGTCTATGGATCTATAATAATTGAGCCCAAAGAAAAAACTTTGGAATACGATTCGGATCTGGTGATCCTGCTTTCCGACTGGACTGAACAGAAACCAATGAACGTCTTGCGAAATCTAAAGCGGGGAAATGAATGGTATAATATCAAAAAAGGAACGGCCACTCCATTAAGCATGGTGATTGGCAGAGGCGGGTTTGGAGCCCAGCTCAACTTCTGGAAGCAGCGGATGGAAGGAGCCGACATCGCTGATATTTATTACGATGCATTTTTAAATAATGGCCAGATCACCACCGAATATCCCGAATTTAAACCGGGAGATAAAGTTCGGGTTCGAATGATCAACGGTTCGGCTTCCTCTCAATTTTGGTTGACATTTGGAGGAAAAGATCCCCTTTTGGTTTCTGCAGATGGCTTGAATGTAGCCCCGATTTCCCGAAACAAAACTTTTATCGCCATAGCTGAGACCTACGATTTTATCGTGACCATTCCCCCAGCTGGAAAAATAGAAATCCGAGCCATGGCACAAGATGGTTCAGGAACAACCTCAGCGTTCCTTGGAAGTGGCAATGCCATCTTAGCACCAGTGTTACCACGTCCTGATAAGATCGGGATGATGATGAAAATGGCGGAAATGGATATGCGAATGGGCGCACCGGCTATGAAATTTAATCCTTCCGAGGAAAAACCACAGGAAATGATGGAAACCTGGGGCATGCAAATGGACGGCAAGATGAAAGGGATGAAAATGGATCATTCAGGAATGGGCCATTCCAAAATGAAAAAGGAACCAGAGACCAAGCCTGCAATGAAAATGTCCGATAAGGACAGTAGCATGATGCAGATGGATCACTCAGGCATGGACCACTCCAAAATGAAAAAGGAACCAGAGTCCAAGCCTGCAATGAAAATGTCCGATAAGGACAGTAGCATGATGCAGATGGATCACTCAGGCATGGACCACTCCAAAATGAAACCTAATGAATCCAAGGAAAAGACCATGTCGAACGATCAGAAGATGGGAATGAATGATTCGATGGGACAAATGCCAGGAATGGACATGTTTGCAGAATATAATTACGATTACTTGAAAGCCGTCGAGAAAACCGACTTCGATGAAGATATCCCGGTCAATGAAGTACTGCTTAATCTCACTGGAAATATGTGGCGATACATCTGGAGCATGAACGGTGTGCCTCTCTCCGAAGCTGATCAGATTAAAATCAAAGGTGGAGAAGTTACCCGAATCACCTTGAACAATCTCACCATGATGCACCACCCGATGCACTTGCACGGCCATTTTTTCCGAGTGATCAATGATAAAGGAGAATATTCCCCACTGAAACACACCGTCAATGTTCCCCCGATGCAAAAAATCACCATCGAGTTTGAAGGAACAGAATACGGTGACTGGTTTTTTCACTGCCATGTATTATATCACATGATGGGTGGTATGGCTCGGGTGTTCTCCTACGATACACCGAGAGATCCAAGATTAAAACCATTCCCATTGAATAAGTTGCTCCAAGAAGGAAATCATTTTTACAATTGGGGAACTGCCGAGGTCGCCTCCCACATGACTGAGATCAACATTATGTCCTCGAATATTCGGAATCAATTCAATCTGAATATGGAATATGGCTACAATCAGAATATGGAGGCAGAGTTTACTTATGAGCGATATTTGTATGATTATTTCAGGGTTTTTGCCGGAGTGAATGTGGAAAATGAAATCCCGGAAAGTCTGGATGAAATCAGCACCACCGCCATCGTTGGTATTCGCTTTCTGACTCCTTACCTCTTCAACCTTGATGTGAGACTGGATCACAAACTCAGACCGGAAATTAGAATTGATCGGGAAATCATGATTTTCCCACGCACCTCAATCTTCGGAGTATATGAATATCAAATGGATTTCGGCTTGACCAATACATTACCTGAAATTGGTGAAAATGCTGACTACAAGGGAGAAACCACCTGGTCTGCCGGGGTCAGTTACATCTTCACGAGAAATTTCTCCGTCATGGGTAGCTATGACAATCGCTTTGGAGCCGGTGGAGGATTGACGGTTCGGTTTTAATGGATAATTTTTCACAAATCAATAAACCTTAGTATGGATCATGACTCCTCTTACCATCAACATGTATATAATTCTTAATTAGATGACAGCAATGATCTCGCACCAATCTTCTACAATTAAGTTCAGTCAAAAAGCTCCTTTCAACGACTCCGAACCAATCGAACTGGCGATAGATGAAATTGAAACACCTAAAAAAAAATAGATTAGATGGAGGCGATTTTCAAAAGATTAGAAATCCCGTCAAACCCAAATAATTATGGATACAAGTAATGATAAGGATTATAATGCCGGAAGTCTCTCACTAACTGATACGATCTCATTAGGAACCGGAGTTATGATCGGTGCAGGTATTTTTGCACTATTGGGACAAGTAGCCGAGCTATCCGGTACATGGTTTCCTTATATCTTTTTATTGGGCGCAATTATTTCTGGATTTAGTGCGTATTCCTACATAAAAGTTTCCAATACCTATCCATCAGCGGGTGGTATTGCGATGATACTGAAGAAAGCATATGGCAAAACCACGATAACAGCTTTTGCATCATTGTTGATGGCCTTATCTATGATCATCAGTGAAAGTTTGGTCGCTCGAACTTTTGGCACCTATACGATGCAGCTATTTGCTGCCGATAGTCCAGACTTTTGGGTTCCCGTACTCGGGGTATTGTTATTAATTGTTGCCTTTGTCGTTAACATATCGGGCAATAAGCTTTTGGGAAAATCTTCTCAAGTCATGGCCTTTCTTAAAATTATGGGGATTGTGGTTTTTGCAGTTGCAGGATTGTGGGCAGCGGGCTTTTCTTACGAAGACTTGATACCTGCACCTGCCGAAAATTCAGAATATTCTGCAAGCAGTTACATTGGCGCGCTGGCACTTTCCATTTTAGCCTATAAAGGCTTTACTACCATCACCAACAGTGGAGGCGAAGTCGTGAATCCGAAGAAAAATGTTGGTAAAGCAATAATTTGGTCTTTGCTAATCTGCACGGTTGTTTACTTTTTGGTAGCCATTGCGGTTAATTCAAGTCTTTCAGTAACAGAAATTATAGCTGCAAAAGACTATTCGCTCGCTGAAGCAGCAAAGCCTGCCTTTGGGGATTATGGATTATATTTCACCGTCGGGATTGCGCTAATTGCTACGGTTTCAGGTGTAATTGCAAGTGTTTTTGCAGTTTCCCGGATGACAGCCATGCTCACGGATATGGACCTTATACCTCACAGTCATTTAGGTATGTCAGGCAGTATTCAAAAACACATGTTAGTGTACGTGGTCAGTATTGCCATAGTCTTGACCATCTTCTTCGATCTTTCAAGAATAGCTTCTTTGGGGGCTATATTCTACTTGGTAATGGATATGATTATTCATTGGGGAGTTTTTAAGTATTTGAGAAAAGAAGTTAAAGCAAATGGCATCATTGTGATCACAGCCCTTTTATTGGACTTTGTCGTGCTTGTAGCTTTTTTATGGATAAAGGCAAAATCAGACCTATTGGTACTCATAGTAGCAGGAGTCGTGATGATTCTTGTTTTCGCAGGAGAAAAATGGTTTTTAGCAAGAGATAACTAGTGAACTTAACTTAAAGTAATCATGGAACATCATAACATTGATCATAAGGACCATAATCAAGATAAGGGACATCATAACCACAGCGATCAAAAGAGTCATCATGAGTCTCATGCGCATCATCATGAACACATGATTGCCGATTTTAAGAAACGGTTCTGGGTTTCATTAGTCATTACCCTTCCTATTGTAGTGCTAGCCCCGATGATTCAAGACCTGTTGGGCTATGAACTTCGCTTTAATGGTGATAGGTACTTTCAGTTTGCACTTTCTTCCGTCATCTTCTTTTATGGCGGTTGGCCATTTCTAAAAGGATTGGTAGATGAATTGAAAAAGAAAGCTCCTGCCATGATGACTTTAATTGCATTAGCGATATCAGTCGCCTATTTCTACAGTTCGGCAGTGGTCTTTGGACTCGGAGGTAAGATCTTCTTTTGGGAACTGGCCAGCTTAATAGTCATTATGCTATTAGGGCATTGGATAGAGATGAAGTCTGTGATGGGAGCTTCCAACGCTTTACAGGAACTGGCCAAAATGATGCCTTCCACAGCTCGAAGAATCAAAGAAAATGGGGATCATGAAGACGTACCTATTACTGATCTGAAGAGCGACGACATCATTCTGGTGAGGCCGGGAGAGAAAGTCCCTGCCGATGGTACTGTGATCGAAGGTGAAAGCCATGTCAATGAATCCATGCTTACCGGTGAATCAAAACCTGCATCTAAGCATAAAGATGACCAAGTAATCGGTGGTTCAATCAATGACAATGGCACCTTAAAAATCAAGGTAAAGCACATTGGAGAAGATTCTTACTTGTCCAAAGTGATTGCGATGGTTAAAGAAGCTCAGGAAACCAAATCAAAAACCCAAAATCTGGCAGATAAGGCAGCTGCATGGTTATTCTATATTGCCTTGGGAGCAGGTATTACAACCCTAGTGGTTTGGTTGAGCTTGGGTAAAGATTTTGAATATGCTTTGGAGCGAATGGTCACAGTCATGATCATTTCTTGTCCTCATGCATTGGGACTAGCAGTTCCTCTGGTTGTCGCAATTTCCACATCCGTTTCAGCAAAAAATGGATTGTTGATTCGAAATAGAACTGCCTTTGAAAATGCACGAAAAATCACAGCTATCATTTTTGACAAGACAGGCACATTAACCAAAGGTGATTTTGGTGTTGCCCGTTTCAAAAGCGTTTCTGAATCTCTTTCAGATAATGAATTATTGCAAATTGCCGCTTCCATTGAAAACAGTTCCGAACATCCGATTGCAGCAGGAATCGTTAAAAAGGCAAAATCAGAAAATTTAACCTTAGATGAACCCCAAAACTTTCAAAACATCACCGGAAAAGGCATAAAGGCCACCTTAAAAGGTAAAGAGATTAAAATTGTAAGTCCTGGTATGTTAAAAGAAGAAGAAATAGAGTCTCCTAAAGAAGCATTCAAAACAGATGACGAAACAGTTGTATTTGTGCTATCTGAAGGAAAGCTCATCGGATATATAGCTCTTGCCGACGAAATCAGGAAAGAGTCGGCAGAAGCCATACAAACTCTGAAAAAGCAGGGGATTAAAGTCCTGATGGCTACCGGAGACAATGAACAGGTCGGAAAAGCGGTAAGTGATACACTTGAGTTGGATGGCTATTTCGCTGAAGTATTACCCGAAGACAAACAGAAGATCATCAAAGATCTCCAAGCAAAAGGTGAATTCGTGGCGATGACGGGCGATGGCGTCAATGATGCACCTGCTCTTGCTCAGGCCGATGTAGGAATTGCCGTAGGTTCGGGAACAGATGTAGCCGCGGAAACAGCTGATATCGTGTTGGTCAATAGCAATCCAAAAGATATTGCAAAGCTTATCCTGTTTGGTACAGCTACCTATAAAAAGATGATGCAGAACCTATGGTGGGCAGCAGGCTACAATATTGTGGCTGTTCCCTTGGCAGCAGGTGTTTTAGCAGGTGTTGGCATTATTCTAAGTCCAGCAATTGGTGCTGTTCTTATGAGCCTAAGTACTGTCATTGTGGCCCTAAATGCTCAATTGTTAAAAAGACAAATCAAGAATTAAAATGATAAATCAATTTGTAAAACATGATTCAATATTCCATTTCTTTATGAGAAAGTGCCTCTTATCACTCAGTATCCTGGCAGCTGTAGCCTGCTCATCCGAAAAGTCCAGTGACCATGAAGGTCATGACATGGATCAAATGGAATCAGAATCCCATGAAATGCATGAAGAAAAACCCGCCGAAGCTCCAAAAAGCCCTAGAACATCGGCCATGGCAATGACAGGTGGCAACCATATTCATATTGATTACAGTGCCCCAAGTGCAAGAGGCAGACAGATTTTCGGAGGGCTAGTTGCTCACGATGAAGTTTGGGTAACTGGTGCTCACAAGGCAACTTCGATCCAGTTCGACCAACCTGTGACCATTAGCGGTAAACGCATAAAAGCTGGAAAATATGGTTTCTTTACCATTCCTGGTGAAAGTGAGTGGACAGTAATCCTCAATCAAGTTTGGGACATGCATCTCGCAGACGATTATGATCAAAGCAAAGACTTCTTTCGCTTTATGGTAAAACCGAACCAGTTGTCAGAAACGGTAGAAGCTTTAACTTTCGAAGTAAAAGAAAAAGATGCCAAAACAACCACTATAGCTTTTTCATGGGATAAAACGAAGATATCCTTTGACGTAGTCAATGCCGAAAAATGAGGAAGAATAATCAATACTACGCCCGGAGAATCCATCGATTTCTAGGCGTTTTTATAGGGATTCAATTCATATTTTGGACAATTAGTGGCCTGTACTTTAGCTGGACAGATATCGATGAAATCCACGGGGATCATTTCCGTACTGATCATATGATGCATGAGAATGCAGGTGAATTGATTGATCTCAATAAGCTGGATTCTACGCTCATGATAGCTACGCTCGAGCTCAGGTTTGTCAACCACAAACCCTACTACTGGGTGAATGAAAGTAAATTATTCGATGCTCAAACTGGTAGTCTGCATCCTGAGATTTCTGAAGTAGAAGCCAAGGATATCGCCCAAATTTATATCAAAGACGATCTCCAAATCAGTAAAATGGAATACTTGACTGAAACCGGGGCTCACCATGAATACAGGGGAACTGCCCTTCCCGCTTGGGCTGTTCATTTTGATCATCCTGAAAATCTCGTAGCCTATGTCGATGCCAAGAGCGGGCAATTCACCAAAGTCAGACATAGAGCCTGGCGCTGGTTTGATTTCCTATGGATGTTTCACACCATGGATTATGCAGGAAGGGACAATTTCAATAACCTTTTACTACGCATATTTTCCCTGGCAGGATTAGCAGCAGTAGCCTCAGGATTTACCCTATTCTTTATGTCAAGAAAGAAAAATATAAAAACGAAAAAATAAATACTTATCAAAAATGAAAAATCTAAGAACACCTTTTGCCCTTTCCCTAGTAGTTGCTCTTTCCCTTGCTTGCTCTAGCAAATCAACTGAAGATCACTCCCAAATGGAAAATGCGGATAATCATGAAATGCATGAAGCTACAGACAATGAATCAATTACTGAATCGTCTAAAACAATTGTTTTCAAAGAAGAATCAACCACACAGATTTTCAATGCATATTTAGCTTTGAAGGACGCATTGGTGGAAACTGATGGCACAAAAGCAAATGAGGAAGCTAAGAAGTTGGAATCTCTGCTAGCCAATGAAAAATATAATTCAATAAAAGTAGATGTGCAGAAGATCTCAGAAAGCACAGATCCTACGATTCAGAGAGAATCATTTGTCAGTCTTTCTGAACAAATGACAGAGCTTGCCTAAAACAGTGAGCTGACTTCAGGGACCTTGTTTCTACAACGTTGCCCGATGGCGAATGACAATAAAGGCGCAAATTGGTTGAGTCTATCGGAAGAAATCAGAAATCCCTATTTCGGAGATAAAATGCTGAAATGTGGATCTGTGACTGAGAAGATTTAATATTAAAAACCACGAAGTAGGGGCGAAAAATCTTTCGCTCCTACCCTTTTTTATGGATAAAAGAATAGTCAATGAGCTATTTTCAAATTCAATGATCAAGGAGCCAACTCTTCCCTTCACGCTTTCTTTGTGTGCTGTGTGGGTATATAAAAATACTCAATCCGAAACCGTAAACCTCACACCCAGGAATCCCCTAGCACCCTGATTTGGGGCATAGACATAAGTCGGATCAAACGTCAACCCATTTGGATTGCCTGGCGTAGGAATCACTGAACCGTCAGTGGCAAACACTACATTTTTATCAAATGGGTCAAAGGATCTAGCGATAGAATTTGCCGCAGGCGTGAAATTCAGTAGATTTTTCACGCCTCCAAAAACTTCCCATTTCTCCCCCAGCTTCTTTGTCAGCTGTATATTCTGAATGCTAAACCACGGCGAATAAGCAGGTCTGTCGTCCAATGTGCCGAGTAGCGGTAAACGCATCGGGCTATAGACATTCCCTGTGTAATCCACCGTCAAACCCAAGCGGAAAAAGTCATAGCCTACAGACCAAACTCCTGAAAACTTCTCTGTGAGCAACTGGCGGGTTTTGATTCCCTCCTCTTCTATACTCACATCCATGAGTGTTCCACCAGCGGTTATATTCAAACCATTTGGCCAGGCTATATCAAGATTTAGAGAAACTCCCTTCGAAACTGCTGAGCCATCCAGATTGGAATAAATGATCTGATTTGGATTTGTCTCATAGTCTGGAATAATCCGGTTGGTGAAATAGGTGTAAAATACTGAGCCATCCAGCCCGATAAAAGTCCCCTTATCGGTATAAATTTTCTTCACCAAATTGGTGTTTACATTCCAGCTTTGCTCTGGTTTCAACTCCTCAGTAAAGATGACTTCCCTAGCGCCAGTCAACGCCGCGTGATCTTCTGTAAAAACATTGGCTACACGAAAGCCATTTCCTGCCGAGAGCCTAAAAACCGTACTCTTGTCAGCTGAAGACAATTTGTAATTCACACGCGGTGAAAAAATCGAACCATGGATGGAATTGTAATCGTATCGCACACCTAGCAGCAGACTCTGATTGGTTGTGAATTTGATTTCGTCTTGAAGAAAAGCTCCTGGCAAATGAATGACTGAGGGTGCATTTTTATCCGAACCTAGCTCTGATGTAGCTGAGGTATTGTCATCATAAAAAGTATATCTATATGCCAAACCAAATAGTAAACCATGTTTTTGTGCAGTTTTTGCCCAAGTCAATTGACCAAAACCAATGTATTGATCAGCCTTGTAAATGGTCGTTCCATAAACTGAATTTTGATTGTGACCATTCACAGAAAACTGGAAATTCATTGCTTCGGAAGTCGGTAGCTGCCAGGTGCCAAAAGTCTCCCATCTACTCGTGTAGATACTCTCTCCATACACCTCATCACCGCCACGATCCGCACTCGTCCAGTTCATTTCACCTCCCCATCGATCTTCATAGACATATCTTCCAGCCATGGTGAAAAGTCTGTTTTCTGGCCGCTGAACATTGATTTTCTGAAAAAATGAAATTCGCTTCGAAAGCGTTACATCCGTAAAACCATCGCCGTTATTGTCAATAGGATTATCGTAATAAAAAGCATTTACACCAGTAAGTGATTGAATATTCTTGCCCCAATTCGAGCGTAAACCCAAGTCCAAGTTCAATTCTCCCCAGCCAGTTGCAAAGAAATCTGATGATACCAATGGCGCAGACTCAGGTTTTTTTGTAATCACATTAATCAAACCACCAACAGCCTCCGATCCATACAGTGTAGATGCTGGACCTTTCACCACTTCCACTCTATCGATCAGCGCCTGAGGAATTCCTGTCAAACCATAAACCGTAGCCAAACCACTCACAATTGGCATTCCGTCTATCAGCACCATGGTGTAAGGCCCTTCCAAACCGTTGATATGAATGTCGCCCGTGTTGCAGACATTGCAATTGATCTGAGGCCGAACGCCATTCACATTTTGCAAAGATTCAAAGATAGAAGGTGTAGGATTAGCTCGAAAAAAGTTGGCTGAATAAACCTCAACTGGTACAGGACTATCTAATTTGGAAACTTCCTGCATCGTCCCACTGACCACAACTTCATCCAAACCTCCATCCATTTCCTTGAGTGTGAAAACCAACTCTGCTGAATTCTCACTTGGTACTTTCACTACCTGCTGAGCTGTTTGAAACCCCACCATGGAAGCCTGCACGGTAAAAGTACCTGTTTCAGCAATTGTGATAGAAAATACACCAGTCTCATCTGTTACAGCTCCATTTGACAAGCCTTTCACATATACATTGGCAAATTCCACGGGTTCTTCCTGAAAAATAACCTTGCCCTTGAGTAAATAATTTTGTCCAAGGGCATCCAGTGAAAGGAGGGAAAAGAACAGTAAAAGGATGTAATTATATGTCATAAACTAAGTGTAGATGCAAAATTAGATACGACAAATCTACATTGTTAGATTATTCTAACAAAATTGTTTTTAAAAATAATTCAACATATTTGAATATTAAATCTATAGGATATGGCATCGCAGACAGAAGAGAACTACCTGAAATCACTTTTTAATCTGGCAAATGATAAGAACGAGGTCAATATCTCCGAGCTGGCTGCACAGATGCAAGTCAGCATGCCGACTGTTAATAGCATGGTGAAAACACTTCAGAAAAATGACTGGTTGATTTATGAAAAATATAAGCCAGTCATACTTACCCCTCAAGGCAAAAAAGAAGCTGCTCTGATCATCCGAAAGCATAGACTGACGGAGATGTTTTTAGTAAATAAGATGGGCTTTGGCTGGGAGGAAGTGCACGAGATCGCCGAGCAGGTAGAGCATATTCATGCACCAAAATTCTTCGAGCGTATGGATGAAATGATGGGTTTTCCCACCATTGATCCACATGGCTCTCCTATTCCTGACAAGCAAGGGCGCATCCAAGAGATCAATTACCTCAGTTTATCGGACTGCAAAGCTGGACAAACCGTCATACTTGCTGCACTAACCAACTCATCGACAGAATTTCTGGAATTCCTTAACGGAAGAAATCTTAGCCTCGGTACAGAGTTAAAAATACGATCCAAAGAAGCCTATGATCAAAGCATAGTCGTCACTTACCCTGATCATTCCAGCGAGACTCTAAGTGAAAAAGTTTGTGAGAAGCTGCTCGTGAAGGTGGTGGAGTAAGCTTTTAATAGCT
>NZ_MSSW01000090.1 GCF_002150685.1 Algoriphagus antarcticus
AAAAAGTTTTTCAAGAGGCTTTTTAAAAAATATCCCTCACTTAAAGAGGATCTGTTAAACGTTATTGAACAATTGGAAAGTAATTAGGAAGAAGGAATTCCAATTGGAGGAAACCTTTTAAAATCCGATTATCAATAAGCAGTAAAAACCAAGGGAAATCAGGTGGATCGAGAGTGATCTATTATTTTCTCAGTAAGGACAATGAAATTTACCTAATTCATATTTTCGATAAGAGTGATTTTGACTACATCCCAAAACAAAATTGATTGAACTTTTAAAATCGACTGGACTACATTAATCTCAGGTAAAATCCCAATTGATTAGATAAATTCACCTACTGGTCTCCAAAGGTTATTTTTAATCTCTTTCATTTCCCCACTCGAATCCCCTATTTTGCAGCCTGAATCAATTTTGGGCTTTATCCGTTCTTGATTCTCGATCCTTAGTACAGATTCTACCAATGAAGTCGCATAATCTTAAATTATACAATACTCTTTCACGCCAGAAAGAGGAGTTTCAGCCCATCAATCCGCCTTTCGTAGGTATGTACGTCTGTGGACCTACGGTCTATGGAGATGCTCACCTTGGCCATTCACGTCCTGCGATCACTTTTGATACAGTTAATCGCTACCTGACACATTTAGGATTCCGTGTTCGCTATGTCCGAAACATCACTGATGTGGGTCACTTGCAGGGAGATGCAGATGAGGGGGAAGATAAAATCGCCAAAAAAGCTAAGCTAGAGCAACTGGAGCCTATGGAAGTTGCCCAGCAATATACGGACAGCTATCACAGAGATATGGCGCTTTTGAATACTTGGAAACCAAGCATCGAGCCTCGTGCCACTGGCCATATTCCTGAGCAGATCGCTTTGGTGGAAGCCATTCTTAAAGAAGGTTTTGCCTACGAAATAAATGGATCTGTATATTTCGATGTGTTGAAATACAACGAAACGAACAACTATGGCAAGCTTTCGGGTCGTGACTTAGAAAATCTACTAAGCGGAAGTCGCACGCTCGATGGGCAGGATGAAAAACGCAATCCAGTAGATTTTGCTCTGTGGAAAAATGCTTCATCTGAACATTTGATGAAATGGGATTCACCTTGGGGAGTAGGGTTTCCGGGTTGGCACCTAGAGTGTACAGCCATGAGTTCCAAATACCTCGGCAAGCAATTTGACATCCATGGAGGCGGAATGGATTTACTTTTCCCTCACCACGAATGTGAAATCGCGCAAAGCAACGCATGCAATCATCAGGATCCCGCGAAGTACTGGATGCACAATAATATGATCACCATCAACGGACAGAAGATGGGCAAGTCTCTGGGTAATTTCATCAATTTACAGGAGCTTTTCACAGGAGACCACAAACTCTTGGATCAAGCATACAGCCCGATGACAATCCGTTATTTTATCCTCACGGCACATTATCGTTCTACGTTGGACTTCTCCAACGAGGCACTTCAGGCTGCCCAAAAGGGATATAAAAAGCTGATCAATGGATTGAGAATTGCCAAACTCTTGAAGTTTGAAGCTATCGATGTCCAGCAAGATGAAGAGCAAATCGAGCAAGTAGAGCAAATCATCACGTATGCTTATCGTGCGATGGACGATGACTTCAACACTGCACAGGCGATTGGGCATCTGTTCAACTTGCTGAAAAAAATCAACTCCATGTACACAGGACAGCTGAAGTCGGCAGTTTTTGGTGAGGAAGTTTTCAATAAATTGATCGAGACTTACAACGTCTTTATTTCGGATATTTTGGGATTGATCGAGGAGAAATCTGACTCCCAAAACGAGATGCTGAATTTGCTTTTGCTACTCTATGCTGAAGCCAAAACTGCAAGAGACTACGCAAAAGTGGATGAAATCCGTGCAGGTCTGAAAGCAATCGGATTTGTGGTAAAAGACATGAAAGATAAAATTGACTGGGCATATGAAGAATAGATTTTGGCTGATAGGCTTAGTAATATTTGCTTGGTCATGTGGCAGTCCTGACAAAAACGCTGAGGTTGCTACCAAGGCTCCTGCAAAGCCCTACCCTACTTTTTCTCCAGACTCAGCCTATGCATTTGTAAAAAAACAAGTAGATTTTGGGCCCAGAGTACCGGAAACTGAAGCGCATGAAGCCACCAAAAACTGGTTGTTGTCGAAGTTTGAAGGTTACGGATTTACGGTTGAAACTCAGGATTTCGAAGCTAAAACCTACGACGGGTTAACTTGGGACCTGAGCAATATCATCGCTTCCTACAATCCTCAGGCGACTAAAAGAATTCTTTTGGCAGCTCACTGGGATACCCGCAGAATTGCTGATAAAGATACCGAACGAATCGATGAACCTATCGACGGTGCCAATGATGGGGCAAGTGGAGTGGGTATTTTGATGGAAATAGCACGTGTTATAGGATCGCAGGAACTTAAACCAGATGTTGGAATTGATATTATATTATTTGATGGTGAGGATGACGGAGAGCCAGAGAAAGCAACAACCAGAGATAACAGTCAAATCTGGTGGTGCCTAGGGTCACAGCAATGGTCCAAAAACAAGCATAAGCCTAATTACTCAGCTTACTATGGGATTTTGGTGGATTTGGTAGGTGCCAAAGGTGCGCGTTTTTATCAAGAAGGATATTCTCGTCAATACGCCTCAGGAATAATAAAGAAAGTATGGGACAATGCTGCTCAGATTGGTCAGGGTGACTTTTTCATATACAAAGATTCTCCCGAAATTATGGATGACCACGTATTTGTCAATGAATATGCAAAAATCCCAATGATAGACATCATTGAATTTTCTCCGGAATTTGGTTTTGCTCAGTATCATCACAAGCATAGTGATAATATGGACATCATCGATCGGAGGACATTGCAAGCTGTAGGAGAAACTGTTTTATTTACTGTGTACCAAGAGTAAAAACCTTACCTTCCAATTTCGAGTTCTTCATTTTTGGAGGATTTGAAGTGATAGTTAAATGATTTTGTCCCATGAAAAAAGGTCATCAGGTTACGATGAAAGAAATTGCCAAGAAGTTGGGCGTTTCTGTATCGACTATTTCCAGAGCACTGAAAGATTCTCCAGAGCTTCACCCCGACACTAAAAAACGAATAGTGGAGATGGCAAATGAGATGAAATATCAGCCAAATCTACTTGCACAAAGCCTAAGAATAAGCCGTACAAATACACTTGGTGTCATCGTCCCGGAGATCACTTCGCACTTCTTCGCTTCCTGCATTTCCGGCATTCAGGATTATGCAAATAAGCGTGGATATAATGTGATGATTTGTCAATCCAATGAGACCTTAGAGCTTGAAAAAGCCAATATCAGAACCTTAGTTTCCTCTCAAGTTGATGGTTTGCTGATCTCTTTGAGTCGCGAGACAAATCAATATGATCACCTATTTGATCTGTACAGTAGAGAAATCCCTTTCTTACTTTTTGATCGCGTCAATGAAGATATTCCCGTGTCAAGGGTCACATTCAATGATGAAGGCGGAGCATATCAGATAACCAAGCATTTATTGGAAACTGGCTGCAAACGTGTCATGTATGTATCAGGCCCAGAAGACCTTTATATAAGTAAAAAACGAAAGGAAGGTTATCTACATGCGCTGAATGAATTTGGAATTACGCCAGATCCCGAGTTCGTGAAAATTTCTGACCTCACCACCGAGGGTAATATCCAAATAGGTAAGGAAATCGCTGAAATGAAATCAAGACCTGATGGTGTATTCTGCATGATAGATCCTGTGGCGCTAGATATTTTGGCTTATTGGAAATCTGTAGGCATCAAAGTGCCAACTGACATGGCATTGGCAGGTTTTACAAACAACCCAACTTCAGCTGTGGTAGAGCCACCTTTGACTACAGTCGCTCAGCCTGGCTATGAGATGGGTAAATTATCTGTAACTCATCTGCTCGATCAATTAGAGGGACAAGCTTCAGATGATCCTATTTCCATCGTATTGGAAACTACATTAATACCTCGCCAATCAACAAAAGCACTTAAATAAATGAAAAATACTATTGCGCAGACCTTTAAGAAACTTTTTAATAGTGAACCAGTATTGGCTTTTGCGCCGGGAAGAATCAATTTAATCGGTGAACATACAGACTATCAAGAGGGCTTAGTATTCCCAGCAGCTATAGAACAGGGAATCTGGGTGGCAATCCAAAAAAACGACCTTCCTTCCTGCAGACTTTACTCAGAAGATTATAAGGAAGAGTTTGTCTTCGACATCAACTCATTTTCCCCAAAAAAAGGACACTGGGCAAATTATACCATGGGGGTGGTCTCACAGTTCCGGCAGGCTGGATATAAACTGGAGGGATTTGATCTGGTTTTCGGAGGAAATATTCCAGCTTCTGGACTTTCCTCTTCAGCTGCACTTTCTGTGGCAATCGGCATGGCTTTGACGGAATTATTTAAGTTTACCATCACCAAAAAATCTATCGTGCTCTATGCCCAAAAGGCCGAGCATTTATTTGCTGATGTGAAATGCGGTATTATGGATCCCTACGCCTCCGCTTTTGGAGTTAAAAATCGAGCATTATTACTGGATTGCCGCACCAATACACATTTTGAAGTTGAAGCTGACTTTGGTGATCATTCTCTACTTCTGGTGAATTCCAAAGTGAAGCATAGCCTTGCCGACTCTGCCTATAACGAGCGCAGAGAGGCTTGCGAAGAAAGTGTCAAACTGCTCAAAACCTCTTATCCTGATGCTATTACGCTAAGAGATATTCCCGTAAAGGACCTTGAGAAGGTTCAGCAAATCTTGCCCACAAATCTCTATCCTAAAGCAAAACACGTAATCACTGAAATCGAGCGCGTAAATTTAGCTTCGAAGGCTCTTCATGCCAGTGATTTAATCGTTTTTGGCAACTTACTGAAGGAGTCTCACAGAAGTCTAAGTCAGGACTTTGAGGTGAGCTGCGAAGAACTTGATTTTCTCGCTGAGAAATCCTGGGAATTACCAGGTGTCATAGGTTCTAGGATGATGGGTGGAGGCTTCGGAGGCTGTACTTTGAACTTAGTGAAAATTGATTTCTTGGAAGAATTCAAAAAACAAATCAAATCGAGTTATCAATCAGCATTTGCGCTAGAGCCCGAGTTCATTGAAGTCGCCCTCTCAGATGGAGCTTCTATAATTCCTTCTTGATCAATTCTTTCGTGAGAAAAAAAGTCCCTAATTGCTTATTATGCTGTTCTGCTTTTCAGCCTATAAAAATTGCCTAAGCTAAACCACAATTTAAATTTTTAGTAGCGCGATTGAAATCAACTGCTTTCCCTAACTATAAGATTTGGTTTGATAATTTCTGTTTTAAAATCGAACTCGTCTTCTTCCTCAGAATTGATTTCTTCTAGGATCAATTTTGCAGCCAATTGCCCCATTTCAAAGGAAGGTTGCGACATGGTGGTAAGGGAAGGACTCACAAATCGACTTGTGTCGTCATTTCCGAACCCAGCTAATGCCAATTGTTCTGGAACTCGGATTCCCAATTCCTTGCATGCATCCAATGCGCCAATGGCTAAAATATCGGCAAAGCAAAAAACCGCATCAGGCTTGTTATTAGAATTCCAAAGTTGATAGATGCCATTTTTAGCAATTTCAAATGTGAAATCATCAGTTTCGATTACATGCTCTGGAGAAATGGGTAGTCCGGCATCGTCCATGGCGCTTTTGAACCCCAAAAATCGTTCTCTGCACACGGCCAAAACCTGTGGCCCTCCTAAGTAAGCAATGTGCTTTTTACCTCGAAGGATTAGATGCTGAGTAATCCTTTTTGCTCCAAAAAAATCATCAGTGACCACTTTGGAAGTATTCAGCTCATCACAAACTCGCTCAAAAAGTAAAACAGGTATCCCTCGATCCAATACTTGTTGTATGTGTTCGTATTCTCGGGTTTCTTTCGAAAATGCGATCAGGATTCCATCTACTCGGCTGTTGGCAAGGGTTTCGACGATTTCGACCTCTTTTTGGAATGATTCTGCGGACTGGAAAATCATCACTTTGTATCCGTCCTTGTAGGCAATATTTTCAATTCCAGAAATTGAATTGGACCAAAATTGTCGATTGATAGTGGGAACTACCACCCCTAGAATTTTAGATTTTTTATTGATCAATCCTCGGGCCAGCAGATTGGGGTGATAGTGCATTTCCTTGGCAAGTTTCAAGACCGCCTTTTTTGTTTCCGAACTGATTTCATTGGAGTTTCTCAACGCTCTTGAAACAGTCGCCACCGAGATATTCAGACTTTTGGCTAGATCCTTAATGGTTATAGGCTTTTTCAACGAGATGGCTTTTTTGAGAAGTGATCTTCAAGTACTTGGGAAGAAGCTTAAGTTAAAGCAACCTCTCCTCAAATTCAAAGCATTGAGCTTCTTTATTAATCCCGAAAGCGTTCCAGTCTTCTGAGATTTGATTTTGGAAAAAAACGGATTGTCGATTTTTCAATAAATCGGCAAATTCTTAATTGAATTTTTAAATGTAAACGTTATCGATAACGTTTACGATATAAAAATAATTTTATTTTTAAAAAAACAGATTATTATTTTTTAAAATCAGTATACATTGACAATATCTTTCGTGGGGTAGTCAAATGCCGAAAGAGTATTTCTGTCAAAATCTTATTCAATTAACCAACGACCCAATTATGAAACAGAAACTATTAATGCTTATACTTTTTTTTCTGAGTATAAGCATACACCTGGCAGCCGCCCAGGGGATGCAGGTTAGCGGGGTTGTCACCGACGAAAATCAGCTCTCATTACCCGGCGCCAACATTGTGATCAAAGGGACAACCGTCGGTACGGTAACGGACATCGATGGGAAATTTTCGGTTCAGGTTCCTTCTTCCAATTCCATCTTGGTGATTTCCTATTTGGGATATTTGTCTCAGGAGGTAATTGTCGGAGGGAAAAGCAATTTTCAAATCCAACTTGCAGTGGATATCGATCAGCTGGAAGAGGTGGTCGTGACGGGGTATGGTACCCAAAGAAAAATTGAAACCACAGGTGCAATATCAACTGTGAAATCTGAAGAACTCCTTCAAACCCCGGTGGTAAATGTTGCCCAAGGTCTTCAGGGAAGAGTAGCCGGATTACAGGTAGTTCAGAATTCCGCAGCACCCGGAGGAAATGTCAGTGTCAGAGTAAGAGGAACCAACTCGATTAGGGGTAGTTCGGAACCTTTATTTATTGTAGACGGAGTTCAGTTCAACAATGGCGGAGGAGTCAATGATTTAAGTCCATTATCCACTATCAATCCAAATGACATTGCTTCGGTTGAGGTACTCAAAGATGCCTCTTCGACAGCGATTTATGGGGCCAGGGGTGCGAATGGTGTTATAATTATTACCACAAAAAGAGGAAGCGCCGGCAGGACAGTATTTTCATTGGACAGTTACTATGGTATTCAACAACCTACCAAACAGATTGATGTGCTTAACGGAACTCAATTTGCCGAACTGGAAAACGAAATTTATAAAAGAGCTGTTTTTCCTAATCCAAGTACTGAAGGAGAAGGTACCAAATGGCAGGATTATATTTTTAGAGATGCTCCCATACAAAGTCACCAACTTTCGCTCTTGGGTGGAAATGAAAAAACCCAATTTGCCATTTCCGGTAACTTTTTTGACCAAAAGGGGATCGTTATAAACTCAGATTTCCGAAGGTATTCGCTCAGAATTAACCTCGATCATAAAATTAATGACCGATTCAAAATTGGCACAAGTATTTTGGGTAGCCAAAACGTCAACAACACGATTCCAACGGGTTCCTCCAGTTTGGATGGGGCGGCTATCACATCAAGCATTGTAGGTGCGGCATTGGGTGCTCCACCAACACTAAAACCATATGATGTTAACGGTAATGTATGGCCTTTTGCTGATCAGGTTTCCGGTGGATACCGCGAAGCTACTAATCCCTTGGGATTGGCAAAAATCCTGAACAAAACGAATATCCAACAGGTATTATCAAATCTTTATCTTGAGGCTAAGCTTGTGGAAGGTCTCACATACACCGCTTCATTCAACGCAGTGTTGAGAAATGACCTCAATGATTTCTATTCACCAATCTCAATTATTGGTCTTGGAGACAGGAACGCTACCTCTGGAAACGGAAGGAAGTTCAACCGGGATCAAAGCACTTTGCTTCATGAAAGTATTTTTACCTATACCAAAAAGTTTAGAGAGAATCATAGTCTTCGGTTTACCGGCGTATTTTCTACCCAGTCAGATGAGGTGAGAACCAATCAAGCTTCCGGAAACGGGTTTCCTAATGATGCTACTACCAATGAAGCACTTCAGGTTGCTACCAATTTTTCCTCCAATAGTTTCCGGGCTTCTGAAAGATTGGACAGTTATATGGTACGAGTAAACTATGGATATAAAGACAAACTCTTCTTTGACTTAACTGCCAGAGCGGATGGATCGAGCAAATTTGGGAAAAACAATAAGTATGGATTCTTTCCAGCTGCATCGGGATCTTGGAGAATCAGTGAAGAAGCTTTTATGAAATCAAGTTCTGTGATATCTGATTTCAAGCTGAGAGGATCTTACGGTATTACTGGTAACTCCGGAGCTATTTCGCCCTACCAATCTTTGGCAACTGTTGGACCGGGATCTTCATATAACATTGGGAATGTGTTTGTGACAGGTCTTGCTCCAAACGGGATTGCCAATCCAGACTTGAGATGGGAGAAATCCTACCAGTACAACATCGGTATTGATGTAAGCTTTTTGGATGACAGATTTAGCCTTGTAGCAGATTATTACAACAGGACAACACAAGACCTCTTGTATTTGAAAAATTTACCACTGAGCTCAGGCTATAGTTCAATCATCGGAAACTTTGCTGAATTGGAAAACAAAGGCTTTGAATTAGCTGTAAATGCTGCCCTCCTTGTTAAAGATTTGAAGTGGGATGTATCGGCAAACATCTCTGTGAACAGAAACAAGGTTGTTGGTTTAGATGGAGCTGTTGCCGAACAATTCGTGACCCCTTACAGTGTGGTGTCAGTTGGATATCCGCTGGGAGTATTCAAAACTTTTGTCCATGATGGAATCTACCAAACCGGAGAGCAGATCTTGCCTGGTTCAGGCGGTCGGATTGGAGGTCATAAAGTAAAAGACATCAACAGCGACGGGAAAATTTCCAACTTAGATCAAGTCATCACAGGCGATCCTAATCCGGATTTTATCTTTGGATTCACGAGTAATTTCGCCTATAAAGGCTTTGACCTTAATTTCTTTGTGTCGGGTTCAGTCGGAAATGATTTGTACAACATCAGCCGATATACTTTCGAAAACCCAGTGGGACAGAGGAATGTACTCAAAGAATTAGAAAACAGGTGGTCCCCAACTAATCCTTCGGAGGAATATGTAAGTGGATTCCAAGGGGGGAGATTACCAATATCTGATCAGTTTTTGGAGGACGGATCATTTGTTCGCTTGAAAAACATCACTCTGGGATATTCTATCCTCGATATCAAAGGCATTCAGAAGCTGAGATTCTATGTAAGCGGCAATAACCTATTGACAATTACTGATTACACAGGGTTTGATCCTGAGGTCAATACCTTTGGCGGTTCCAATGTTGCAATTGGGGTAGATAACCTCGTCTACCCAATTGCAAAATCATTTATCGGAGGCATCCAAATCACCTTCTAAAAACTCAAGAAAATGAAAAAATTCATTATTCATATCTTTATTTCACTCCTGGGAATCAGTTTGATTTCCTGTGAGCTCGAAGAGGAAGTCTTTTCCAATATCACCTCAGAAAACTTCTATAAAACTCCAGGGGACGCAGAGACTGCTCTTATTGCCGCCTACGATCCGGTTGCAACCATGTATAATGCTGCTGTACATTCAGTAGATTTTAGTACAGATCAGGTTTATCCAAGGCCGGTAGTAGCCCGAGATACTTATGCTTTGTTTTCTTATGACCCTAATTACTCTGCCCAAAAAAGCTTCTCAAGGGAGTTTGAGTCTCCCGTTCAGGTATGGAGATCTTGCTACACCGGAATAGAAAGGGCTAATTGGGTACTTCTAAAAGTCCCTGGGATTTTAATGAATGAAACAAGAAAAGCAGTGATTTTGGGAGAGGCCCATTTTCTGCGTGCCTTTTATCATTGGATGCTCACCAAGAATTTTGGAGAGGTAGTCGTAAAAATCAATCCGAGCGAAAGTGAAGCTGATGCTTACCTTGAAAAAAGCAGCATTAAAGAAGTCTATGCTCAGATTTATGCTGACCTGGATGCAGCTATTCTGACTTTACCTGCTTACAGTCAGCAAGTCCCTCAATTTGGCAGACCTTCCAAAGAAGCTGCTTTGTCACTTTATGCTAAAGCTGCATTGTATAATGAAGATTATCCCAAGTCTCTGCAAATGGCTGAGTCTGTTATCAATTCTGGATCCTATAGACTCTTACCCAATATTGAAGATGTTTTCGATTTGACAAAAGAAACGTTGGCAAGAGTTGAGAATATCTGGTCATTTGAAAGTATCAGAGCTGTGCCTGGCAGGGTAAGTCAAGTACATTCACTATTTGGACCACCCAATAGCACAGGAGTTGAATACGGCAATTCAACATTTGGGTCTGCTTTCGCCTATCAGAAATTTTACAACTCATTTTATCCGTTGGATGAAAGAAGAAAGCTCCTGGCTACCTCTTTTATCAACAGAAGCGGTGCAGTCGTCCCACAGGCGGGGATCACTCCTGTTACAACAGAAGGGGTTTTGGTTAGAAAATTCCGGGATCCAAATTCTATAGGAGGCGCTTATGAGACAAATTTGACCATATTCAGAATGGCCGATGTCTATCTTATCGCTGCTGAAGCTGAAACAAGAGCTTCCGGGCCTTCGGCAAAGGCTTACGGATACATAAATATCGTCCGAAGACGGGCCAAATTACAAGACCTTATTCCAGGATTGACAGCGCAACAATTTGTGGATGCAGTGATTCAGGAGAGATCTTGGGAATTGTTTGCGGAGGCGGATCGATGGTATGATCTGACCCGGACCGGAAAATTCCTGACTCTTGTTCCTTTGGCCACTAATAATGTATTCCCTACGAGGACTCCGCAAGCAAAGCACCGATACTTCCCTATTCCTTTGGATGAAATACAAGCCAATCCAAAATTGGTGCAAAACCCAGCTTGGGAATAATCCTAAATTAAAAGCCTGGAGATGGGAGTTTTTTGTCTCCAGGTTATTTAAAATCAGCCTAAGGCTAAGTTTATATTCTGCGTCTTAGGTATGAACACCCTCCCATCCACCAATGAAAACTCAGAACTTATTCTCAATCCCCTTATTATTCCTATTCACTTTCTGTCTTTGGCAAACTTCCCTTGGTCAGGTTAAATCCGGTGACTCATTTCTGGATTTGAATGGGACTTGGTCATTTAAGATTGATCCCTATAACTTGGGGATGGAAAAGGAATGGTTTATCCCTGCTACTTCCATAAAGGGATCTTGGGACGAATTGGAAGTTCCCGGCAACTGGGATCTGAGAAATGAATATGCGCACTACGCGGGAATAGCCTGGTTTCAAAAAAGCTTCGAGGTTCCGCAAAATTGGGATGGAAAAAATATCCAAATCCATTTTGAGGCGGTCTCCCAAGATGCCACAGTTTGGATCAACGGAAAAATGGTTGGGAAAAACAACAGTGGGTTTCTTCCTTTCACGTTTGACATTACCCCTTTTATCCAGCAGGGACAAGCCAATGAGGTCACCTTGCTGGTGGATAATTCAAAAAAAATAGGTGCCATTTGGAACTGGGGAGGAATCAGACGATCAGTTCACCTCTCCGCATCAGATGGAATCCGATTGACCGGGAATTACATCACTCCCATTTTCGACTATAAAAGTAAGTCGGCCGAGGTACACTTTCGCCTGAAGTTCCAAAATCATGCTTTGCAAAACTCCGATCTCAAGGGCGAAATCCGGATTAAAAAAGACGGATTGATCCTCAAAAAACTCCCCTTTGATCAACAAATATCCGGTGCTTCTGGGTCTGAAGTCATTCTTAAAACTAGCTTGGAGGGTAAGGAAGTTTTTCCATGGCATTTCGATATGCCCAACTTGTACAGTTCAGAAATCCTTCTAAACGGATCTGAAACCCCGATTGCTACAGAGCGTTTTGGTTTGAGAAAGATTGAATTGGATAATGACAAAAAGCAGCTTTTGCTCAACGGTGAATCCGTCAGAGCAATGGGTTTTAATCTCGTCCCTGATGATCGAATCACCGGCAATACCCTACCTCTTTGGAGAATCAAGGAAGATATCGATCTGATAAAAGCAGCAGGAGGAAACTTAGCTAGGCTTTCTCATCTTCCTCTGCCAAAAGAAGCCTTGGATTACCTGGACGAAAGAGGGATTATGACTTTTTCTGAAGTTCCGCTATGGGGCTTGGACCCTTTGGCAGATCCCAATAGCGATGTTCCCAAAGATTGGCTCATTCGTTTAATAGATAGTCAATATAACCATCCGAGCATCATCGGTTGGAGTGTAGCTAATGAAATCGGTCATTATCCAACCGCTTTTGAATATGTCAAGAATATTGTGGCTTTTGCCAAAACTCTGGATTCTACCAGACTGGTATCTGCCGTTTCACATACGGCACAGTGGGAAAATGACTTTAGCATCCATGCAGATATTGGATTGATCAATAAGTATGGTAAAAACCTAGGCCCAGCAACGGAAGCACAGCACAAGAGAATACCTGATAAACTCCTGTTCTATGCAGAATATGGAATAGAGCAATTTGGAGAAGACCTGAGCTCCGATTTTGATGCAAAATCTTTGGTCGAATCACTCAGCGGCATTCCCTATTTAATCGGTGGCTCCCTTTGGACCTTCAATGATTACAGAAGCAATTATGTGTCAACCAGAGAATTTTCCGAAAACAGATCTTGGGGTGTGGTAGATGTGTACAGAAGAAAAAAGAAGGCCTATTACAGCATCCGAAAAGAAAATGCACCGGTAAGTGATCTTCTTGTTTCGAAGGGTCCTGGAAATACCGCAGCTATTACTATAATTCCTAGAAAACCCTTGGACATTCCATCTTTCACCCTTCGGAATTATCGGTTGGTTTGGCAAGTTCTAGATCAAGAAGGAATGGTTTCAGAGTCAGGATGGGAAAATCTACCGGCAATCGAACCGGGTTCAGCTCAAATCAATAGAAGTATCGCATGGAAATCCGATGGCGGACAAAAACTCGAAGTGATGCTCCTGAATCCACAAAATGATAACGTCTTCGGTGCATCTGTGGATTTTAAAACTCCAAAAAATGTTGCTCCACTGCGAGTTTTTGGAGGAAGAATCACCCACAATAACGTAACGCCAAATTCCGGAATTCTAAGAATTTTTTTAGACCAAAATTCAACATCTGAATTCCACATAGCCAGGATTAAAATCGGAAATGAGGTAAAGGAATTCGGTCCAACTTATGATAATTTTCTTGACTTGACGGGTTTAGAATTCTCAAAGCCCTATGAATTAGAGGTTTTCGCGGTGAATTCGGCTGGAGAAACGCTGATCCATCAAGAAACGCTTGAAATTAATTTGAAGGCGATTGTTCCGCCTGCTATTCAGCATATTCAAAGGGAAAAGAATGGGTTCTATGTAGGATTCGCCACTGAAGTGGATGACTTCCAATTTCGGGTCAGATATTCCACTAATGGTGATTTGGAGAAAACCGGCAAAATTATCAGCACGACGAATCCAGGCCTTATTTTCATTCCTTCGAATGAAAGTAAGGAAGCATATTCATTTCAAATTCAACGAGTAAAGGATAATTATTACCACAGTGATTGGTCTCCTGAATATGAAGTTTGTCTTGATCCAAATCTGAATCCTCAGGTCCCTTTGATAAAGGGTGTGACTTTGCAAAATGGGGAAGCGTTGATTCATTTCGAACCGGTTCAAAAAGCAATTGGCTATCAGTTGGATTACCGAGAGATCGGAAAGAATGAATCCGTTTGGAAGACTTTGAACAGTACTAAAGCTTTGGAAGAATTTCTGATTGTGGATGGATTGAACCCTAAAGTCAGCTATGAATTCAGGCTTTCATCAATTACTTCTCATAGCCGATCTGAGTATTCCTCCCCAATACAAAAATCATCCATTCCAAAATGAGATTGAAAATTCTAACTAGATAATAAGGCCCAATGAAACGTCTGTCCATGATTAAAATTTCAAAAAGAATATTTACTGAATTTCAAAAAATTGTACCCAGCATCTGACAATTGGGAGACGCAATCAAATCGATCTCCAATAAATCACCCAAATACATAAATGGAACAACTTGATTATATCACCATCATCATATTTTCACTCATAATCCTGGGAGCCGGACTTTCTTTTGCAACGAAGGGGACAAATATGAAGTCCTTCTTTGCGGCAGGTGGTGCTGTCCCTTGGCCAATGAACGGGCTTTCGCTGTTTATGAGTTTTTTTTCTGCGGGGACTTTTGTGGTGTGGGGATCGATCGCCTATCAATTCGGTCTGGTTGCGATTACAATTCAGATGTCCATGTGTATTGCCGGATTTGTGGTGGGATATTTCATTGCACCTAGGTGGTGGAAGTCCAAAGCCCTGACTGTTGCAGAATTTTTGACCAATCGATTTGGGAAAAATATACAGCAGTATTATACCTATCTGTTCCTCTTTCTTTCTTTGGGTTACACCGGAGCTTTTCTGTATCCTGTTGCCAAAATCGTCAATGTAACCACAGGGTTTGATATCAATTTAGCCATTCTTCTGTTGGGAGGGATGATCATGATTTACACCGCAGTAGGGGGATTGTGGGCTGTGGTGGTCACAGATGTCTTGCAGTTCGTGATTCTCACAGCAGCAGTTTTGTTGGTGATTCCGCTTTCATTGGATGAAGTGCAAGGATTTCAGACTTTTGTTGAAAAGGCTCCTGATACCTTTTTCAATCTTTTTAATGGAGAATACACTGTTGTTTTTATTATTGCATTCACTATTTACAACATCATTTTCATTGGTGGAAACTGGGCATATGTGCAGCGTTACACCTCTGTAAAGGATGCGAAAGCTTCCCGAAAAGTAGGATTTCTCTTTGGGGCGCTTTACTTGGTTAGTCCACTTATCTGGATGTTGCCTCCGATGATTTATAGAGTTTTGAATCCCGGTCTTGAGGGTTTGGAAGCCGAAGGAGCATACCTGATGATCTGCATGGAAGTGCTACCAGTTGGAGTTTTGGGCCTGATGATCGGTGGGATGATTTTCGCAACAGCCAGTTCGGTCAATACTTCCTTAAATCTGGCCGCTGCGGTACTCACGAATGATATCTTCAAGCCTTTAAGGCCCAATTCTACGGACAAGACGCTGATGAATGTGGCGAGACTTACTACCATACTTTTTGGTTTGGGTACGATAGGGGTAGCATTTCTTGTCCCAATGGCAGGAGGAATAGTCGAGGTGGTACTCAGCATCGCCGCAGTCACTGGTGGCGCACTTTATGGCCCAGCGATTTGGGCCCTTTTTTCAAAAAAACAGAATGGAAAAACCATCTTGGGTGTGACGATCGTCAGTTTGACTATCAACTTGATCTTTAAATTTTTCACTCCCCTTGTTTACAATTTTTCCTTAAACCGCACTCAGGAACTCCTTTTGGGGGTAGGTATTCCAATTTTACTACTTGTTCTAGTCGAAATTTTTGGTAAAGCTGAAGTAAAAAGAGCTGAATCAATTGTGTATTCAGCAATCACTACGAAAGCAGAGGAAATAGAGGAAGCTGCACAAAATAATTTTGGAGTGAAGGTTTTGGGTATTTCTCTTGTGGCTGTCGGGCTTCTTTTTGGAGTTCTTTCGGTATGGGCTGTGGAATCAGCTTTTTATCTGGTAGGTCTCGGAATCTCAATTTCTGGGTTTGGGGCTTTCCTGTATTGGAATGTCATGAAAAGAGGTATTAAAAAACTTCAAAAAAACTTTTAATCGCTCAGGCTGAGCATAGGAAATATGATAAAAGAAGAATTTTCAAAGGGTGCCAGAAGTTTAAAAACAGATTTCCTGAACACTGATTTGGTCATTGCAGGAGGAGGATTGTCAGGTACATGTTGTGCAATTACAGCCGCTAGGCAGGGATTGAAAGTTGTCTTGATTCAGGACAGACCAGTGTTGGGAGGTAATGCTTCTTCGGAGGTTCGACTCTGGATCCTTGGCGCCACATCCCACATGGGAAACAACAACCGATGGGCTAGAGAAGGAGGCGTAATTGATGAAATTCTGGTTGAAAATCTCTATCGAAATCCGGAGGGAAATCCAATCATTTTAGATACAATTCTACTTGAAAAGGTGACCCTAGAGCCAAATGTCAAGCTGTTATTGAATACCGCTGTTCATGATCTTTCTAAAAAAAATGATGATTCTATAGAGTACCTGAGGGCCTTTTGCTCCCAAAACTCCACTGAGTATCAAGTAAAAGGAAAGTTTTTTATGGACGCAACCGGCGATGGAATCTTAGGTTTTCTGGCAGGAGCTGCTTTCCGTATGGGTGCAGAGACAAAAGAAGAGTTTGATGAGGCCTTTGCACCAGATCAAAGCTATGGAGAGCTCTTGGGTCATTCGATGTACTTTTACAGCAAAGACACGGGAAAGCCCGTGCGGTTTGTTCCTCCCGCTTTTGCGGACATCGACATCACCAAACTGCCTAGATTTAAGACCTTTAACCTTAAGGAATTTGGCTGCCGACTCTGGTGGGTAGAATATGGAGGGAGACGGGATACCATCCACGAAACCGAAGAGATCAAATGGGAGCTTTGGAAAGTCATATATGGTATATGGAATCATATCAAAAATTCAGGTCAATACGCTGATTCTGAAAACCTGACCTTGGAGTGGGTTGGCACGATCCCCGGCAAACGGGAAAGTCGACGCTTTGAGGGGGATTATATGCTTACCCAAAAAGATGTGGTAGAGCAAAGGCCTCATTTTGATGCCGTTTCATTTGGAGGTTGGGCGTTGGATTTGCATCCTGCTGATGGAGTTTTGGGAGATAAGCCCGGTTGCACCCAGTGGCACAGCAAAGGCGTCTATCAGATACCTTACCGCACCATGTACTCGAAAAACATCAAGAATCTTTTCCTTGGCGGACGCTTGATTAGTGCGACTCACGTGGCTTTTGGTTCGTCTCGAGTGATGGCTACCTGTGGGCACAATGGACAGGCTGTCGCCATGGCAGCCGCGCTTTGTCTGAAGCAAAATGTCCTTCCTGCAGATTTGTTGGAGAAAAGCCGAATGAGCGAACTTCAAAAAAGATTGATCCAATCAGGTCAGTACATTCCCAAGGTCAATTTGGAAGATGAGTTAGACTTGGTGCAAAATGCGGCGGTTTCAAGTTCTACCGAATTGGAACTCAAAGGACTTCCCTTTGATGGACCTTGGCATACCTTGGACTTTTCCATGGCCCAGATGATTCCAGTTAGTTCGAGAGTGGTTCCTGGGATGAAAATCCAGGTAAAATCGGAAGTGAAAACAAGGCTTCAGGTAGAATTGAGGTTAAGCGAAAAACCTGAAAATTATACTCCGGAGGTCATGTTGGAACGTCTGCGACTCGATATTGAGCCGGGGGGAAATTTTTATTCTTTTTCCTTTCAGCAAGAAATTCCCGAAGCCCAGTATGTTTTTGTCACGTTTGTGGCCAATCCTGATCTGATGTTAAAGTGTTCAAATACCCGTGTCACAGGTCTGCTGACCGTTTTCAATAAGTTCAATAAATCCGTCGCTACCAGCAGTCGTCAGGAGCCACCGTCAGGAATTGGGATTGATGCGTTTGAATTTTGGGTGCCTGAACGAAGACCTTTGGGCCACAATCTAGCCTTTGTATTAGATCAAAGCCTTCATCCTTTTTCACGGGAAAATGTAAAAAATGGAATATTCCGACCTACCACTCAACCCAATGCCTGGGTAGCATCTCTAGAGGATCCTCGTCCTTCATTGACTCTAGATTGGTCCCAGCAGCAGGATATTTCAACGGTTCAACTTTATTTTGACACAGACTTTGATCACCCGATGGAATCCACTTTGATGGGACATCCGGAATTCGAGATTCCATTTTGTGCCAAGTCGTTTCAGATCAAAGATGATTCGGGTAAAGTGATTTTTCACCAAAAGGAAAATCATCAGACGATCCAAGAAGTCAAATTTCAGGCTCCTGTTCGGACACAAAAACTGACTTTCGAATTTGAAAAGAGAGTGGAATCTGTGCCATTGAGTGTATTTGGCATCGTCTGCTATTCATAATCCCAGCGCAGTTTCAATTAATCCATAAACTTCCAACCCATGAGATTTTCGATTCTATTCTTCTCCTTTTGTTTTCTTTCCATTTGCTCATTTGCACAAGTAGAATCTGAAATCCGATTGGAAAATGACCAGTTGAAAGTAAGCTGGGAAAAAACTGCGGAAGGATGGGAGGTTTATGATGTGTCCATCAAATCAGGTTCTTCATGGAAATCCATCCCTAATCCATCAGGGGAATATACCATCCTACGCTCTGAGACCAAACCAGAAGAATTTTCTGCCCAAACCTTTCAAACTATATCCGGTCAAGATTTCCCTGAGGAAATTTACAAGTACCAAGTGAATCTTTGGAAAGATCGGACAAATGAGGTGTCTTTGAACACCGCCGGTGAGGCATTTTATTATTTTCCAGATGAAGCCCAAGTTCTTTCTCCCAACAAAATCCTTTTTCAAAAAAAGACCGCTTGGGGAATTGTGAAAACTACATGGAGCTTGGATCCGATATTCCCCCAGGATATTCTCGTCGAAGAAATAATTGAAATTTTAAAGGATGGGTTTTACTCATTCAGCAGCCCAACTTTGGTAAGAATTTCTGAGTCGCAACTTGAATGGGCAACAGTTCCAGGCTATTTTCATGGCAATAAATTGGAGGAAAATCTTGTCTTAGGATATGGCTATGGCAATGGCGTACCTGCCCAACCAACCGTATTCAGTGAAAAAACAACAAGTACTTTAAGTCCAATCATCAGTTCAAAAGACGGATTTTCAATTGCTATCATCGCCAATCCTGATCTTGGAAGAGACCCTTGGTCAAATGACATTAACACGCATTCAGATTGGAATCTAGGTTTATCACATAAGAACAGAAAGTCAGAGTTGGCACCAACGTTATACTTTCCTGTCTTAGGTCAAAAAGGTTCTCAGCTTAAATCGGGAGAAAGTTTAAAGTTTGGTTTCAGGTTGAGCTTGTCCGATCAGGATTGGTTTGAAACATTAAACCATACTGTTTATGATGTTTTTGAATTTAAAAGGGGTTTGGACCTAAGGAAAAACAAACAATCGCTGAGTTCAAGGCTTAACAAAATGTATGGCTACCTGACAGATTCTGTTACTTCTCTTTGGAGGGTCGAAGAATTTGAAAATAGGAAAATAGGTGCACAAGCCTATAATGGAGGAGTTGTCGGGTCAGACAAGGATGCCATGAAAAACGCAGATTACGGAGCGATGTGGATGCTGGCAAATACCACAGGCAGTTCGTATTTGAAAGAGGAGGTGTTGCCGTTTGCCCTTAATTTCAAATTGGCTCAACAGCAGGAGACAGAGGGATTTTTTCAAGGCGCGGCAATAGGCCAATATTATTTGTCAAAGTCGAAAATGTTTGTGGAGGAATGGGGTAAAATGGTCGAGCCTATTGCCTTGACCTATTACATCATGTTGGATATTGGAAATATTCTCCTTTTTGAACCAGAAAATGAGGAATTGAAAATGAGACTCAAATTAGGAGCTGAATTATTGCTGAACTGGCAAAAAGCCGATGGAAGCTGGGCAGTGGCCTATAGTCGTGAGGAAGAGGAAATATTCAAAGAATTAAAGGATTTTAGACCAACTTTCTACGGATTATTGGTGGCGCATCGGATTTTAAAAGACCAAAAATACCTAGATGCGGCCATCAAAGGTGCAGATTGGTACTTGGAAAATGGAGTTAACAATGGTAGTTTTTTGGGTGTTTGTGGTGATATGAGATACGCTCCTGACTTTGCAACCGGACAATCGGCTCAGGCATATCTTGATTTGTTTGACATCACTGGTGATCAAAAATATAAAGCAGCAGCTATTCAGACAGCCAAAATCTACACCACTTACATCTACACGCACCCAATACCCAGCCAACAAATCAAATGGGTAAATGGAAAGCAACTCCAGGATTGGGAAATAGCCCAAGCCGGATTGAGTTTTGAGCATGGGGGCACTTTGGGTTCTGCAAACTTCCACGGCCCCATACTTTTGGCAAGTCATGCCGGTATGTTTATCCGCATGTTTGACATTACGGGTGAGCAGATTTTTGCAGATATGGCCAGATCCGCAGCAATCGGAAGGCATGCTTTTGTAGATGAAAAAACAAGCGTAGCATCCTATTATTGGAAAGCAATGGACAACGGTGCCGGTCCATACCCTCATCATGCATGGTGGCAAGTCGGTTGGATTACAGACTACCTTATGGCTGAAATGGAACTTCGCTCAAATAGAAATATCGTGTTTCCGAGAGGATTTATTACGCCAAAAGTTGGTCCCCATCAGAGCTATGGATTTGAGGCAGGAAGAATATTCGGGGAAAAAGCACTCCTAAAAATGGTCCCAGATGCAGTATCCGTTTCCAACCCCTCTTTGGAATATGTGGTTACCTCTAGTGAGCAAGGTGAAAAAATTTGGGTGACCTTACTCAATCAAGAAAATGAAGTCCAAAGTTGCGATTTGAAGATTGATTTTGCTGCTTTCCATGCAGGGAAGCTTCTGGATGTCAAAGTTTTGGATAATGAGGGAAAAGTGCTGGAAAAGAAAAATCTGTCAGGTGATTGGACGGTGTCTGTTCCTGCGATTGGCCTAGTGGTTCTTGAATTTGAAATTGAAAAGAAACCCTAAGAACTTGACCTATTATCCAAATCAAAGGAAGCATCATTAAAATTTATGTGTATCCGCAATGCTGCACTTAGCCAAATTTATTGCTGAATTGGTTTGAAAAATCCCCCCTTCCCCCTTTGAAAAAGGGGGAATTTGATCCGATTCCATCCAAGATTTTAGTTTAAATCTATACGTGCACTTATGAGGATACACATATTAAAATTTCATTCATAAAGAAAATGCAAAATATCAATTGGAATAAAGTTGCCGTAGTTTTTCTGTTAAGCATTTTTGCTTTTGCACAATCGTCAATCGGACAAACAAAGAACAATCTTGCTTTGACCGGAACGGCCTCCGCAAATAATTTTCTACCCGGGTTCGATCCGGAAAAAGCGGTAGATGGGATAACAAATTCTGAAAGCTCATGGAAAAATGAGGTGGATGGAAGTCCTGCTTGGTTGTTGCTAAAATTACCGGGTGCAACAGAGATTATTGAGGTTGCTATTAAGACTCCCCAGGAATCCTCGGGGATTTCTGATTTTAAAATTCAAACCATCTTAAATGGCTCTTGGAGAGACGTAAAAGATGTCAGCGATAATCAAAATCATACCATCTCACTCACCTTCGACAAACCTATATTAACCGATCGAATTCGGCTTTGGATCGAAAATGGCAGACAGGTTGAAGTTTCTGAATTTGAAGTTTATGGTCAAAAATATTTCGATTCAACAGCCACGGAAGTCAAAAAAATCCTAGTCAACCAAAGCGGCTACAATCTTGGAAGGCCAAAACGATTTTCTGCTCCTGAAATGAAGGAGCAAATACCTTTTGAAGTGGTCCAACAAAATGATAGAAAATCTGTTTTCTCCGGAATAATAAAAAATGGCATTGGTGATTTTTCTGAATTCAATCCTGAATCACAGGAGGAATTCGTCATCATGGCAAATAACCAGGAATCATTCCCATTCCGAATTGGGCCATATTGGTTGGAGCGTGTTACCTATCGAAACATGGTTGATTTTATGGTCGGGGCAAGGCATTATGTGGGAACTACCGATCTTATCAGACCCCTGTCCTTTGAATGGCGAGACGGGGATTTTTTCAATTGGGCGCTGCAGGGTATGGTTGCACTATATCTTTCCAATCCTGAAACATTTGATAGAATGGAAAAAACCGTTTCCTATGTACCTAATTCCTCTTTTCCTTCTGCATACAAAGGGCTCTGGGGTACTTTGGAACCATATCACGAGAATGCACCCGATATCATCAAGCTGATACATTGGGATGCAGATGTGAAGATCTCTCAGGGATTGGAACATGAGATGCAAAAAGCGGAACTAGCCCATTTTCTCTATGCCTGGCCTTACTTGGAAAAATGGCTGCCTCAGCAAAATTTTGATCTTGTCTATGAATACGCAAAGGAAAATTGGGAAAAGACAACCGTCAAACCGAGTTCCACTTCCCAATACGACCTCAGCACAGAGCATAATTTATTGGCTCTAAAGACCCAATTGGGAACAACAAAAGGAGAAATGCCTCCCGGGTATTCTGTCATTCCAAACTTGATGATGTATGAAGTGACTAAGAGAAAAGGAGAACAAGATGCTGAAAAATATTTTGATGCAGCATATAGACAAATGGAATGGATGATCCAAAACCTCGATTGGAAAGATCCTTTGGTGACCAAAGGGCAAAGAATGTCCGAACACATCACCATGAGAGCATTTGCCTATTTTCAAACACAATATCCAAAACGAGCCCCACAAGGATTGAAAGAAAAGGTGACTGATTGGGCCAATGTTGCTATTTCCAGATCTGAAAACTATTGGGATTTTCGAAAATATTCAGACAATGAAGATTGGGTTCCGCCAAGCTGGAACGAAACTGGAAATATTTTGGGTTTTCCTGCAGCATTATTTTCAGCCATGTCAATACTTGAAGAGCAAGGAATTCTACAAAAGCTAGAAATTTTGGCGTGGTCACATTTCGACATTGCCTTTGGAAGAAATCCCGTTGGAAGACATTTTTCCCACAAAGGGTCCGAGGAAATTGAAGGAGTGGATTTAGGTTGGTACAGTGCCCACAAAGGCGGGTATGGTCTGCTTGAGGAGGTGAAGTTTGTGTTTGATGGTTCTCCAAAATCCTTCCATTATCCCAACAACCCTGAGGTTGGCAACTTGGGTTGGACTGAAGGGTGGGTTCAATTCAATACAGCGTTCAATATGAGCATGGCCTATTTGGCTAATCATTACACCAAAATTGATTTGACCAAAGAAAACAATAATAAGGTAATAATTCGCCTGAAAGCACCTGTGAACTTTGATCCAACCAAGGAAGAAAGTATCACTGTAAAGCTTTATAATGAGCAAGGAATGTACCTGTCAGTCCGCTTGGTGGAGGAATCCCCTTATTCGCAAGTAATGGTGGGAGAACTTGACTTTTCCCAGAATAAGCTTACTTACAGGGAAGAAAAAATTTCGTGGAAAAAAGGTGAAACAATCAATGTCTCATATGGTCTCGGATATTTTCAAAAAGAGGCAACTTTTTTAAGAAGGGACTAGTTTTTAAAGTCGCTTAAAAAGGAAAGGCTGAAAAAATTCTTTCCCCGGAGCTTTTCCGAAAAGCCAAACATGTCATCACGGAAAACCATCGGGGTCGCCCTCTCAGATGGGGCCATGATCATAGCAAACTAAGCAAATTTTACCAAGTGATTTTCTCTATTGTGTCAAAGAGAAAAATTTAACCGATCAACCTCAAAATCTGCCTGCAAATCAGTTTCTTAGAAGAGAATACCTATTTTTTCGCTACTTTACCCCAAATATTAAACCTATGTATTTCCCAAAAAACCTAAGAAGTATCACCCTACTTCTGATGATTGTAATGATGGGATTATGGAGCTGTAAGAATAGCCGCTCCGGAGATCCTAAAGTCTTGATTTTCAGTAAAACAGCAGGTTACCATCACGAATCCATCCCCACAGGGATCGCTGCCATCCAAAAGCTGGGTTCAGAAAACGGCTTTGCTGTGGATACTACCACCAATGCTGAACAATTTACCGAAGAGAACCTCAGCCAATACTCAGCTGTGATCTTCCTTAGCACAACAGCTGATGTACTCAACAACTATCAGGAAGCTGAATTTGAGCGATATATTCAGGCTGGCGGAGGATTTGTCGGCATACATGCTGCCGCGGATACTGAATACGAGTGGGGCTGGTACAATCGATTAGTCGGTGGATACTTCGCGGATCATCCCGGTATCAACGACCCCAATCCAAATGTTCAACCTGGACAAATCAATGTTGTTGACGCTTCGAATGCTTCCACATCATTCCTGCCAAGCCCTTGGGAAAGAACAGACGAGTGGTATAGCTACAAGAAAATGAATCCAGATGTTAAGGTCTTATTGACTTTGGACGAAAACTCTTACAAAGGCGGAATGGACATGGGCGAGCATCCTATTGCTTGGTATCATGACTACGACGGAGGTCGGGCCTTTTACACCGGAGGTGGACATACAGATGAATCCTTCTCGGAAGAATTGTTCTTGAAGCATTTGCTGGCAGGAATTCAATATGCCATTGGTGACAATCAGGAATTAGACCTTGCTAAAGTGAAAACGCAGTCTGTTCCGGAAGAAAATCGCTTCACCAAGACCACATTTGGTTTGGGTGAATTTACCGAACCTACAGAAATGACCATTCTTCCAAATTTGGATATCCTCGTCGCACAGCGAAGAGGAGAGATTTTGCTTTTTGATGGCGAAACCGAAGAATTGACAGAAGTCGCCAAGTTGGACGTGTATTGGAAGACTGACACCAAAGGTGTTAATGCGGAAGAAGGTTTGATGGGAATCCAGAAAGATCCAAACTTCGCGGAAAACGGTTTTGTATTTGTCTATTATGCTCCCACCGGGGAAGAATGGGTGAATCGACTTTCTCGCTTTACCTTCAAAAATGATACGTGGGATATGGCTTCAGAAGTGGTCATTCTCGATGTAGCATCTCAACGAAATATCTGTTGCCACACTGGCGGTTCAATTGCTTTTGACAAAAATGGGAATCTATTCCTTTCTACCGGTGACAACTCGACTCCTTTCAATCAAGGTGATTCCAAATACATTCTCAATGGCTATGCTCCGCTTGATCAAAGACAGGGAAGAGAGCAGTGGGATGCCAGAAGATCTTCGGGGAACTCAAACGATTTGAGAGGAAAAATCCTTCGAATCAAGGTAAATCCTGATGGTAGCTATTCTATTCCAGAGGGCAACTTATATCCAAAAGGAACTGAAGGAACTCGACCTGAGATCTTTGTGCAAGGAAACAGAAACCCATATAGAATCTCAGTAGATCAGAAAAAGGGTTGGGTTTATTGGGGCGAAGTCGGCCCTGACGCACGACTTGACAGTTTGGATACGCGTGGTCCAAGAGGCTACGATGAAGTAAATCAAGCTAGACAGGCTGGAAATTTCGGTTGGCCTTATTTCGTGGGAAATAATTATCCTTACCATGAATTTGAGTTTGTCAGTGGCACACCGGGTTTGACTTTTGACCCGATGAAACCGGTAAATAACTCTCCTAATAACACTGGACTTAAAGAACTTCCACCTGCGCAGCCTGCATTTATTTGGTATCCTTATGCAGAATCTCCAGACTTCCCAGCGTTGGGATCAGGCGGAAGAAATGCGATGGCTGGACCTGTTTACTACTCAGATTTATATACCGCCGACACCAAATTCCCTGATTATTACAATGGCAAACTATTCATCTACGATTGGATTAGAGGTTGGATCAAAGCGGTGACAATGGATGAAAATGGAGACTTCTCGAAGATGGAGCCATTTATGCCAGGCACCAAATTCAATGCGCTGATCGATATGGAAATGGGACCAGATGGAAATATGTACATTTTGGAATATGGAAATGGGTGGTTCTCCAAGAATCCGGATTCAGGAATTTCTAGAATTGACTTTAATGGAGGAAATCGTGCTCCTGTAGTAGCTGAAATCAGCGCAGATAAATCTTCCGGGGAAATTCCATTGAAGGTAAACTTCAAAGCCACTGCTTCAGATCCTGAAAAAGACGCCTTGTCCTATACTTGGGATTTAGGAAATGGAAAAACCGAAACCACCACAGAACCATCATTGAGCTATACGTTCAACGAAATCGGAGAATACGAAGTAAAAGTAACTGCAAACGATCCTTCAGGATTATCTGGCACAAGTACCGTTGCTAGCGTCTACGCAGGTAATATTGCACCAGTAGTAGCAATAGAGATCAAAGGAAACAAGTCCTTCTATTTCCCTGGCAAGCAGGTGGCTTATTCAGTTTCTATTTCTGATGAAGATCATCCAAACGCTGCCAATGACTTATCAACCCTTTATGTATCGGCTGATTACCGAGAAGGTGTGGATATGGCCGAGGCGGATTTGGGACATAAAGTAATGACAGACGCGATGGTTGGAAAGTCTTTGGTCTCTTCATTGACTTGTAAAACTTGTCATAAAGAAGCCGAAAAATCCATTGGCCCTGCTTACACAGAGGTGGCTAAGAAGTATTCAGATAAAGATATCCCTTACCTAACTACCAAAATCATGAATGGTGGCGGTGGAGTATGGGGTGAGACGGTGATGCCTGCAAATCCAAACTTGAAAGGTTCAGAACTGAACGCTTTGATCAGCTATATCTTGTCATTGGATGGAGCTGCAGCTAAACCAAGTCTATCAGCTTCTGGAATGGTTAACCCTACTCAAGGTAAAGCCGCTTCTGTTGCGGGAGCAATGGTATTAACAGCATCCTACACCGATCAAGGTGGAGAAGGCATCAAGCCATTATCTGGATCAAGTTCAGTTTATCTGATGAACAATACAGTTGATTTAGCAAATGCAGTTGATCTGAAAGATTACAGTTCAATGAGCTATGGAGGGATGAATTTATTGATGGTACCAAAGACAGCAGGGCAATTTGCAATGAAAAATATCGACCTGACAGATATCGGTTCTGTCATGCTGATGACCGTCTCTAGAGAACCAATGAAGGAAGATATGATCTTTGAATTACATCTGGATAGCCCAACTGGAACTAAGGTAGGTGAGGGAGTTTTCAGCCAAGGTCAAGTTACTATAGATGAGCGTGGGACTTATAACAAACCGTTTGTGATACCAGTAACAGCAACAGCTGACGGAAAAATGCATACACTTTATGTGACTAGCAAAACCAAAAATGGTGGAGATCCTGGGACCTTTATCTTGGCAGGAATGACCTTTATGCCGAAGTAAATCGATTGATAGATCATAAACGAAAAGCCAATTCCAGAGATGGGATTGGCTTTTTTCTTGAAGATCTTTTTTAACCACGAAGGACTCAAAGTTTTAAACGGAGGCCACAAAGTATTTCAATTCTCTATAAGCTGCGCTGGGCTTATTATTTCTGCTTTGCTACTCTTCAAGACCCTTTAGACAATAAAATCTATCCTTTGAAACTAATTTAGCTTTCCGATTTCTAGATTACCAAAGCAAAAAAACGTGAAATCTCTATGTTTTCTATGCTTTTTATGCGGTACAAAAACAAATCTTTACACCTTGAAGTCTTCATTAAAGACTCAAATCTTCTTTGGTCGCAAACACAAAAAAACTATGTTTCCTATGTGAATCTATGTGGTTAAAAAAAA
>NZ_MSSW01000091.1 GCF_002150685.1 Algoriphagus antarcticus
CTATGTGACTCCTATGTGGTCCAAAAACAAATCTTTACACCTTAAAGTCTCATTAAAATCTCAAATCTTCTTTGGTCGCAAATACAAAAAAGCTATGTTTTCTATGTGACTATGCGGTTAAAAAAAACCTTCGAGGTGTTAAAAGCCTCAAAGGTTGGTACTATTTATTTCAAAGGCGAATAAGGCAAGGTCTTAAACATCACAGCATCTACCTTCTCTACGATCTTACCAGACGCTTCAGAAGCATCTCGAGCTTTTAGCCACTCGGGATCTTTAACAAAAGCTGCAAAACCAGCATCAAAACTCGCCTGATCTTTTGCACCAAGTAAATAGACCAATTTTGGCTGCGAACCATCTTTCTCCACTGTCATCCAATAAGGGTAATTTTTAAGTCCCTGCTTTTCAAACAAATCCTGCGTATGCTCTTTAAATCGAGTGATTAGATTTTCTAATTTCCCATCATAACAGGTGTAAGTTCTGAGCTGAAAAATACCACTTGCCTGAGTTTTTGGAGTATCATTCAGTCCTTTCGCCAATTTCATAAAAGTCTGGTCCACACTTTTTACCAACCCACCATTGACCTCCGATTCCTTCTTTGCTTTCTTCCATTCCGGATCATTGCTAAATTTCTCCCACATGCGATCGCGTGATTTCTCGTCAGGATAGCCCAAGATGTAGGTCAGGGAATTGTCTGTGTTTTCGACAGGAAGGAAATAGACTATATTCTCCATACCGCTTTTCTCAAAAAGTGCCATGGTATGATTTTCGAAGCGTTTGATCAGATCTGGCAGCTTGCCTTCGTTGGCATAATACTTTCTTATTTCAAAATAAGTTGAATTACTGCCGCCTAACTGTTGAGCAAAGCTGCTAAAGGCAACAAGCATTACAAGCATACTTAGGATTGTTGTTTTCATGGTTATTGGGTTTGAGAGAATTGAAATTAACTGATTAATTAGAAATTATCTAGGCGTACAGCTAGGCACCCTTTATTTCTTCCAAGCTTTATATACCGCGGGTAGCATCACCAAAAGAATCATGAGTAATCCAAAACTCTCTCTGGATTCCTCCATATACTGGTTTTTCATACTTAGATCATGCTGCTTAACTTCTTGAGAAATCCAGCCCCCTACATCTCCTTGCCAGTAATAAATAACTCCAGCTATGCAAGCTAAAGCAAGAATTGTCAAGGGAATTTTTGGGAAAATCCCACGAGTGCCCAATAGACAAAATATCATCGCCACAGCATAAATACTCACCCAAACCTCTGGATCGGGATCATTGAATTGCCAGTAAGCGAAAAGAGCGAAGATAAAAATCCACAGGCCAAAAAAGATTTTATTAAACTTCATGATATTTTGGGGTTTTGTTTAAAACTACAGAAAACATAGAAATTTACTTACTTACGATCATTTCCATTATGAATATCTTTGAAGAACGGTAAATAAATTTGTGCTTAAGATTGCCACCTTCAAATCCATTGAGTATTTCAATTCCAACCCTTCCATTTGCAAATGCTGACTATTACTCAAAGTAAATCAAAAGCTGATCTACAGGGAATCATTAATCTTCAAAGAGCAAATCTCAGCGCACAGTTTTCTGCTGAAGAGAAAGAATCTCAGGGCTTTTTATTCGTCCAGCATTCAATAGATGATCTTAAGAAACTGAGTGATATTGAAGCTCACGTCATCGCATTAGATAGAAACAAGGTAGTTGCCTATATTCTGACAATGACACAAGCTTCCAGAGTAGAGATTCCCCAGCTGCTGCCAATGTTTCTTCAATTCGACCAGATCGAGTATGATGGCAAAAAAGTAAGTGACTACAACTACCTTGTGGTAGGTCAAGTTTGCATAGGAAAAGAATATCGGGGAGAAGGACTATTTGATAAATGCTACAAGAAATACCGAGAATTATTTGCAGGAAAATATGATTTCTCCATCACGGAGATTTCCACCTCTAACCACCGATCTATGCGAGCTCATCAGAGAATAGGTTTTGAAGTGATCCACACCTTTCATGACCTTGTGGAAGAGTGGAGTATAGTAGTTTTGGATTGGCGGAAAACGCCTTAAAAACAAAAAAGGGAAACCCTCTTTCGAATGTTTCCCTTCCTCTCATGATAACCTTGGTCATCGATAAGAGCCAAGCTACTGTTTAAAGACTTTTCCTCCAGTTGCCCAGATTCATAATATTGATTTTCAAACTCCGCCTTCTCCACCTTGCGGCTTTGAAGAATTCAATCAACACTTCTGTGGTTGCCCATTTCAGACAAAATCCCGAAGGACTTTGGCCATTTATGTTTCAATTACGAGCTTTCAATCTTTATCCGAGATCGTATTCCCGGTCTTTTTATCTCTTACTTGGTTTAATAAATTTCTACCTAATTTCGCCAAATCACAACATTCCATGACCTTATTTCCCCACTATTTTTCCACCAAATATTATTCTAAATCAACAGGCTTATCCACCTTGTATTGATGGTTATCAACTTTTTAATCACATTTATAATCCCGTTTCTTCAAAATCAATCGAATTGCGATTTAGTTCATTTTGATTCTCATGAGATATGCATCCGCAGTCATATACAAATAGGCCTCTTCACTGTCAAAAGCACAATTCGCAGTTCCCTGACCAGTCAGTATAGTCCCCAAATGCTTTCCGTCAGAACTGATCACCCAAATACCGCCAGGCCCAGAAGCAAAGAGAGTTCCCGAACTGTGAACGGTCAGACCATCCGGCAAACCAGGGCTCTCCTCCCCTATAGTTGCCGTAGCATCCAATAAGATCTTGCCGCTCAAAATATCCCCAACTTCATCCAACTCAAACGCATAATACCTGGCTTTTTGAGCATCAGATTGAGCTACGTAAAGCGTTTTCTGATCTGGACTTAGCCCTATTCCGTTTGGTCGATTAAGGCTGTCTAGGAGTAGGTGCAAGCTTCCATCTATATCCAATCTATACACTCCCTGAAAATCCAATTCCTTGGAATCCCAATCATCTAAACCATAAGGTGGATCTGTAAAAAATATCTGCCCGGATGTATTCAGCACCAAGTCATTTGGACTATTAAACTTTTTCCCTTCGAAATCAGACGCCAAAGTGGTAAAATCAGCCGTGGGTGCTGAGAGCGGAGAATTCATCATTGCAATTCGCCTTTCTCCATGCTGGCAAAGAATCAGGTTTCCTTCACCATCCAAAGCCAAACCATTTGCCCCTGGCTCTTTCTTCTTTGTCTCAGTTCCCAAATATCCAGAAGGCTCCAAAAACAAACTCAAGCTATCTTTTTCGGTCCACTTCCAGATTTTATTGGTCGGAACATCCGTGAATATTAGAGCATTTTGATCTGCCAGCCATAGTGGCCCTTCAGCCCATTCAAATCCAGAAGCCAATACTTCAATGTCAGCATCTGCAGAAATAAATGAATTGATCTGTGAATCCAATCTTTCTACAGAACCTACTGTCCTGTAAGTAGATACTACTACCTCAGTTTCTATGGTATTTTTAGGACTTGTACAGGCCAAAGCTGATGTGAGGAGGAATAAAATAATTGAATTTCTCATTTCTAACTATTTATGTGATTATACGGGATCTTGCCCGAAGAAAATTTAAAGAATCGAAAATCCAAAGACAGATTGAATTCTGGTT
>NZ_MSSW01000092.1 GCF_002150685.1 Algoriphagus antarcticus
GCTTCAAAGAGATTTTAATAATGTTTTATCCTGAAAAAAACTGGTTACACATTTATAATTAATCCCTTGATGCAAAATCTTTTAGCTGATTTACCAATCCATCTCCTGAGCATGGTCGATTTTCTGTGAAAAAATCATCTGGAAATACGGGAAAAACTTATTACTGGATACTTGATCCCTATCATTAATTTTCTCCCTTGGTCAAATAATTGTTACATTTTAGAGGAATCAATTTTTAAAACATGATCATAGACGTACATACCCACATAAATAATTACCATGAAGAGCGTGTCGTATCGCTGGAAGACTGCCTGAATAAATTGACCGAAACCATGGAGGAAAATAACGTTGATTACTCTCTGGTACTCACTTCTTACAAAGTCAATGAACACAGACCAAGTACCCAAAAGGTGGTGGAAGCTATCGCAAACAGGAAAAACCTAGGAGTAGTAGCTGGCATCAGCTACCTGAATTACAATCATCATGATCTAAGTGAAATCGCAGCGTACCTAAAATCAGGCCTTATCAAAGGCTTGAAATTTTACCCTGGCTACGAGCCTTTTTATCCAAATGACATGCGAATGAAAGTCGTCTATGACATGGCCATAGAATATGATGTGCCTGTGATGTTTCATTCAGGGGATACTTATTCTCCCTCAGGAAGGGTAAAATATTCCCACCCCATCCACATCGATGATCTGGCTGTGGATTATCCTGAGTTGAAAATTGTGATCTGCCATGTAGGCAATCCTTGGATCAAAGACTGCATGGAAGTCACCTACAAAAACCAAAATGTACACGCTGATTTTTCAGGATTAGTGCTGGGGAATTTCTCGGAGAAGTTTGAGCGCTTTATGAAAACCGAATTAGAACAAATGATCACTTACGCAGGAAATCCAAAGTATCTGCTTTATGGCACAGATTGGCCTATTTCCTCCATGAAGTCTTATTTAAATTTCATGAAGAATTTGGATCTGCCCGATGACAAAAAAGAATTGATCCTCTGGCAAAATGCAGCAGAACTATTCAAAATAGATGTGAATAGTATCAAATAGGAATCGTCCCATGGGGTATTTGTTTGATAGAAAATGGAATTCATTTTTGTTCCCGCGTTCTATCGGAACGCATGGTGCATTTATATTTTATGAGACGTTCCTACAGAATGACAATTATGCGTTGCTGATTTCTGGCCACCTTCCAAACGTTACTAAGTAATGTGTTTTCATTCTGAAGCAGCAGGATAACAGGATTCTACTGAACTGAGATACTTTAAGGAAAGCAGTCAGGAGACTGCAATGCAATAAGCACAAGTCTGAAGACTTCGGCTAAAGATAGCGTTCTCTGCGAAAAACTTTGCGTCCACCGCGGTTCATAAACGTAAAAAAACCACCTGCCGATCGCTCAGCAGGTGGTTTGTTATGAAAATGAAATAGTGATTAGCGAACGACTTTCTTATAGTCTGTCACCAAATGCTCAATGAAAAACTCCATCATTCTATCTCGGTTCAGGGCTGTGTGACCACCATCGGGAGCAATCTGCACTTCTATGCTTTTACCAGCATCCTGAAAAGCATTGATCAGCATAAGTGAATTGGCTGGATGCACATTGTTATCTGCAGTACCGAAGAAAATCAATAATTCGCCTTCAAGTTGATCTGCCATATTCATCAAGCTGAATCTATTATACCCTTCTTCGTTATTGTCAAGCGTACTCATGAATCGCTCTGTGTAGATATTATCATACAATCTCCAGTCGGTCACAGAAGAATTCGCAACTGCTGCATGCACCAACTCAGGGAATCTAAGCAACATCGAAGCAGCTGTAGTTCCACCGTAAGAAGTACCGTAAACACCCACTCTATCCTTATCGAAATAAGGACGGTCATGAAGTGATTTGATGCCTTCGGCAAAATCATCCATTTCTACCAACCCAAGATTTCCGTACAACTGATCAAGCAATTTCTTGCCACGTCCTTTTACATTTCTTCCATCAATGTTCAACACCAAGAAACCATATTCAGTCAATGGATCAGGCAAGGTGAAAGTCTCTCTGAATGCGTTAGTGGCTGGACCACCGTAGTTACTTAGGATGACTGGATACTTTTTGCTCGAATCAAAATCAGATGGAAAATGAATCATTCCGTGCAATTCAGTCACACCGTCTTTGGAAGTAAAGGTGAATACCTCCACTTTTTTCAAGCCCAATTCCTCAAACTTACTCATGTCGCTTTTTGCCAGCTCTGCTACTACTTTGCCTTTGGTATTCACCAAATTAGTAAATGGTGCTACGTCATGCGTCTGCGCGACATCCACGAAGTAGTTGAAGTCTGGAGAAATCGTAACCGAGTGATTATATGCTGGATCTGTCAATCTAGTTTCTTTCGTTCCATCAAGTTGTACGCGATGAAGCTGCATCAGCATGTGATTATCACCACTGCGAGCCATGTAGTAAAGCATCTCATTTTTCACATCCACCTCTACGATAGTTGATACTTCGAAAGGATGAGTGGTAATCGCATTGACAAGTGTTCCGTCAAAATTATACAGGTAATAGTTGGTGAAACCAGATCTTTCGGAAGCCCAGATGAAGTGCTTGCCATCAGCCAGAACTTCCATCTCTGGAGAATTTTCCACGAAACTAGGAAGCCATTCTTCACGGATTACAGTTCTGCTTTTGCCAGTTTCTGGATTTGCAGCGCGAAGCTCAAGGATATTCTGTCTTCTGTTGGTACTGTGGTAAAGCAATTCTTTGCCATCAGGTGTCCAAGACAAGTCATAAATATATGTGCCCAAGTCTCCATCACTGTAGGACTTACCATCTCTGATGTCCAATTCAGTCATCTTTTTGGTAGCCAAATCATAGACCATCAGATCTACAGGTAGATTTGGCTCGCCTACTTTAGGATAAGCTTCTACCTCAAGAGAATCATACAATTCCAACTGATTTAAAAGCACATAATATTTCTTCACATCCTTCTCTACGAATCGGTAGAAAGCGATTTTGCTTCCATCAGGAGACCACCACATGGCAGTGTTTTGCCCCAATTCCTCGCCATACACCCAAGTAGCGATACCGTATTTTACCTGGTTTTCTTCGTTACCATCCGTCGTGATTGCGATTACATTGCTGCCGTCAGGATCGCTGAGGTACATGTTTCTATCCTTGGTGAAGGCTTTGTATTTTCCATCTGGAGACTCAGCCGAATCAAACTGACGACCTCGGGCAGGACGGTTCCAAGCTCTTCGCTCCGGTGTAGGAATATTTCCCACTTCTGTTACCTTTTTGGTTTTTACTGAAAAGGATTGAAGCTTACCGTTTTCGACGTATTCAAAGGATTTGCCCTCTTCAGCCCATGTTACATTTAGGCTTCCCGTTTTTATAGCAGATCTAATTTGAGGAGCTATTTTCTGGTATTGCGCGTAGCCAGGCATGCTTTTGAGCTTGTCCTGAGCCTGCGAAATAGAAATGGTAGTGGCTAATGCTGCCGCTATTGTAAGGAAGAACTTATTCTTCATATAGTATTCGGGTTAAGTTTATTCGTGTTGCGATGTTACTATTTTTAGATGGAAAAAACAGGCATAAATACACGAGTGACGCGTTTAGATGGAATTATTAGGCGCGACATAGACTGATTTTCACAATATTTCACTTTGTGATTTGAACTTCCACCCAATCTAATTCAGCATTATTTCATTTAAAACTCCTAACTAATTGGCTTTGAAAGAGGCTATAAATTGCCTGCCCCGGAAATCCTGGATATATTGGTTTAACAAAAATAATCTACCACAATAAGCCCTTTTTATGGAATACCGAAAGTTAGGAAACACAGGAATAGACTTGTCTATCCTTGGATTCGGCGCATCACCGATGGGTGATGTTTTTAATGTTTCTGACGAAAAGGACGGTTACCGAGCCGTTCATTACGCAATAGATCATGGAGTGAATTTTTTCGATGTTTCTCCATTTTATGGTCTTACCCTGGCGGAAAAGCGATTGGGAATTGCACTGGAAGGAAAGCGTGACCAAGTTATTTTAGCTACTAAATGTGGTCGATATGATTTACAGGAATTTGATTTCTCAGAAATAAGAATCTTGAAAAGTGTAGATGAATCACTTTCACGTCTCAAAACCGACTACGTTGACTTGCTTCAGCTTCACGACATCGAGTTTGTGGACAAGGATCAAATCCTCAATGAAGCCTGGCCAACACTAGTCAAACTCAAAGAATCCGGCAAAGCTAGATTCATTGGAATCACAGGTTTGCCTGTCAATTACCTAGCAGAAATCACCAGAAATATAGAAGTGGACACAGTGCTTTCTTGGGCACATTATAATCTGTTGGAAGACGAAATCAATCGTGAACTCGTGCCACTTTCGAAGGAAAAAGGCTTCGGGCTAATGAATGCCGCTCCTTTGATGCAACGCATACTTTCTGATGCTGAGTTACCAACTTGGCATCGCTCACCGCCTGAAATGAAAGCAATGCAATCAAAGCTGCTTACTCTTTGCGCCAGCTACGGAGTAAAACTCAGTGATATGGCTATTCGCTATGCACTGGATCATCCAGATATTACCACCACTATCGTAGGCATTTGCGATCTGGCCACGATTACTCAAAATGTAGGTGTGCTGGATTTCCAGATTCCTGAAGGACTCTTAGAAGAAATCGAAACCCTCGTAGCTCCTGTCAAAAACCAAATGTGGTTTGAAGGAAAGGCGGAGAATAATATATAAGCTGGGAGACCGAAGACGGAAGTAGCGTCATAGCGAATGACTTGGGCGTGATGCGATTTGTTTGTAAGTGGTAAGAAGTAAAAGGTGTCAAGTTAAAGCAGGCATGGTCAACATTTCTTTGGTCTTCCGTCTTCGGTCTCATAGTCTATCAAAGAAATTAAGTTCACTGAAATAAATTCAGGTACATACACAATACTCTTCAACAAAAACTCAAACCTAATGAAAGCACTAGTCCTAACAGATATCGGAAAAACAGAACTCCGAGAAGTTGAAAAACCAACTCCAAAAGCTGCACAAGTTCTCCTTAAAGTTGGGATGGTTGGCTTTTGCGGAGGAGATCTGAATAGCTACCGAGGCCTTTTCCCCTTACAAGAATATCCGAATATCCTCGGACATGAAGTTGGCGGAACCATAGAGGAATTAGGTGCTGACGTTCCGGACTTGGTAAAAGTCGGAATGAAAGTGACAGTTTACCCCTACTTAAATTGCGGGAAATGCATCGCTTGTCGCAAAGGAGCGCTTAATGCCTGCAAGGAAAATAAGACCATGGGCGTTCGTCGTCCTGGTGCGATGTGTAGATACATTGCTTTGCCGTGGCAGGATGTTTTTCCTTCGGAGAAATTATCCCTTCGGGAACTAGCTTTGGCTGAGCCACTTACTGTAGGTTTCCATTCTGTGAACCGCGGAAAAGTCACTGCTCAGGATCGCGTAGCGGTGATCGGTTGTGGAATTGTAGGTTTGGGAGCAGTGGCAGCCGCAGTAGAAAGAGGAGCGGAAGTGATCGCAATTGACTTGGATGATGCAAAGCTGGAGATCGCCAAGAAAATTGGAGTGAAACATACCATCAATCCAAAGAAGGTAGATCTGCATCAAACACTGCAGGAGATGACTACCAACGATGGCCCTGACGTGATCATCGAGGCCGTGGGAAGTCCGATTACTTATCGCCAAGCGGTGGAAGAAGTTGCGTTTACGGGAAGAGTAGTCTGCATTGGCTACGCAAAAGCTCCAGTGGAATTCAACACTTCTCTATTTGTGCAAAAGGAAATAGAAATTCTGGGTTCCAGAAACTGCACCACCGAATTCCCTGAAGTAATTGAATACTTGGAGCAAGGAAAATTCCCTGTAGATGAAGTGATCAGCAAAGTGGTAACCATCGACGAGTCCGAACAAGCGCTTGCAGATTGGTCGGTGGATCAGCAGGGTATAATTAAAATAATGATAGATTTTGACAAATAACGAAATGATAAAATCCTGCGTAACAATCGCCCTAGTACCTCAAATCAAAACTGGGCCTTGGATATTTTGGGAAAACCTAGAAGCTGGAATGGAGAAAGCTTCAAAGCTGGGTTTTGATGCCATAGAACTTTTCACCCCTTCGGCAGATGCGATAGAAATTCCTAGATTGAAAGAACTTTTAGCGCAGCATAAACTCGAACTCGCTGCTGTGGGCACTGGAGCAGGCAAGGTAATTCATGGCTTGACGCTTACTAATCCTGATCCAACCGTTCGACAGAAGGCAATATCCTTTATCTCAGATATGATTGACTTCGGAGCAGCTTTTGGCGCACCAGCGATTATTGGTTCTATACAGGGAAATGTACTTCCGGGAAATGATAGGGAAGAAACGATGTCATGGCTAGCTGAAGGGCTGAATCAACTTGGGAAGCATGCGGAATCAAAAGGTGTGACCTTGATCTATGAGCCACTCAATCGCTACGAAACCAACATACTCAATACGATTGAAGCTGGATCAAAATTCATGGAAACCTTAGAAACTAACTCAGTGAAGCTTTTGGCAGATTTATTCCACATGAATATAGAAGAAGGAAATTTGGAGGAAAGCATTCTGAATTGGGGTAAATACATTGGACATGTTCACTTCGCGGATAGCAACAGAAGACCGATGGGTTTCGGACATACATCTATGAGGGAAATAGCTGAAGCACTTAAAACTGTACGATATAGCGGTTATGCTTCAGCGGAAGCTTTCCCCTACCCAAATCCTGACGCAGCTGCTGAGCAGACTATTGAAGAGTTTAGGAAGTGGTTTGCATAATTTAAAATTTGAAATTTAAAATTTTTGCACCTCCATCCTTAAAGGCTGATAAATAATGGTTTGCCATTCAATGCCCTAAATATAAATCCCCCCAACCCCCTTTTACAAACATTTCAATTCCAAATGATATAAGAAATCCAAGGGGGAGTTGCGCAAATCTTGACTCTTGGTTTTATGCTCTTGACTCTAATATCTAATATATTGATACTTACGTCTTCCTACTTGATACTTTAAAAAATGAAACGTTTCGCACTTACACTTGACCTCATTGACGATGAGGAATCCATCCGAGAATACGAGCAGCATCATGCTGCAGGAGCCGCCTGGCCAGAAGTCACTCAGCATGATATAGATGCTGGAATTCTCAATATTGAGATTTTCCGAACAGGCAATCGTATGTTTATGCTTTTGGAAACTGTCGATGAATTCGACTTCGAGGCAAAAGCGAAGTTCGATGCTTCCAATCCGATAATAGCAGAATGGGAAGCTTTCATGTGGAAATATCAGCAACCAATTCCTTGGGCAAAACCTGGGGAAAAGTGGGTGCTGATGAATAGGATTTTCAAGTCAGGGGAATAATTAACAACTATTGACTACCCATTTTCAAATTTTATGCTCATTTTTCTAATCCTTAAACTTTCCTCTTTATGAAAAATAGATTCAAATCCTTTCTCATTTTCACCCTCGTTTTGGTCAGTTCTAGCCTAAGTTTTGGGCAAAACACGATGAATCCTCCAGAGGGCTATGATCATGATACCGGCACTATGGTGTCCATGCTGGAAAACCTGAGGGCAAGAATAATTTACAGTACGCAAGAACTCAATCAGGAGCAGACAGATTTTTTACTTGACGACAAGGCCAATCGGATTGGTGCGATGATCATGCACCTGGCAGCAACAGAAGTGTATTATCAAGCTTATACATTTGAAGGCAGAGGGTTTAACAAAGAGGAAAAAAAGAAATGGGAAACTGCTTTGAATCTAGGCGATGAAGCAAGAGCGGAATTTGTAGGAAAACCCATCCAGTATTACCTGGAGATCTGGTCAAAAGTTCGTCAAAACACATTAGATATGCTCAAAACCAAGGATGATAAATGGTTTGGGGAACTTGCAAAAGGTGGACAAACCGATAATCACTGGGCTTGGTTTCATGTGATGGAGCATCAGGCGAACCACATGGGACAAATCAATATGCTGAGAAGCAGATTGCCAGAGTAAGTAAAGTCTTATTTCACTGCGATTTCAAAAGTCTTCTCAAAGGCCAAACCGTCCTTAGTCAATCCCTCAACTCTCAGATTCATACGTTTTAGAGCTTGAGGGATTTTTACTTTAAATGAATAAAGTCCCCTATCGCTTTCAGCATTCGCTTCCCAAAAAAGAGTTGGTTTGATCTCCAGCAGTTTATCATCTTCAAGGCTATCTGGGAAAGGTATTTCTCGTGAAAAACCTCGAATTTTAAATTGCTGAAACTCCTCAGAATTAAAAGCGCTTTCTTTCGTTGGATCAGTTCTCTGGCCTTTTTTGGTCGTAATCATAATTACTCCGCCCACTCCAGCCATCCCAAACACCGCCGAATTAAAGGTGTAAACTTTAATCGATTCCAATTCGGCTAGGATAAAGGAACTCATCAACAAGTCAAAGTTTTCATCATCCAAAAAAGGATACTGAGCTCCATCGATTATCAGCAGGGGATTGGAAGCATTGATACCGAAATTATAATTTCCAATACTTTTCCCTCCACGCTTTAAACCTAAATACCCTGCCAAAGCCTCCCCAGATATTGTCGCCAATCTCTCTTCACCAATCTCTCTATCAGGTGTTCCATAGCCATAATTACGATCTTCCATGGTTTCAATCTTTTCATCTTCCTTCACAAATTCCTCCAGTAAAACATAGTCGCCCGAGAGGTCAAATCGTAATTCATCATTTTCTCTCACATAAGTTTGATACTGGAGTTTAGGAAATGATCCTTTGAAATCTGGCTTGGATTTATCATTTAGCTTAACCGATCCATAATGCTTTTGCTTATCATCTAAAGCTGCAATAGCTATAGTGGCCGAGTCAGTGAAATACAATCCAGTAGCACGGAAATAACCTGAAGAATCGGTTTGCACTATTCCATAATCAGCCAAGTCACCTCTGACAATCGTGATTGGATTGATAAACGGATCCCGTTTTTTATCTCGGGAGAATTGCCCTTCTAGGGTAATTCCATACTCTATTTGATGATCGCCAAGTATATGGTTTTCATAAGCTTGCTTTTCATCCAACCAATCCATTGCATTTATAATCGTCCTTTGACCAGCGATTGTGGATACCAAATCAGCATCGGTTAAGGAAACTGCAAACTGCGCTTCTGTCAATTCTTCCGTTTCGTCCAAAAAGGATAGTTGGAATTTCATTTCCTTAAATGAATCCCTGAAGAATACCGAGTCTGTCAAATTTATGGTTAGATCCCCAAAAAGATCGGGATTAGTTATTGCGCCAGCTTGAATATTTTCTTCCTTTTTCAAGAGTGGAAGAGCCCGTAGAAATACATCCTGTTCTGGATAATTTCGCATCCATTCGGTATACGTCCGAAGAAAGTAATCACCTGATTCTAGGTCTTGTGGAATAATGAAAGCACCAGAGATCTTACCTTCTCTGACAGGAAAAGCTTCTGATTGGATTAATTCTGCATCTTCATTCATCAAGTCCAGATAGACCACTCTGCTCAGCGTATCAGACATGATTTTATTTTGATACTGCATAAGACCGCCTAGCCAAACTGTCTCGCCAGGATAGTAGTAAGGTTTGTTTGTGCTTAAATAAGGCTTTTCCCGAAGGTTATTCCATCGGGCAAATCGTAACTGACTGCTGTCAACCTCAGCTAGATACTTATCAAAATTTTCAGAAGGGACATAGTCATGGGGCAAAAACCTCCCCATACGTTGCCTCCCCATGTAGCCAGACAAAACTACCTGTGAAGGTACCACAGGAACCCCACTGCGATCAATATCGAAATAACCTAAAGGCGCAGAAATCCAGCTAACAGGATGATAGACATCAGAATAATAATTATTCCTCCATGATTTACCCCGGAAATGTATTTCCGTATCATAAGGCCAAATTATTCTGTAGTTACCATTTTTAAGAGGAATACGCCGGATAGAATCTGCATAGACATGCTTTATGGATTTATCACGTTCTTCAGTATATAGATTCGTTCTTGTGCGAAGTAAATCAGTAGGCAGCATTTGAAAAATCTCGAAATCTTCTTCATCTACCCTCGCCAATAAAACTGATTTCAATAAATGCCGGATGGATCCTATATAGCTGGTCTCTTTATTGGCATGTAGTGTTTCCACTTCTGTAGAATCACTTACTTCTTGTGGGTCAAAAAAAACAAAACCCACATAGCTTGAGCGGTTGTTATAAAAACGATAATCCTTCAAATAGTAAGTCACGTCATAGCCTAATGCATCATTCACAATTTGTAGTGGCTCCTGAGCGGTGGCATGAACGTAGTTGGGCCCGTTTTCTTTTACCGTTTCAAAATCCAAAACCCAGGGATTTTTTATATCAAGCTGGGAAGCAAATGGATCATCAGGAATAGCCAAAAAGACTTCCCTGAATCGACGTAAGTCCCGCTCCCACTTCTTATCCCGGCGTGATTTCAATTCCACCTCAGAGAGCATAGCCTCCAAGGGCTCCAGCTTAAAATCTACCTTGGTAGCGCCAGAAAGATTCAATGTCTTGGTAGCCGTTATATACCCAACAAAGGAAGCTACCAACTCAACATTTCGGGGAAGATTTCCAGAGATATAATACTTCCCATTCTCATCCGTCGTACTTCCTATGGTGGTGTTATTGATAAAGACATTGGCGAAGGGCATCGCTTCACCTGTCTTGGCATTCTTTACGATTCCAGAAATGGTCTGTGCACTTATTGAAAAATTGATAAAACACAACGCCAGCAAAAAGCATAGTAATCTAGCTTGGTATGTAGTCATCATGAAAAGATTGCGTTTGGTTACTAAGATAGAAGTTTTGGCGAAAATTTTACTTAAGGATTTTACTCATTTTGATAGAAAGCTAATTCTAAAGAGTAGACTAGCAGACTTATTTTAATCTATTACCAACTTTCTCCTAATCGCAAGTCTAAAAATTATTAATGACTAATGTTCAAGTCAAATCTTTATGAGTTCGTTCCATAGGAACGATTGGTTGGTAGCAAGAAAATTCAATTGTGTCTGGTCGTTCCAGCGGAACGTTTGGTTAATAAATCGTCACCAAACGTTCCTTTGGAACGTGAAAATAATCTAGTATATGATTAAGCTACCGACCATTCGTCCCGAAGGGACAAATATTGCAATACCGAACTTTAGGAACCTCCTGACTTCATCATTGAGAATCCCTACTGACAATATCAGTAAAAAATATCTAGCTAATGTAATCAGTCCTTCTTCTGGAGAAGCAAAACAACACGTCATTGCGCACTCTGCGAAACACTCCGCGAACTTTGCGGTAAAAACAAAAAAAAACCACCCTTTTTGGGAGTGGTTTTAAGTTTTAGTATCCAAGAGTTTTTAACATATTCTCTTCTGTCTGATCATCAGCAAAGAGTCGGTGGGTGACATTTCCGTCTTCATCTCGATCGATCAAGATATGCTTCGGCGCGGGAATCAGGCAATGCTGAATTCCCCCATATCCGCCAAGCGATTCTTGATAAGCTCCCGTATGGAAAAAGCCCAAATATTGCACCTTTTTATCTTCCGGTTTTGGCAAGTAAATATTGTACTGGTGCGCTTCGGAATTATAGTAGTCCATACTATCACATGTCAATCCACCGAGGTTAATGTTTTGATATCCCTGATCCCAATTGTTTACAGCAAGCATGATGTATTTCTGGTTGAGACCCCAGCTGTCAGGTAATTGAGTAATGAATGATCCATCGATCATATACCAGAGTTCCTTGTCATTTTGGAGCTTTTCTTCCAATACAGAATAAAGCACCGCTCCACTCTCTCCTACCGTATAGCTACCAAATTCTGTAAATATATTTGGCTCGTCCGTATTGTTTTTGCCACACATCCATTTGATGTTTTTCACAATTTGGTCCGCCATGTATTGATAGTCATAGTCGAAAAAGACATTGGTCTTTATCGGCCAACCACCACCAATATCCATGGTATCCAGCGCTGGTGCTACCTTTTTCAAATCCACATATTTCTGGATAAATCGAGTCAATTCCGACCAGTAATACGCTGTATCTCTGATCCCGGAATTGATAAAGAAATGCAGCATTTTCAGGCTGACATTAGGATTATCCTTTATTTTATCTTCGTAAAGCTGGATGATATCATTGTATCTCACGCCTAGTCTAGAAGTATAAAATCCAAACTTAGGCTCTTCATCTGCGGCGATCCTGATACCAACTTGGAACGGCACTTTCACATGCTCCAAGTAATAATCGATCTCAGTCAAATTATCCAAAATCGGCACACAGTTCACAAAACCCTCATTTAGCAACTCAGTAATGTATTGCTTATAAAGCTTTCGCTTGAAACCATTGCAGACGATGAATGTATTTTTGTTGATTTTGCCCTTTGCATAAAGACTTCGTACCAAAGGGATATCAAAAGTCGAGGAAGTCTCAATATGGATGTCATTTTTCAGCGCTTCATTGAGCACAAAGCTGAAGTGCGATGACTTGGTACAATAGCAATAAGTATAGTTTCCCTTATAGTCATGCTGCTCAATCGCATTCTTAAAATACGTCTTGGCATTCTGAATACTCTCAGAGATTTTTGGCAAATAAGAAAGCTTAAGTGGTGTTCCATAGGTCTCTATGATCTCCATCATATTCACTCCATTGAAATGCAGCTCATTGTTTTCTACCATAAATTCCTTGGTCGGAAAATCAAATGTCTGTTCAATTAAATCTTTGTACGTATTCATTAGCAATACTAATTGGTGTTAAAGCCCTGCAAAAATTGCTTTTTCTCAGGTGAATTCAAATGAAAAAGGGACAAATCCCTGAGGACTGTCCCTAATATTAGAAAAACGTAATGATTTCTTAATTTTCTATAGATCCCATCATCGCGTTCTGAAGCAAGAATTGCTCAGAAATGAAGTGATTCCTGTTTATGATAATTTCCTTCAGCGCTTTTTTGAATTTCACTTCATTTTGTAAAAGCAAAATCAATTGAGAAAAGAAGAGTGATACCTCTGACTGGCTTGATACTGGATAATAAAAATATGCTGCCTTTTCAGAAGAAGAAAATCTCAGATTCAAACTCTTTGGTTTGCCTGATTCACTTAGTCCCTTGAAAAGCGGAAAAAGAAATTCAAAACTATCTCCAAACTTGCACATTCCCTGCATGACCAAATCAGACTTCTGATTGAAAATCTTAACGATCTCCTGTTGATTAACGGAAACTTTGGAGAAGCCATTGGCTAAACCAATTACCTGATCTACTGATTCGGGTTTTGTTTGTGGTAACGCGCTCATTTTTGTGACTTTTTGTATTTAATAACGCTTCAAATGTAACAGAGTTTTTTATTTTATCCTACTTTCCCTATAATTTTTGTAGGGTTATTTAATATAGAGAATTTACCAATTGAGTAACAAACTGGTTTTTAGTATTTTAATTTGTGATTATACGGGCTCTTGCCAGTAGAAAATTTATAGGATAAAAAATTCACAGATACCTTGAATACTGGTTTACTCCGGTCTTCCAACCCATTGACCAAAGAAAATTCGCTTACTGGCAGAAAAGCGTTCATACATATTATAATTTTATGTTTTGAAGTTTACCCAGAGCCTTCATCAAGTCCGGATCATCCTTTGCGAAGCAAAACCTAAGAATCTTATGATCTTTTTTGTCAGAGAAAAAAACTGAAATAGGAATACTTGCCACTCCTATTTCTTTGGTCAAACGGACAGCAAGATCATAATCTGATTCTTGGGAAAGGTGTGCATAAGACACCATTTGAAAGAAGCTTCCTTGGGCTGGAGTAAATTTGAAAGGAGTGTTTTTCAGCCCATCACAGAATAAATCTCTTTTCTTTTGGTAAAAATCTGGAAGCGTCAAATATCGAAAAGGCTCTGATAAGTAATCTGCTAAAGCATATTGCAAAGGAGTAGCCGTGCTAAAAGTTAAAAACTGGTGAATCTTTCTAAATTCTTCTGTGAGTTTGAGAGGAGCCAAGCAATACCCAATTTTCCAACCAGTCACATGAAAAGTCTTGCCGAAAGACCCACACACAAAAGTTCTTTCCCTTAGGATAGGATGAGTCAATAAGGATAGGTGTTCTCGCCCATCAAAAGTGATATGCTCATATACTTCATCACTGACAATCAATATATCTCTATCCTGAATCAACTCAGCCAACGTATCAAGATCTTCCTGTGTCCACACATACCCGCTAGGATTATGTGGAGTATTGATCATTATCAACCGAGTTTTATCAGAAATGGAAGATTTAACGTTTTCCCAATTCACTGAAAAATCAGGTAATTCAAGCGGTACAAAAACTGGCACACCTCCATTTAACTCAATCGCTGGCGCATAGCAATCATAAGCTGGATCAAAAAGAATGACTTCATCACCTTGCTTTACCACTGCCGTCACAGCAGCATAAATAGCCTCAGTTGCTCCAGAAACGACCGTTACTTCTGTTTCTGAATTCAAGTCAACACCATAAACTAACTTAGTTTTCACCGCAATCTGTTCCCGCAAAATTGGAACACCACTCATCGGTGCATATTGATTGAGTCCTGCTTTCATATGCTTCGTGACTAGATCTACCAATACAGGATCGCAGTCAAAACCGGGGAATCCCTGAGAGAGGTTTATTGCGCCACAATCACTTGCGAGCTTGGACATTGTTGTGAAAATCGTCGTCCCTACCTGGGGAAGTTTGGATGAAATAGACATATTCCAAAACTATTGATTTTGAGACAAATCCCCCTGCCATCCTTTAAAAAACTGGAATTGGGGTAGTTGAACCTCATCAATTAATCTCAAAAACATAAATGAGAATATTGTGCCCTCTGCGTAAGACTCTGTGCCCACTGTGGTTAAAATGCACATATCATTCTCCATTTGAACATCGTCAATTGAATTTTCAAGCGCTTTCTAGGCATTTTTGACTAGTTTTGCGACGCTTTATAAAACCCGATATAACTTTAAACTCGACCCAAGAATGCGTGATATAATATTAGTGGAAGTACGATCTGAAATTGCCGCGGGAACCCGTGGAGCAAGTATGGGGATTGATGCTCTGAAGATTGCGAGTTTGGACAAGAAATCTGATTTCTTCACTCAGTTTGATCCTATCAACGTACCCGATGCCAATAATTACCTGTGGAAAGGCAATAATTTTCCTCATGCCAACTACATTGATGGAGTTTATCAAGTATTGAAAAACGTCTATTCCACGATCGAATCCTTAAGGATGGAGAAGAAATTCCCAATCGTTTTGGCTGGAGACCACAGCACAGCTGCGGGAACAATTATGGGAATAAAGGCAGCTGATCCTGAGAAGCGTTTGGGCGTGATTTGGATAGATGCACACGCGGATTTGCATACGCCTTTTACCACGCCTTCAGGAAATATGCATGGAATGCCCTTGGCGATGGTTTCTCATCTTGACAACTTGGATTGTAAAGTGAATGAGCCATCCGAGGAGACTTTGGCAATCTGGAAAAAGATAAAATCCATCGGTGGCGATTTCCCTAAAATCCACCCAAGTGATATTGTATTTATCACAGTAAGAGATACGGAAGCGCCTGAGGATCATTTGATCAAAAATTACGGAATCAAAAACTTCAGCACCCAGGAAGTTCGAACCAAAGGAATAGACCAGATCGCGGTAGAAACGCTAGAAGTACTCAAAGCATGCGATCAAATCTACATTTCCTTCGATGTAGATAGCCTTGACAGCTCTATTTCGGTGGGTACTGGCACTCCTGTAGCTGATGGACTTACGGTGAAGGAAGCGATAGAACTAAACGTAAAACTAATTCAAGATAAGCGCGTCTGTTGCTGGGAAATTGTGGAAGTGAATCCCACGCTTGACTCAGAGAATTTGATGGCCGAAAATGCTTTCGAAGTCCTCGAAGCAACTACGAAAAGTCTGGTGGATAATTTTTAATGATTTCAACCGCAGTGGTCACAGAGGTTAACGCAGAGATAAAAGAGAAAAAATAGTTATGATTGAAGATGATCTCATTCTTGAAAATGAACTTGCTACCAAGGTCATAGGCATCGCAATAGATGTACATAGCCAGCTCGGCCCAGGACTTTTAGAGAATGCATATAAGCAGGTTTTGGCCTATAAGCTCCAGAAGGCTGGTATTTTTGTTGAGGTAGAAAAAAAAATGCCTCTTTTAATTGATGGTATAAGTATAGAGGTAGGTTACAGTATTGATATTTTAGTGGAAAGAAAACTAGTTTTGGAATTAAAATCGGTTGAAATACTAAACGATGTTCATTTTGCTTAAACCCTCAACTATGTCAAAATCGGGAAATTTAAATTAGGTCTGCTAATTAACTTTAATGTTTCTCTGCTTAAATATGGAATTCAAAGAGTTGGCAATACGAAACCCAAAATATAATCGAATATCATAATGTAATCTAGTGCGCCCTCTGCGAAACCTCTGCGCTCACTGCGGTTAAAATTTAATATGGACATACAAGAAACAATCAACCGAAGCATTCAGCTTGCCTTTCAGAATATCTTCAACCACGACTTGCCGCTGGATCAGATCAGCCTCGCTCCTACGCGAAAGGAATTTGATGGCACCTACACCTTCGTGGTATTTCCGTATCTGAAAGTTTCCAAAGCAACTCCGGAGGCTACGGCTACTCTAATTGGTGAATATCTGAAGGAAAACGTGGCTGAAGTAGCAGGTTTCAATGTAGTGAAGGGATTCCTCAATCTGGAACTGGACAACATGATCTGGGTAGATGTTTTTCAAAAGCTTTTTGCAAATGAAAATATCGGACAGCTGCCTGCCAATGGTCAAAAAGTGATGGTGGAGTATTCATCTCCAAATACTAACAAACCGCTGCATCTGGGCCATTTAAGAAATAACTTTCTAGGCTTTTCTGTAGCGAATATCCTAGAAGCAAATGGCTACGAAGTAATCAAGGCGAATCTGGTTAATGACCGAGGGATTCACATTTGTAAGTCAATGGTGGCTTATCAGCACTTTGGCAACGGAGAAACTCCTGAGTCTTCTGGGCTCAAAGGAGATCACTTGGCAGGAAAATACTATGTGATTTTTGATCAGGAATATAAAAAGCAAATCGCTGAACTCAAGGAAAAAGGACAGTCTGAGGATGAGGCGAAAAAGAATGCTCCGCTCCTGCTTGAAGCTCAGGATATGCTTCGCAAATGGGAAGCAAATGACCAAGAAGTAGTTTCGCTTTGGAAGTTAATGAACAGCTGGGTTTATGCTGGGTTTGAGAAGACCTACGAGCGCATGGGAGTTAGCTTTGACAAGTACTATTACGAGTCCAACACCTATCTATTAGGTAAAGACATCGTAACCGAGGGCTTGGAAAAAGGAGTATTTTTCAAGAAAGATAATGGCTCTGTTTGGGTGGATTTGACTGATGAAGGACTGGATGAAAAGTTGGTTCTACGCGGCGACGGCACATCTGTATATATCACACAAGATTTGGGAACTGCAGATTTGAAGTACGATGATTTCGGCATCAGTAAATCAGTATATGTAGTTGGCAACGAGCAAGATTATCACTTTGATGTCTTGTTTAAGATCATGAGAAAACTTGGCCGTCCATACGGAGAGGGACTTCACCATTTGTCTTATGGGATGGTGGATCTTCCCACTGGCAAAATGAAATCCCGAGAAGGCACAGTGGTAGACGCAGACGAACTGATGCAAGAGATGGTAGATACCGCCGCTCAACACACAAAAGAGCTTGGTAAAATTGATGGTTTCAACGAAGCTCAAGCAACTGAACTCTATGAGACGCTTGGGATGGGAGCTTTGAAATACTTCCTCTTGAAAGTTGATCCAAAGAAACGCATGCTTTTCAATCCTCAGGAATCTATAGAATTTCAGGGAAATACGGGGCCTTTTATTCAGTATTCACATGCTAGAATTGCTTCAATATTAAGAAAGGCAGAACAAATTGGTGTCGAATTTAAACAACCTAACTTCTCTACAGTTTCTAAAATTGAGGAATCAGAATCAAGTCTGATTTACTTGCTCAATGATTTTGACAAGAAAATCTCCCAAGCTGGATTGGATTATTCCCCTGCTATTTTAGCACAATACCTTTTCGATTTAGCGAAAGAATACAATAGATTCTACGCAGATCTTCCTATATTTCTGGAAAGTGATCCAGCAATCCTTTCATTCCGCGTAGCACTATCGGCTCATACTGCTAAAACCCTGAAAAAAGGAATGCAACTACTTGGAATCACTGTACCTGAACGAATGTAATTATGAAAAATTTACTATTTATCGGAAGTTTACTTTTGCTCGTGAGTGCTTACTCTATCAGCAAAACCCACAAGAATAAAACTGAATCCCTAACTGAAAACACTGTGGCAAAATCATTTTACGATTTCAAAATGAAAGACCTGAATGGAAAAGAAGTTGACTTCAGTTCCTTCAAAGGCAAAAAAATCATGGTGGTCAATGTCGCTTCCAAATGCGGCTACACACCACAATACGAAGCTCTGCAGAAACTTTATGAAGAGCACAGTGACAAAATTGTAATTCTCGGTTTTCCAGCCAACAATTTCGGTGGTCAAGAGCCTGGCTCGAATGAAGACATTCAGTCATTTTGCTCTGAAAACTATGGCGTGACTTTCCCTATGTTTGAGAAAATATCTGTCAAGGGATTTGATAAGGATCCACTTTACAGATGGCTCTCAGATTCAGAATTGAATGGATGGAACAATGAAGAGCCCAGCTGGAATTTCTGCAAATACATCCTAAACGAAGAAGGAGAACTCATCAAATTTTTTCCTTCTAAAGTTGCTCCACTAGATGAGGAAATCATTGACATTATCAACGCTTAATCAGAACATTTCCGACTGAGTGAAACAAACTATACAATCAAAAAAAGAAGCCTGGCTGCATGCGGTCAGGCTTCGGACTTTACCCCTTGCGCTGGCAAGTATTTTTGCAGGATCTTTTTTGGCAGCTTACAAATCCGTTTTTCGTTGGGAAATCCTTCTTTTTGCGTCGCTTACTACCATCTTTCTACAGATCCTTTCTAATCTTTCCAATGACTATGGTGACACCATTCATGGTGCTGACCATCAGGATCGCCAAGGACCAGTGAGAGCAGTTCAGTCTGGTTTGATTTCCCTACCAGAAATGAAAAAGGCTATGTATCTATTTGCTGCATTTGCGTTGGTTTCTGGCTTGATTCTACTTTATCTATCAGTGCAGGATTGGGTTCTTTTCGGGATATTTTTGGTATTGGGACTGGCGGCGATCTGGGCTTCTATTTCCTATACTTCCGGCAATACGCCTTACGGTTACTCAGGTTTGGGTGATATTTCCGTGTTTATCTTTTTTGGACTTTTGGGTGTTTATGGCACTTATTTCCTACACAGCCTTGCTTGGGACAATTCAGTTATTTGGATTGGAATTGCTTTAGGCCTATTCAGCGCAGCTGTGCTGAACATCAATAATATCCGAGATATAGAATCTGACACAACTGCAGGTAAAAAATCCATCCCCGTAAGAATTGGAAAGATCGCAGCTATTCGATACAACTGGTTCTTAATTATGGGAGGAAATTATTGCTTAATCCTTTTCGCTTTTATCACCAAAGAATGGACTTCTCTCTTAGCACTCGCTGTTTTCCCTCAGATGATCAAAATTGGAATTAATGTCCAAAGAGGCAAAGATTCAAAAACAATCGATCCTAACTTGAAAAAAATGGCAATCAGTACCTTGGTCTGGGTTATTCTATTTGGAATAGGTTTAGTTTTTTTAGGAAAAAGCCAATAAAAGTCCTTTTGTAATGCGTTTTTTTGGGCTAATTTGGCATATACCAATTACCAAATCAGTCATGACAAAAGTCCTTGTGCCTTTCGATTTTTCAGAGCAAGCACAAAACGCTCTGGACTTCACTACTTTGCTATCAGACAAGTTTGAAAACGTTGAGATTATAGTTTTACACGTCATTGAAGTACCTAGCTCATCTGGGATGGGAACTATGGGAGGAGGCGAGTTAATGCCCCAAATGGAAAACCAAATCTTTTTCATTGAACTTTTAGATCGCCGCAAGCGACAATTCAAGGAATTGGAAAGTAAGTACGCGGGAAATAGTTTTGCTTTAAGCACCAAAATAGTAATAGGGAATGCTTTTCAAAATATTTCTTCCTTCATCATAGATGAAGATCCTGATCTCGTAGTGATGGGTTCTACAGGTTCTGACGGTATTGAGGAAGTATTAATTGGAAGTAATACCGAAAAAGTAGTTCGGACTTCTCACTGCCCGGTAGTCACTGTAAAGGCATCGACCAATCCTGAAAAAATTAAAAAAATAGTATTTGCCAATGATTTCCGGGAAGGCCAAGACGAATTAGCCGATCGGATCAAAAACCTGCAGAAATGGTTTGATGCTGATCTATATCTTGTGATCATCAATACTCCAGGCAGCTTTGAAACCACTCGGGAATCGGCAGCTAGAATAAAACTTTTTGCAAATACCTACCAAATCGATCATGCAGTAGCCGAGATTTACAATTCAAATTCTGAGGAAGCTGGAATAGTGGAATTTGCTGAAGATATAGATGCCGACCTCATAGCAATGGCTACACATGGCAGGACCGGGCTGATACACTTATTTACAGGAAGTATCGCAGAAGATGTAGTAAACCATACAAAACGTCCTGTTTGGACATTTAAGATAAAATAATTCACCTGATAAATTAGAATTACCTATTCTTCGGAGTAGGTATTTTCATTTGATATGGCAAAGAAAAATAACGATTGGAAAAAACGCGATGGTGTGGTGTATTCCACAAGCAACGATTTTGAATTCCAAACTGGAGAGGAGCAAAACGAGGAAACACCAGCAACCAATCAGCAAAACTTGAAAGTATTGTTGGATAAAAAAGCCCGTGCTGGCAAAAAAGTGACGCTGATAGAAGGTTTTGTAGGAAGCGAGGATGACCTGAAAGAACTAGGGAAAATGCTTAAGAATAAATGTGGAGTCGGTGGATCTGCCAAAGATAGCGAAATCCTAATCCAAGGCGATCATCGGGACAAAGTAGTGCAGGTACTCCAGGCAGCAGGATATAAGGCGAAAAAATCCGGAGGATGAGAGTCAAGATTTGAAAATCGGTAAGTAGCCAGGTTTGTAAGTGGTAAGATGTAAGGGTTGTAAGTGGTAAGATGTAAAAAGAGTCAATTAAAATCAGAACATGAAAAAATTACTAATCCTACTTTTTGTTGTTATGCACACACTTTCTTTCGCTCAGGAAGTGATAAAGCCTACCACTGAGTTTGTCATCACAGGAAAAGTCCACCAAGAAGTTACTATTTCCATACCGACCTTAATCAATTTGAATCAAATCCAATAGCAGATTTGGTCATCACCAACCATCTAGGAGCCGAGAAAGGAACTTCTGAAGGATTTGAGGAATCCCCATCAAAGACATCATGAAAGACACCATGTTAGATGTAGAAAGTCCAAATTTGCTGAGTGAGCTTTACTTTGTGCTGCAAGCTTCGGATGGGTATAAAGTCGTCTATTCCTGGAATGAAATCTACAATACCTCTACGGGTGACAACATTTACTTGGTCACGCAAAAAGAAGGAAATGCAATCAGCGAAATGGACAATAGAATCTTGATGATCTGCACTTCTGAATTCAAAACCGGGAGAAGAAATGTAAAGGGATTAAACAAAATCCAGAGTGGAAAGAGTTGATTGATTTTAATAATTATCCTCAATAATGCCAGTAACCTTCTTTTCTTTGCATTGAAAGACCGAAATGGCCTAAATGCTTGATTTTAACAAATTTTGGTATTCTTTTATTTCTTTACCGGTAGAAAAGCGGATTTACATACTGCTTTATCTTTTACTGGTAGAATAATGGATAATCCAACTAAACACTTTTGAAATAGCCTTTTGCAAGACTTAATTCTCCTTTCTTTTGCCGTCAGTCTAAGGATCATTTCCAATCCACTTGGCAATGTCTATCAAAAACAACTTACACAACAAGGGGCTCACCCACTTTGGGTTAATTTTCTTACCTATCTCCTACTTGCTTGTGTCTGCTTGATAGGATTGAGCTTTTTGAAGTTGGGAGAATTAGGTCCTGACTTTTGGCTTTATTCTATACTTGGAGGGGTTTTCGGATCAATCGGAAATGGACTTTTAGTCAAAGCACTACACAAAGGTAACCTGTCCATTCTTGGTCCAATCAATTCCTACAAAGCTATTATTGGTTTGATTTTCGGGGTATTTCTTTTAGGAGAAATCCCAAACCTGTGGGGGATTTTTGGCATTGGGATTATCATTTACGGCAGCTATCTGGTCCTTGATACCACGGAGGAACGTTTTACTCCTGCATTGCTTAGAAATAAGGAAATCCAATTCCGAATCGGAGCAATGATTCTGACGGCTGTGGAAGCAGTGTTTGTAAAGAAAGTAATCCTTGCCTCTTCGCCTACCATCGCATTTATTTCTTGGAGCATTTTTGGGGCAGTATTTTCTTTTATCCTGATCTTAGCCTTTAAAATCAACATAAAGCGTGAATTTAAACATCTAAAAAGGGATGCTTTGGTTAAGCTCCTTTTATTGATTATATGCATTGGCACCATGCAACTTTCTACGAATTACGTCTTCGAAAATATGGACGTAGGCTATGCACTTTCTCTTTTCCAACTCTCGATTATAGTCAGTGTCTTGTTGGGCTATAGAATTTTTCAGGAAAAAGATATCGCCAAAAAAATCATCGGTTCGGTTATCATGATAGCTGGTTCGGTGATAATCATTTTGTTAAAAGGAACATAAGGTTCGGAATGGCTCAATTTTGATTTCCGAAATGACGATTACTCCTCCTCCATATTCCGCACATCCACACTCACCCTCATTTCCTGTTCACTCCCACTATATACGATTCCTTTGAGCGGAGTCACGTCTGCAAAATCACGCCCCACCGCCACTCTGATATGTTTATCATTAACCAATAGATTATTGGTGGCATCAAACTCCACCCAATCATGTCCTGGAATATATACTGCAATCCAAGCATGAGAAGCATCTGCTCCTATCAACTTGGGTTTTCCCGGTGGTGGCAAAGTTTCAAGATAACCGCTGACATATCGCGCAGACAATCCAATCACCCGTAAGCAGGCCAATGAGAAATGTGCGAAATCCTGACAAACACCTTTCTTATGCTTAAACACTTTCTCCAGCGGAGTACTGATGTCTGTGAAACCCGGCGTAAAAGCAAAATCATGGAATATCCGTGTGTTCAAGTCCAGCATTGCTTCCATTATGGGACGGCCAGGGGTAAAGGATTTCAATGCATATACGCTTATCCCAGCTACAAATTGGACATGGTTAGATTCCAAATAATATTGCCGAATGTCAGTGGATGACTTGGTGGAGTGCAGCAAGTCAACCACTTTCTCCCAAGGCATAGTTTCTGCTGGTTTGATCGCAATCCACGGCGGCGTGGAGAGCTCTACCACACTCTTAGACTTTACAGTCAGATTCTTATGAGATCTTTCTACTGAAAAATACAAGTATTTATTTCCGAAAAAATCTGTTCTCTCTATTTCAGAACTCGGTTTCGGGCTGATCTCACAGCTGTATTCCTCCACATTTTGAAAGGAAAGCTCAGGTGGAATCTGAAACATCAAATTGTGACATAGGGTCGCCGGAAACTCATAGATGTAATCTGTGATATGAGTGACTTTATATTTCATGTGCTTTTACTTGCTTTTTTATTGGACACACTTGCCTGCCGGCAGGGAGGTGGAATCTCGCATGGAGTATAATCGTCCCTATGTGAAACACTTGAATCATGCTCGATTTCATATCTCAGGAATTGCAGAGGATTGAATCATACTGTATCTGGTATCAGTGTGACTAAAATATTTCTCATAAATCGAATCCGAAGTCTCATGAAGAAGTCCAATAATTTGATTCAAAAGAGAAGTCATCGCATCAAACTCGTTGGATAGCTGATTCGCAACTGAAATAGTATCAATATCACATAATCTTATTTTGGTGATAGCTTCTAGTAATTTCTTACGCTCAGTGCTGAATAGCTCCTTTTCATCTTGATTTGGAAGTGTTTTCAAATGATTATCAATTTCCAATAATTGGAAAATCAGCGATCTGGGATTGTCTTCATGCAAGATCAATAAACTCAAAACGCCATGCATTTCCAGATTTGATCTATAGCGGTATCGGTAAGTCACCAAGCTTTCATTGCAGCGTAAGGTATCCTCCATCAACTCCTTGTTTGATTCGGAATCAAAAGATTTATTCAGCATTCCTTTCAATATCAGACAGTTATTAGCTGCCGACTCAATAAATCTCCCAATATTCAGCAAATGCCAAGTTGGCTCACGAGTCATGTTATCAATATTCAATCCGTAAAAAGCCATCAATTTAATAACCATGTTATCCAAGCTTTGATATGCCTGCGTCAGGGTTGTATTCGATTTTCGCATTCGCGCGAGTTCTTCAGAAATACTGTCCAAAATTCTCCAAGTATCCAAACTCAATCGATCGCGCACCGAATAAGCGTTGGTAAGGAAAGACTGGATGGAATAGGCCAAGCTACCCGATTTATACACATCATGAACCAGAGCTAACAATTCAGATTCTGGATTTTTCAGATTCTTTTTCAAAGTAAATCCAGGCAAAGTACCTGTCATCACGGTGAGCGTTTGAAGTAATGTGCTGAGAACGGGATTTTCATGGATATGAATATCCTCGTCAGCTTCATTGTAAGAAAGCAGAGTCATACGCATCAAGCGTACAGAATATGCCGCTCTCTCCAGATACCTGCCCAGCCAGAACAAACGCTCTCCTGTTCGACTTGGCAACACGCTCCGCACCAAAAGCTGAGATTTTATTGGCTTCGTAACTAGTGACACAGTATCCTTTGCCTTGCCAAGCACCCAGGTGTCCTTACTGATTCCTCCTGTCTGATTTGAGACCAAAAAAGCACCCTTTTCTGGAGAACTTCTGGACAATCCACCAGGCATTACTTTGTAGTTTTTATTCTCAGAATCAGCTACTACATAGCTTCTAAAGACTGCATTTCTTGCTTCCAGTTTATTATTGATCCAGGAAGGTGTAGTAGAAAAATCAACCATCTCCTGACCCACATACATAAATGGACTGCGACGAATCTCTCGCTTTAAAGCTTGCAATTCCGCTTTTGACAGATCACCCCCAAAAATAGATTTCTTCTGAGTACCTCGATAAATATTACGGATCACCAAACTACCTATATGTTCAAATACATATTTCATTTCGGTTGGCTGACCGCACCACCAAGTGGCTACAGAGGGCAGAATCAGGTCTTCACCCAAAAGATGCTTGCTGATTTCAGGCAAGAAAGCCATTAAACCAGGGTTCTCTAAAACCCTGCATCCCAACGGGTTAATCACCAATACTTTTCGCTGCCTTACCGCCTCCATCAAACCCACAACTCCCAGATGGGAATCATTTTTGTATTCCAGGGGATCACAAAAAACATCATCTACACGGCGGATAATCACATCGACTTTTTCCAATCCTTTGATGGTTTTCAGCCAAACATACCCATCGCTCACAGTCAGATCTTCTCCAAAAGCAAGGGTAAATCCCATAAAGGAAGATATGTAAGCGTGCTCAAAAAAGGTCTCATTTGTAGGACCGGGAGAAAGCAATACTACTCTGGGATTTTCCTTATTATTTGTCGTGAGATTACTTAGCGTGTTTTTAAAGGTCTGATAATAGGAAGTGATTTTACGCGCATGGTTTTCCCGGATTAGATCCGGGAAGACACGCGTCATGGCAGCTCTATTTTCAAATGTATAGCCGGAACCGGAAGGAGCATCGGTGCGGTCATGAAGCACCCACATTTTACCATTGGGTCCACGCGCCAAATCAGAAGAATACTGAATGAGTTGCTGCTCTCCTTCCAACTTGATGTTGTGAGCTTGTCTCAGAAATCCGCCATGATTGTAAATCAATTCAAATGGAATATGGCCTTCTTTGATCAACGTCTGATCGCCATATAAATCACTTAAGATCAGGTTTAACAACTCCGTTCGCTGAAGCAAGCCTTTCTCAATTCCCTCCCATTCTTCACTATTGAAAACCATCGGAACAGGATCCAATATCCACGGTCTATTCATCCCATTGGGATCGCCATAGACATTGTATGTCACTCCATTTTCACGCAATTGACGACCAACTTCCTCATGGAATTGCCCCATACGCTCAGATCCAATCTGCTCGTAGTATCTGGCTAAGCTCTCCCAATGAGGATGTATTTTACCTTGGTCGGTGGCCATTTCATCCAGAAACGGCTCATTATTGAACATTTTGTCAATAAGATAAGACTCAATCATACCTCAAAATTGAACTAAATAACCTTGAAACAATAAAAAATCATCGTTTTTTATACCGTCTGAGATCCATAGTATAAGGGAATTCTGGATTTACAATCTCATGTGATTCATCATAAGTTGTTTTCACATTCATTTTGGTGATATACCTGCCTGATTTCTGATCATCCATGATCGTCTTAGGTGCATTAGGTGAAGGGTTTATGGTGTGACCAAAGTCAAAAAACCGCGAAATTCTACGGGATTCCGCTTCATTACTGTTTATGGGGAAATTATCATAGCTCCTTCCTCCCGGATGAACGACATGGTACTGGCATGCTGCCACTGATTTCTTTGTCCAGCTATCATACAAATCAACAACCAGTGGGGTATCAATACCAATGGTCGGATGCAACGCAGAATGAGGCTGCCAAGCTCGATAGCGAATCCCTGCTACGTACTCACCTTGAACTCCAGTATTCTTCAATGGAATTCTATGTCCATTGCACAGCAAATGATAGCGGGAATCTGTCAATCCTGAGATTTTAACCTGTAATCTCTCCAGGGAAGAGTCCACATAACGAGCCGTTCCTGTACTGGAAATCTCCTCTCCCAACACATGCCATGGCTCGATTGCCATCTTCATATCAATATGAATGTCTTCTACTTGTAGCTCCCCAATAAAAGAAAAGCGAAAAGAGAAAAATGGATCAAACCAAGCCAAATCAAAATCATATCCAGCTCCTTTCAAATCATTGACCACTTCAAGCATATCCTTTTCGCAGTAGTGAGGAAGCAAAAACTTATCATGCAGCGAAGTGCCCCATCGAACGAGTTTATGATCGTATGGCTTTTTCCAAAACCAGCTCATTAAAGCCCGTATCAAAAGCAACTGAACCATGCTCATTCGGTAATGTGGAGGCATGTCAAATCCTCGGAATTCTAAAATCCCCAAACGTCCACTGCTGGAATCAGGTGAATATAGCTTATCGATACAAAATTCCGCCCTATGAGTATTTCCTGTGATGTCAACCAACAAATTCCTGAATACACGATCCACCATCCAGAAAGGAATTTCATTCTCCTTGCCATTAGGAATTTGTTGAAAGGCTAATTCAAGCTCATACAACATATCATCTCTTCCCTCATCCACTCTAGGTGCCTGACTAGTAGCCCCAATAAATTGCGTAGAAAACAGGTATGACAAAGCTGGGTGGTGCTGCCAATAGGTAATGAAGCTTTTTAGGACATCTGGTCTTCTCAGCAGGGGGCTATTCTCAGGTGAAGAGCCTCCAAGCGTAATATGATTTCCTCCACCTGTTCCTGTATGCTTTCCGTCCACATTGAACTTCTCACTGATCAGCCGTGATTCGCGGGCTTTTTCATAGAGAACACCATAATTATGAGTGACCTCTTTCCAGCTTTTAGCTGGCTGAATATTCACTTCAATTACTCCTGGATCCGGAGTAATCATCATTTTTTCGATTCGTTTATCCGATGGCGGATCATATCCTTCAATCAAAATCGGAATTTGAAGTTTTTCTGCGGTACGTTCGACTGCACTGACCAAGTCAAGGTAATTCTCAATGAGATTGAGTGGAGGAAAGAAAATAAACAGTTTCCCTTCTCTTACTTCTACCACTAATGAAGTTTTGAAAATCCGCTCTGAATTCTTAGGTGGAGTTTTATATATAGTTGATTTAAGCTCTGAATCAGGTAAGTCAGGTACCTCAGCAAATAAGTCTGTTTCAGGTTTGATTGGTTCCTCTTCCGGTGGAGTGAACTCAATAGAGTCCAGGGGCAATCTTAATCCGGCGGGGGAATTCCCCGGTACTAAAAACAAATCTTTTCTTCTGAATTCCCATCGACAACTTTGCCATAGATTTTCTTCCAAATCCCATTCCAGTGGAATAGAAAATGCAACTGGTTTATCTAAGCCTTCATTGAGTAGTTCCGCTAATTTCTGGCGCTCAAGAGGTGATTTGAGATCGTATTTATACGGATCGATATTTACAGGAACTTTCCCTTCCTGCCAGATAAAAAAGAACGGATCTTCATACAACGGTGTCAAATTACTTTTGTCAAGATTCAGCTGTGAAACCAATTCTGACATAAACTTTTCCGCATCCTTATCGCCCATTCCATAATCTTTCGACAAATCAGCCATCAAAGCATCATTGTGCCACATCGGCTTACCGTCTTTTCTCCAGATACAAGCCAATTTCCATCTTGGCAAAGGTTCCCCAGGATACCATTTTCCCTGTCCATATTGCATCAAGGCACCAGCGCCGAATTCACCTTTTAGCTTATGAAATAGTGTATTGGAAAGACTTCTCTTATGCTCTCCGTCAGCGTCGGTATTCCATTCCGGTGCATCTTGGTTGTCCACTGAGACAAAAGTAGGCTCTCCTCCCATTGTCAGTCGCACATCGTTCGCCTCTAAATCTTCGTCAACAAGGTCACCAACTGCCAGAATCTTTTCCCATTGCTCTTCTGAGTATGGTTTGGTCACCCGGGGAGTTTCCTCAATTCTAGTCACTTCATTTTTGAAGAAAAACTCAGTCTCTGTGGGTTCAGACATCCCCGTAATCGGTGCAGCATCCTGAGGACTTGGTGTACAGGCAAGCGGAATATGCCCTTCTCCTGCGAATAACCCTGAAGTAGAATCCAATCCAATCCAGCCCGCTCCAGGCACATAAACTTCCGTCCACGCATGCAAATCTGTAAAGTCCTCTTCAGGCCCAGATGGACCATCGAGAGATTTTTCATCTGATTTCAACTGAACCAAGTACCCTGAAGCAAATCTAGATGCTAATCCTACGTGGCGTAAAACCTGCACCAACAGCCAAGCAAAGTCTCGACAAGAGCCTGAGCCAATTTCAAGAGTCTCCTCGCACGATTGTACGCCAGGTTCCATGCGGACATTATATCGCAATTCCTGATTGATCATGGCATTGATCGCCACTAGGTAATCCACTGTAATAATGTCTTTCGCAATCAAAGCTTTAGCCTTTTGGACCAACTTCATCAGCAATGGATCAGCTTCTTTGATCTCTAGATATGGACCAAGTTGCTTCTTTACGCTTTCGTCGTACTCAAAAGGAAATTTATCAGCATACTCTTCCACAAAAAAATCAAATGGATTAATCACCACCATGTCAGCGATCACCTCCACGTCAATTTCAAAGTATTTCACTTTTTCAGGAAAGACAATTCGTGCGAGGTAGTTACCGAAAGGATCTTGCTGCCAGTTGATGTAGTGATTCTCAGGCTTGATATTCAAAGAATAGCCCTTGATATGTGTTCGGGAATGTAGTGCAGGTCGCAAGCGAATCACTTGTGGGCTTAAAGCAATGTGGCGATCGTACTCGTATTTGGTATAGTGCCGGATAGCGACTTTGATAGACATAGGCTAGGTTGAAAATTCTGTTTCAAAAAGGATCAAATCATCAATTAAACAAAATGATTTGGGTTATCTGGGCTGCTCGTTTTACTTGTAATTTAAAGTAAGAAATGAGAGATCACAGCATATGACTGAAGAAAAATCATTTCTGTTTAAAATTATACTTGCTTTAACTTAATGCTGATTTTAATCAAAATTTAACAATTGATTCAAATTCTTCTTCGGTAAGTAAACATTTCTATTTAGTTTCAATGGATGGAAAAAAAGAAAAAGAAAATCCTTGTAATAGATATCGGAGGTTCGAATTTAAAAATCCTGGCAACAGGTGTCGCAGAACGCATTAAAATACCATCTGGAGCTGATTTCAAGCCTGAAGAGATGGTTGAGTTAGTAAAAGAAAATGCATCCCAATGGGAATACGACCTGATCACGATAGGTTTTCCGGGTGTGGTCAGAGAAAATAAAATTGTCTCAGAACCTGTGAATCTTGGCGAAGGCTGGAATACCTTTGATTATCAGGCTGCTTTCAATTGCCCGATTAAGATTATAAATGACGCCGCTATGCAGGCTCTTGGAGGTTATGATGGTAAAAAATTACTTTTCCTAGGCTTTGGAACTGGACTTGGTACAGCTATGGTCATCCACAATACCATTTTACCCATAGAAGGCGGGCATCTTCCTTATAAGAAAAAAACTTTTGAAGAGTATGTAGGCAAAGAATACCTGACGAAAAGCGGTTCGAAAAGATGGGAGAAACACGTACTCAAAACGGTAGAATACTTCAGGGCAGCTTTTCAGCCGGATGATATTCTATTGGGTGGCGGAAATTCAAAGTTGCTTACCACTGTTCCTGAAGGGTGTCGATTAGGGACCAACGAAAATGCATTCAAAGGCGGATTTCGATTTTGGGAAGAGGATTTCAATATCTAATATTTCAGAAATTAAGAGCATCCTATTTTTTCGTACTTTAAAAGCGATTGATGTTAGGACCTCAATTGTTCACTCCTCCCAAAATCCAAACCTATGAAACAACTATTTCTGTATGCTTTTGCGATTCTCATTTTTTCAAGTAGTTGCCAAAAAAAGCAGGAAGCTGCAGAAATCCTTTTAGTAAATGAACAAGTCCGTGCAAGAATTGACTCTACTCTTTCGAGTTTTGTAGAAAGCGGAAATATCGCCGGAATCTCAGCCTTGATTTTCGAAAAAGATCAAGAGGTTTAGTACAATGCCTTTGGCCGGTGTAGTTGGTGAATTCTTTTGGGATGGAGCTGCCAGCACACTTTTTTGGGTAGACCCTGTAAATGAAATTTGTGATTATACGGTATCTTGCCAGTAGAAATTTATATGATCAAAAATTCAAAGACACCTTGAATTAGGTTTACTCCGGTCTTCGGTCATCGGTCTTCCAACCCATTGACCAAAGAGAATTCGCTTACTGGCAGAAAA
>NZ_MSSW01000093.1 GCF_002150685.1 Algoriphagus antarcticus
CTGATTAAATCTCATTTTAATAATTCCTGTCAACTAAGTTGCGAATACAAATTTTTTATTCAAATTTGACGTAAAGAAATCCTAAGTTTATAAATGAATCACCAAATTTTTTTTAGCTCAGGATCCAGCCTTGGGGACGTAATTTTAGAGCATATCGACTTAGCAAATGAATCAATTTACGTAGCTGTGGCCTGGTTCACCGATCCCATGATTTTTGATAGGCTGATCGAGAAACTCAACGAAGGAATAAAGGTTGAAGTAATCATTACAAACCATCAATTTAATTGGGATTCGCGTAATGATTACGAGATTCTCAATAAAAATGGCGGGTACTTCGCTACCTGCGGAAGTGACAATAGCTTAATGCACAATAAGTTTTGCATTATAGACCACTATTATGTTTTAAATGGTTCATTTAACTATACGAAAAAAGCGAATCACTCAAATCAGGAGAACCTCACCGTAGTTGGAGGGGACCCAATTTATGCATCGAGGTTTTATGAGGAATTTCAAAAACTCAAAGAATTAGCAGGTTTTCAGAAAACTATGGAAGAAGAATTATCTCTTTCAGAATGTATTAAGACGCTCACAGCTATTCGGACCTTTATTCAAATCGGAGAGATTACTTACATTTTTCCAATCGCGAATAAAATCAAGAATGTAGATCAGATAAAACATATTTATGATTTGATCATGCTCAAGGAGTACGGAAAGGCATTAGAAGAGATTAATGTTTTTTTGAGAGGTTACTCACAAGTAATCAATGTTGGAGCCTTTGAAAGAGAGTATCTAAAAACTCAGATTCGCCTAATTTCTTTTCAAATTCTTTTATTAGAATCGGAAAAAGTGGATTTGGAGAACTTAGTAGAAGACTTTAATCACAGATATACAATTGAGCTCTTCCCCTTGATTATTAAAATCCTTGTGCTCAAGAAAAAAATTAATGAAAAGCTGAAGAAACGAAACGTCCATTCCTCAGAATTTGAAGAAGCTGAAAGACAGTACCAAGAAGCTGTAGCAGAACTTGATGAGGAATTAGAAAATATTATTCCAGAGCTAAATGAAAATGAAGCAGATGAGTTGAAAAAATTGCATCGCGAAGCTGCGAAGTATTGTCATCCTGATTCAAGCGAAAGAAAAATAAAGGACGTTAAGGAAGCAGAGAAGGTTTTCAGTGAGCTTACGGAGGCCTATCATAGAAAGGATTTAGATCGGGTAAGATATATCTGTTATAAGCTTCGTCGCGGGGAGTCCTTGGATGAACTGGAGTCAATATCAGAGCTTGAAATACTCACGGCAAAATTGGAAACATTAAAATCTAAGTTGTATATGTTACTTCATGAAATATATCAGATTAAATCTTCTGAGGAATTTAAAACGATCATGTCCAAAGATTTGAACAAGTATTTTGAAGAGAAGAAAAATGAGCTGACAGAAAATTATCAGGAATTGTTAACCAAATACGGTAGAAATGAAGAAAAATGAAATTGTAAAGATAAATCAAAGAAGTCTGCCATCTAAAGGTCCTAATGCTTTAGAGAAGTTTGGAAAACTTCAGGGAAAGCTCGCCGCACTAAAATCGAGCTTGAATAAAAATGAAGTCATACCAAGAATCTACAATCAGCTGGTACTTTTTGTATTGGATGGTTCTCGCTCAATGGAAGGACTTTCGTTAAATAAAATCTCAAAAGCTCAGGATATCCATGAGAATGTACAAAAGGTGCTAGACAGGTTGAGAAATAGTAAGAATAAGACTTCATTTGATATTTGTTTTGTTGCCTTTTCTGATGAGTTTAAAAACGTTTTTGGAATTAAGGAATTAAAGGAAGTTTCTGAACAACAGTCATTCAACTCACTAAAATTGCTGGACAAAACTGGAGGGACTCAGCTTTTACCAGCATTGTGTGAAGTAGAGAAAATGGTTGACGAGTATATGGATATGAAAGATAATTTGTTACCGAGAAATACATTAATCCTTTTAATGACAGATGGTATGATGGATGATTATAAGGATTCGTTAATGAAAATAGAAGAGCTGAAATTGAATGAGAACCTCAGTATTTCAGTAATGTATTTAGACCAGCTAATCGAAGAAGGAAGTAAATGGTATTCTTGGGATGAAGAAAAAGACGAATTGGACTATTCTAAAGAAACACCAGTAGAAGAAGTGAGGGAAAAAAGAAAGAAACGTGCTGAGAAACTGAAACATTTCGCAAGCTCAGATGATCTTTTTATGTCAGCTGTTGATCCAGAAGCAATTCGAAATCATATGATAAATAGTATTACAGCTACATCTCAATTGATTTAAGTGAACTATTTTGCTACTTCAACAAAAGGAGTTTCCAAAAATCAGGATTCTTCAGAATCGACTCACAATGGATTAGTACTATGTGATGGGATAGGCTCACTATCGGGTTCAGGAATTGTCTCATCGACAGTGTGCGAACTTTTTATCAATGAACTTATCAATCATTATGGAGGATTTGATGATCAAAAGATCGTAAATGAGATATCTGAGCAAATCAAAAGAATGAAAGATGAAGGTGGTACTACTTTAATCTATTGCAGGGAATTAAATGAGGATTCCGTAAGGATTGGCTATTTGGGAAATGGGGGTATATCAGGACTTCGTGGCGATTTTTATTACGAAAAACTTGGGGAGAAAGTCAATCTATATACACACCTTATGCTTCCACATGTAGATAGAACAGGTGCTCTAACAAGACATATTTCTACAAATTCTTTCGCTAACACTTTTCAGATTTCCACTCTGGATTTGACTCTTAATTCTGAATGTGGAGACATCTTGATTTTTTTTACCGATGGTCTTGGTTCAATTGAAACACAATTTATTGCAGACGTGGATGAAAATGGAATATGGCGATCTGAGTTGGATTTATTTCATGAGATTTTATTTGCTCTTCACGAAAACCTTCAAACCAAATGTGATAGGGAGGTGAGAAATGACGGGTTAAAAATGATGCTGGACAATAAGTGTAAAGAATTTAAAGATCAGGGTTCGTTAGAAGATGATATTAGTATAGGTCTTTTGGTGACAGAAAAAGTATTTGATTATTACCTATCAAAGGAATCAGGAAATGATTAGAGACTTTGATTCATTTGATGAATATTCACTTTTAGGTCAGGGAAGAGCTGACGGAGAAATTGAATTTTTGCATCATCTGAGCTATCAGGATGAAGTCTACAAGACAGGCGGGTTTGCTAATATCCATAAAGTAGTCAGCGTAAATAGAAAGCAGAGGAAAGATTTGCTACTTAAGATATATCACCAGCAAGAGCATTCAGATCATGCATACAATGCTGTTGAGCAACTTCATGTGAAGCTTAAAAGAAATCAATTGAAGGGTAGAGTGACAACTTTTCAAAAGTTTCCGACATTGTTAGGGATGCCATTTTTAGTTTTTAAGTCAAATGATAGTTTGACTGGAGAGTTATTTGTGGGACTTTTGATGTATGACCTATCTTTATTAGGCTATAAAGATTATGGTGATGAGGAAATCAGGAATGATCTTGTTAATGGAATAGAAGCAGTGCTTTATAGCTATCAACTTGCAAAAACCTTTCAGTTATTACATGATTTTGATTTTTTACATTCTGATGTTAAAGCGGCTTCAATTTTTATTAATCCAGAATCTAAAATGCTTTGCCTGATTGATTTTGATAGTGGTTTCCATTATAAAACACAGGAAAAACCCTCAACGAAGGGATCGATTACTGGCTGGTTTAGAAAGATAACATGGTTAAATAAAGCCTTTGATAAACTTACTGGAAACGACGATTACGGTCATCAAAAATTCTTACATAATGAAGTTTGGTCTCTCAATGCTGCTATTTTCCAATTCTTTTCAGGCCAAAATTCTCCCTTTAGCTTTTTAACCACACTTGATGATACTCAAAAGGAGAAGTATATAAAAAATATCAGTTGGCCTAACTTCAAGCCCGATTCAAGTCTATTCAATGAACGCGCTGAGCAATCAATTTCTGATATTCAGGAAACAATTAAAACTTATGAGGAAGCTGGAGTAGAAGGAATAGGCTTACTTTTCAAAAACTCATTTAATGAAGGATATTCAAATTATGAAAAAGTAGTAAAACCAAAAGAATGGATAAACCTTTTTGAAGGGGTCATTTCTGAGCTACCAACACACCCCGTGATTATTTCATTAGAATCTAATAAAAAACATATTGATTATGGTGGTGAAAAAATTATTATTCGCTGGGTTGCTCAAAAGGTGGATTATGTCTCAATTGGAGAGTCCATTAGCACAATTGGCCAAAGTGAAATAGAAGTTTCAGTACCTGAAGAGAAAGATATAGAAGTTAAGTTTCATAACTTCTATATCTCGTCTACTCAATCTATTTTTATTAGGGCTAATAGAAGATTTCCCAAGGTTGAGTTTTTCAAGTCAGATGTTTCTGTAAGGAAAGATGAATCGCCAGTGTTATTGGTTTGGAGTGTGAAAGATGCTTATAAAATTAATATTAATGGGGTCAAAGGACTTGATCCTTCCTCAGGTGAATTTGCAGTGAAACCCATTATACCAACTGCGTTTAAACTTCAATGTGAAGGTGGCTTTGGAGAAATATCTGAAGCGGAAGTCTTCATTGATTTGATTAGGCCAACTATAAAAGAATTTTCTTACGAAGTCAACTTAGATTATGGGTTAGATAACATTGACTTGAAGTGGAAAACTACCAATGCTGTATCAATTGAAATAACGCCAGCGATAGGAAAGGTTAATCAGGAAGGAATAGAACATATTCCTATTAAGGATGAGACCTCTTTTACTTTAATAGTGAAAGGGTTGTTTTTTACTCAGTCCAAGATAGTAAAAGCAAAGCCATTCCCATTGCCGATAGTAAAGCAGTTAATGGTAGAATTCCCAAAAATCGAATTGAATGCCACAATCAACTTAACTCCCTTGAAAGTACCTGATCCATTGTACAAGTATGCTCAGATTAAATTTCAAAACACTGTTGATTCTTTGCCATCGGAGATCAAATACTTTGATGGACAGATAAATTTTAACCTTCGTGTACCCGATTTGAAATGTAACTATGAAGAACCTTCTTTAGAATTACCTACAAAATTGACTTATAGAAACCTTCTTAAAAAAGTATCCAAATTTTTAAAATTTCAATCTAATGAGTAATCCTTTCAAATTCCTTTGGGATAAATTTTACACTATGTTTTTGTGGTCCTCTGGGGCTGATTTGGAGGTGCTTGATCAAGTGCCTATGGAGAAGAATAAATTCTATGGCATAGGAGGCACGATTGTATTTACTGCCCTCATGGCCACTTTTGCAGGGGGTTATGCTTTCTATACGGCATTCGATGATGTTTATCCGTCGATATTTTTTGGGTTTTTCTGGGGCGCCTTAATATTTAATTTGGATCGATACATCGTCTCAAGTTTTGGAGTTGGAGATGGCAAGAAAACAATTTCTGGACAGGAAATGATTGAGGCAGCGCCAAGATTGATGATGGCAATAATTTTGGGTTTAGTAATATCAACTCCTCTTGAACTAAAGTTGTTCGAGAGTGAGATTAATGCTGAAATTAAGAGATTGAATGACTTAACCACACAGGAGTCTGAGTTTAACTATACGGCCCAGGCAGATTCGTTAGCAATTACTTTTATTAAAGAAAACCAGTCAATCGAGGAAGGAATTGATCTTAGGAGACAGGAATTGGAAGTCTTAAGGCTTAAAAGAAATGATGCATATGACAAGTACATGTGTGAATTGAATGGCACTTGTGGAACTGGCAGGCCTGGGGAAGGGCCTGTATTCCGTGAGGCAAAAGAAAATTATATAAATCTAAATGAAGAGTTTAAAAATATGGAAGCAAGCTATGGACAGCTCAATGAACAAGACTTGCAGGGTATAAGAGAAAAAGAAGGTCGAATTAATAATTTAAGAGATGAGGCAAGACAGAAAAGTGCTTCTTTACGTACTGAATTTGAGAGTAGAAATGGATTATTGGCAAGGCTCGAAGCCCTCGGATCTTTGACGGATAAGGATTCTTCCCTGTGGGCTGCAAAGTGGCTTGTAACCATTCTCTTTGTATTTATAGAAATCGCTCCAATATTGTTTAAAATGATGACTGAAAGAGGTCCTTATGATGATATTATAGATTATAAGAAGCATCAGGTCAAAGTCCGGCATATGTTGCTGACATCAAACCTAAATGAAGAAGTCAATACTGATGTAAAAATCAACGCAGAAAAAAGTTCTCAAAAGCTGGAAGCTGAATTGTTAGCCAATAGAGAGCTTTTAAAAACTATTGCATTAGCTCAGTCTGAAATTGCTGCTGCAGCAATTGCCAAGTGGAAAGAGGGTCAAATTCAAAAGGCAAGGGATAATCCTGATGGAATTATCACTTCATGATGATTAAACGAGCCTAACATCCTGAATCAAAAGTCAATATTTAAGGTAAAACAGATTTGATAATCAAATTTTTTATTCAAGAAATATAGAATAAATTATTTGCCTCTATTTCAACCAAAACCCATAAACCTCCTTATTTACTTCCTAATCGACACCCTCAATTCCAGGCTCAATTATTTGCTGACTGGATTGGTCTTTTGGATCATCAATAATCCAAGTTACTGCCAATTCGGAACCGTCGCCATTTTTTTCTCAATTGGTTTGTAACAGTTCAACTGAACTGATACAAAAATGGAAACAGAAGTTCATATCAAAACTTAATAGGCTTAAGTTCCAAATTCTTTTGCAAAGTTATATTCCTTTTCAAATGGCATTTTAAGCTCAGCAAGTAAATTAGGAAGGCTATTCGCAATTGAAACATACAAATAGGCAAGAACCTTATGCCCTGAGAATCCTTTACCTTTTTGGAAAGATACTTTGTATCCTTGTTTGTTGGGATCTATTCCTGTATTAACAAGCAAGGCAAGTTCCATTGCGATTTCTTGTATTCTTGGATCATCGAGTTTTTTGAAAAACTTAATTGCATCCACCATGTGAAGGAAAATCGCCATGTTGATTTTTAAGTCTGCGTTGGCTGAAAGAAATTTTTAAATAAATCTGAAGAGGTTTTAGAGCATTTTATAAATCAAAGGCGGAAGAAAAAATAAGGGAACGCTTGAGAGTGATTTTAGGGAAATTTGATCAAAGCCCAACCTCCATCAAGGTTATGGATTTACAAAATCGGTGGGCTTCTTGGACTCCTAAAAACGGATTGAATTTTCATTGGAAATGCGCTATGGCACCTATTTCAGTATTAGACTATATCATTACCCATAAGATGGTACATCTTGAGTTCCCAAATCACTCACAGGACTTTTGGAATGAATTGGATAAAAAAATGCCAAACTTCCGAGAGAAAGAAGCTTGGCTTAAGAACAATGGAATGAAGATGGATCTATGAATTATTAGAAAAAACTTGTGCTTGTGTTTATATAGAACTCAGATTCGTAATTACCTCCATCAAGCCGTTCATTACCAGCGTACTTCGTGACGTTAGAAGCTTTGACAGAAGCAGCCACTTTATATGGCCCATTTGGCAAGGTGAATGATCTTCTGTTTCGAGGAGGTAGAACTATTTTTTTACTCTCAGCGCCACTGTACCATACTGTAAGTTCGTATGCAGTATTGTTGTAAATCTCTATAGAATTCGTTGTTGGTCTGGTAGCTCCAAATCCATTGGAAGAAGTTTTATTCATAGGTGGCATATAGCCATAATCTCCTTTAAAAATATTTGCGACTTCCAAATCGATAACTTTCTTTCTTGCACTATCAGCAAGATCACTGAAGGGGAAGTTGGATAAGAAAGTATTATAGCTCGCTATCGTATTCAATGATTGGGCCTTAGACCAAGCTGTGTTTTCGAATTGTTGAATTTTAGATTTTGCTTGGTAGGCATAAGAAGAATTAGGATATTGGCTCAAAAAACTTTTGTATGCGTGGTAGCTATTTTGGCTTTGAGTGCGATTCCATGCGGGTAGAATCAGTTTTTCTTCTTGAATTTGATTGATTCTGTTTTTTGCAATTGAGCTATTGTTTCCAGATGGGAAACTTCTTAAGTATTGACTATAAGACGCGGTGGTGTTTTCAGAGGAAGCATTTAACCATGCATTTCTGTCCATTATATCGGTAGTTTTTTTCCGAGCTTCGGTAACAAAATTGGAATTTGGATAGGCAGAAATAAATGAATTATAAGCATCTATTGAATTTTTCGATTTGGCTTTATTCCAATCTGAAGTGATTATTTCAGTGATTCCGGATCTTGCTGCGGCACTGTATTTAGAACTGGGGTTTTGACTTAAGTATTGCTCATATGCTCTAATTGTATTGAGCGACTTGGCTTTATTCCAGTCTTCTAATTGTTTTTCATCTTTTGTGGCTTTAGCATATAAACTTTTAGCTTCGCTGACATTTTTCCCATTGGGATAGGAATCAAGGTAATTTTTATAGGAAAATGAAGAGTTCGATCTCTTTGCTATATTCCAATCTCGGTTTTCATAAAGGGCTTTTAATCTAATTGCTGCGGGTTGAGCGTATGAGCTTTTTGGGTATTCCTTTAAAAAGTTCTCATATGCCTGAATTGTGCCTAAGGTTGAGGTAACTTGATATTGTTTACCAGCACCGCAGGAAAATAATATGACGGATAGGGAGATTAGTAATATTCTGGAAACGCTTAAGTTTTTCAAAGCTTTATCTATTAGGGTTTAAATTCAGAATTAACTGAATTATTAAGGAGGCCAAATAAAATGAATAGATGATAGATTAAAATACCCTGTACAGGGTATTTTTTGGTCTATTGAAGAAAATTGGTTCAATAGGTTAAAAAGAATCTAAGAGTATTGAATCAAAAAAAGAATAATAAAATCTGAGAAAAGTCAGACTTCTAAAAATAAAATGGGCCTATAACCCATAATCCTTAGCATTTACATCCCAGTCGATATCCTTAATCCCAGACTCAATAATCTGTTGAAGAGTCTGGTCTATTTTATTACATGTGGTTCATGATACCACCAATTCGGAACCATCGTCATTTTTTTCTTAATTGGTTTGTAACAGTTTAATCAAATTGATACAAAAATTGAAACAGAAGGTCATCTCTAAACTTAATCGGATTAAGTCCCGAAGACTTTTGCAAGGTTGTATTCCTTCTCAAATGGCATTTTAAGCTCAGCAAGTAAATCAGGAAGGCTAAGCGCAATTGAAACATACATGTAAGCCAGAACCTTCTGACCTGAGAATCCTTTGCCTTTTTGGAAGGAAACCTTGTATCCCTGCTTGTGGGGATCTATTCCTGTATTACCTAGCATAGCGAGTTCCATTGCGATTTCTTGTATCCATTGTTCATCGTGTTTTTTGAAAAACTTGATTGCGTCCACCATATGAAGGAAAATAGCCATGTTGATATTCACATCAGCATTAGCTGAAAGAAATTTCTTCATCTCTTCTTCCTCTTCCAATAAGAAACTATCCGAGCCGAGTGGGTTGGATTCAATTTTCTCCAGAACCTCAGTAGGTTCTTTCCCTTTCTTTGAATTGTTGGGATCTCGCTTGAATTTGAAGAATACATCCAGTTCCAAGTCATTGGCCCAGTTTTGAACCAATTCATATTCTTCTCCGGGTTCTCGATCTTTCCTGTATTCCAGAAACTCATCCCAGAACTGATCTAAAAAGCCTTTTTCCGTAGGGCTAAGAGGATATCTGGATTCTAATGAAGTTCCATAAAGGTTATCAATTTGTCTTGCCGTAAGGGCGTTGTAGACTTTAACTTTGCTAATCAAGGCAGAGGGAGTGATATCAAGGATCTGTTGGTCAGTAACAGCCTGTAGAGAAAGCTTGTCCATTTCAACCATAGAAATGAATTGGTATGGGCGTAGCTCCTTGAACTCTTTGTAAAGTAGATCCTCTATAAACAAATCAATCGGGGCGTTAAAAACTCTGCTGTTTAGTCCGTGGAAAACACTTTCTATAAATCCCTTAATATTCTCTTCAGGCAATCCATCAGATCTTAGCTTTTTACAGGTAGGCTCCATCAGCTTTCGGAAGCTAATTAAATGTTCCTGATCACTTGAGAAAAGAAGGTTTTCACCTAATTCCCTTGCTGACAGGATCAGTTTAAGATGCGTAAGCTCGTGACAAATCAAGTGTTCAATTCTTGGCGAATCTGGGCGATAGGAAACCAAATGATAGTCTCTATCATAGTTTTCCGCAATCTCTATTTTTGCATTTACTTTAAGATCTTTGATAATCTGGATTTGTATTTCTTTTCCGGATACCCTTTCAAGCTGGCTGATGTAATCCGCTACCAGATCCATTTTTGAACCCTCTTTGAAATACTGATTGGCTACACTCAATAGAAAATCATCGAGTATTTCTTTCATCTGGGCATCTTTCGGTTGACAAGCTTTTAGCCCCGATACCCCTGATTCAAATGCTTTAAGGGTATTGCCCTTTCTCATTTCAATAATCCCCATTCCATGTAAGGCATTTACAAAAGCAGGATTCACCTTCAGGGCATTTTTGAAATACCTTTCTGCCAAATTCAGTTTATCAAGTCTTAGGAAAATTCCCCCAATGTTGGACAGCGCCAGATAGTTTTCAGGATCCGCCTCAATGATTTGGTCAAAGTAGGTTAATGCTGTTTGGGTATCTTTTTCTGCTCTCAGGTAAATGTTACCCATCAGAAGCAGTGCCCAATTGTTTTTAGGATTCCATCGTAAAGCCTCAATGAGACTGTCAATAGCATTATCGTATTCTCCCAGTTCTTCGTATGCTTGTCCCAAATTTCTATGGTATTCAGAGACTTTGGGATTAGCTTCAATTAGCCGCTCAAAAATTGGAATTGCCTCCCGATATTTTTTAGTAGTACAAAGATCGGCAGCCTTATAAAAATCATCTGGGTATTTTTGCTGAACCGAGTCAGGAAGAGAAATGGTAATCACATCACCATCGATTTCGACTTTTGGGGTATGTCCATACTGGGAATAGTAAATCGTCAGAACCTTTCGAATAACCTCATTGTCATGGATGTCGATGTCGGGAAAAATTGCTTTGAGAAATTCTGACTTTTTAAAACTTTGATCCATGTGCTAAAGAAACCCAAAAAGGGCTAAAGGTTAAAATTTTTTTTCACGAAAAATGGAATGGTCGGGCGCTTTACCATTTGGTTTAAAGCTGGAGATATGAGCAAACATAGTAAGAAATTCATCTTCTGGCTGATAAATGCAGGGGACCTTTAGAGACAGCCACCGAATTGACAATGGCTTGTAATAAAAAGTATGGCTTTGGTAAGGAATTGACAAGTACATCTATGAATTCCGATGTTTACATAATCATCAACCATAACCTTGTTGATGGGGAGTCAGAGGCCATGGAAATCATTAAAGGGGTAAGGGGGGAAGCACGACAAGCCTTTAGTAGAGAATCAGTCTTACTTGTACAATTTGCAAAAGTGCTTGCTGACCAGCCTTCATTGCATCAGGAACAAATCCTCGAATTGGTGATGGACTATGGAACAGCAGAGATAAAAAAATGAATTGCTGAGCGTACTATTGGATTTAGGGATATGCTTACGGAGAGACGTAAATATTCTTCAATTATACACAGGCTATAGGCTTCCAGCTGAAAAAACGTAGGAAAGTATCCTTTTGGGGGTTAATGACTGCCGGAGATGTTTAGAGGTATATAAAAGGGACAACATTAAGTCAATCCAACGAGATTTCAGTTAGAAGATCCTTTCCTATATTTGACCTCAAACTAGATCAAAATCTGAAGAATTAGATACAATTATTGATGGTTTTTGGGCGTTTTGAATGATCGTTACAAAGTGTTATGATTAAGGGAAATGATCAATTGTTTCTCTATAAGTTTTACTATTTTGTATAATACATTGATATTCAGTGCTTATTCGAGTCCTGTTCCCGCTACATTGAAGGATACTAGAAATAGTGTCCTTTTTTTGTTTCAACCCGTCGGGCTCATATCCGTCACTGCAAACACAGGACTGTAAACATAGGTTCGACCCGCGATGGCTATCGGGGCCGTTCCCGCTACATAGAGCCGATCAGAAATGATCGGTTTTTTTATGCTAAGTTTTCAAAAAATTATCTAGAATTAGTTTTAAATGAATGGTCACAGATTCGAACAGAGGTATTCCAATTATAATCATCGATATTGATCCAGAGAAGCCTTGATCCTGTCTTGGATGACTTTTTTAAATGATTCAGGGGCTATGACTTTTACGGATTCTGCATATGAGAGTATTAGTCTTTCCAATTCATAATTCGATATAATATCAAGGTGGAATTCCAACTTTTGATCCTCAAAACATTTTTTTATTTAGGGCTATTCCCATAATAAATTAACACGCTTTATCAGATTAGTAAAACAGTTCGGATCCGATCAACAAGAATGGAAAGGAATTTTTCATACGTTTATTTCTCCATTTATCTTTTTGCAAACTATTTTTATCTAAAAGAGGTGTTTTCAAACCAAAATCTAAATCTCTTTCAATGATTAGCCCAAATCTTCAAATTTTGCTCTAGCATCTCGAATCTCCACCCGAGGCGAAGATTTTTTAATAACCGGTTTGATTGAGAATTTTGATGGATCCTTGGTTTTGGATGTGGAAGGAATTAGTGAATTGGTGAAGGGCATGCGATTCAATTTTGATTCACACCTGGAATCAGATATTCAAATCATAGATCCAGCAAATACCACATTAGTCGCTGATAAATTTATGGATACAGAAGGACAAAACTCTTTTGAGAAACACATCTTCGAAATAGTAACCAGTACGGAAATAAAATACACGTCGCGCACAAGGCGGCTTTCAACCTCTTCGGCTATCAGTTAGACCCAACTTTGAAAGCCTTCAAGCTCCCTCGACCACGGTTATTGATAGCTGATGGAGTGGGATTGGGTAAGACAATTGAGGTGGGGATATTTTTGGCTGAAATGATCAAAAGAGGCAAAGGTAAACGCATCATGGTTTTAGCCTTGAAATCTATTTTAGGACAGTTTCAACAGGAAATATGGAATCGATTTTCTATTCCTTTAGTAAGGCTTGATTCCCATGTTATTGCCCAGATTAAATCGGAGCTACCTGCCAATAATAACCCTTTTGAGTACTACGATAAGACGATCATCTCTATAGATACCCTTAAGAATAATGCGAAATTTCGCCACTATATCGAAAAGTCTCGATGGGATATCATTGTCATCGATGAATGTCACACCGTAGCTAATAGCAGTAGTCAAAGAGGTGATCTTGCGCAATTCTTGGCTACCCGGTGTGAATCTCTGATTCTAACCTCAGCCACTCCCATAATGGCAAGAAGGAGACTTTTGCAAATCTGATCAAGATGATTGAACCTATAGCCATTCCCAGGTCAGAAGAATAAAGCAAAGCTGATGTGGAACTATACTATGTGAGAAGGTTCAAGCAGGATATATTGGATGATGATGTTCGGTCTAATTTTCAGGAAAGAAAGATTGTTCCCATCCATTCTGATATTACTTATTCTACTCCATGAAGAGTTTCAAAAATCCACCCCAAAGATCCGAACTCACAGATTGAGCAGGCATCTGTACGATCTCGGTAGGATTTTGGAATCTGAGTTTGCAGCTAAAGCACTCGCAAGCCCCGAGCTATATATGGATATCGTCCATCATAGACGTGTTTTGACTAAGATAAATGGGCTTGATTATTCCAAACATGCTCCTAAGTACCTGAATCCCATTCCTCCAACAAGCATGCGGGATAGTTGGGCAACTGATTATAAGATCATGCAGGAGCATATGATCTATGGCGATTCACTGCCATTCGAACAATTGCTGTCTAAGCTGACGGGTCTCAAAGCGAAAATCAATCAACTCGATTGGGAAATTGAAGTGAAAAAGTGAGCAATAAGGGTATTTGATCTTGAGCACATTGTTATTCCCCGCTATTCAACCACTTAATCCAGTGTATGTCATAGCAGGGAACAACATGATTGTTTATATGCTCAAAGGCTTCGTCAGCATTCAACGAATGACCCTCACTTCCCCTTTTTAAACCCCTTTGCCCAGACCAACGCTCCTTTGGTATTGCGCCAGAGATCTTGTGCAAAAAATGCATAGCCAGTGGCTTCATCCTTGCTTCCTAAAACGTAGGAGGATGGGGCAGAAACTACATCTTTTTTGGAGTTGAGTTTGGCTACCACATAGCCGTTCGAATTAATAGCGATTTGCATCAGTTTCTTCGTTTCAGGAGAGGCACCTTCGTTTTTGTATTGGGCGAGCGCTCGATTGAAATTAGAGGACGTGCCGTCTTCAAAGTCGAAAAGCTGATCGTAGTGCTTGAATTTTTTCAGATCGCCAACCATTAAAAGCGATATTCCGAGCTGATCGCGAACACCCTGATTGTCGCTTGGATTGAGCTCGATCATTTTTTCATAGGTTGCTATATTCTCTTCGCTTTTCCCCATTAAACCTAAAATCTCAGCGGTCATCTGCAAACAGCGCATGTACGAGCGTGTTTCGTGCATTCCCCAAAAGTGACCCTTGTTCTCCTCTAAAAACTTACCTCCAAATTGCTTATCTCCTAGCGCCACGCCCTTTTCATAGAAAGCAAGGCTGATAGGCATACTATCTCCCAAGTTTCCTAAAAACTCAAAGGCTTCGATGCAGTCAGGGTCAAGCTCGAGCGCTTCGATAATATTATCCATCGCATCATCTGGATCCATTTCGTAGTATCCACCCGAGCAACTGCATCTTTATTTAGGTTGATTTTTTATTAGGGATAGTTTATAATTTTTGGGCAGGAGTTGCTGTATTTTCTGGATGTTGGTATCCATTATCTGATCGAAGACATACTTGAGCCACTGCTGCGGGTTTACTTCTTCTTTTTTACACATAGCAAAGAAAGAGTAGCTCATTGCTGCACGCTGTGCGGCTTCGTGTGATCCGGCGAACAGGTAGTTTTTGCGTCCCAGGGCTACCGGTCTGATTACATTCTCGATCTTATTGTTGTCGATTTCCAGCATGCCGTCCATCAGATAGTTGGAGAGCTGTTCCCACCGCGTCATGGTATAGGACATGGCCTTGCCGATGATACTTTTGGGAAGCACTTGGGCATAGTTTTCCTGCAGCCAGCTGGAAAAGGCTTCCAACAGTGGGCAGACATGGTCGAGCCGGTAGGACTTTTTGTCTTTCGCGCTGAGCTGTTTGTCCCGGCAGTGTGCCTCAACTTCATAGAGCTTTCCTATAAAGGCCAGTGCCAGCGTCGCTCTTGACTTATCATTCTCCAGCGCCTCAAAAAATTTTCTGCGCGCATGTGCCCAGCATCCCAGGTGGGTAACACCTGGCTGATTTCCATAGTATTCATACGTAGCGTACCCATCGCTCTGCAGGTAGCCTTTGAAACCTTTCAATATCTTTTTGGGAGCCGCTTGGTCACGACCCTTTTGGTAATCAAACAAGACGGTGCCGTTCACCGGGTTGTGGTAGACCCAGTAGTAGCCCAGATGTGTGTCTTTCTTTTTGGTGCTGTCCAGTACTTTTATGGTGGTTTCGTCGGCTTGGAGATATCCTTTGCCGCAGGTGTCTTTCACCAGCCAGTCATAGAGGATTTCCAGCCGTTCCATTCCCTGTCTTGCCCAGCCATCCAGTGTGGAAGCGGCTATGGGGATATTTTCGCGTTTGAAGCGCTGAAGCTGGCGGTAGAGCGGCAGATGATCCACGTATTTGTCTGTCAGGATCGAGGCAAGCAAGCCATTTCCCACACTGCTTTTGTCAATCAGACGGGAAGGGAGTGGTGCGATGGCTATTGGAGACTTGCCTTCCTGTACCTTGGACACGTATTTATAACGGATATACCGACGGATGATGTAGCTGCCGGGAATATAGTCTAGCTCTTCAGTGACCTCTTTGCCGATACAGGTCATCTCCTCCAGGTTGCCTTCAGGATACAGCTCTATTTCTTCTACAGGGAGATGTTCAGGCAGTTTAGTCCTGCCCGGATGTGGAGAACGGGATTTCTTGCGGACGCATGTTACTTTTTCGTCCAGTTCCTGCTGAGCTTCTTGTTGTTGTTCTGCCGTCGTTTCAAAAGGCAGGGACAGCTGGTCGGGTGACTCGAAGCGTTCCCGCTTCTGTCCAAAGAGCATCTTCTGGAACTTGGCAAGAATCCCTTCCAGCTTTTCGATGCGCTGGTCTTTGGACTCAATGACTTTAGTGTTGGATTCCAGCTCCTTTTCCCATACGCCCAACAGGGCGATGAGTTCGGCTTTGCTCAGCTGGTCCAGAGGATTGTTCATGAATCTAAACTAATGCCCTGAAATCATCCTTCAAAGCATTAGTTTCCCACACACCCTGTGGATAAACAGGCTCTCGGGGTTGATTTTTGACTGACAGCACAAAAAGCTTCCCAGTTACCTCCAAGGCCATTTTCACCCCCAAAAAACTGAATGAGAGTCGATAAAATAAAGGCTTCGAAACCTAAAAAAAACTTAGGCCAGTGTGTATCTGGGGAGTTGGCGGGAATCCAGCACCCGGATACCTTCGACCATCAGCACAAGAGATGACCAGGGAAGTGTGCCTCCTGCTTCCATTCCCACAGGAGGATGGAAGGTGCCTTTTTCCAGTCTCTTGTAGTAGATCACCAGTCCGCCAGCTTCCCAGTGGAGCAGTTTGACCAGGGTACGGCTGCGGTTCAGGAAGATATACACTTCCCCGGACAGCGGATTCCGCTCCAGGGAATTGCGTACCAGACCGCTTAAGCCGTCAAACCCTTTGCGCATGTCCACGGCACCGCCATAGAGAAAGAACCGCTGGGAGGATCCTAACGTGAACACCTTACCACTTGATCAACTGTTGGATCACCGAAAGGTCATGGATACCCCGAATGATTGTCCCATTGGGGAAAATGACTTCCAAACCAGCGGAATGTACAGGGGAAGTTACTTCGGTAAAGCCAGAAGTAACAGACTCTGTCTTTGCACACACTTTACGGTACCAGTAGGAAAATGTAGGTAGCTTGAGGCTGTGTTGGATGCAGAATTCACGCTGGGTGAGTCCGCTGGATTGGTAGGAAGCAACAACTGCTTCCATCTGTTCTTGGTTTGCTCGTCTCATTGGCTTGTTTTTGATGCAAACCTAATGGGTCAAATCAGCTCATGAAATATGTACTTGCTCGGGTGGATACATTTCGTAGGCCTCAAAAATCAACTCCTTGGCCCACTCAGCGGGGGACATATTTTTTTTGGATGGCAAGGGTATTTTCTTCCCAACCAACTGATCCATAAAAGCATTCAGTTCATCCTCATTCTTAAAGTCCTGCTCGGCGAGTAGGCGCTGAATATCATACATCATCTTTTCATGTTTCATATCAAAGCTTATTTAGTTGCAGTAATTGATAAATACATAGAATCATTTCGTCACAAATTCTAATTTTTGACTCAAAAGCCCAAGAAATTTGATGGCGTATATTTTGTGTTCATCTGTAATCCTATGTTTTCCCTACAGTCTACAGATCTGTTTCAATTACAAATTTTATTAATCTCAATAGGATTTGAGCAGAACTTTGAGTGACTTCTTATAGGTTTTGATAAAGCTACCAATCATTATTTTTCATAACTTGAATTTACTATTTCCTGTCGCAATTTGTACTTCATTTGTCTGAATTGAACAGGATGAATCAGTCCTTCACTTGATAAATTTGTTAAGTTAGTTTTTGAAAACAAATCATAAAACCATGAACAATACTCAAAACACTAAAATTACCGTACGGACAATTGTAAATGCACCCATCGAGACAGTCTGGGATTACTTTACTCAGCCCAAGCATATCATTCATTGGAATAATTCTTCGCCTGATTGGCATACGCCTAGAACAGAAAACGACCTTCAGCCAGGCGGAAGCTTTACTTCCAGAATGGAGGCTAAAGACGGTAGTATGGGTTTTGATTTTGGCGGCGTTTATCAGGAAGTGGAGAAGCATTCCTTCTATACCTATATTATGGAGGATGGACGCGCTGCGAAAGTTTCTTTCAAGAAAGTGCCTGATGGAATCGAAATCACGGAGACGTTTGATGCTGAGATGGACAAGCCTCTGGAAATGCAAAAAAATGGCTGGCAGGCTATTTTAGATAATTTCAAAACCTACGCCGAATCAGAAGCAAAATTGGTCAGATTGCATTTTGAGATTTTGATCAAAAATACAGCTGCTGAGGTCTATAGAATTATGTTGGAAAAGCCGACTTATGAAGAATGGACTGATGAGTTTTCGCCAGGATCTACCTATATAGGTACTTGGGAGAAGGGGAGTAAGATCCTATTTGTCTCTCTAGGTGAGGAGGGGAATCAAAATGGCCTTGTCAGTAAAATCATAAAAAACGAGCATAATAAACATGTCGATATCGAGCATCTCGGAGAACTGAAAGAGGGAGTAGAAATTATGGAAGGCAAAGAAGTAGAAATGTGGAAAGGCGCTCATGAGAAATATACTTTTAAAGAGAAAGGAGTTGATACTTTACTTTTAATCGATCTGGACTCCAGCATGGAATTCGATGAATACTTTATTCGTATGTGGCCAAAAGCTTTAGACAAACTCAAAGAAATCTGCGAGAGAAATGGATAATCAATCTGTAAACACCCTGAATGAGCCAATCTACCCATGCTTGTGGTTTGATGGCAATGCAAAAGAAGCTGCGGAGTTTTACTGCTCGATGTTTTCGGATTCTGCGATTGTCGACCAAAAACCCGATGGTAGTGATCTTCAAAGCTGCTGGTCAGAAATTTATGTGTCTGAATGGTGGCCCTGCATTTAAGTTTACGCCAGCGATTTCATTCTACACTATCATCCTAAATGAGGATGAGATCCAAACAGTCTGGGATATCTTGATTGAAAATGGCAGAGCTTTGATGCCTCTGGATAGGTATCCGTGGAGCAAAAAATACGGTTGGGTGCAGGATAAATTTGGAGTTACTTGGCAGCTCACTATCGACAAACCTGAATTTTCTGACCAAAAATTCATTCCGGCATTTTTGTTCTCTTGGAATAATTTTGGCAAAGCCGAAGAAGCAATCAATTTCTATAGTAGCATTTTTGAAGGTTCGTCTATCAAGTTGATTTCAAGGTACGAAGCTGGTGATGCCAATGGGCAAGACGGCAAAATCAATCATGCGCAGTTTGAACTGAATGGACAATTATTTGCTGCGATGGGCAGTGCCATTGTTCATGATTTCGATTTCAACGAAGCACTTTCCTTAGTAGTGGAATGTGCTGATCAAACGCAAATTGATTATTTCTGGGAGAAGTTTTTGGAAGGAGGAAAAGAAAGTCAATGCGGCTGGCTAAAAGATCGATATGGTATTTCTTGGCAGATCGTGCCTGAAATCCTTCCTGAACTAATGGCCAATCCAGAGCGATCTGGTTGGGTCGTTCAGGCTTTTATGAAAATGAAAAAGTTTGATATCGAGAAATTGGCGAATGCCTGAAATGGAATTTTTTGATCCAGCATCAACCGCAAAGGTTGGAAAGGCTTCGCAAAGTTCGCTGTAGTAATCCTGCTTCTCCAGAACCAGGATTTACCTTTTTAACATCTCCATTGGCGAATTTCTATCCTTAATGTGAGCCTTGCTATTCCTTCACCAACCGACCTCGATAAACCGTAAAATCCTCTTGCTCCTCTTCTCCAGTATGCTTTTTCATCCACCAGATGTCTTCTCCGATTACTGCGAAATTGTATGAGTTCATTTCTGGCAAGGTTAAAGGAATGATATCTCCTTTCTGAGTCAATACTACTGTTCTTGTTTTTATTTCTTCAGATAGCTTCGCTCTTAACTCTTTGGAAGCTTCACCTGCCATTACAATCGCTATATCACCCTTGTCAGCTGGAGTTGGTTTGTATGAAATCAATAAATCATCTCCATACTTTTCCAAATTGAGTATTTGTGAGGGATAGGGATTTATTTTATAGTCAGCAATTTTCGCGAAGCTCACAACTCCTTTTTCGAATCCTGTACCAGCTACAAATCCATCAAGATTCAAGGCTGCCTTTTCTTTCAACACAGGTTTTGCCCCCGACCAATCATAGGTAAATAAGATTGGCTCATTTTGAAAAACGAGATACAGCAACTGTGATTTTTCATCATAAGAGAAAACAGGTCTGAAATCACTGAAGACAAACACATTTCCATTTAGGAATTGAGAGCCCTCAGGAAAAGGTAAAAATGTTTGGGTTTCCTCAGTTTCAAGGTCAGTTAGGATCAAGTTTTTCCTAGTTTGGAGAAACTCAGGGTCGTAGTCATCAGGTGCCTCTTCGATTATGTCCAGTGAATAAAGCAGGTATTCCTTTCCGTCTTTTTCGATGACTTGATAGGTTTTAAAATGTGAAAATGCCCCTCCCAAGCTCCATTGGTTCTGATAAATTCCAAAATTCTGGACTATCTCGCCGTCTTTCTTAAATAATTTCAAGCCACTCATGATGTCCAAAATCACCAAGTTACCATTCTTATCTTGTGTGAAATTGCCGCCAGACATCGAGAAAGCTCCAGGCACATCACCTGTCTTGTCCCATTTATCTGTTGGATTTCCATCTCTGTCGAATAGGTAAACATCAGAAGAAGCTCCATCTCTAAAGATGATGTGATCTTCGTCAGCTGTCTGAAACATGAAAATTTTAGCAAGGATACCGCTAACTGTCACCGAATCTAAAGTCTCCAGTTTGTAGCTGGGTAACTCATTCGAGCTGTTTTCAGATTGATTGTCCTTTGTCTGGCAAGAAAAAAATAGTAAAATGAGAAATGTTGAAAGGACTTGAATCTTCATAAGGTAGTTTTAGGCCAACTAGTTAAGAAAAAAATCTGGATAGTAGGGATAGTGCCAGTAAGGTTATATTCTTTATTTCGCAGGCTAGAAGAAAGACGATCGAAGTTGCGTTTTTTCTAGATAAAATCCGTTTTTATAAGTGCATTCCCATGCTTATGAAAGAATATTGGCGAGCTAAAAAAGTTTGTAGGGGTATCCTCTGTTTTATAATTTTTGAGATAAAAGCATCACACAATAAGTTCCAATCTTAGATTTAGGCCTCTTGTCCCGATGGCAATCGGGACGTCTTCGGTCTTCTAGCCTGTGGTAAATCAAAGAAGATGAGCTTAATGACATCATTTAGAATATCACCTCAAATCAATCACTTCTATGCCAGGGTATTGTTTGGCGTCAAAGACAAAGTAGGATGCTGGAAGATTAGCGTCAAGCTTTAAGTTTTTGAAGGTGTAAGAAAATACGCCTCCCTGCCCATCATACATTTCCCAGCCAAGCAGATTTGAGCTGCTTTTGTCAATCATCAGTTTTACCTGTTCGAAAGGAGCGTTGTTTTTCTCAGCGATCAATTCCACTATCTGAGCTGTTTTGCCCTGAAATTGCTTTTCCCCAATCAATTTATAGCTATAGCCAGATTCGTAAAGTCGGTAAATGTTGGAGGGAGTCAATTCGCCTTCCATTTGGCCAGCATCGTTGATAGTAACTTCTTTGTAATTGTCAGATTGGATAAAAGTCCAAACGGTCTTGCCATCGTTGTAGATTTCCTGATCTGGGAGTTTGAGGCGGTACTGCTCGCCTTTGACAGCGATATCACCTGACTGTCTATCACCAGGACCAGAAGCATCCTGAAAAGTGAAGTCGAAGTTTGCAGTAAAACCACTCATAGCCTGGAAATTTTGGCTCATGGCATCTAAAACAATTTTTGCTTTCGGATCCTTTTGAGCTGAGGCGTCGAATGAGAAGAAGAGGGCAAGAAAAAGCGTATAGACTAAGTAGAATTTTTTCATGAAAGGGGCTGTTTGAACAGCTTTTACAAACTATTCAATAACCGTTCCAAACTAGCTTCATCTTGAATAAGCACCTCACGAGCTTTAGATCCTTCGAATGCGCCTACAATACCAGCAGCTTCCAACTGATCGATGATTCTTCCAGCTCGATTGTAGCCCAGTTTTAGTTTTCGCTGAATCAAAGAAGTACTTCCCTGCTGATGCATCACGAGTAACCTAGCAGCATCGTTGAAAAGAGGGTCTAGGTCGGAGAAATCAACACTCCCAATCGAGTTGTCGGAATCTTCTCCTTCAAACTCAGGAAGTAAATAAGCATCCGAATAGCCTTTTTGCTCGCCAATCCAATCACAGATAGAATCGACCTCAGGAGTATCCAAGAATGCGCATTGGATTCGTGTTATTTCAGATCCGTGGGATAAGAGCATATCTCCCATGCCTATCAATTGATCTGCTCCGCCAGTATCGAGAATAGTTCGGCTGTCTATCTTTGAAGTCACGCGAAAAGATAGTCGTGCAGGGAAATTAGCCTTGATTATACCGGTAATCACATTTACGGAAGGTCTTTGGGTAGCGACTACCAAGTGAATACCTATTGCTCTGGCAAGCTGTGCAAGACGTGCAATCGGACCTTCTATCTCCTTACCTGCCGTCATCATCAAATCCGCTAATTCGTCAATTACCAAGACGATATACGGCATGAAGCGATGGCCATTCTCTGGATTAAGCTTGCGTGCGACGAATTTTGCGTTGTATTCCTTTATATTTCTTGTGCCCGCATCTTTCAATAAATTGTATCGATTATCCATCTCCATACAAAGAGAATTCAGCGTGTAAATCACCTTTTTGGTATCGGTGATAATAGCCTCTTCAGCTCCCGGGAGTTTGGCTAAGAAGTGTCTTTCAATCTTATTGAAAAGCGTCAACTCCACCTTTTTCGGATCTACGAGCACAAACTTCAACTGAGATGGGTGCTTCTTGTAAATCAAAGAAGCTAAGATCATATTCAGACCAACAGACTTACCTTGACCAGTCGCACCAGCCATTAGTAAGTGAGGCATTTTTGCCAAATCAACAACAAAAACCTCGTTTGAAATAGTCTTACCCAAAGCAATAGGAAGATCCTTGTCCGAGCGCATGAATTTCTCAGTGCCCAAAACAGCACGTGCTGGAACAAGCTCACGGTTTTTGTTTGGAACTTCTATACCGATAGTGCCTTTTCCGGGAATTGGAGCAATGATTCTTATTCCCAAAGCCGCTAAGCTCAGCGCAATGTCATCTTCCAAATTTTTGATTTTAGAGATCTTGACACCAGGTTCAGGGACGATTTCATATAGAGTAACTGTCGGTCCGATGGTCGCTTTGATTTCCTGAATTCCAATCTTGAAGTTTTCAAGTGTCTCTACGATCTTGTTTTTATTATCCTCTAGTTCTTGACGGCTAACTGTTACTTTTTGAACGTCGTATTCATTCAGCAAGTCCAGGGTAGGGTATTTGTAATGCGGTAAATCCAGCGTAGGATCGTAGGCATCCAAATTCTCAACTTCCTCAGCTGTTTTCTCTTCTCCTGTGGGCTTTACCACTGAGAAGATTTTTTCCTCTGCTTTCTTTTCTGCCTCGCGCTCTACTATTGGATCTAGAATATTAAGTTGAGGTACATCGAAGGCGATTTCATCTTTTTTAGATTTCGTTTTTGATTCCGTTTTGAGCTCGATAGGATTCTCAGGTTGATCTTCTTTGATCACCCAAGAGCTTCCGTCGTCATCGATTTCTTCTTCCTCCTCAATTTCCTCTTCGAAAGGATTTTTCACAGGAGAAGCAGGATCTAAGTCATCCTCCGTCAAATCAGGATCAGAATCTTTGCTACTAAACCAGTCCAATTTGTCAATATCAAAAAAGAAAATCACGAAGATGAGCATGGATCCTCCCAATAAAATAAACGTTCCCCAGCTAAGAAAATCTGCAGACAGCTTTGCTAATTCATAACCAAAACCTCCTGAAAGGAAGCTCCAGTAGGAATAGCCTTGGATCAAAATCACTACATAGCCAGTCAGTAGGCCGAGCCAGAACGTAAAGAAAAGCGCGAATGTGGTGTAGCGAGTAAGTGAAACCAATGATATTTTGAAGGCCCACTTGAATCCCAATAAAAACAGGAATGGAGGAAATAAAAAGGCAGCTATTCCAAACCAGCGATAGATAAGCCAGTTGCCAGCTTGCGCTCCAAGATATCCCAGCCAGTTGGTAGATTCACGGGCCGTGTCTCTGATTGCTTCGTTAGGATTGTTCATAACCAAACTCTGATCCGCAGGCCCGTTCACGAGATAGCTGATAAAAGCGATCAACAGAAAAATAGCAATAGACATCAGCAAAATGCCGAGTGTCAAGACTAGCTTGGCATAATTAAACTTTCCAAAAGAAAAGCTAGGTGCTTTGAAGCCTGATTCTTTCTTTTTGGTGGGTTCTCCTTTTTTTCTAAAAGTATTGGTCCTAGGTGAATTGGTGGCCATGTATTCTATTCAAATCCGATTTATGATAAGTTCAATGAATTTAGACTGACAAATTACTGCGAAAAATGAGCCAATAATCCTTTTTTAATCTTTTTGATCAACCCAGGCCCTTCATAAATCATGCCCGTGTACACTTGAATCAAGCTAGCTCCTGCTTCTAGTTTTTCTATTGCATCTTCTGCTGAAAAGATTCCGCCCACTCCTATGATTGGGAAAGCCTTGTTTGACTTTTCAGATAGGTATCGGATGACTTCAGTACTTCTTTTACCTAACACTTTTCCACTTACACCTCCAGCACCGATCGCTTCTACTTCTCCTTTTGAGGTATTCAATTGCGAACGATCAGTGGTTGTGTTGGTCGCTATTACGCCATTAATTTTTGTTTCCTGCACGATTTCGATGATGTCGTCTAATTGTCCGTCCGTCAAATCAGGAGCAATTTTCAGGAGAATAGGTTTAGGATTTGGCTTTAGATCATTTACGTTTTTCACAGCTTGGAGCAACGCCTTAAGCGGCTCTTTCTCCTGCAAATCCCGAAGATTTGGTGTATTTGGCGAACTTACATTTACTACGAAATAATCTACGTGATCATGCAATGCTTCCAGGCAAATCAAATAATCGTCAACAGCATTTTCGTTTGGAGTGACCTTATTTTTGCCAATATTTCCACCAACTAGCACAGTAGACTTACGCTTCTTCAACCGCTCAACTGCTTCGTACACGCCTCCATTATTGAAGCCCATGCGATTGATCAGAGATTCGTCCTGCGGAAGTCTGAACAATCTAGGTTGTGGATTTCCTTCTTGAGGTTTTGGTGTGAGCGTCCCGATCTCGATAAAACCAAAACCAAGCATAGCCATTTCATCAATGACCTTTGCATCCTTATCAAAACCAGCAGCCAATCCAACTGGGTTCTTAAATTTCAATCCAAAAACCTCACGCTCCAGCTTTTTGTCTTCCAGATGAAAAGTCGATTCTACTATCGATCCGATCATTGGAAGATTGAATGTTAACCTAGTTAGATCTACCGTAAAGTGGTGAGCATCTTCAGGTTTTTTTAGGAAAAATAGAGGTTTGAGTAGTGATTTGTACACGTAGATTTGGATTGCGTTCGTGTGGCAAAGATATCGTTTTATAAAATTTGAAGATTGGAAAAGAGTAATCAATTCTAAGATTTGTCTGAAAGTAAGATTTAACCGCGGGGGTCACAGAGATTTGCGCAGAGGGCACAACTTAGATTTAACCTTTCGCTTATTTGGTTTTATGTGTATCCGCTTATCTGTACGTATTTCCTTGGGATAAATGTTTGAAGTGCAAAGGCGGCAATTCCCCCTTTCTAAAATAATGGTGCTAATTTAAAGTTTTTATTATCTTAGCTGCATCATTAAACTGAGACAACATGAAGCTAAACAGATCGCTGGCGATAAGCACCAGTATTCAAGAGTGTAAAATGGGCGACATCATAGGGTTGTTGGA
>NZ_MSSW01000094.1 GCF_002150685.1 Algoriphagus antarcticus
GAAAGAATTCCCCCTGCTTGCAGGGCAAGAATCAGAAGGCTTAAAAAGTCGCAATCGCATTTTTACCGTTCGCAATACCTTGTTGACGATGGTTTTAACATCCGTTCAACAGGATAAAACCTTGAAGAATTCTGTGGATTTGTATTATATGATTCACCAGCAGCATAAACAGCAAGCCACCGAAGCGTTGGAGGAGCAATTGAATCAGGAGAAGGTATTAGACCAATCACTTGACAAGAAAGCAGGCAGGCCAAAAAAGTACACGCTTCAGTTACCCAAAAGTCTGGAGAAAGATATTTCCCTCAATACTGCGGCCTACAGCAAAGCGCGCGAAAGGGTACCTATGGCACTCGCTGAAGAGCTGTTTTCGAACAGCCGCATCAGCGAGGTAAATAACTCTTATTCTCACTGGTATGGATATCGAGTACTCATCGGTGACGGGACCTATGTGCAAATGCAGGATACTGAAAGGATAAGAGAGGAGTATGAAGTAAAGTATCATGGGCAAAGCAATGAAGGGTATCCCCAAGGTCTATTAGAATCCATCAGTGAAAGAGGTACCGGTCAGGTGGTAAGCTTCAAATTATCAAACAGGCACGTAAGTGAGTTGGCTTTGTTTTATGAGATGATTGATGAAGTGCCTATCGGGTCGGTGCTGCTCTTGGACGATCTTTACAATTGTTATGAGATTATCGCAAAATGCAAGCGCAAAGGAATTGAGATGCTCATGCCAGCCAAGCGCGAAAGAAGCTATGAACTGATAGAAGTTCTCAGTGAAGGCGATGAAATCATTCGCATAAAACCCCCTAAAAAAAGATCTGAATGGTTGGAACCGAATACATTTTTACTTAGACGGATCGTATGTAAAAGCCCTGAGGGAAAGGAGTATGTGCTCCATACCACCATTCTGGATGCCAAGATAGACAAACATGAGTTCCAACTCCTTTATCTTACCAGATGGGACATCGAAATCAGTATCCGTGAAATCAAAACAATAATGGATGTCAACATATTACGGTCTAAAACCCCCGAAATGGCACTTAAAGAACTGACCGTCTCACTGGCCACCTATAATCTGATACGAAAAATCATCTACGCAAGCATAAAAGACTTGCCTTTTTCCCCCAAAGAAGACTTCATTCAAAAATTCTATACGCTTAATAAGGATTTTCTTATTGACAAAAAGGGGCGAGTATACAATAGATGGTCAACAGGTCGTAGAAGAACTGGAACACCTGCTCCGTAAAGAACTCCTGCAAAAACGAAAACCTAACCGAACATATGAAAGACGGACTAAGCAAGGGAAGTATCGAAAATA
>NZ_MSSW01000095.1 GCF_002150685.1 Algoriphagus antarcticus
CAAATAATTACATCAAGTTAGCACCATTACTCCAAACCGGAGCGTTTTTAAGTATTTAAAGCGCCTTGGCAGCTTGGATTCGACTGACATTCCGGCGCATGTTGACCCCTTTAATATAGATTTTCGGCAATATTCCGGAGCATGTTGATCCCCACGGTTGATGTTCTGGAGCATGTTGACCCCTCTGATCGATGGTTTTGGTTTTTTAGCGGACATTTTCGATAATCGCTAACTATAATCCAATTGCTGGAAAACCTAAATCTATGAGTCAGATAAAGCAAATGATCATACTTAACAGACAGGGAAAGGGAGTCAAAACAATCGCCCGTATGCTGGATATCAGTAAGATACATCCTTACTCTGTTACACGGATACTTGCTGCTGGACTAGTCTATTGGATTCTCTAGCTTAAATAATGGTATATTTTCATGGCTTAAAATGTTAAAGAAGAGGTGGGGACCTTGAGTTCTGTTGAATGCAGGATCCACTCTGGGTGAATCCGGTAGTTTGGTAGGAAGCAACAACTGCTTCCACTTTTCTTGGATTGCTCGTCTCATTGGTTTGTTTTTGATGCAAACTTATTGGTTCAAATTAGTGCACGAAACATGTGATTGCTCGGGTGGATACCGATAAATGACTATTTTATAAATTGGATCAATTCACAACCATTAAATTTAAAAATTCAAAATAATCTTTAATTTTCTTTTCATTCCCTTGTTCGAAAACCTCTATACATGACAAGTTGCCATTTCTTATAAATCCAAGCTCAGGAAAAAAATCATGAGGTACAATTAATTGATTATTAGCAATATCAAGGATTTCAATATTTTCCATTCGAGTAACATCCTGCAATGAAAAGCGTACTTCCCTTTCTTTAATATTATCGTTTTTTAAAACTATAATATTTTTAAAACTATTTTTTTTATAAAATATAGACAAATCTTGTACTAAATCCTCAAAGCAATTAAAACAAGAGGAATTTGGTATTACAAAAAGTATGGCATTAGTTTCAACTGGAAATTTATTACTAAAGGATGAATAGAAAATATTACTATTCAGCCCTTCATTAACCATTTCGCCAAGCGTTTTTACTTGCTTAACATCGCTAATTACCTTCTCCTCACCTTTGTTGCAACCAAGTAAAAGTATAAAAAATACTAAATATCTATTTTTCATTGAATATAATTATAATTGGATTATCACCGTCTTGGGTGTTAAAAACTTTCTGATTTTCTCCTATGACACTAGACTCTGAGGTAATAGATAGGTAACCTTTACCATTTCCAAATGAACCTATTCTCATTTCTTCATCTATTGGAAATGCAATTTCCTGGCCTTTATAATTGAATTTTATTATTTGGCCTGAGGTTAATTTATTGTTTTTCTTATCATATATTGAAAAATATGGTTTGCCAGAATTGAAAAACCTATATATTAATGAATTATTTGATTCGAATATATTGCCTATATTAAAAGACTTATCAGTTGAATTTATGTAATTGAAAACATCTACTATAGATGTATATCCTTTATTTACCAATTCCCCTTCTAATACTCGCTTATCTTTGAAATCGATGACGTATTTAATGCTTGATTCTCCATTTTGATTTATGTTATAGATTGTATCATTAAAAGAATTAACGAAATCTAAATCACCCGTCTCTAATTCAGAAAAATAGTCATGTCTGAAAATATGTAGGTAATCTGATTTTTCTATATCAAATCCCATGGTTGTTTCCTCTAAAGAATATCCTGTAGCTAAGTTTTTCCCAGAAAATCTAAACAAAGAGTAAGGTTCTTTAACTACCATCATATATCCTGGGCTGCCGATTAAGCCAGTTTCAAGTTTTTCCAAACCAAATAGAGGATAGTCTAGATCATAATTTATTTCAAAAATGAGATTGTAATCAAACTGTGATATTCTTCTATGATGTGAATCATAAATCCAAAGACGATTCTCATTTTTAAGCAGGATTAAATCCGTTAGATTTTTAATTGCATTTGGTCCATCTTCACCTCTTTTTACTTTTAAAATATACTTTCCTGTTTTATCAAATTTATAAACTGCACCTCCGCCCAAAATAAAATAGAAATCATCAAATACAATTTTATGTGTATAATCAATAATGGAACTGTCAGAAGATTCCAAATTAATCACTTCAATTATTTCAAAATAATCGCTAAAATTTACCACATCGGCCACACTGGTATGAGGTTGCGATATAACAATGTGTTTTTCATTGTTATCTTTTGAACTACAACGTATGAGCAATAAAGTGAGTAAAAGAAAAAAAATATTTTTCATGAATAGTCTGTTATTAAAAGAAATAAGCACAGGCAAAATGACCTGTGCTCCGAATAATTTTTGAATCAACAATATGCTGCATAGCAACAATCACTATTAGTACCTGCACAACAATACCGAGATCCAGAAGAATTAGACATTAAAGGCCCACATGCATTGTAATCTGGATCACATAGGGGCGGTTCTTCTTCAAATGCCGCCGCTTGTGGGATAATTGAGTCCATAATTAACCCTCTTTCATTTGTATCAGATACTAAATCAGTTACAAATACTGCCATAAAGGCAAAAGCCAGACTAAACAAAAGTGTTTTGATTTTTTTATTCATGATGAAATTATTGAATTTTTAAAATTTAAGTTGATATTAATATATTTTTAATTTTTTAAATTTCCAAATTCTTATGTTATTTTTGTGTCAACTTTATCAAATGTGACATTATTTCTTAAGTTTTTCCTCCCCGTAAGCTTAAACGCACTGACGACCTCCTTTTTCTTGCCCAGGTAGCTTCTGCCCTGCGTTTTCTGTTTCTTTGCCCCCTACCACGAATTCGTCTACACGGACATCCCCCCCCTCCATCGTAATGGTGCTAATTTAAAGTTTTTATTATCTTAGCTGCATCATTAAACTGAGACAACATGAAGCTAAACAGATCGCTGGCGATAAGCACCAGTATTCAAGAGTGTAAAATGGGCGACATCATAGGGTTGTTGGAGT
>NZ_MSSW01000096.1 GCF_002150685.1 Algoriphagus antarcticus
CCGTTAGCTGCAACCTGTGAGGACAGTGCAAACAAGAAACTGACTGCAAGAAACGAACAGAAAAAAAATCAAACGCTATGCAATATTTAATGACAGGTATAGAACTTCATCCCGACAAAGGTTTTGGAATTACTGCCGATGCTTATTACAAAAGTGCTGAACATTTACAGGCAAATCATTTTGAACATTACGACTCAACTCAACAAGCTGAATTGCCCCAAAACTTTTTGTACAGACATACAATTGAGTTGTATTTGAAGTCGCTTATTATAATATTTCACCGTAAGTTGAAGATTAATTATGGAACTGTTCCATTTGACAGCGAGGAACCAGAAATATATACTGACGGAGTTTGGCTGAAATTATACAGTTGTCATTTCATTGATAAACTTTACGAGTATTGGTTAAACAAGCTCCTACTGCCAAACATTAATTTACTTAATGAAAAGGCACCGAAAGGTGATTGGCAGGAAACAAAAAAAATTACAGACTTGTTTCCAATCATTTGCAAATACGACCAAGACAGCTCTTACTTTCGTTACCCAATTACTAAAAATAGTTCGCTTGACAACAAAAAATATACAATGCAAAAATTCAAGGCGGACACTCTTAGAGGATTTATAAAGGAAATTCAAGAACAAAAAACATCACCGACCAAAGGAACTTTTACAATGTTGCTTATTGACGATGATGACAACATCGTTGAAGCTTTCAAGCAAGTTGAAAATATTTTATCTGATGTCAGAGATGCCTTGAAAGAGGTTGCGTTTTATTTTCATTGTATTCATATTATGACAAGAATAACACTATGTGGAGGAATGTAAATCGCCTTGAACAAACTGACTGCAAACCTACACCGATAGCGCTTCGTGACGGGATTCGGGCAGTAGCTAAAAGCACCTACAAAAAATTGGCGGTTCAGTGGTTAAATGAAGCTTTGTGCTTCGTATCAAGTTTTGTGGTGGCAGACAGTTCAGTGCTTCGAAATCTGCTTCTTCGCCAAGTGCCAAACCGTTACAAGCAATGCTATGACAGACTACGAACTTAAAAATATCGACTCCGAAGACATTGAAGACCTACTTGTAAAAGTTGAGACTTCGTTTGATATCAAGTTCGTTGGTGACGAATTGGTTCATATCAAGACCTTTGGAGAATTTTGCGACCATATTACAAACAAAATTCAGCTTGACAATTCAGACAACTGTACAAGCCAACAAGCATTTTACAAACTACGTGAGTCAATTTCATCGACACTTCAAATTGATAATAAAACAATCTCGACAGACTTTCCTCTTACTGAGCTTTTACCACGTCAAAGCAGGCGTTCAAGAACAAAGAAATTGGAAAAGCATTTAGGTTTTAAACTCAACATTTTACGACCACCGCATTGGGTGACGGGGACTCTTGCAATTTTGCTTCTGGCATCTCTCGTTGGACTCTTCTTTAATTGGCAAATCGGACTTTTAGGACTTGCGTTTTCTATCTCTGGACTTTGGTTCACAAATAAAATCGGAAACGAACTTGACTTGCAAACGGTTGGACAAGTAGCCGAAAAAATGACTCGAGAAAATTATTTAAAATCAAGACGAAACCCAAAGACATTTAATAAAAGTGAAATTGAAAAAGTGTTGACTGACTGGTTTAGCAACGACTTGGACTTAGACAAAAGTAAATTAACAAGAGAAGCGAAATTTGTATGACGACAGAAAGAAGCACAGCTTGTAACAGGCGTTTGGCAAAAAAGCGGGCTCAGTGGTTAAATGAAGCTTTGTGCTTCGTATCAAGTTCAGTGCTGGCAGACAGTTTAGTGCTTCGAAATCCGCTTCTTCGCCAAGCGCCAAACTGTTAGAGGTAATTTTCTCATCATAGCGAAAAATCATTTATTCGATATAAAAAAATAAAAATATAGTATTAAATTTGTAAAGTAAAATTATGAAAGTTTATAATAGAAATTTAAAGAAAAGTTATCGTGAATAAAAAACAATTATTAGGAGTAATCACATTAGTATTATTGACAATCTCTTGTTCTTCAGATGATAATAATGCAGAATTGACAACACAACTAGAAGGAAGTTTGGAAATCCGCTCAATTGAAGATTTAGAAGACCCAGCTATCCAACAGTATAAGATAATTAATGGAAATTTAATTATCAATTATACAGATGATGTAGAAGACTTAAGTAAATTAGAAAATTTAGAAAAAATTAATGGTGGTATATTTATTAAGTACAATGATAACTTGAAATCTTTACAAGGTTTAGAAAATATTATAGAATTAGATTTTTTGGAAATTGAATATAATCGAGAACTTACGTCATTATCTGGTCTCACTAGCTTAACTAATGTTTCTAATGGGGTAAGCATTGTAAAAAATAGTATTTTGGAAAATTTAAATTATTTAAAGAGTCTAACTAATATTGGCACCCAATTTTTTCTTTCTAACAATAAATCATTAACCAACTTAAATGGACTAGAAAATTTAGAGCAAATCCCTCAGATAATAATTCTGAATAATATTAATTTAATTAATATTAATGGTTTAGAAGGAATCACTTCTTCTGATAACATTGGAATTTTTTCCAACAATTCATTGACTGATTTTTGTTCTTTAGTAGTATTTGCGCAAGAAAATAGCCAAACGATATTATTTTCAGCTGGATTCAACAGCTATAATCCTTCTTTAAATGACTTAGTTAATAATAATTGTTCTAACTAAAACAAACTATTGCCAACAACATATATAGCTCATAGCTAGTTAGTTGTTTATTCGAAGTTAAGGTGTATTTGCAAGTCCGCCAAATTTTTAAATTTGGCTTATTGAGTAAAAAAGGTAATAGGAAAAATTTAAAAATTCGGCTCGTGCTAATCCGAAAGTGATTTAATAATTTGCACGCTACGAGCCATATACAAACCCGTTGTTTTTTTAAGTTTTCTCGGAAATGTTGGTTTTCCTCACCAACGAACAGCTAGTTTACCCTAAAGGTGTCTCATACTTATTTTCTGTATAAACAGCCCTCAACTTAATTGATGTGTGCGGCGAAGAACCTAGTTTCGATTAATCAACCCTAGGCTGGGAGATTACATTCTTGTGAAAAGGCTAACGTTTTAGCCAAACAGTTCCAGCTTATAATTGTCCCTCGGCAAATGCCTGTAGGAGATCTTATTTTCTTTAACATTCAGAGCGCTTAAGGTGTTTGATCTGTGGTTTTGTTCCTCAACCAACTCACAAACCATCAAATTCAAGCAAAAAAAAGTTACCCATGACAAGCAGATTAGATCTAAGACCAATCATTAAGACTAAAGAGTTTGAGAACAGTACAGATGAAGAAAAGTTTCAGACACTCACGCTACGCCCTATTCTAAAACTTCAAAATCAGCTTTTAATTCAGCTTTTCAAAAATCATATCTCTGAATCTAAGAACTCTTATTATTCTTTATCCCCTGAAAACAAAGTTCTCTTTATAGAAAACAGCCTGCAGAAAAACATCGTGTTAAAGAACAAACTGATTGGGGTCACCCTTGGCATGCTTACCCTTGACGAGTTAGCCGTCTACAGCACAGATACCAACCTGTACAATAAACGGATCATGAGCCTTATCATTGAGCGAATCAGGAGTCAAATCCGCATCCTTTAGAAATTTCTACCTAAGACTTCACTTGAGTCAATTTGAAAATTGTGATTTCAGAGCGATCCATTCTCTTTACAAAATCCAAAACTTCCTAGATTGATTTAAAATTATAATGGGAGTAAATGCCTTCGTGTTTATTTGATTGTTGCCTTCAATAATGCCTATGAGAATAATCGCGATCCTATTGAGAATTTGCCCGCTTCTCACTTTCGGACAGGCGAATGAAGCGATTAATGAAAAGGCCAACAAATTAAATGGAACTTGGATGCTTGAACGATATGAACGTGATTCACTCGAACGACCTCAAGAGATTCTAAATAGGACATTCGTAGAGAAAACCTTTATTAAGAACCACCTGACCAAAAAGGAAGAGTCGGAAAGTGGATATGTGATGGAATTTTCATTTGACTTTAATGGCCAAAGTTTTCAACAGGAATATTTTGAATATAGACCGAAGAAACATGAGGACGATTGGATAGAGATTAATACCGACTCACCTTTTCTTGAATTCAAGATTAAGAATGATGAAGTTTATATTCATATGACCTAATGATGAAAGAAGGAAAAGCGGAAATCGTCACTTAACTGCTGATTCTCTAGAACTTCTGGACGAATATGGAATTCGTAGAACTTTTAAGCGAATACAATAAACGCCATATAAAAATAGCTATGAACAGCATGAAAGGTTAGTTCTTTCTAATCCGCACTGACCATAGAAATGAGGTAGACCCGGTAGCGGATATAACACATTGCGCTATACTTTATAAATCCCTTACTCACATAAATTTATTCTCTAACAAACGATTTTGTTCCATTATCCGTTAACTTTAGAGCATTGAAAAAGAGAGAAGCCTGATTTTTTATAAAGAGCATTTCAATGACTTTTTCACCAGACTACCAGAGTAAGTAAAGGGTAAAATTGATGAAGTCCTTTATCTAATTACGGTGCTTGAAAGAATCCCAGGCAAATTTTTCGCTCATAGGACAGGTTGCGATGGTCTCTACGAAATTAGAGTGGAGTTTAGCAGCAATATTTAGCGCATATTTTGCTGTTTCGACGAAGGGAATTTAATTGTGCTTTTCAATGGCTTTCAAAAAAAATCACAAAAGACACCCCAGAAAGAAATAGATAAAGCGCTTAAAATCAAAGAGGAGTACTTTAATGAAAAAAATAAACACTATGGAAAATAATGATTCAATAACAACCTTTGAACAACATTTGGAAAAAAGGTACGGAGAGTCAGGCACGGAAAATAGAATGGTATTTGAAGCCAAGGCGAAGGCATTTGCAATTGGTGAACTTATTAAAAATGAGAGAAGACTTGCCGAGATGACTCAGGAACAACTTGCCGAGAAAACAGGAACAAAAAAAAGCTTTATATCCAGAATTGAAAATGGGAAAAGTGATATTCAACTATCAACTCTATACAGAATATTGGAAATAGGTTTAGGAAAGAGAATTTCCTTGACGATAAAATAAAAGCGCAGCACAACATCACCTTGGATACAGCTGAAGGGATCGGGTACTTATGAAAATCAATATCTTAAAGAAGATAGAAGAAAGCTTGAAATAAAAGGCTCCGAATGCCCGCGGTCTCCATGCAGAACCCTTAGGAGGTAATTAAGAAAACATGAAAAATCAATGTTAGGAATTGTAATCATATTGGCTGTTTCTTGGATCCTACTTTATCTAATCGAAAAGAAAAGTATTTTGGCACTGGGCTTCTTACCAATTTTAAAAAGACTAACCCAATTTGCAGGTGGTTTTTTGTTTACAGCTGTTCTTTGCGTAGGAATTCAAACATTAGAAATACTGTTGCAATCTTCAGAATGGCATCTAAATGGGGGTTTTAGTGCCTACCAATTTTTTGATAGTCTGAGGTGGGATTTTATTTCTGTGTTGACCGAAGAATTGGTCTTTCGAGGCGCTTTGCTAGTTATCTTAATAAATAGACTTGGGGCAGGAAAAGCTATTTTAATTTCAGCTATTGCATTTGGGATTTACCATTGGTTTTCGTTTGGGATTTTTGGAAATGTGGTTCCGATGTTTTTTGTTTTCATAGGCACAGGATTTATGGGTTATGCTTGGGCATTGGCATTCGCAAAAACCAATTCTATTTTTATTGCTCTCGGGCTACATTTAGGTTGGAATTTCACATTCAACACGATTTTTTCTCATGGTCCGTTAGGAGAGGGGTTGCTGATCTCAACAGGTGGAAATGCGATAAGCGATTGGTTTTCTTTAGTAGGCCTATGGCTTGTTCCAGTAATTGTTTTTCTTGTTGTAAAATATTTTGTTCCTTCAGAAAGTCGCGAGATTAGACAGGAGAAAGTAAAAACGACAGCCGACATCCTATAAAAAATACGAGTATTCGTAATCTTACACGTAGCAAAATTAAGTATGGCTTTTACTTTGAATAAAATCCCCCTGGCCCCCTTTGATAAGGAGGAATGGCCTAAATTGAACATTATCCATTGATGCTAAGAACGTACGTGCAACATATCGGATATACATATAAAAGAATAATCCCAGCATGAATAGACGACCTTTTCTCAAAAACTTGACCCTGCTCGGAAGCGGTTTGGTCACCTTGCCAATGGCGGGCTATCCAGTATCGCTTTCTAAAACTCAGTACGAGGAAGCATTTCTACCCGTGTTTAAATTCATCACCGCTTCAGACGGTCATTTTGGGCAACCTGAAACTGATTTTAAAACTTCCCACCAAAACCTGATTGAAGGGATCAAACGTGAATCTGATGTGGACTTGGTCGTCTTCAATGGGGATTTGATTCATGATGATCCAGGCTTTATGCCGGAAGTGAAAAAAGTCTATGACCAGTTGTTACCCTTGCCTTATTATGTAGCGAAAGGAAATCACGATAAAGTATCCGAATCCAGATGGCTTGAAATCTGGGGTCAATCTTCCAATACATTTTTTACAGTCAAGGATCATTACGGCATGATTATTCTCAACTCTTCCAATGAGGCTGGAGATTACTTATGTGTGGATCTGGATTTTTTACGAACAGCTTTAGCCGAAACACAACCCCTGAAGCAGGTATTCATTTTTATCCATATCTCGCAAAAAGACTGGACTAGACATGGAGTGGATTGCCAGGGAGTTCTTGATCTCATTGCTAGCTATCCAAATGTGAAAGCAACTTTCCATGGACATGATCATGATGTGGATGGTATTAGTTGGAGTCAAAAAAAGCCGTACTTCTGGTCGGGACATTTTGGCGGAAGTTGGGGGAATCCCTTTCCGAGCTATCGCGTCTGCGAAGTAGATGAACAGGGAAAAACTAGAACAGCTTTAAAACGGATTTCAGACGGCGTGATTTTGAATGCACATCAAATTTAAAGTCTATGGCTCTTTCCATAACCTTTCCATTTTAGATCTTTCAGGCTTGTTTTGAGTAGGATGAGGTGAATGTTTAAAAATGGATGGAATGGATTTCCTTCCATAAACACCTAGATTTAGGTACTTTAAAGGGAAATTTTCTTTTGCTATGGCTAACTATAAACTTGAAATAAACGATATAGCTTACGAGGTGGACGTTGATGAGGGCACTTCCCTTCTTTGGGTGATTCGTGAGCATTTGGGACTTACAGGCACCAAGTACGGATGTGGGATAGCTCAATGTGGGGCTTGCACCATTCATATAGATAAAACTCCTATGAGAGCTTGCGTGCTTCAAGTCCAAGATTTTTCGGAGGGACAAAAAATCAGAACGATTGAAGGACTCTCAGAAAATGGTGACCATCCACTACAAAAAGCTTGGATAGCATCTCAGGCGCCGCAATGTGGCTATTGTCAATCGGGTCAAATCATGCAAGCTGCCGCGCTATTGGAAGAAAACCCAAACCCCAGTAGAGAAGAAATCAAATCAAAGATGAACGGAATCCTCTGTCGCTGCGGAACATATCTTCGCGTCATCAAAGCCATTGAAATGGTTGCCAAAAACGAAATCCCATCAAACAGTTAAGGCTATGAAAAAATCATCAACATATAGCCGAAGAGATTTTCTAAAATCATCTGGAGGAATAGCTCTTTTTGTAGGTGCTTCGGGAATTTTGCCTCAGTTGGTTTCCTGTTCCAGTCCTGAGGAAATCGAAAAAGTCCTTGAAAAACATGAGGTCACAGCTTGGGTAAAACTTAGTGAAAATGGCGATATCACCATTTTTAATCCAGCTTCAGAAATGGGACAGGGTTCGATGACCTCCTTACCCATGCTTTTTGCCGAAGAAATGGATGCCGACTGGAGCAAAGTTTCCGTAGAGTTTTCTCCCCAAGAATCTGAGATTTATGGTTCACCCGGCTGGTCACCCGGTACTAAGATGATGTTCACGGTAGGTAGTCGAACGACCAACAGTTATTATACTACTATGCGTACAGCGGGTGCTCAAGCTAGATATGTATTACTTCACAGTGCTGCTAGCCATTGGGATCTGCCTATTGCTGAACTCAGTACTAAAAAAAGCAAGGTAGTCCATGAAAAATCTAACAAGGAAATCAGTTACGGGGAATTGGTTTCTTTTTTGCAAATGCCAGCCAGCCTTCCTGAATTTTCAGAGGGTCAGCTTAAAGATCCCAGTGATTTTCAACTAGTGGGAAAAAATATTCAACGGACTGATATTCCGGAAAAAGTAACTGGACAAGCTAAATTCTCAATAGATATTCGGCTTCCGGATATGCTTTTTGGAGTAATTGAAAGAGGGAACCTACACGGGTCAAAACCTACTCTTTTGAATGAACCTGAAATATCAGCATCTAAAGGCGTATTGAAAATCATCCCGTTGGATTATGGTATTGGTGTGGTAGCCAATTCTTTGGAGGAAGCTTTGGCAGCAAAGAAAAAACTCGCTATAGCTTGGAGTGAATCCAAAGCCTCAGATCATCAATCACAGGAAATCTATGGTAGCTATGAAAAAATAGCGGCTAGCAAAGATCCAGGAAGGGTGCTTACTGAAAAAGGAAATGTAAAACAGGCTCATAGGTTGGCAGCCAAAACCTTTACTTCAGATTTTAAAAACGATTACGTCTACCATGCTCAAATGGAGCCTTTGAATGCGGTCATTAAAGTATCCGGGGATCTAGGAAGTGCAGAAGTATGGGTAGGAAGTCAGCAAGGTTTCGATACCAAACTTGGTGTTCCCGAAATACTCGGAATTCCGCCTGAAAATGTGACTATTCACCTCCAATATTTAGGCGGAGGATTCGGAAGGAGAAGCATGAATGATTTTGTGGAGGAATGTGCAATTCTAGCAAAGGAAATGGCTCCATGCCCGGTAAAGTTGTTTTGGACCAGAGAGGATGATATGACTTATGGGGCTTTTCGGCCATTATCTCTTCAACGGTTAACTGCGAGCACAGACGCACAAGGAAATCTTACAGGTTTTTCGCATGTAGTAGTTGGCGATGGAGGAGGTCTGGTAGCAAGTGGTGTACAAAACGATCATTACGACATACCGAATCAATTTGCAGAATGGAGAGAAGCCAGCAATGGAATTCGGATAAAGCACTGGAGGTCTGTGGGCCATGGCCCCAATAAATTTGCGATCGAATGCATGCTGGATGAAATCGCCAAAGACCAAGGAAAAGATCCACTTCAATTTAGGAAGAGGCTGATGAAAAATTCTCCTCGGGCGTTAGCAACTTTAGTAAAAGTGGAGGAGCTTTCTCAATGGAATAAAACTACTGCATCAGATCGCGCCAAAGGAGTAGCATTTGTGGAACATGGATCACTCGGTTCCGGAGTATGTGAAATATCAGTGGATCGAGACTCTGGCAAAATCACTGTTCATAATTTCTGGATAGCTCTAGATGCAGGAGTGATCATCCATCCGGACAATGTAAAGGCTCAAATGGAAGGTGGAATTATCATGGGGATAAGCAGCGCGCTGAAGGAGCAAATCACCATAGTTGATGGCAAAGTGCAGCAATCTAATTTTCATGAATACGAGCTACTCCGGATGGAAGATGTACCGGATGACATCGAGACATTTTTGATTTCTTCAAATTCGCATCCTGAAGGTGTCGGAGAAACAGCCACTCCGATGGTTGCTTGTGCTATTGCCAATGCATTTTTGACTTTGACCGGGAAAAAATTAAGACATCTTCCCTTTACACCAGAGCGGGTTTTGGAGGTATTGAGAAGTTAGGCAAATTAGAAACTTAGCCACCCTAATAGGGAATGGTACAGGTAGATGCTTGTATTTGATAGTATCAGTTTTTGTAAGATAAAGTGGCTTTATTCGATTCTAATGGCGGTTTATAATTCAAAAAATGTTGGTAAGTTTTTGTGGAAAGCTTAACCAAACTGTGATAATTATAAAAATATCGAATCCTTAGAAATGGGTACTAGAACATTTATTATGCGAATTGCAATTTTATTAATCTTTGTGCTTTTCCAGTCTTATGAAAGTAATGGCCAAACTTCACTTAAGGAAATTAACTTAGACAACGGAAAATATATAGTAGGATTTCGACACTATACTACTTCTGACAGTACAAGAACTTATAGTAGAACCTATGATTTCAGTAACAAAAAAATTGCAAGACCAATTCCAGTAAGTATATGGTATCCTTCTGAACAAAACACAGGAGATAAAAATCCAATGAAGATTTTGGATTATTTTCAAATCTTCAAAGAAGAAGAGGAATGGGAATATCTGCCAAACGAACAACTACTAAACTGGTTTTACTACTCCAATACACCTGCAAATCAAAATCACCTCAATGAGCAAACAAAAGCTTACTCTGAAATCGAATTTGCCAATGGTAAATTCCCTACCATAGTTTACGCACCAAGCCATCAAGCATCATCAATAGAGAACTTTGCGCTATGTGAATATTTAGCTAGCCACGGATACATTGTGATTTCAAGTCCAAGTCGAGGAACAGAAACACGTTGGTTTAGCAATAACAATGCAAAGGAAATGGAGACTCAAGCTAGAGATGTGGAGTTTTTGATAAAAGAGGTTGGTAAATTTCCGATAGCAAATTATAATAAATTCGCAGTCATGGGCTTTAGTTTTGGTGGTTTAGCAAATGTGATTGCCCAAAATCGAAACGAAAAAGTAAAGGCGATTGTCAGTCTCGACGGCACAGAAAGATATCAATATGCGCTATTAAAAGAATCCCCTTTCTTTAATATTGAAAAAATGGATGTTCCATACCTTCATATGGCACAGAAAGATATTCCAGAAAAAGTTCTCATAGAAGACAACATAGATGCTGAACTCAATACGAGATTTGAACTGTATGACAGTATACCTAAAAGCAAAGCTTACCGATTTAAATTCAATAATTTAACACATTCCTATTTCAGCACTTTAGGAATTCTATTCGCAGATAGAGATAAAAGACAAGACAAAAGCGATTCTGAAATAATGGAATCCTACAAATGGGCTTCGATTTATACTTTAAATTTTTTAAGTGCCTTTCTGGAAAATGACGATAAAGCATTAAAATTCATTGACAATAAGCCTTTTGATAATGGAGTTGGAAAGGGTTTGATAACTCAAAGAACTAATCAAACAGAAGGTCTAGTGTTCACTTTTCAGGATTTTAATGATTTAGCATCCAGCCAGAACTATCAGAGCCTTTCCCAACTATATAATTCGACTTTAAAACAGTATCCTTCATTTAAAATCGCTGAAGGCGACCTAAATACGCTTGGTCTGCAACTTGTTTTCAATCCGAACACTTCTGATCAAGGGATAAATATTTTTTTATTTGCAATAGAACTTTATCCAAATTCCGCAAATCTTTTTGATAGTCTGGCGGAGGGATATCTATTTAGTGGTAATAAAAGCAAGGCGATCGAAAATTTTAAAAAATCCTTAGAATTGAATTCGCAGAATAAAAATTCGATTGATAGATTGAAACAACTCAATGAATAAAGCCAACCTTTAATAATGTATATGAAAATAGCCGGTTCAGTAGTAGATTCTAAGGTCGTAGCCTGCAAAGCGTTCGTGTAACTTGGCAAGCAAGTGGCACTTAGTAGGCTACTTATTTTTATACTAAGCGTTGTCCCCTAAAAAAATAAAAAACCCATGAAAGCTGTACTTTTTGAGAAATATGGATCACCTAATAAGGTTCTTGAAATAAAAGATCTAGCCAAGCCTATTCCTAAAGCAAACGAAGTTCTAATAAAAATTTATGCTACTGCCGTCAATGATTATGACTGGAGTATTGTCAGAAGAAAAATTTTGTAATGGCAGAGAGTCAAAACATAGAATGGAAACAAAGTTGGAGAGATGAATATCTAAAATGGATATGTGGCTTTGCCAATGCTAGAGGTGGCAAAATCTTTATTGGTAAAGATGACAAGGGCAATGTGGTCGGTGTAGAAAAGTACAAACGCTTGATGGAAGACATTCCGAACAAAATCATAGCTGGTTTAGGTTTAGTCTGTGAAGTAAATATTCATCAGGAAGCGGACAAATACTATATAGAAATAGAAGTTCAACCTCATGATGTACCTATTTCTTTTCACGGGAAATACCATTACAGAAGTGGTAGTAGGAAACAAGAATTGCAAGGCACAGCACTCAATGAATTTTTACTTCGAAAAACTGGCAAAACTTGGGATGATGTAATAGAACCTTGTGCTACTTTTGAAGATATTGACGAAAAAGCAGTTGGATCCTTTAAAAGAGGGGCCTTTAAAAGTGGACGTTTACCACAGGTAGAAAATGAGAATGATATTCAACAGATTTTTGAGAATCTGCGACTCACAAAATACGGAAAACTAAAAAATTCTGCAGTATTGCTTTTTGGTAAAGATCCCAGAAATTTCTGTATTAATGCTTATGTTAAAATCGGAAAATTTGGGAAATCTGATAATGATTTATTGTCTCAAGAAGTTATAGAGGGAAATGCTTTTGAGTTGGCGAACCTAACGCTGGAAATACTGGATAAGAAGTATTTCAAAAAGTCGATTTCGTATGACGGGTTGCATAGAGTTGAGACTAACGAATATCCTTATGAAGCGATAAGAGAAACGCTTTTAAATGCTATTGTTCACCGTCAGTATATGGGAGCACCTATTCAAATCAGCCTTTATGATGATAAGATCATGGTTTGGAATTTTGGCACATTGCTAGAACCAATGACATTGGAAGATTTAAAACACAAACATGCTTCTCACCCTCGAAACCCAATTCTGGCGGATGTTTTCTTTAAAGGGGGCTTAATTGAATCTTGGGGAAGGGGAACTTTAAAAATTTTTGATGAGTGTAAATCTGCTGGGTTACCGACTCCTGAAATTGCAGAAATGACTGGTGGGATTGTTGTAACAATTTACAAAGACGTTTATAACCAAAAACATTTAAGCCGATATGAATTAAATGAACGCCAATTTGAAGCTTTGCTCTTATGGAAATCAAAGGCAGAAATAACGACCAGCCAGTATAAAGAGAAATTTGATGTATCAGATAGAACAGCACTTAGAGATTTAACAGAGCTTACTGAAATAGGATTGTTATACAAATCGGGAGAAAGAAAAACGACCAAATACATTTACAAAAATAGAATTGACGAATAAATGGCGGATAAAAAGATCAAATGGCGGATAAATGGCGGATAAAAACACAGCTCCCTTCTCAGCCATACATCCCGAAAGCATTCAGGACCTAGTCGCTCAAAGCCAAACTTATACCGCCACTTTGAGGGATCAAAGCGTATGGTTAACCAACGCACAGTGGTAAAACCATAGGGCAGTGATCCAAAAACCACTCTTTTCTCATACTGGCTGTAGCCCCTAAAAAAATAAAAAACCCATGAAAGCTGTACTTTTTGAGAAATATGGATTACCTAATAAGGTTCTTGAAATAAAAGATCTAGCCAAGCCTATTCCTAAAGCAAACGAAGTTCTAATAAAAATTTATGCTACTGCCGTCAATGATTATGACTGGAGTATTGTCAGAGGTAAGCCGTATCTGTATCGGCTGATGTTTGGGCTATTCAAACCAAAACATAGAATCGCTGGCATGGAACTGGCGGGTTTAGTTGAAGGTATTGGCTCTGATGTTAGGAAGTTAAAAGTTGGAGATGCAGTATTTGGCGATATATCAACTTATGGATTTGGGACTTTTTCAGAGTATATAAGTGTCCATGAGGATTCTGTACTTAAGAAACCTGAGGCATTGAGTTTTGAAGTAGCAACGGCTATTCCACATGCATCTGCTCTTGCTTTGCAAGCACTTAGAGATCTGGGAAAGATCAAGGAAGGACAGAAAATTTTAATAAACGGTGGCGGTGGCGGCGTTGGCACAATAGGACTTCAATTGGCAAAACTTAAAAATTGCGAGGTAACAGGAGTAGATTCGGCAGAGAAATTTGAGATGATGACTTCACTGGGTTATGACCAGCTGATAGATTATTACATGTACGATTTCACGAAATTGGGAGAACAGTATGATTTGATTTTAGATTGTAAAACCAACAAATCCCCGTTTTCCTATCTCAAGGCATTGAAGCCAAATGGTAACTATGTTACAATTGGTGGTAATCTGATCGACTTAATCAACTTACTATTTTGGAGTAAGCTTTTCTCCTTATTCTCCACGAAAAAACTTCAAATACTCAGCTTGAAGCCAAATGAAGGGTTGGATTATATAAGTGAATTGGTAATTCAGAAAAAAATTACCTGTCAAATTGATGGCCCTTATCCTTTGGAAGAAACTCCGAGATTAATTCAGTACTTTGGTGAATGGCATCACAAAGGAAAAATTGTAATTCGAGTGAACGCAGAGTGATAGTTAAAATGCTAAAAGTTACACTACATCTAGCGGAAAATTTTACTTTTAACACGTTATCTCTTCCATTTTTTGATAATTCAAATGTCCCTAATCCTTTCTTTAAATGAAAATATTTTACCCATATATCTTCAGGAAATGGTTTTTTCTTCCAGCGAAACACAGGTAAGCAAACAAATTTCTAAGCTGGAAAAAGCAGGGAAATTGCGAAAAATAGCTCCTCGAATATAACTTTGCCGATAGCCCAGAAATAATCATTAGACGCAACCTGTTCACCATTCTTGGAAAGTTATTTTCTAGCGCTATTCTTAGCCACAGGTCGGCGTTGGAATTTCAGCCTACATCTACAGGGCATATTTTTCTTCCATACACGTACACAAAAAAGATAAACCTGCCAGGTATTACACTTCGGTTTATGAAAGGTCATGCACCAATAGCTGGCGATAATCGCTTTTCTGGTGAGTTGTTTGCTTCGCAAATGGAAAGAGCATTATTGGAAAACTTCCAAATAAGCCGCCAACAAGGTCCTGAGTCAAAAACACATACCCTGCCTGAAATTGAAGAAAGATTAGAAGGCGTGGTCAGGGTGAAAAATGAAGCAGGATTAAATGAGTTGAGAGAAAATGCAAGAGTAATAGCTGACAAACTCGACATGAAAATAGAGTTTGAAAAATTGAATAAACTCATCAGTGCACTGCTTTCTACACATCCTTCAAAAATATGATCATCGCCGTTGGCTGTTGCAAGGGCATTTGGCAATCCTTATGACCCTTCAAGATTGCAATTGTTGGAGAAATTGTTTGTAGCATTAAAGCAACAGGAATTTGCAAACCTCCCTGAAAAAAATGCAATCGACCAATCGCTCCGCAACTTTGCTTTTTTTGAAGCCTATTTTTCCAATTACATAGAAGGGACAGAATTTGAACTGGAAGATGCAAGACGTATCATAGAAACAGATACCCCAGTGCCCACCCGTGAGGAAGATTCACATGATGTGATGGGAACATACAAACTTGTCAGTAATAAAACTGAAATGGGTATTATACCGACAAGCTCCGAACAACTATTGGAAATACTTTTATACCGACATAAAGTATTGTTGAATGCCAGGACATCCATGAACCCTGGTCAGTTTAAGGATAAAAACAACAGAGCTGGAGACACGTATTTTGTTGACCATAGTTAGGTCAAGGGTACTTTAGCAAAGGGTTTTGATTATTATCAAGCCTTAATGCATCCCTTTGCAAAAGCAATTTACCTGATGTTTTTGGTGAGTGAAGTGCATCCTTTCTTAGACGGTAACGGGCGTATTGCAAGAGTGATGATGAATGCAGAATTAGTAAGGGAAAATCAAGCAAAAAAAGTATTATCCCCACTGTTTATCGTGATGATTATGTGGGTGCATTAAGACGGCTTACCCGTCAAAATGACCCTTCTGCATACATCCGTATGATGCAAAGGGCATGGGAATTTAGTGCTACAATAATCGGTGAGGATATGAATACCATGGAAAAACATCTGGAAGCAAGTAATGCATTTAGAGAACATGATAAAGCTAAGCTGAAAATCATAGGATCATAAAATAATCCACGAACCAACAACACTGCCACCGCAAAAAAAAAACGCGGGAAACATCAGTGCTACTCAAGCTATAACACTTGCCGGCACGGTTGAGGATTAATTTATTATTTTGGTGTGCTGATAAGCATTACACCCAAACGATGTGGTACAGGCTCAAAAATACAAACGAACATAAAACAATGACAAATGAATAGAATTTTCATTCTGTTTGTACGCTTTTCTGCCAGTAAGCGAAATCTCTTTGGTCAACGGGTTGGAAGACCGATGACCGAAGTAAACCAGAATTCAATGTGTATTTGGACCTTCGATCCTATAAATTTTCTACTGGCAAGATTCTGCATAACCACAATCTTCATTTACTGAATATGAACTCAATTGCATTCATTGATACCGAGATTGAGCCAAAAAGCCGAAAAATTCTTGACATCGGAAGCGTCAAAGGTGATGGAAGTCTTTTTCACAAAACTTCGGTTTCCGAGTTTATTCAGTTTGTACACGGCACGCAATTCATTTGTGGACATAACATTTTCAACCACGATATAAAATACATCGGAAAAGCACTCTCTGATGCTGGAATAGAAGCAGCTAACGTTATAGATACGTTGTTTCTTTCTCCTTTGCTTTTTCCGACTAAACCTTATCACTCTTTATTAAAAGACGACAAGCTACAATCGGACGACACAAACAATCCTTTGAATGATTCAATCAAAGCGAAGGATTTACTCCATGATGAAATTGCGGCCTTCAAGCAAACTGACGAATCGGTAAAGCAAATTTTCTATTTGCTGCTGAATGACAAAAAGGAGTTCAATTCTTTTTTTCGTTTCATCGGATATAGGAGCGAAAGAAATGACCTCGGGAAACTGATTCAACAAAAGTTTGAAAATGAAATTTGTGGGCAAATTAGCTTAACAAGTATTGTTTCCGAGTCCCCGATTGAACTTGCGTACTGCTTATCCCTCATCAATTCTTTCATACACCACAAGAAAATCCACTCAATCACTCCTCCTTGGGTTCTGAAAAATTATCCGGAAGTAGAAAGAATAATGTTCCGTTTGCGAAACAAACCTTGCGTAAGCGGTTGTGTGTATTGCAACAACGCATTAAATATTCACAAAGGCTTAACAAGATTTTTCGGGTTTGATTCCTACAGAACTTACGGAGGAGAACCACTACAGGAGAAGGCTGTCATGGCCGCAGTTAACAATAAGTCAATCTTAGCCGTTTTTCCTACTGGTGGGGGCAAGTCAATTACTTTTCAAGTTCCGGCTTTGATGAGTGGTGAAGCTGCAAAAGGTCTTACGGTGGTCATCTCTCCATTGCAGTCGCTGATGAAGGATCAGGTGGATAACCTCGAAAAAATCGGAATTACAGAAGCTGTCACCATAAACGGGTTACTAGATCCAATCGAAAGAGCAAAATCATTTGAAAGGGTCGAAGATGGATCGGCATCCATCCTTTATATCTCACCTGAATCACTGCGTTCTCGCACCATTGAGCGGTTGATTTTGGGAAGAAAGATTGTTCGGTTTGTGATCGATGAGGCCCATTGCTTTTCATCTTGGGGGCAGGATTTCAGAGTAGATTATTTGTATATCGGTGATTTCATCAAGTCTATTCAGGAAAAGAAAAATTTGGAAGATGGAATTCCGGTTTCCTGTTTTACTGCCACGGCAAAGCAAAAAGTCATAGAAGATATTCGTGACTATTTCAAAGAAAAGCTTTCTCTCGACCTAGAACTCTTTACGTCAAAAGCATCAAGAACAAATCTTCAATACAAGGTTTTTGAAAAAGGAGACGAAGAAGAAAAGTATCAGGCCGCGTGAGATTTGATCGAAGAGAAAGACTGCCCGACTATCATCTATGTGTCACGAACGAGAAAGGCCTATCTGCTTGCAGAGCGGTTGACTACCGATGGTTTTGATGCTAAGCCATACCATGGAAAGATGGATAAACAGGAGAAGTCTGAAAACCAGGACGCTTTCATCAACGGTGATACGCAGATCATGGTAGCGACTTCTGCTTTCGGAATGGGCGTTGACAAGAAGGATGTGGGTATGGTGATTCACTATGAGATTTCTGATTCGCTGGAGAACTATGTGCAAGAAGCAGGAAGAGCTGGACGGGATGAAAGCATTGTAGCAGACTGTTTTGTGTTGTTTAACGAAGAAGACCTCAGTAAACATTTCATTTTGCTGAACCAAACCAAGCTATCCATAAAGGAGATTCAGCAGATATGGAAAGCCATAAAAGAGATTACTAGGTTTCGCTCCACTGTTTCTAACTCCGCTCTGGAGATCGCCCGCAAAGCAGGCTGGGATGATAATGTGGTAGAGATAGAAACTAGAGTCACCACTGCCATTGCAGCTTTAGAAGATGCTGGCTATTTGAAGCGAGGCCAAAATATGCCGAGGATTTTTGCGAATAGTATTCTTTCCAAAAATGCACAGGAAGCAATTGATAAAATCAATACTTCTGAAAGATTTGAGGAGAAGCAGAAAGAAAAAGGAGTCAGAATTATTAAGAAGCTTTTTTCTAGCAAAAGCAGGAAACAGGTGAATGAAGAATCAGCAGAAACAAGAATCGATTATATCAGCGATCATTTGGGAATTGTCAAGGAGGAAGTAATCAACATAATAAATCTTCTGCGGGAAGAAAAGATTTTGGCTGATGCAAAGGATTTGACAGCCTTCATCAAAAAGGGGGAAAACAAAAATCGCTCATTATCTATCTTGGAAGCATTCAGTAAACTTGAAAACTTTTTATTGCAAGAATTTGAAGAACAGGAAAAGATAGTTCACATCAAGGAACTGAACGAAAAAGCCGAGGTAAATGGCTGTGAAGATGTTAGCATCAGCAAGATTAAAACCATCATTAATTTTTGGGCAATTAAGCACTGGGTTAAACAACAAAACTTAGCGTATTCCAAGAATCATGTTGCGGTGCTTTGCCTGCATCCGAAAGAAATCCTGAAAGAAAAATTAGAGAAACGCTATGAGTTGGCAAAATTCATTGTTGAATTTCTATATCAAAAAAGCATCTTGAACAGCTCAGAAGGCGATTTTGCAAAAGAGGAAGTGTTGGTTGAGTTTTCGGTTCATGAAATGAAAGCAGCTTATGAGAACAGCCCAAGTCTTTTTAAGTTAAAAATCAGTATTGATGATATAGAAGACACCCTCTTTTATTTGTCAAGAATTAGTGCAATCAAAATTGAAGGAGGTTTTCTTGTTGTTTATAACCGATTGACCATAGATCGAGTGGAGCAAGACAACAAGAAGCGCTACACCAAGGAAGATTATCAGAAGCTGAATCACTTTTATGAGTCCAAGGTTCAGCAGATTCATATCGTCGGTGAATATGCCAAAATGATGATCACCGACTACAAGAATGCCTTGCAGTTTGTGGAAGATTACTTTCAATTAAACTATTCATCTTTTCTCAATAGATATTTCCCAGGCAGCAAGGCTGATGAGCTAAAACAAAGAATGACCCCGGCTAAATTCAAACAACTTTTTGGGGAACTTTCGGCTACGCAGTTGAAAATCATAAAGGACAATGAGACAAAACACATCGTCGTTGCCGCCGGCCCCGGAAGTGGGAAAACGAGAGTGCTGGTTCACAAACTTGCTTCATTGCTTCTGATGGAGGATGTAAAGCACGAACAATTGCTCATGGTTACTTTCTCAAGAGCAGCTGCAACGGAATTCAAAAAGCGATTGCTAAAGCTAATTGGCAATGCTGCCCACTATATCGAAATAAAAACTTTTCATTCCTTCTGCTTTGACCTATTGGGTAGAGTTGGGAATTTGGAAAAGGCCGATGGGATTTTGAAAAAGACAATAGAAAAAATCAAGAGCAAAGAAGTTGAAGCAAGCCGAATTACAAAAACTGTTTTAGTGATAGATGAGGCACAGGATATGGATGAAGATGAGTTCAATCTGATAATTGCTTTGATGGAACAGAATGAGGAGATGCGGGTGATCGCAGTAGGGGATGACGACCAAAATATCTATGGATTTAGAGGAGCAAGTTCAAAATACCTTGAAAAGTTTATCCAGGTCAACAGGGCGACCAAATATGAATTAGTTGAGAATTATAGAAGCAAAAGCAATCTTGTTGATTACACAAACCAGTTTGTGAAACAGATTAAGGATCGATTGAAAGACACACCTATAATTGCAAAGCAAACAGACCACGGTAAAATAAAATTGGTTCGCTATGAAAGCGACAACCTCATCACTCCACTTGTAAATGACCTACTCACGACAGGACTTGCGGGAACTTCATGTGTACTTACGAAGACAAATGAGGAAGCACTGCAAATCACAGGGCTTCTTTTGAACAATGGAATGAATGCAAAGCTGATCCAAACCAACGATGGGTTTAGCTTGTATAATCTTGCAGAGGTCAGATTTTTTTTAAACCAGCTAAACTTGGCCGATGATGTTTTTATAATCAGTGATGATGTCTGGGTCAATGCAAAAAGACAGCTAGTAAGTAAGTTTCAGAAAAGCAATAAACTAGAGCTCTGCAAAAATATTATTAAGGATTTTGAGGCTACCAACCACAAGAGAAAATACAAATCGGATTTAGAGACATTCATTCGGGAATCGAAGCTGGAAGATTTTTTCCATGAGAGTGGAGAAATTGTCTTTGTGTCAACAATTCACAAGGCAAAGGGCAGGGAGTTTGATCATGTCTTTCTGATGCTTGAGAATTTCAATGCAGTTACAGATGAAGCCAAACGGCAAGTTTATGTTGCCATGACTAGAGCCAAACAAAATTTGAGCATACATCTGAATTCCAGTTTCCTTGATACTTTTTCAGCTCAGAATTTGGAGCGAGTGGAGGATCAAGAAGTTCATTTGCCACCAAAAGGATTGGCATTACAGCTTTCACACAAGGATGTTTGGTTGGATTATTTCATAAACAGACAGTATTTAATCGGTCAAATGGTAAGTGGAGACTGGATGAATTTTAATGGTTCTGAATGTTTAAATTCTAGAGGGCAGGTCGTATTGAAGTTTTCTCAGCAGTTTATAAAGCAGATAGAAAGCTTGGAACAAAAGAAGTATGTATTGAAAAGTGCGAAAGTGAACTTCATTGTTTATTGGCTGAAAGAAGGAACTGAAAAGGAAGTTAAAATTATTTTACCGGAGCTTTACTTTGAGAAAAAGCCGAATGGAAATCAACAAGCCACTAATCCGCCAATCACTTACCTCAACTAGTATCCTAGAATGAAACTTATATCTTGCATCAAAATCCTTAACCCATGTGGTGGCAGTATGTCTTAGTCTTTCTTGGAGCATTATTATTTGATATAGTACCTTTTCCTTTCCCGCCTGCATTTACGATCATGGTTTTTTTGCAGATTGTATTTAAGCTAAACGAATGGTGGGTTATTGTAATTGGCGTAGCGGGATCAGTGCTAGGTAGATATATCCTACTCTTGTATGCGCCGATTCTTGCTGTTAGGTATTTGAAAGACTCGAAGAATAATGATATTCAGATCCTTGGAGAAAAAATGAAGATAAATAAATGGGCGGGGCAATTGATTGTGCTTTCCTATTCCTTGTTGCCGCTTCCCACCACCCCTTTGTTTTTGGGGGCTGGTATTTCAAAGTTGAATCCTATTTATATTATCCCAGCGTTTCTCATTGGTAAGTTTACCAGTGATTCAATCGCCATCCATGCAGGTGCATACGCTGTAGAAAATTCCCAGAACATTATTGATAATGCGTTTTCCTGGCAGTCTGTTGCAAGTTTAATGTTGGGATTGGTTCTCCTTTTTTGTCTCTTTTTCATCGACTGGCGAACATTGATTTATACTAAGAAATTGGTGTTTAACTTTAGAATACTGAAATAGATTTGGCTTAGCAATCATTTGAGGCATACTTATAACTGTCTAACTTCATATCCTAAATGATAAAAACCAAACTAAGTAAAAATTAGTAAACACATCGGCAAAGCTGAAATTGAGATTGTTTTATCTCGCCCTACTCTTAGCTTAACATTTATCAAAAATCTTAATTCCATCTTAAAGAAGATATGAGTGGTCGTGGTGAATTATAGGCATGTGAGCGCTGAAATAAATTAGAGACAAATACACAAACCAATCTACCCAACATCACTTCAAACAGGGGAATTCTAACCCAAGTACGTAAATCTATGATTCCCTACTGTTTTATATTCCTACCTCATTTTTTTTAAAAACTTAACTGTAGAATTTAATGACGATCTTTGAATGCCTCAAAGAGAACACTCCACTGCTAATTCAAAAACTCCATTAGAAAAGTACGGAAGTTTCATAGCGTAAATACCACTTCATTTATCCATTGGACACCGTGTCCAATTCTTAATTAAAAGGATTAAATAAAGAAGCAAAATGGCTACTAGAAAAAAATCAGTAGAACTCATAAATGCCAACGAGGAACTCGCTTTTCAAAACGAGGAAAAAGAAAAGCGCGCAGCAGAACTTGTAATTGCAAACAAAGAACTTGCTTTTCAAAACGGAGAAGAAGAGAAACGCATAGCGGAACTCGTTATTGCCAACAAAGAACTCGCTTTTCAAAACGAGGAAAAAAATAAGCGCGCAGCAGAACTCATCATTACCAACAAAGAGCTAGTTTTTCAAAAAGAGGAAAAGAAAAAAAGAGCTGTCGAATTAATCAATTCCAACAAGGAAGTAGACGAATTGGAAAAGCGTGTGAAAGAGCGCACCGAAGATTTAGAATCATTTTCATATTCAGTATCGCATGATTTACGTACACCGCTTCGTGTCATCAATGGCTACGCAAATATGTTGGAAGAAGATTACAGTAGCGTGCTTGATGCAGAAGGGAAAAGGTTTTTGGCTGAAGTAAGAAGTAATGCAAAAAAAATGGGGGTGCTGATAGATGATCTTCTTACATTTTCCAGATTGGGGCGACAAGGAATTAAAAAGTCAAGAGTAGATCTAAACAAGTTGATCGAAACTGTTCTTTCAGATATCAATCAGAGCTTTACCCACAAAGCCGAAATAAAATTTAGCAACTTGCTTCCCGCCGTTGCAGACTATAATTTATTGCATCAGGTATTCACCAACCTGCTTTCCAATGCCATCAAATATTCTTCAAAGAGAGAAAAGCCCCTGATAGAAATAAAATCGGAGCGTAAAAACGGGGAGCTTATTTATTCTGTCAGTGACAATGGAGTAGGATTTGATATGCACTATGTGCACAAATTATTCGGGGTGTTTCAGCGGCTTCATTCCAATGAAGAATTTTACGGCACAGGAGTAGGGCTTTCGATCGTACATCGCATTATTCATAAGCACGATGGAAAAGTATGGGCTGAAGGGAAAGAAGGGGAAGGTGCAACTTTCTTTTTTAGCTTACCCGATAGGAATGACATAAAGCACTAGAAACCCAAAAATTCTAGCAATCATGGAAAATGCTACAGTCGAAATACTACTCATAGAAGATAACATGAACGATGCAGAGCTGGCCATTCGTGCATTTCGCAAAGGCAATATTAATAACAGTCTCATCCATCTTAAAAATGGAGCCGACGCACTTGAGTTTCTATTTGGAACAGGAAAGTTTGAAGGCAGAGACATTAAAAATAAACCAAAAGTGATCCTACTCGATCTAAAAATGCCGAAAGTGGACGGGCTTGAAGTGCTGACGAAGATAAAGGCTAACGAAGTCACAAAAGCAATTCCTGTAGTGGTACTCACCTCTTCCAATGAGCATCCGGATATTGAACGCGCCTATTCGCTGGGTGCTAACAGCTATATTGTAAAGCCGGTTGAGTTCGATGAGTTTGCGAAAGTAGTTACAGACCTTGGTTTTTATTGGCTGCTGAAGAATCAACCTCCTGTTTGAACAAACACCCGAAAATCCTGACAAAGTGAAAACTAATTTAAAAATACTTCACCTCGAAGACACTCCTGCAGACGCAGAATTAGTAGATAGAGAATTGAAAAAAGGAAAGATTCAATTTGAGAAATTGGTTGTTGCCAATAAAACAGCCTTTGAAAAGGCGCTCAAAGAATTTGCTCCGGACATCATCATTTCCGACCATACACTTCCCTCTTTTGATTCATTTGAAGCAATAAAGATAATTAGGAGGCAAGGAATAGAAATCCCTTTTATACTGGTTTCAGCAACTGTATCTGATGAGTATGCTGTAGAAATAATGAAGGCCGGGGCTGATGATTACATCCTCAAAGACCGCTTGCATCGCTTGCCGCAAGCCTTATTGAATGCTATGGAGAAATTTAGCAGGGAAAAAGAACGTGAGCGCATGATTTATGAGCATGCACATCTTGCTGCTATAGTTAATGCTTCTAATGATGGTATCATCAGCAAAACATTGGATGGAATAATTACCAGTTGGAACACTGGCGCAGAAAAGCTTTTGGGTTATTCAACTGAAGAAGCCATTGGCAAAAACATCTCTTTAATTATTCCACCTGACTGTTTGCATGAAGAATCGGAATTTATGGAAATCATAAAAAGAGGAGAATCTGTAAAGCATTTTGAAACGGTAAGGCTTTCAAAAAATGGGACAAGAGTGGATGTTTCGCTTACGATCTCCCCGATTAAGGACAACAACGGAAAAGTTATTGGAGCAGCTAAGATAGTCTATGACATTACCGACAGAAAAAAGGCGGAACAGATTATATACGATAGCGAGGAAAAATTTCATTCATTTTTTGAAAACAGTACAGATGGAATACTTCTCACAGTAACTGATGGGCGCATTCTAAGCGCAAATGCTGCTGCCTGTTCTATATTTAAAATGAGCGAGGAAGAAATTTGCAGAGCAGGTAGATTTGGATTAGTGGATAACACAGACCCTCGATTGGCTGCAGCACTTGAAGAACGCCAGCGTACAGGTAAGGCAAAAGCGGAACTTACACTAATTCGTGGAAATGGAGAGAGATTTCCTGGAGAGCTCACGTCTGTAGTTTATGTAAATGCAAATGGAGAACAAAGAACTTCAATGATAGTTCGGGATATAAGTGAAAAAAAATATGCACAAGAACTTTTATTAGAAAGCGAAGCATTCAATGAGGGAGTTCTTTCATCCCTCAGTTCACATATTACTGTAATAGATAAAAACGGGAACCTCATAGCCGTAAATAAAGCATGGGATGATTTTGCTAAAACCAATGGTGTTGCCTCATTGGAAGGAGTTTCTACAGGAAGCAACTATATTGAAGTTTGCCAAAGATCAATGGCTGCGGGAGATAGTATAGCTGGGCAAACATTAGAGGGCATTCAATCTGTATTTAAAAAGGAAGTAAAGACCTTTGAGCTCGAATATCCATGCCATTCATTAACTGAGCAACGCTGGTTTAATCTCTCCGTAATGAATTTTGGCGAAGATGATTCTAAGATTGTTATCTCACATCAAAATATTACTGAAAGAAAGATCGCTGAAAATAACCTCAGTTATACTTCGGTCGAGTTACAAAAAACACTTTCTGAACTTAATAAGATACTCGATTCTTCACTAGATGTTATTTGTACCATCAATACTGCTGGGGAGTTTGTAAATGTCAGCGCTGCCTCACAACAAGTTTGGGGTTATCCACCTGAAGAGCTTATTGGCAGCAAATTTATGAATCTTGTGTATGAGGAAGATGCTGATATGACCTCCAAGGCGGCTGAAAAAATTTTTAACGGCATTCAGACGCCATTCTTTGAAAACAGGTATGTGCATAAAAGCGGAAGAATAGTTCCGCTATTATGGTCGGTGAATTGGGATGAGAAGCTCCAGTTAATGTTTTGCATAGCAAAAGATGTAACCGAGAAAAAAAGACTGGAGATAGCAGTGGAAACTGAAAGAGATCAGTTCTATGATATGTTTTTAAAAGCGCCATCGGCTATTGGTATGTTGAAAGGTGCCAATCATGTTTTTGAAATGGCTAACCCTCTTTATTTACAATTGACGGGCAAAAAAGATATTATAGGAAAAACAGTGGCAGAAGTGCTTCCGGAAGTAGTTAAACAAGGGTTTGTTAGTATGTTAGATCATGTTTACCAGACCGGCGAATCGTACACTGGCACACAAGTGTCGGTTAAGGTAGATACTGAAGGAAACGGTGAAATGACTGAATTCTATATCGACTTCGTTTACCAGGCCTATAGAAATGGCAAGGGAGAAATAGAAGGCGTTTTCTTTTTCATCAATGACATCACTGAACAAATACTTTCCCGTAAAGAAATAGAAAAAAGCGAAAAACAATACCGCCAGATTGTAGAAACGGCACAGGAGGGAATTTGGATGATCGATGAAAACAATGAAACCACTTTTGTTAATCAGAAGATGTGCGAGATCCTTGCATACACTGAAGAGGAATTGATAGGCAGAGAGCATTCATATTATATGGATGCTGATGGAAAGGAAAAAGCTGTGATTGCTTTGGAGAGAAGAAAAAGAGGAATATCAGAAACTATAGAATTTGGCTTTATTTCTAAACATGGAAAACACGTCCACACTTCTGTATCAGCCAATCCTATCTTTGATGATACGGGAAATTTTAAAGGGTCATTGGGAATGGTTTCAGATATTACCGAGAAGAACCATTTAGAAGAACTTTTAGGTAAATCCAACAGGCTTGCACGTATAGGAAGCTGGGAAATTGATGTCGTAAAAGGAACAGTTTTTTGGTCAGACATTATAAAGGAAATACGTGAAGTGGATAAAGATTATGTTCCACTCTTAGATGTGGGAAAAAGTTATTTTGTAGAAGGCACCGATAAGGATACTATAAGCAAAAAAGTACAGGAATGTATAGAAAATGGAACTCCATGGGAAGAAGAATTGCAGATCATCACTTTTAAAGGGAATCATAAATGGGTACGTACAATCGGTGAAGGCGAATTTTTAAACGGGACGTGTATAAGGATACATGGCAGTTTTCAGGACATTACGGAACGAAAGGAAGCAGAGAGTGAACGCGTTAAAATGATTTCGGATCTTGTCCAGCGCAATAGCGATCTGGAGCAGTTTTCTTATATCATTTCACACAACCTTCGCGCACCTAGTGCCAACATTATAGGTTTAGCCGAAATTTTACAGGATGAAACTCTGACTCCGCAGGAGCAAAAAGAATTTCTGCAAGGACTCTCTACATCCGTAATAGCACTGGATACCATCATCAAAGACATAAACAGCATTTTGCAGCTAAAACAAGATGTCAACGAGAAAAAAGAAGTCATCATCTTTTCAAAACTTGTGAACGATATCAAAATAAGTATAGGTAATATTATAGACAAACATCGCGTACGCATTATATCCGACTTCTCAGAAGTGGATGAAATTTACTCACTCAAAATTTATATATACAGCATCTTCTATAACCTTATAAGCAACAGCATTAAATATAGTAAGCCAAATGAACAACCGATCATCGAAATAAAAAGTATAAGAGAAAATGGTAAAATAATTCTCACATTTAAAGACAACGGTTTGGGTCTTGACATGAAAACAAAAGGTGCAAAAATTTTCGGACTTTATAATCGCTTCCATTCACATGTCGAAGGCAAAGGCATGGGGCTATTTATGGTGAAAACTCAAGTAGAATCGCTCGGTGGAAAAATATCCATTGCAAGCGAACTCAATAAAGGAACGGAATTTACGATCGTTTTTGAAATTTAAAAATGAATAATATGACCCAAATAACAAAGCGCTTCCTCCTCGTTGACGATGATCCAATAAGCAACCTCATCACAAAAATGATGTTGAAAAAATCATTTGACGAAGTGCATATTAAGGACTTTACTATTCCGGAAGATGGATTGAAATTTATGAAAGCTGAACCCAGCCATAATCCTCCCGATGGAAAAACAACACTTTTTCTCGACATCAATATGCCTTCACTCTCAGGATGGGATTACCTAGAGGAGTTTGAGCTTTTCGATGCCTCAATAAAAGAGCAATATGATATTTACATCCTCTCTTCTTCGGTTGACCCAAAAGATATAAACCGTGCAAAAGAAAATCCTCTTGTCATAGATATTATAGAGAAGCCGCTCAACAAAGTAACACTTCTTAAAATGTTTAGCTGATAGAAAAAATATTGTACCTATTTTTTTATTCACATTTCCTCGTTAGCAACGCTTTTGCCTTTTTTCACTTCTTACTTCTTTTTAAATTGGTTCCCGCTTTGGCAGGGCTAGCTGTGATTGCTTCGCAGTTACAATCATATTTGTATTATTCCTTTTCTTATTTTTTTATGGTGATTATTCGCTGCTTTGCAAGTAGGGTTAAATTCACTCAATAACTAATCTAGCGAAGACCCTATCACTAAAATATCTTCTGTTGAGTTCATAGCAAAACTCATTAAGGCTGGTGGATTTTCATGATTAAAAAGAGTTTAAGAATGATTTAAATAGTTCTATCTTTCCGACTGCGCTTGAAACTACCGCTGGCTTTTTGCCACACACGCTAAGCAATCATTGCCTGGTATTTACTAACCGGAAGTTCTGTTTTCACGAAAAAACTTTATCTTGCCGAATGTTCTCAGATCGCTATCACTGGCAGCAATGTTTAATGACACCCAAAATGACAGTTTTATAAAACCTTGATAAATAGGTGATTGAATAATATAGAACAGGCAAATGCACAGAAATGTGAGTTATGCAAGTCAAATGAACAATTGTGTAATCCCCGCCTCACATTACTACACCTACCTTCAATTGAGAGTAAAAAAAATATTTCAGTCAATTAAATAAAATGAAAAAAGACCACCCAATAGCCAAAGTTCTAAAAAGCCAGTATATCCCTACCACAGAGTTTTACAGCCAAATAATTGATAGCTTACAGGATTATTCGATTTTCACCCTTGATAAAGATTCAGTTATAAACAGTTGGAGTGCCGGCTCAGCAAAAATATTTGGTTATGAAACGGAAGAAGTCATTGGGGAGCCTTTTGATATAATTTTTACAGAGGAAGATAAAAAAGAAGGAGTTCCGAAAAAAGAAATTGAAACCTCAGTAAAAGAGGGAAGAGCTGTAGATAATAGATTGCACATTTGCAAAGACGGAAGCCTGTTTTATGCTTACGGTTTAGTTTTTCCACTTAAAGGAGTCGATGGAGAACTTTTAGGCTATGTCAAAATCCTGCGTGATTTAACTGATAGAAAGAAGTCGGAAGAAGCTATAAAAAAGCATGTAAAGGAACTTGAAGAACTGAACAACCATAAAGATAGTATCCTTGCCATCCTTTCGCACGATTTAAGAAGTCCATTATCAAATATTATTCAAGCCGCAGACTACCTGAAATCAGATATTGAGTCAATAGAACCTGCTGAAGTGAAAAATCTGCTGGAGTATATTCATAAAGCATCTACTGATGAGTTAAATATGTTGGACTATTTGGTGGAATGGGCTAGAATCAAATACGCATCGGATGCGTTTACCCCTACAAAAATCGAACTTTCTGAATATGTCAAAAAAGTCTTCGATAGTTTAAAGGAGACCGCTTCTATAAATACAATAAACCTCCATCAAGAAATTGAAGAAAATACCAATGTTTTCGCTGATGGAAAAATGGTACTATCCATACTCCAGAACATTGTTTCAAATGCCATAAAACATTCCCGTAAAGGAGGGAAGATTACTGTAACAGCGAAAAAAAATGAGGGAAGAATGATTGTGGAGATTAAGGATACCGGAATTGGAATGTCCAAGGAAATACAGGCCAAACTTTTTACTACGCATATGAATACACTTACAAGAGCAAGGAAAGAAAATAAAGGAGCAGGTATTGGATTGCTTTTAGTAAAGGGCTTCTTAGAAAAAAATGGCGGTGAAATATGGGTAGAAAGTATAGAGGACGAGGGTTCGTCTTTTTATTTTACATTACCTCTTGAAAAACCTACAGATAAAATTGAAAGTGGAGACACGATAGAGTTTCATGAAAGTGATTAACCATTGCACGAAACTATAGCAGACAACCAAGTTGTTGACTCGTGGAAGATGGCGAAGGACTACAAAAACACTGCTGCCTACAACTAGGTTTTCGTTGAATCCGTAGCGCTTCTTGTCCTTGTCAGTGGAATCAATAATCCCGGTAACTATCTGGGAAGCTTAAGTACAGCCTGTCCCGATAACGAAGCTCATCTGGAGAACGGGTAAAATATCTTTTGCGTGTTTATTTAGAGAGTATAGGTTTTCCAGACTGATCATTTTTAGGATTTAAAAAGTATTGGTTTTAGGAGGGGAATTGTCTAATTTGAACTTCAATTACCTTCTCGCTAACATTCGTTTTGTTGAGATGCTTCAACTATTTAGGACTATTTAAAACCTTCATAAACCCATGAAAAAACTATTCTTTATCCTCACACTTACGATCTGTTTTGATTGCTTTTCGCAGGAAAATGAAAAGACTGAAAAAGCCGCTGTAGAAAGTGTGGTCAATCAGTTTTTCGAATCTTTAGAAAAGCAGGATACCGTTTTGCTAAAAGAAGTGGCATTTATGGAAGGGCAGATATGGACAGTTAACAATGCAGTAAGTCCAGCCAGACATAGAATGAGGTTTTTTAAGGATGATTTAAAGACTTTCCAATCAAAAAATTCCTACCATGAAGAAGCTTTCAGCATGGATGTGAAAATCCATGAAGGAATGGCAATGGCCTGGGTTCCGTATGAGTTTAGACTCAATGGAGAATTCTCTCACTGTGGTGTGGATGTCTTTACTTTGATCAAAAAAGATGACGCTTGGAAGATTATTAATATCTCTTACACGATTGATAACGAAGGTTGTGATGAGTTGAAAATAAATTAATCTGTATGT
>NZ_MSSW01000097.1 GCF_002150685.1 Algoriphagus antarcticus
AAAGTGTCAAAATCGACTAAATAACGCTCATCTTACCCTAGTTTTGAGCCGTATTTTCATAAATTTTGAGCCGAATCAATTTCAATAAGTTTTACTAATCAGCCAATTGAAAACAACATGATTGGAATTAAAGTAATTCTTGCCTGCCTTTTTCCTACTTTTGCGGCATGAATTACCTTTCGGTCGAAAACCTCAGTAAAGCGTTCGGTGAGCGCAAGCTTTTTTCCAACATCTCTTTTGGCATTTCTCAAGGTCAAAAAATCGCCCTCGTCGGTATTAATGGCGCGGGAAAATCCACCCTGATGAAAATCATCATGGGCTTGGAGATTCCTGATACGGGTCAAGTGGGAACAAACCAGCAGGTGAAAGTGGCTTATGTGCATCAAAATCCAGTTTTTGAAGGTACAATGAGTATTTACCAGACCATCTTCGACCAAAGTAATTCTGAAGTGCTCAAGGTGATTGAAGATTATCATAAGGCTATGCTGGAAGCTGAACGTGGCATAGATAATTCGGATAAAATGTCTGTGCTATTTGAGAAAATGGATGCTTTCCAAGCCTGGGACTTTGAATACCAAGTGAAAGAAGTGCTTGGTAAACTTGGCCTTCATGACACGGAAATCCCTGTGGGAACACTTTCTGGTGGTCAGCGTAAACGAGTTGCCTTGGCAAAAGCCATCTTGGAGAAACCTGATTTGTTGCTTCTCGATGAGCCTACCAACCACCTCGATCTGGAAACCATCGAATGGCTGGAAGATTATTTAGCAAAATCCAATCTTGCGCTTTTCATGGTGACTCACGATCGATATTTCTTAGAAAAAGTGACTAATGAAATCTTGGAACTTGATCAGGGTAAAATACACCGCTATCAAGGAAACTACGGCTACTTCCTTGACAAGAAAGAAGAGCGAATGGATAACGAGGATATAGAACTCGAAAAAGCCAAGAGTCTCTACAAAAAGGAATTGGATTGGATTCGCCGTCAACCAAAAGCGAGAAGCACTAAAGCAAAATATCGTGTGGATGCTTTTGAAGACACAAAAGAAAAAGCTTCTCAGAAACGTGAAGAGCGTGATATTCAGTTGACCGTGACGACTCAGCGACTTGGAAACAAGATCATTGAAATCGAAAAAATGCAAAAAGCTTTTGGGGAAGTTCCGATCGTTAATAATTTTTCATACACGTTCAAAAAGAAAGATAGAATTGGAATTATAGGTCCAAACGGTGCTGGGAAAACCACTTTTCTCAATATGATCACTGGACAAATGGCTCCTGATCAAGGAACTGTTTCCATCGGACAGACAACCGCTTTTGGTTATTACAAACAGGAAGAAAGTAGTTTTGACGAGGAAAAACGTCTATTAGACATTGTGAAGGAAGTCGCCGAAGTAGTTACCATCGCTGGTGGAGCTACAATTACGGTATCTCAATTTTTGACACAATTTGGCTTTCCTCCAAAGCAACAGCATACACCAGTTGCAAAACTCAGCGGTGGTGAGCGAAGAAGACTTCAATTGTTGATGGTTTTGATCAAGAATCCTAATTTCCTGATTCTCGATGAACCTACGAATGATTTGGATTTGATGACGTTGAACACCCTAGAGGAGTTTTTGGATACGTTTCCAGGCTGTTTGATCATCGTCTCCCACGATAGATATTTCATGGACAGATTGGTGGAGCACTTGTTTGTATTCGAAGGAGAAGGCGAAATCAGTGATTTCCCCGGTAATTATTCTGAGTTCCGTGAAGTGGAGAAAGAGCAAAAAGACCGAAGTCCGAAGACTGAAGACCGAAGCAGCGAATCCACCAAATCTATTCAATCTGAGAAAGCTGCGGTTACCACTGCAGCTCCAACTAAAGTAAAAGCTAGCTTTAAGCAAAAGAATGAATTCAAGGAGGTCAATGCTTCCATGGCCAAATTGGAAAAAGAGAAATCCGAACTTACCGAAAAAATCAGTGGTGGAAATTCCGACCACGAAGAGCTAATGAAAATCTCATCGCGCATGCTGGAAATTGATTCTGAATTGGAAGAATTGGAACTGACTTGGTTGGAATTAAGTGAGTTGGATGGGATTGAGTAGGTTGTCATTGCTGCGTTTAGTTCAAGACTTCAGCCTTGAACTTATGAAAATGCAGTCTTCAGACTGCAATTAGTATCGGCATAAGTCATGAGACTTGCGCTAAAAAAAGTATTCAGAACATACGAGGTACTTTACTTCAATAATTTCATTAGTTGAACAAGGAAGAATCCCAAAACAGCCAAGGCACTAGATATTCCTCCAATTAGAGCCCAAATATGTTTGTATTTTGATTTCAATTCTACCGTTCCTAAATATTGCAGACCTACTCTTTTCAATCCTGGAATTAATTTATCGTAATTCAAATAATTCATTTTAATGAATTCAAATATGTCATTATCATTAGTAATTATCCTTACGTGTTTTACAAACCCAAAACGGTCATAATTTTCTTTAAGCTCAAATCCCTTGAGGTCTTTTAGAAGAAACTCGGATCGCTTCCCAGACAACCATTTTTTGATTATTATCTTTTTATCTGTTACTATAAGCAACTTATTTGAATTGTTAAAAAATATCCCAAATACTAAAAGAGCAAGGATGACTCCAATTAGAATCCAGTCGAATTCCATTTCATGTGCAAAGAGCAGCTTATAAGTACTAATAACAATGATAAACCCATAGAACCCAAGCAGGCATAATTCAAGGTAAGGGAAATTCCTTTTGAGACTTACCATTACTTTTTCCTTGCTTTTTTTCATTACAAGCTGTCTAAAATCTTATGTATTAATACTAGCTACTCTCTATAAATCCCCCCGCCCCCTTTTGATGAAACTCCGTTTCCAAAAAGTATCTAAAATCCAAGGGGGAGTAGCACAAATCTCGGCTCTTGACTCTAGTTTCTAAAATCTATTGACTTGCGACAAAAATGATAGGTAGAATTAGTAAGTATAAAAATCCCAAGCCCCCTTTTACTAGCTTCTCTTTTCCTAATGGGCTAGCAATCCAGTGAGGAGTTCTAACCATCAATGAGACTGCTTCGGAATTTAAAGTTAGGTATTAAAGGAATGTTCTCGATAAATTCCCCGTAATGACGTCCTAATACAAAAACGCCACTTTCACGCCACCATACCAATTTCTAGTTGGTGCAGGCTGATAATATCTTCCGCCAAAAGGGTTCAAATCATTTCCTAGGGAATAACTTTCGTCTAGCAAATTGTCCACACCGGCAAAGGCTTCCAGTTCCCACTTTCCCGCAAAACTTCTGGCCCAGCCAAATCGCATATTCACCAAATTATAGGCATCCTGATAGACTGTATTGGCGTCGTTGAGCGGGATTTCATCCACGAACTGATGAGTAAGGTTCAAATAAACTCCGGGCTTGGTGCGAAGATCCAAGCGCGTGACTAGTGTATTTGGAGAAACTCCCGTCAGGTCATTACCGGAGAAGTCATTGTCTTTTTTTTGATAATCTTTGAACTTGAAGTAATTCCCCGTAAATGCAGTTCCGATTTTTAGATCACGAATAAAAGTGACCCCATTTCTAATCAAGGCATAGTCAATCGCCGCTTCTATCCCTTTTTGATCTGTATAACCCGCATTTCTGAAAAGCACAACACCTTGAGAATTTGTATAAGTCGTGATCGTTTGTTCGAGTTTGAAGTAAAAAGCAGTCAAATCCAGATTCAACTTTCCTTTGCCAATTCTATAGCCCACTTCATAATTCACTCCTTTTTCTGCTTCCAAATCAAGGTTTAAACTCCCCTCATTGGTCCGGACTTCATCAATTGTAGGTGGGGAAAAGCCGCTGCTGATGCTACCATACGCTCCAGAATAATCATTGAACTGATAATTCAGCGCAAATCTCGGAACTACAATCGGATCAAACTTTCGCTCCTGAAGCCCTGTCTGCCCACCTGAGGCATTAATCTGACGATCTATTTCCAAACTGCTGAAATTCTCACTGAGTGCGAAAGTCAGCATAAAGTTCTCCATCAGATCCCATTCTGCCTGCTGAAACAAGAATCCTTGAGTTGCACGAAGTTTATCTGCAAATCTCACAGTATCGGCTACTCCATTGACATTTCCGAAATTCTGCGCATCGGTGATACTAGTTTGATATTCTCCTCCTGCGATTATTCTCAGGTCTTTTCCAGCCAGCTTTCCATCAAAAGTGAATTTTGTTCTACCTCCGAATCCGAAACCAAGCTCTTTCTTGTAATCTAAAATGAAAGGGTTTTCGAAATCATTGGTGTTCAGATATAGTGTAGTCGAGTTCTTGATCTTTGGTGAGAATCTATACAAATGCCCAAGAGAAGCGAAGACAGACTGCTGGGAAATTGAGCTGTTTTGGTTTACCGATCCAGGTCTGGCTTGTGTTGGATCCTCAGCTAGCTGATCCGCGTTGAGTGCTCCTGGAATTTGATAATTTAAATCTGAGATCAACAGCTGAGTTCGGATTTCTTGCTTGTCTGAAACTGAGAAAAAGCCTCCCAGCTGAAAGACTTGTCTATCCATCGCAGCATGTTCACGATATCCATCAGCTTTTTGACTTACAAAAGAAGCTTCAAAACCTCCATTTCCCACTTGCTGAGAAAGCCCCAGCTTATAGCGAGTCATTCCAAAATCTCCTACCATAAAATCCGCCGAAATCCTTCCTCCAATAGGATTTGCGGGACTATAAAGATTAATTACACCGCCATTCCCTGCGCCGTATATACTTCCCGAAGGGCCTTTGATTACTTCGGCATTTCGGATATTGGATAAGTCAAGAAGATTCAATGCAGTTGTCCCATCTGGGGAAGTAAAAGGTACTTCATTCCAATATACCTTCACATTTCGAACTCCAAATGGAGAGCGGAGTGAACTTCCACGAATCGAAATTCTGTAACTGGCAGGAGCGCGTTCTTCAATGCGGATCCCAGGCTTAGTATTGAATGAATTGACAATGGATGTTTCGTTGAAGCGGCTGAAGTCCTGCTCTGACACTACGGCGATCGCTGCGGATTGCTCCAAAAGTGGGCGTTCTGACTCAAATGCTGTTACAGTGACTTCGGAAAGATTGAATGATTTTTCGATTAATTTGACGATGTGCTCGCCCGCTCCAAATTTTGCAGAGAAAGCTTCATAACCCGATTTGAAGAATGTGAAATTCTTATCCTCAGAACCTGAAAAAGCTAGAATTCCGGATGTATTAGTGATTTGAGCTTTGCCAGTTTCGGGGCGTACTAGCACATTATTCAATGGATTTTGTGTTTTTGCGTCGATGACTGTGATCTGAATCTGTGCGTTTGCTGCAAAGCAAACAAAAATCAAAAAGAGGGTAAAGTATTTTGTCATGGGGCGAATTTAACGGCTTTTTGGAGAGAAATATTTACCATTTAAAAATTTACGCTTCCTAAGCTAAACTCATCTACGTACTTCAAATCACATTCTACTTTCGATTTCCACTCAAAAGAGCTAATATTCTGCCTTAACTCTTTTCTAATGAAAAATACACTTTGGCTGTCACTGTTAGTAGTCCTTTCTTTTTGTGCTGAAAAAGCAACTCCTCCCGCACCCGTGTTACCAGTTCCTGCCCCTCGTCAAATCGCTTGGCAAGAATTAGAATATTACGGTTTCATTCATTTCAATATGAATACTTTTTCCGATAGAGAATGGGGTTTTGGCGATGAAAAACCAGAAATGTTCAACCCTTCAGATCTTCAGCCACGACAATGGGCACAAGTAGCTGCTGAGGCAGGTATGAAAGGGTTAATTATTACCGCAAAACATCATGATGGATTCGTACTATGGCCATCAGCCTATACTGAGCATTCGATCAAAAACAGCCCTTGGAAAGAGGGGAAAGGCGATTTGATCAAAGAACTTGCTGAGGCTTGTAAGGAATATGGATTGAAATTTGGGATTTATTATTCCCCTTGGGACAGAAATCATCCTGACTATGGCAAGCCAGAATACATCACTTACATGAGGAATCAACTGACAGAATTGCTTACAAATTATGGAGAGATCTTCGAAGTCTGGTTTGATGGAGCAAACGGTGGTGACGGCTATTATGGGGGAGCAAATGAGACCCGGAAAGTAGATAAGCTCACTTATTACCAATGGCCGGAAGTTTACAAACTTGTCCGCGAATTGCAACCCAATGCGATGATGTTCAGCGATGGCGGGCCAGACGTAAGATGGGTTGGTAATGAGCACGGCTTTGCATATGAGACCACTTGGTCAACTTTGATGCGGGACTCAGTATATGCAGGAATGCCTGAATATCCGGAGAAATATGCTTCAGGACAAGAAAATGGCACTCATTGGGTACCAGCTGAGGCAGATGTTTCTATTCGTCCAGGGTGGTACTATCATAAATATGAGGATCATAAGGTCAAAACTTTGCCACAGCTTTTGGAAATCTATTACAAAAGCATCGGGAGAAACAGCTCTTTGCTTATCAATTTCCCTGTAGATACTAGAGGTCTGATTCATGAAAATGATGTAGATGCGATCATGAAACTCGCAGCAAAAGTAAAAGAAGATTTTGCTGTTAATCTGGCTTCGCAAGCAGCAGCAAGAGCCAATGACGAGCGAGGAAAAGGCTACAAAATAGAAAATGTTCTTGACGAAGATTATGAGACTTATTGGACAACGCCTGATGGCTCAGAAGATGCAGAGATTACACTGGAATTTGGAGAGGAAGTCATTTTCAATCGGCTAATGCTCCAAGAATACACACCTCTTGGGCAGCGAGTAAAATCCTTCATTCTGGAAAAAGAAGCCGATGGAAACTGGGAGAAAATCGCCGAAGGCACAACTATTGGTCATAAGAGAATTTTAAGATTTCCAGATGTGACGGCGAGAGCTGTCCGCGTTAGATTTACTGATGGAAAAGACATTCCATTAATCTCAAAAGTTGGAATATATAATGCCCCAAAGCTGATCATTCCTCCTACCTATTCCAGAGCAAACTCAGGAGAGATTACATTTACAAAGCCCGATGAAGGGATGGAAATTTATTTCACGCTAGATGATTCTGATCCTAGTGCAGAAAGTCAAAAGTATGCCGAACCATTTATGGTTGAACAAGCAGCTACTTTGAAAGCCATTTCCGTGGATCCAGTTTCAGGTCAAAAAAGTGAGCCTGTGAGAATTGACGTGGATCTTGCAAAGGCAAATTGGAAAGTGATCCAGGCAAAAGGTGAAAAAGCAATAGATGAAAACTCAGGGAGTTATTTTGAAAGTGAGGAAAACAGTCTTACAATCGACCTTGGGGAAGAAACGAGTTTAAAAGGCTTCACCTATATGCCGATGCAGGCTAGATATCCGAGCGGATTTATTACCAATTATGTATTCGAAGTAAGCACAAATGGGAATTCTTGGAAGCAAGTAGCTTCAGGAGAATTCTCAAATATTGTCAATAGTCCTATCGAACAAATCGTCCGATTTGCCGAAGTTAAATCACGGTTTATTCGTCTGAAGGCAATTAAAACCGCTGATGGCAATGCCGCAACTTTCGCAGAAGTAGGTGTTTTGACAAGGTGATTTCACTCAATTCTTAAAACAAAAAGAGCCAATAAGTAACTTCACTTACCCCCTTTCATCAACAATTAATGGCAATTAAAAATCAATTTGCCTAACTTCAAAACCTATAGCAAAACCCAATCACACAAACCTATTTATGAACAGACGAATCGCCCTAAGGCATCTCGCGCTGATATCAGGAGGACTCGCCCTAATTCCTTCATGTGATTTTAGCTCAGATGATATCCTGGCAGCCTACGAAAATCTCAAGGTTACCGCTTCGCAAAAGCAACTCTTGGGAGCAATATCAGATACAATTATACCTGCTGGAGAATTAAAAGGAGCACTTGAATTAGAAGTGCCTGATTTCATACTAGTGATGGTGAATGATTGCATGAGTACCGACAATCAGACTCTTTTCAGCACTGGCCTCGCCGCTTTTCCTGATTTTGCAAAAAAAACAGCTGGTAAAAAGTATGACCAACTCAGCACCAAGGAGAAAGAAAATTTGATTCAAACTGGAATAGATCTGCAGCCATCAGAAAATCCTGAAGGTGAAAAAGATAAAGCTGTAACCTATTTCCTGAACACAACCAAGCGACTTACAATGCAAGGCTACATGGCCTCAGAGTACATTCAGACAGAAGTAATTCCATACTCACTCATTCCTGGTCCATACAATGGGTCCGCTTTAATCTCCGAAATTCAACCTACTCGTATCGATGGCTAATCTGAATATCCGAAACAAACAAGAACGAACATATCAAGCCATTGTCGTAGGTTCTGGTGCCAGCGGGGGATGGGCAGCCAAGGAATTTGGTGACTTAGGGGTGAAAACGCTTTTACTGGAAAGAGGAAGAAACGTGGAGCATATTAAGGATTATCCCACTACCAATATGCTCCCTTTTGAATTCAAGCATAGAGGAAAACTCCCTCAGAAAGTTCTTGACGAAAATCCAATCGTATCCAAATGTTATGCATTTGGAGAAGATTCTGAGCACTTTTTTGCCAAGGATGCTGACCAGCCTTATATCCAAGAAAAACCATTTGACTGGATCAGAGGCTATCAGGTAGGCGGGAAATCGCTACTTTGGGCCAGACAGGTACAGCGCTGGTCAGACTATGATTTTGAAGGACCAGCGAGAGATGGATTTGCTGTGGATTGGCCGATTCGCTACAAAGACATCGCTTCCTGGTACAGTCATGTGGAGAAATTTGCAGGGGTATCAGGTAACCTTGATGGACTGGATGTACTTCCTGACGGAGAATTTTTGCCGGGATATGATCTAAATATTGTAGAAAAGCATTTTGCCCAAAAGCTAAAAGAAACTTATGGCGGTGATCGCCACATGATCTCTTCGCGATGCGCGCATATTCATGAGCCTAGTCCAGAATTCGCAGCACAAGGCAGGGCCTCTTGTCAAAATAGAAATCTTTGCCAGCGTGGATGTCCATTTGGAGGATATTTCAGCAGCAATTCATCTACTATTCCTTGGGCTTTGAAGAGTGGAAACGTGACATTAAGACCAGATTCGGTAGTACATTCTGTGATTTATGACGAGGAAAAAGGGAAAGCAACCGGAGTAAGAGTAATCGATGCACACACCAAAGAAGTTGAAGAATTCTATGCTGATGTGATCTTCATCAATGCTGCTGCCATCAATTCCAATGCAATTTTGATGAATTCCACTTCCGCCAGATTCCCCAACGGAATGGGAAATGACAGTGGCGTTTTAGGTAAATATTTCGCTTTCCACAATTACCGGGCTGGCGTAAGTGCTTCTCATGATGGGTTTAAGGAATACACTACTTCAGGTGGGCGGCCAACCAGCGGATATATTCCGCGATTTAGAAATGTGAAAAAACAAGAAACTGATTTTCTTCGAGGTTATGCAGGTGGATTTAGTGCCTACAGAGGTGGAGGCTATGTGGCTGACGCAAGGGTAGGAATGGATTTGAAAAATAGTATGCTAAATAAAACGCCGGCAGATGGGCCATGGAGAGTAGGTTCACACATGATGGGAGAGACTATTCCTAAGGAATCTAATTTCATTGCTTTGGACAGCGAGAAACTTGATCCTTATGGACTACCTACCTTGAAATTCAATGTGGAGTATGATGACAATGATGAAAAGATGATTATCGATTATCAGGAGCAAATCTCAGAAATGTTTTCGAAGGCAGGTTTCACAGATATTTCCGTGCGTGACGATCATCGTGTCCCTGGTTTGGATATTCACGAGATGGGTGGAGTGAGAATGGGCAAAGACCCAAAAACTTCTATGCTTAATGGAAACCATCAGCTTCATGACGTACCTAATGTGTACGTGACAGATGGGGCTTCGATGACTTCCACTTCTACCCAGAATCCTACCTTGACTTACATGGCTTTTGCAGCGAGAGCAGCACATCATGCCGTAAATGAGAGCAAAAAAGGATGATAACGTATTGATTTGTATAGCAAAACCCTTGAGAAAATACTTTTCTCAAGGGTTTTTTGTATCTGGATGTAGTTAATGTAACCACCCAAGTGTACTGATATTCAGTAATTTTACCTGCATAATTTTGAATAACTGGATTATTAACTTTGAAATTGAACAAAAAGGGGGTTAATGCGTGTTAAAAAGCAGGTTTATAAACCAGCAAAAATATTATGAAAATCGGCATTGTTTGCTACCCGACTTTTGGTGGTAGTGGGGTAGTAGCGACAGAATTAGGTATAGGACTAGCCAAAATTGGACATGAGGTTCATTTCATTACTTACAAGCAACCTTCTCGCTTGGACTTTTTCAGTGAGAATTTATATTACCACGAGGTTGACATCAAAAGCTATCCCTTATTTGAGCATGCGCCTTACGAATTAGCTTTGGCAAGCAAGATGGTGAGTGTAGTCAAATACGAAAAGCTGGATCTTCTTCATGTTCATTATGCCATTCCCCATGCCTCAGCTGCTTATATGGCAAAGCAAATTTTGAAAACACAGGGAATTCAGATTCCGGTCGTGACCACGCTGCATGGGACGGATATCACTCTGGTAGGTAAGGACCCAAGTTATGAGCCAGTAGTCACGTTCAGCATCAACCAATCAGATGGGGTGACGGCCGTGTCAGAAGATCTAAGAAAAGAAACTTATGCTTTCTTTGATATTCAGCGAGAAATCGAAGTGATTCCAAACTTTATTGATTTGAATCGCTTTAAGAGACAGAAAAAAGAACATTTCAAATTGGCAATCTGCCCGAATGGAGAAAAGCTCCTAGTTCATACTTCCAATTTCAGAAAGGTAAAACGTGTGGAGGATGTAATTCGGGTGTTTTATGAAGTCCGAAAAGAGATCCCGGCAAAATTACTTTTGGTGGGTGATGGCCCTGAGCGAGATAGAATGGAGCGACTTTGTCGTGAATTAGGAACCTGTGACGATGTCCGTTTCTTGGGAAAATTAGATGCAGTAGAAGAAGTATTGTCAGTGGCGGATCTATTTTTGATGCCCTCAGAAAAAGAAAGCTTTGGCTTGGCAGCTCTTGAAGCAATGGCTTGCGAAGTGCCGCTTCTAACCTCGAATGCAGGAGGAATCCCAGAATTGAATGTAGATGGTGTCACAGGATTTGTTTCAAATATTGGTGATATCCAATACATGAAGGAAAAAGCACTCTATATTTTGGATGATGCAAACCTGCCCACCTTCAAAAAAAATGCTCTTGCAAGGGCAAAGGAGTTTGATATCTCTATTATTTTGCCACATTATGTAGCTTATTATCAGAAGACTATAGCGTCGGCATTGGCAGAAATTTGATTAATATCTGATTATTGTCAGCTAAATCACAGGGACAAAACACAGTTTTGAAGTATCTTTGTGAAGTTAGTCCCAACTGAGTACACTTTTATTTAGTAGCGTATGAAAAAGATAGGAAGATTGGATAAGCCAGATAATTTTGGCACAGCTCAAATTTTCTCTAACCCATTTTTGGAGAGAATTTCAAGAACCAACATATTAGTACCCATTACAATGTTCATCATTCTTGGAATAATTTCTATTTATTTCGGAATTCAGAGAGCATCTGTGGGAGTAGGAACCGCAATTCTATTATTTGTAGTGGGATATATTGGTTTCACCTTAGTCGAGTATATGATGCACAAGCATTTTTTCCACATGGAGCCTAATACTCCTATCAAGGACAAATTGCAGTACACCGTGCACGGAATTCACCATGATTATCCAAAGGATAAAGATAGATTAGCAATGCCGCCATTTGTAAGTGCGGCTTACTCTGCCATACTATACCTAATTTTCAAATTGACCATGGGAGATCTAGCCTACTATTTCTTGCCGGGCTTTTTGCTAGGATATGCACTTTATTTGGGAATTCACTATTTGGTACACGCAGTACAGCCGCCAAAGAATTTCATGAAAGTTCTATGGGTGCATCACGCAATTCATCATTACAAAGATCCCGATGTAGCATTCGGCGTTAGTACACCCTTGTGGGATTACATCTTGGGTACAATTCCCAAAAAGCAATAGTAATAAAACCTCCATATCCTAGGAGGTTTTTTTCTTTAAGATCAATGACAAAAATCTCAATAATAGGTCTCGGCTGGATAGGTCAGCCCTTAGCTCATCTTCTACAAAATAATGGACATGCCGTAGTTGGTAGTACAACTTCCGTTGAAAAGCAAACAAAGCTTGTAAATCAGGGCCTAGAAGCTTTCCAATTTGAGCTCATACCTTTTCCTCAGGGGAAAGGCTTTCAAGAATTATTCACTAGTGAAGTCCTAGTCATTAATATTCCTCCACGATCCCGTACCACAAACGGTGAAATGTATCTGGAGCAATTGAAGTTTCTACGAAGTATGGTAGACCAATCCAAAATTCAAAAAGTCATCTTCGTATCGAGTACTGGTGTATATCCAGATCAAAATCAAGAGGAAGCTTACACAGAAGCCGAGCAGATCACACCAAAAACGACAGGAAATATTACCCTTCTGAAAGGAGAAACTTCATTTATGGGTTGCAAAGAGCTTACAATTGTCAGATTTGGTGGCTTGCTGGGGGATGACAGAATCCCGGGGAAATATGTAGCTGGCCGAGAAGACGTAAATGGTAATACTCGTGTGAATTTCATCTACAGAAATGATGCTGCAAGAATGCTTAGCTGGATCATCGAGAACGAACTCTGGAATGAAATCTATAATGGTGTAGCTCCTATCCACTCGCTAAGAAAAGACATCTACGAACGGAATGTAGTAGAACTTGGATTAGAAGCTCCAAAAAGCTACTCGAATCCTCCCGAAGGATTTGATAGGTTAGTTTCTGGAGAGAAAATTCTAAAATCAGGATTTACGTTTGACTATCCAAATCCTTTGAACTTCCCTTATTCTAAAGAGGTCTAATGTAACCTAGCTCCATTCGGAACTTTTCTTTCCACTGAGGCCAGTATTATATTACCCTCTTCATCGCTGAATCCAGTCACCAAAATCTCAGACATAAAATCTGCGATTTGCCTAGGAGCAAAATTACAAACGCATACGACTTGTCGACCGATTAACTCTTCAGGCTTATAATAGAAAGTTACCTGTGCTGAGGATTTTTTCAATCCAAACTCTTTGCCCAGGTCAATCCAAATTTTATAGGCAGGCTTACGGGCTTTTTCAAACCGTTCAACCTTCATTATCGTACCCACACGTAATTCTATTTTGTCAAAATCTTTGTAATCAATCGTTTGCATAGTCGATTTTTTTCCTAATTTTAGGAACCTTTAAAACACCCAAAATAATCATTAAAGGAACTTACTCGAAAAATGATTGAATTAACGAAATTTTCTTTTAAGAAACTCACTATATTCAGCTTATTTGCTGCGGGATTTTGCTTTATTACAGGAGAATCATTTGCGCAGAATGAACAAGATAAGATGGAAATGGAAAACACAAAGCCGATTGATCGGCCAAGTGTTGACCATTCATTGGAAATAAAAGACAACTCTTCTCATAGGAATTCGGCACAGCCTGTGTCAACTAGTATAAATAGAGAAAAAGCGCAGTCTCTTAAAAAAGAAGGAACTATCAGTGGAGAAGGAAAAAAGACAGAAACAGTACCTTCAACTTTATCCTTTAATATCTTCCTTTATATAGTAGATAAATTCAAAGCAGACTGAAGCGAAATAATATTCAGGCATAAAAATAGAGACTTTTTCGAAGTCTCTATTTTTATGCTCAATTTTCTAAAATAAATTTCTTAAGGTCTTCAAGACTTATCATCCCTTCATAGTAAGCTCTCCCAAAAACACTGGCTGATACGCCCATGTCTCTAAGTCGCTTGAAATCATCAATTCCTCTTACCCCACCACTTGCTGCTAGGTGAATTTCAGGAAATTTATCCCTGATGGTCTGGAAAAGTGCGAAGTTCGGACCTTCCATTACGCCGTCCCTTGAGATATCTGAACATTTCAGGTATTTCAAACCTCTTTCATAGAAAAAGTCAATATGATCGAAAAGGTCAATCTCGGTTTTCTTTAACCAACCTTTGATTTTGATTTTGTTATCAGCGGGGTTAATATCAGCAGCGAGATTGATTTTCTCCCGGCCGTAAGAAAGGAGAAATTGGGCGAAACGCTCTGGATGATTTGCTGCTGCTGAGCTCACGGTGATGCTGGCAGCTCCGAATTCAAAACATTTGATCACATCTCCGTCAGTAGAAATTCCTCCGGTATAATCAACTTTTAACTCTGTATATCCCGCAATAGCCTCAAGGATATGGTAATTTTTAGGCTCACCTCTACGAGCACCATCTAAATCTACTAGATGGATTCTTTTGATTCCTATGGATTCAAAAGCCTGAGCAATTTCCAAAGGATTATTAGAGATCACTTCCTCAGTTGAAAAATCGCCTCTTTTGAGTCGAACACATTTTCCATTGATGAGCCATATGGATGGAACAATTTCAAACATCGTTTATAAAATTCAGGTTTAATATCGGTTAATAAGAGTCAGCCTAAAGATACGTCATGGTTATTCCGCAAAGCTTAACCAATATGCAAATCTTTTGTAATTATCGAATACAAAGATCAGTCATTGGTATTCTTTCTGGAATGGGACTTTGGCTTTCAATAGTTCAATTTAGCGATTTTTCCTTTGGCACCCGACGCCCATACTGAACCATCTGCATGTCCGATTTTTACGGCATGAAAACCATCTGCAGAAATTGGCTGCCATATAATCCCCCCATCAGTGGAATAATCTGAGCCAGCTGGACCAACGGCGATCAACCATTTTAGCTTCGAAAAGTAAACTACTCCTGATCGATACCCGCCAGGCCCCTGCTGAGGTTTTACCCATTCTTTATTACTTAAAACAAAAATACCAGCAATACCTTCTTGCATTTCTTCATTCAAATAGTCTCCGCCTACTCCTACGATTTCTCCTCCGCCCATACTTGCTATTGAAAAAATGCCCTGTGATGATTCTCCTTGGACAAATGGGGTACTGTACTTTTCCCAGCTTTCTCCCATATCATTTGAAAAATGGAGGTTGGATTCCATGCCACCAGTTCCTAGCCACAGCTGATTTCCTTCAGCGAGAAGGGACGTAGCACTCGCAGCGAAAGCTGCTTCTCCATCCGCCGCCTCTGGCAAAGAGTCCAAAGGATACCAAGTATTTCCCTGATTGGCTGTTTGGAGAATTGTCCATTTCCCTTCAAAAGGGTCTCCAAGCACAAATCCTCTACTGGCTGAGGCAAAACTGATACCATCGAGAAATGCGAACTCATTCTCTTGATGCTTCAGTTCCCAAGAATTTCCCCCATCAACAGTTTTGTAGATAACTGCTGGCTGTCCGGCGGAGACCACAATTGCGGTCATTGCATCAAATGCATGAATAGACCTGAAATCGACCGTGTCCAGCCCTGCTACCACCCCATGATCCCAAGTCTTTCCACCATCAATAGTTCTTAGCCATACGCCATTGCTTCCGCTTGCCCAGGCTATCTCACTGGTGAGTGGGGAGAGTCCTCTTAGAGATGACTCAATGGGGGTCACAAGGATGTTCCATCCACTGGGCTTATCTGCCAGGTTTTCCTCAGATTTTTTGCAGGAAAAAAGCGCTACCAATAATGATAGCGCTAGTAATTTTCTTTTAATCATTTCTATTTTAAAATCAGACTATATCAACTTTTCTATAGGCCTGGATTAATGCTTTTTCTCCTTCGACTCCTTGAGATGCATTGCCATGCTCCATACCCATCACACCCTCGAAACCTTTCTCATGGATGTATTTGAATACATTGCTATAATTGATTTCTCCTGTTCCTGGCTCCTTTCTGCCTGGATTATCTCCTATTTGGATGTATGCAATCTCTTCCCAAGTCTTCTGCATAGTAGAAATTAGGTCTCCTTCATTGCGCTGCATATGATAGATATCATAAAGGATCTTACAGGCTGGGCTATCCACAGCCTTGCAGATCATATAAGATTGATCAGCATGACGGAGGAAAAGATCAGGATTATCACTCAAGGGCTCCATCACCATCACTAGACCATGTGGTTCAAATACTTCAGCTCCAAGCTTCAAAGCCTCAATGACATTACCGGTCTGTACTCCCATCGGAAGATTTCTTTCGAAATAGCCTGGAACTACAGTCATCCATTTTGCACCAACACGCTTTGCTACTTCAACAGATTTCTTACATGTATCTACAAAAGTATCCATGAATTCCTGCTTTCCTGTGGTCAATGACACTTTCCAGTTGTCGCCACCTTCTATCACGAAAACACCCATTCTCATCCCTAAAGATTCCAATGTCTTACCGATCAGCGCCTGCTCTTCTTCCGATCTACGAAGCATTCCATTGTCTTCTAAAGATCTGAAACCCTGATCAGCCATGAATTTTAATTCATCCACAATTCCTCCAGGAGCAGAACTTTTAAACATTCCGAAGTGGGGTGCAAAATCCATGTTGAAAGTAGGCTCAGCCTTGCCCATGGCAAAAGAAGGTATACTCATAGCTCCAGAAACACCCAATAGGGTGCTTCCTAAGCCAAATTTCTTAATAAATCCTCTTCTTTCCATGATTAAACTACTTTAGTTTTACCCGGAATAGCATGTGGATAATACCCATCTGCTCCAGGCAATACTTTAGGCATAGCATCCCAAGCTAGCGTCTCTGGCATCAAATCAATACTTCCGTTTAAAGCTTCATCGAAGGTCAATGGCTTACCGGAATAAGTAGCATATCTACCCATAATGGCAGTCATGGTGCTATTTGCAGCATTTTCAGCATCAGCAAATTTATAGTCACCATTGAACAAGGTAGCCCAAAGCTGATCATGCTCTACTTGATATGGATTTGGCTGATTCTTACGATCGTGCTCATAAAGCACATTGCCTTTCCAATCTTTAAGTGTTCCGTAATTTCCAGCACTTAGGTAAGCAGTTCCTTTTGTCCCTTGGAAGCTTTCATCCACACGGTTTTGAGCCCCAGGGAAGTGGCGACATTCACTGTGGATCACAGATCCATCAGCATAGGTATAAGTCAGTACGTGGTGATCAAAAATTTCTCCGTTTTCCTTACCAGTACGAATAAGGCGACCACCAGTTCCTTCAGCTTTCACTGGTGGGCCTTGCTTCACCCAGTTGGCTACGTCGATGTTGTGTACGTGCTGCTCGTTGATATGATCACCACAAAGCCAGTTGAAGTAATACCAGTTTCTCATTTGATATTCCATCTCTGTCTGACCAGGCTGCCGCTCTCTCACCCATACTCCACCGTCATTCCAATATACTTGACCGTTAATGATATCACCAATGTCTCCATTGTGAATACGCTTAATGGTCTCAATATAGTTTGCTTGATAGTGTCTCTGAAGGCCTACCACTACATTTAGTTTTTTGGCTTTTGCTTCTTCAGCAGCTTTCAATACTTTCCGGATACCAGCAGCATCTACAGCTACAGGCTTTTCCATAAATATTTGCTTGCCCTGCTTTACAGCTTCTTCGAAGTGCATAGGACGGAAGCCCGGAGGAGTCGCGAGGATCACGACATCTGCTTGTGCAATAGCATTCTTATACCCATCAAAACCCACAAATTTCATATCCTCAGAAACAGAAAGTTTATCTCCATATTTCTCATTTAATGCATTGTATGCTGTATCTAGTCGATCTCTGAAGGCATCCGCCATAGCGACTATTTTGATGTTGTGGCCCGTTGCTAAGGCTTGGAATGCAGCGCCAGTACCACGACCACCACAGCCGACTAACGCAAGCTTCAATTCATTTACAGGGGCAGCATATGCACCTGGCAACACAAAAGGGGAAGTCATCAATCCGCCTGTAACCAGAGCGGAAGTTTTGATGAAGTCTCTACGAGAGTTTTCTATTTTCATAAGTATAGGTATTAAGGGTTAATAATCGGTAATTGGTTTGGCTTGATAATAAGCCATAATTTCTTCTGGGCTAGGTGGCATAAGTGGCCTTACGAGTCTCAAACCTAAGAACGGTGCTTCTGGAAACCACCACTGACTTTTAGGAATTTGCGGATCTATTCGCTTCCAATCTGCAGAACTTACAAAGCGTTTGGAAGAACTCAATTCAGAAGCTTCCGTATCGTAGCTTCCGCCACGTACCACTCTTGGATAGAGTTCAGTTGATGGATTTGTAGGATTAGCGGAAGGAGATGATCCGTAAAATTCAGGATCATATTGATCGGAAGTCCATTCTAGCACATTGCCATAAATGTCGTAAAGTCCCCAAGGGTTCGGGTTCTTTTCACCAATTGGGTGTGTAGTCTCCGCCGAATTCTCTCTAGTCCAGGCAAATTCTCCCAGTTTAGAAGGGTCATCTCCATAAAAGAACCTTGTTTTCGTCCCGGCTTTGGCTGCATATTCCCATTCTGCTTCTGTAGGAAGTCTGTAGAAAATACCTGTTTTCAGATAGAGCCAGTGACAAAACTGGATGGCTCCGTATTGGGTCATTCCTATTGCCGGCTTTCCTTCTTTGCCCATCCCAAAAGTCATATCCAAATATGGCATACTTGGTCTGGATAATCCATCTACTAATTCTCCAATAGGACCTTCAGAAATAGCCACTTCGTAGTTTTTATCCAAGAAAAGTTCAAAAGCATCCCATGTCACTTCATGTGTCCCCATCCAAAAAGGAGCAATTTGTACTTCATGCACTGGCTTTTCATCCGCATCTGCGGAACTTTCAGAACCCATCATGAAAGTTCCTTCGGGAATAGGAGCCATTTGGAAAGTAACTTCAGTCCCAGGGATTTTCTGAGTGTAAGATTCAAAATTGGAATCATTGACATCAAAACTCATGAGCATCAAAGCACCAATCACTGAGTATTTTGTATTCGTTTTATACATATTGGATGAAAAATTCTTTAATCTTAAATATACTAGTATTGCGTTTGGAAGTTAGTCCGTTTGTGATGGATGGAGTGAATAAATGCTAACTGTAGATTCATCCAAATATAGAAATATCAGCTCTTTGTCGGCTATAATTTTACGAGCTTTTCCATGGAGGATCAGTCCACTTTGAGCTTTGGTAGCATTTGTAAATTGCCCTTTACCATTGCCAAGCAAAACAACGCCTTGATTCGCGTCATATTTACCAAAATACAATTTGCCGTAGTCAGTATTTCCTCCAAGCACCATATCTAGATTTCCGTCACCATTCACATCCACCGCTTCTGAAGCGAATACCGGAGAGAACTGAGTTTGTATAGGAAGCGCTTTTGCTTCAAACTTCCCTGCGGAGTTTCTTACAAAATAGGTCGTCTCCAGACGGTTGATGAAAATGGAATTTGCTCCCTCGCGTTCCTGTGCAGTAAATAGCTCATTCATTTTTACATTGGAGAAGGATTTAAAGTCTAAGTATCTTTTTTTCAGAAAAAGAACCTGCCCTAAAATCTCATCTCTACTAGCTGCTGGGTATTTTTCGCCTTGTATGTAATAGCCCAAAAAGGCATCAACTGACCCATTCGAATCGAAATCCTTATAGAGAATTTCAGCGGGTTGAGTGCTGCTTGCCTTTATTTGAGAATTTGCTCCCAGGTTTCCTGCCAAAATCTCCACCTTTCCATCTCCATCCCAATCGGCCAGGGTCAAGTCATTCCAAAAACCAAATTCATGCTTTTCAAAAAATTCTAAGGTTGTTTCTTTCCATTGGTTTTCTCGCAAAGAAAAAATCTGAATTGGCATCGCCTCACCTAATACGATCAACTCCGGCTTGCCATCCTGATCCAGATCTATTATGCCTGAGTCGGTCAACATACCAAGATTGACAAATGTTGGTGCAAGTTGCTTGGTCTGATCAGTGAACTTCCCTTTGTCATCGTTGATCCAAACCCTTCCGCCAAGGGAGGTTGGGAACTGACCAGGATTGATTCTGGCACCCACAAATAAGTCAGGTGTTCCATCAAAATTAAGATCTGCGACTTGCACAGTACCAGTTGGGAATGCTTCATTAGGAAGAGCATCAGAGGCAAGCGTGAAATTGCCTTTCCCATCATTCAGATACAACCGATCTCGCAGAGCCTCATCTCCTACATGGAAATCATATACGCCTCCGCTTGCCACAAATAAATCCAAACTGCCATCCCCATTTGCATCAAAAGCAACAGCATCAGTATCCTCTGAGCTAGAAGCCGATGCGAAAACACTGTTGTTTTGCTTGACAAATGATCCACCCGAGCTCTGTGCATAAATTGAAGCAACTGCATTAGATCCAGCACCCAAGAATAAATCTTCAAGTCCATCACCAGTAAAATCAGCAAGAACCATCGCCTTTCCATTACCAGAAACAGGGTTAATCAGCAATGGCTGTCTTTTGTAATCGTTGAACGCTCTTCCTCGATCAGTAGTAAGTTTTATTTTTTTAGTTAGGAAAACGTCAGGTAAGTTTGCCTTTTTAGCTGGTGCATTTACACCTTCACTTTCGCTTAATTCCACCAATTGATTTGTGGCGACAGCATATTCCCGAGTTGTCTCTCCACCAGGCCAAATGACAAGAAGGGAATCAATCTCAGTAAAGTCTCCCAGTCCAAAATGCAGAGTAGTTGATACAGAAGACTGATAGCCACGATAAGGATTCTGCTCCAATACTTGAGCAGTCTCTCCAGCAAAAACGGATACTTTCGCTCCTAAAGCTGAGGAATTACTTTCTGAGCCAGAAAGCTTCACATTCAAATAATTTCCACTTTTTAGTTGAGATGTTTGATTCTCGTAAATGAATGCCGGAGCATTAATGTTATTAACGATAAGATCGAGATCACCATCATTGTCAAGGTCACTGTAAGCGGCACCACTGCTATTTCCAACATGTTTGATTCCCCAGGCTTTGGTTTGGTTTTGAAACGTTAGGTTCCCGTTATTTTGAAAAATGTAATTGGTCAAATTAGACGAAGGCATATTTTTCACCATATTCAGCAGGTCCTCCCGCTTGAGCTTGCCACCTGAAGTGCGAACATAATTGTCCATGTATTTCAGAAAGTCTTGGTTGTTGTAATCTCTCAAATAGCCATTAGTCACAAACAGGTCTTTCCACCCGTCATTATCAAAATCAGCAAAAAGAGACGACCAACTCCAATCCGTGTTAGACACTCCTGCCAGCTGCCCAATTTCCTGAAATGTACCATCCCCAGAATTGACATGCAGCATATTTCGCATATATTGATGATGGAAGCCCTTGTTTACGTTCAGTTCAAAAAGCTCAAAATTATCTGGTGCAAGAAGAAGCTTTTGCCTCTCATTACCCTCAGGAAGCATATCTAGGGTGAAAATGTCCAGGAAGCCGTCGTTGTTGAAATCAGCAATGTCATTTCCCATAGAGAAATGAGAAGTATGACCCAAACGCTCTAAAATCTCATTTTTGAACGTGCCATCTTTTTGATTGATGTACAGATAATCTGGCATGGAATAGTCATTGCCAATGTAGATATCCGGCCAACCGTCCTGATTGATATCTGCAACAGCTACACCTAGTCCGTAGGAAAGGCTAGAGCTAGAGATACCAGCATTCTGTGTGATCTCTACAAACTTCCCATTTCTATTTTCAAAAAGCTGTGAGCCAGCTTCATGCTTCTCTTTGAGCAATACTTTTGTCAAATTCACATCCTGATTTTGGATGGATTTGGTATTGTGGTTGAGGATAAAAAGATCCAAATCCCCATCGAGATCGAAGTCAAAAAAGCTAGCCGACGTACTAGGTGCATTTGAGGCAATGCCATATTCTTCAGCCATTTCCCTGAAAATCGGAATGCCATTTTCATCATTCCCTTGATTGACAAAAAGTTGATTGGTTCGTTTCTCAGTGGGTAGATTCCCTGAGTAACACTGATAAATATCTAATTTTTTGTCCCCGTTAATATCGACGAAAACAACTCCGGTCTTCCAAGGACCGGATCTTCCAGTTGCTTCGGAAGCTTGAGCTGTTTCTTTAAATTTGAGGTTACCTTGATTGAGGTAAAGCTGATTGCCACTTACATTGGCAGAAAAATAGATATCCTCCAAACCATCCCCATTAAGATCTCCCACGGCAACTCCTCCACCATTGTAGAGGTACTCGTACATAAGGACATTGAGGTTAAGAGACTCTTCTATTCTATTGGAAAAGGTGATTCCCGTTTGCTCAGGAGTCAAAAGATTAAAGAGAGGAGGGGAATTGGAAATTGAGGAGTCCTCAGCTTGGCTTGACTTGTCTGATTCTGAACAAGACATCATCAAAAAACTGATACTCAAAATTGTAATGAGGCTTCTGCTCTGCATAAGATAAAATAATCTAAGCCACCCCAAAGGAATGGCTTAGATTAATAATTAAGAATAACTAAGATTACTCGTATCCAGGATTCTGGATCAAAATAGTGTTTCTATTTAACTCATCTCTTAGAATAGGAGTAAAGTAGATTTTATCCAACCAAGTCCTATTCTCTTTTCCTGGATCGATAAGTAGTACTTTATACACATAGTTGTACACTTCTGGATCGTATCTGTAAACAGGCACACTTGCACCGGGCTTCAACGTACCTACAATATTGATGATGCTTGCTTTTCTACCAATAGTTTGTGCAGGAATCATCCAACGACGGACATCATGGTATCTCTGCTCCTCATAAGCCATTTCGATACGTCGTTCATTTCTGTACTCATCTCTCAAAGCATCACCTGTGGCAGTGATAGCAGGCTGACCTATTCTGAATCTAATCTGGTTCAACCAAGCTTTGGCCTCAGCTTCTTGACCGAGCTCAATCGAAGCCTCTACGTAATTCAATACCGCCTCAGTATACCTTAATACAGGCCAAGGAATTTCTTGCCATGTATTCTGATCTACAATTGCAGGATTCGGATCTACAAATTTTCTGATATAGTATCCAGTATAGCTACCATTCCAATCCTCAATAGAACTGTTTCTAGTATCCAATCCGAAATGAGTCACTTTAGCACCTGATGCATCAGTAACTTCATAAGTACCTGTCTGTATCTCTCCCAATGGATCCTTTGGCTTGTTTGCATTGGATCTTGGCTTCCACTGAGCGCCATCATATAATATAGAGGCATAGAAACGAGCATCCCTGTTCTCATAGGGTGCAGCAGCATGTACAGGGTTTGACCAGTCAAATTTTGAACCATCCATCATTTCATAATCATCAACTAGCAGTTGCACAGGGCTATTTCCAGCCCAGTTGTTATAGCCGTTTGGACCGTTGAAAAGACCCTGACGACCACCACCTTCTTGTTTCAAATTGATAAAGTACCTAGCCATGATCAACTCATTTTGACCACCATTTCTGGATAGGGAATTATTGATATAGTTTTGGATACCTTCAGCGTGAGGAACTGGTTCAGAAAGTCCATATAAGTTTCCATTCCCTTTATCCAATACTGCTTTAGCAGCAGCTTGAGCTCTTTGCCATCTTTCTACTCTATTTCCACTTGGATATGCTAACAGATCCAAATCAGAAAATCCTGCAAGAAGTGCCGATTTACTTTTTGCTGTTGGGCCATCATGAAGATCACTTGCAGCGTACAATAACACTCTTGACTTTAGGGCCAAGGCTGCTAGTTCGCTTGAACGTCCTTTAGCCATATTCTTTCCAGCCAGCAGCGCAGCAGCGTCATCCAAATCAGCAACAATGAAATTGATTGTTTCTTCCCACGTGTTACGCGGGACTTCGTATGACTCTTCACCTAACCCATAAGGTCTATCCACAATAGGTACGCCACCATAATATCTAGCCAATTGCTGGTAGTAGTAAGCCCTCATGAATTTAGCTTCACCCATCAATCTATCTACTATCCCGCCAGCATTCTCAAATTGAGGATCAGATAGATTCTCGATCGCAATATTAGCTCTTCTGATATAACTATACATATTCGCCCAGAAGATTGTATTGTTTACCCATCCATCATCAGCGGAGTTAGTTCTCGCTTCTGTAATGGTGGTGATACCTCTACCCGGGTGAGTGAAAATAGCTTCATCAGTTAAGGAAGCAAGCATTTGCTCATCAAAACCACCATTTCCAAGTCCCTGATAGATTCCCGTCACAAAAGCATCAGCTAATGCAGGGTCTGTCCAAACTGCCGACTGAGATATTTCAGTAAGTGGCTCTGTATTTAGAAAATCACTATTACAGCTGAGCAGCGTAAAGCATCCTGTCAGCACTAGTACTATTTGTTTTATATTATTTTTCATGTTGTCAAATTATTAAAATGAAACAGAAAGACCCGTGTTGATTACCCTAGCTTGAGGATAGTACTGTCCAGTAGCAGCATCCGACTCAGGATCATATACTTGGTTCTTGCTCCATGTGAGTAGGTTCAAACCATTCACGTAAAAACGAGCATTTTTGATTCCGATTTTCTCAGTGAGACTTGCTGGAATGTTGTAACCAATCTCTACGTTCTTCAATCTGATGTAATCAGAACTTCTAAACCAATACGTATTGTTTGCTGAATAATACTGATCGTTTCTGTTAGCAAGTCTTGGATTAGTGCTGCTCGGGTTGTCGATAGTCCAAGCGTCATCATAGATATCAGATAGGAAGTTACCAATATTCCCAGATTCACCCGCACTGATTACTTGTCTAGCACCAGCTGCTCCCTGGAACAAAATGGCCAAATCAAAGCCTTTGAAATTTGCGTTTAAGTTAACACCACCTTGAAATAGAGGGATATTATTATTATCCAAACGAACTCTATCATCAGGAGTGATTTTACCGTCGCCATTGTAATCTTGATACTTCATATCACCTGGTCTTAAATTACCAGTAATAGCTGAATAATCAAGCGTTTCTGCATCGATAGATTGCTGATCTGGGAAGACTCCGTTGTACTTATAAACTAGACGAGTGTTAATTGGTCTTCCTGTAGACATCTGCCACTCAGGTGCTCCCGGAGATTCATCCCAGAACAAAATACTGTTCTTAGCATATCCACCATTTACGCTAGCAGAATACTGGAATTCTCCTTTACCTCCTCTAATACCAAGATTCAAGTCAAATCCTTTATTTTCTACCTCTCCTATATTTTCTGCAGGAAGGTTAAGTCCAGTAGATTGTGGAACTGAAGCATTTCTCTGCCAAAGGATATTTGTACGCTTATTATAGAACAAGTCAAACTCGAAGAAGATTTTACCTTGAAGAAACTGGCCTTCAAAACCTAAGTTTGAGTTATTTGCAACTTCCCAAGTAATGTTATTATTAGGTACTCTTGTTTCGAAAAGCGTTTTACTTTCTGAATTACCTATGATGTAGGAGCTAAATCCATAGGTAGATAAGAATTGATATTCAAGTAAATCACCACCGCCGTATGTAATCTGATCATTACCCAATTGACCCCAAGAGCCTCTCACCTTGAAGAAGTCAAATGTTTTTCCAAGGGAATTTTTCCAGAAGTTTTCCTCCGAAACAACCCAGCCCAACATCAGGCCTGGGAAGAAACCAAATCTAGTATCTTCAGGAAAAATGTAAGAACCATCATATCTCCATAGGAATTCTGCCAGATATTTTTCCTTATAGTTGTAGGCAACTCTACCAAAGTAGTTCAGACGAGCTCTATTGAAAGCACCACCACTATTGTCCTTTTGAAGATCACCACCTGCAAATAATTGATCTATTGCAGTGGAAATAAAGAATCTTCTATAGGCACTAAAGTTGTTTCCCTCTACAGTTTCACGGTTTACACCGGCTACTACATTTAATGAATGTACATCATTGAACTTCTTGTCATAATTTAAAACACCGCCCAAAAGTATATTCAACTGATTCGAATTTGACTCACTTAGGTTCGGCTCAGCTGGTCCTCTCAAACTTGGAACCAATACTGGAGTTACTCCGTCTGCTTCAAAGCCGTTGCCTTTTTGATACAAAGTCCATGGAGTTTGCCATCTTTTAGTTGTTCGTATGTATTTATCAATTGCTGCAGTGCCAGTAAATTTCAAACCTTCTACTCCAGGTATTTTGATTTCTAAGTTACCAGTAGTTTGGATGTAGTCACGTGTATCGCGATCATATCCAGTTTGGTTGGTCGTCACTACTACCGGGTTTTGACCGTTTTCTATATCCGGACCTGGCTTACCATTTGGCCAGTAAGCAGGCTGATTAGGCTTTCCTCTCATCTGCATTCTGAAAATGGCATTAGATGAAACAGTTGGGAAGAATCTAGATTCCTCTCTTGCCATAATGCCTAAACCAACTTTCATATACTTGTTGATATTTGCATCCAAGTTGATCCGGAAGTCATATTGCTTGTATCCTGTAGCAGCATCCTTATAGTATGCATCCTGATTTTGGTAACCTAGAGAGGTCAAGTACTTCACATTCTCGCTACCACCTACTAGCTGTAGATTGTATCTGCTTTGTGGTGACCAGTTTTTAAGTGTTTCTCCATACCAGTCTGTGTCAGGATAGTTCCATTGATCTGTTCCATTTCTGTATAGCTCCAATTCGTCAGGAGAATATGGAGCAGTTCTTACTTGCCCGTTTGGTCTTGTGTATTGCCCATTTTGCTTATATGCTTCATTGGCAGCCGCCCATTCAGAGGTAGGAAGCTCATAGATATTCAGATCATTCAGCGCAGTCGCGTACTCAGCAGCATTGGCTAGCTGTGGAAGTATTGCTGGCTGTGCCCATCCTTGGTTCACTTGGAAAGTCAACTCAGGTGCACCCGTAGAACCTCTTTTGGTTGTTACGAGAATTACACCGTTAGCCGCTCTAGATCCGTAAATCGCCGCAGAAGCATCTTTCAATACAGAGATACTTTCGATATCATTTGGATTCAATCGCTCCAAACCACCTGCTCTATCAGGAATACCGTCGATTACTACCAATGCACCCGTGTTACCAAGGGAATTGGATCCACGGATTCTGATTCCAGATCCATCATTGCCTGGCTCACCGCCTCTATTTACTGCAACCACACCCGCCATACGACCAGCGATCGAGTTGGATAGGTTCAAAGCCGGAGACTTGACCAGTTCTTCACCTTTTACAGTGGCAATAGAACCAGTGATTGTCTCTTTTTTCTGCTCACCATATCCTACCACAATCACCTCTTGGAGAGATTTCGTGTCAGCAAGCAAGGTGAGGTCAAACGTGGTCTGAGCTCCAACTGGTACTTCCATCGGAGTAAAACCTATAAATGACAATACCAATACATCTGATGGTCCAGAAACATTGAGTGCAAACTTACCGTCAATGTCAGTGACGGTACCATTAGTTGTGCCTTTCACTAGAATAGACACACCAGGCAGAGGCAAATTATCCTCTCCTGAAATTACCACACCAGACACCTCCCGGGTCTGTGCGAATACGGTGCTAATCAGTCCCAGACAAAAAATTAATGTCAGGCTGAATAGCTTCAAATGAGTAAAGTTTCTCATTGGCATAGGGGTTTATTAGTTATTAATAAAATTTAACAGTCTAATGTCCCTGTAAGCTTTTGCAAAAGCAAACTGTTTTTTGCCAAAAGTTGACTGAATTTTGACATATAGGTCATATAACTACAGCCTTAACCGTTCAAAATTGTTTTATTCAATGAAACAATGGATAATAAAGGGAATAGGGCGATTTGCCTAACCATAAAAAAAAGAAAAATCCTCTCAAATTAACATTGCAATCGTTTGCTATAATCGATTAACAACAGATTTTTTAGGAAGCTTAATTGACCACATTCCTCTCAGATCTCCAACTTTAAATCCTCTGGCCAAATCCCTTGGATAAAGAGAATCTATCTTACTTAAAACATCTATTTCTATATCGTTCTTTGGATCTCCATGGCATGCCAAACAAAATTCTGAAGAAATGACAATTGCCTTATTATATAGTAATACATCTCCGCCTTCTATCTTTTGGATATTGGGTTCATTTTCTATCCCATTTTCCATGTTATATTGATATGCCTCCAGAATTGGCAATTCTTCTTCAGTAGGCATATTATCTTGATTTCTTGTGCGTGTAGAAGTTCGCCGTATTGACACCCCATTTTTATCACTTAATAACTTTATGATGGGTGCCGCATTTACATTACAAAACTCCAAAGCCTCTGCATATCCATTTTCTTCCACAGCCTTATGAAGATTTGCCATCAGTTGCTGCTGCGCTTCGCTGCTAATAGAATCTCCCCAGATCATAGCTTCTTGGGTGATTTGAGCTTCAGAAAGCTTCTTTGCTTCCATAGAGCTATTTACTTCGTCGAATACATTTTTTGAAACTCTCTCTTGTGGCCCGCATGCCACCAATAGAATAGCCGGGATTAGAAAATATAGTAAGTGTTTCATGAGGTTATGTATTTTAGAATAGATAAAACTACTAAGGATAGCTTAGATTCACAGAAATTCTGCTAATCTATACTAGT
>NZ_MSSW01000098.1 GCF_002150685.1 Algoriphagus antarcticus
TAAGTAGCTCCCAACAATTATAATCACACCAGTATGGTGGCGGAATATCGTGTTAAAGAAAGCAATAGTGGGATAGCAGATCCGGCATCTGAAATGGTATTAATGTACGTGGCTCAACCTGAAGCTAATCATAATGCGTGTACACTTATGTTTGGCCCTGATGGGTACCTCTAAATTAGTTTGGGCGATGGTGGTAACAAAAATGACATCGGTGTGGGACAGGTATCGGATTGGTATAACATAAATGAAGGTGGAAAAGGGCAGGACATCAGGCAGAATCTACTGGGAAGTATTTTGCGCATCGATATCAACAGTGGGTCTCCATATGGTGTGCCCTCGGATAATCCTTTTGCCGAAAACCAAGATGACATGAAAGAGATTTACGCCTACGGCTTGCGTAACCCATACCGCTTCTCAATTGACAGCAAGACTGGAATGATCATAGCTGCTTATGTAGGGCAGGTGCTGAGCGGGCAGATCAATGTAATCAGGTTAGCAGATAACTATGGTTGAAACCTGAAAGAAGGCACGCTCTGCCTCAATGCTGCCGACAACAAGAACCCGCTACCTGAGTGTCCCGACCAAACTAGCCTGGGAAACAAGTTTGTAGACCTGGTGATAGAATTTAAAAAAACATATCCTATTCAGAGAAAGGTTGTGGTTAAGCGCGTATCGGGGGCTATGTGATCAGGGAAGAAAAACGTTCGGACTTGAGTGGAGATTGTCTTTTTGGTGTCGCAGCACCAAGGCAATCCTAACGGGGTTGTCTTTGCAGCTAAAGTAGGTGGTTAGGGACCCTAGAACTAAAGGAAACTTTATTTTCGTGATAGGGCGAGCAATACCTTTGGGCGCTACGTGTTAAGCTTTGGTCAAGACAACAGTGGGGAAGTATACATTCTGGGTGGGGAGAGACGTAGAAGGTACTACCGGGAGCAAGGTAAAAGTGTATATGATTCAATAATTAGATGTAAGCATAGTCGAAATAAATGCCTATCAGATTATAAAGTTCTCATAAACAGATAGCAGCTTAAATCTAGTTTCTTTTTCCTTAACTTGAAATATAAAATATTTCAAATGGAACACACTGAAAAAAATAACCACATGAAAGGACAGTATACCACCTTTGTTTCTATGTTGGCCTCCTCCTTTGTTGCGATGTACATTACCATGTACTTGAATACTTATCAAATTGACCATGTATATTTTAGCCTGACCCGTTTTTACATGTCCTGTTTAGGCATTTCAGCAATGGCTGTAATTATGTATCTTTTCATGAAAAAGATGTATAAAAACAGACAAAAAAACATAGCAATCATTGTTGGAAGTTTTCTCCTATTTGTCAGTGCTTTATTTTTAGTCCGGGTGCAAGACCCAATAGGAGATGTACTTTGGATGAAAGCTATGATTCCACATCATTCTATTGCCATATTAACAAGCGAACGCGCAAATATACAAGACCCTGAAGTAAAAAAGCTGGCTAATGACATAATTGAAGCTCAAAGGAGAGAAATCAGCGAGATGAAAGCAATGATAGAAAGATTGAGCAATGATTAGTACATAGCCACCGTTTAGGCCAAGCGTTAGTTTGGCTGACTAGTTGACATGCGATTTTCTTATCAAGCGATGTTTTCGATTTGTGCTAAGAACTATTGATTTAAGGCTCGAGTTGCTACTTTAAATAAACAGCCTTACCCTTCCTAGGATTAGGGCTTTTCATTTTCGATTAGTATATCACATGCCCAAATAATGCGCGGTGACATTAGAATCCTAGAAAGAAATCTGAAGCCTATAATGTTATTGATTCTGATTTTTATTCAAGTCCTGTTTTTTCTGGATGCTAAAATCAGGAATTTTATTTGTTCGTTTTTCCCCTTTTATCCCACCAAACATAAATACCGAAAATTAAAATGCTTGCAATGGAACCCCAAAGCAAACCACTTTTCAAAGAATCTGTATTTGTTCCCATAAGTGTAATCAAAAATATAAGGGGCGAAATTCCAAGCAGGGTGGCGAAGATAAACTTCCAATAATTCATTTTGTAGATTCCTGCCACAAAACTGATTGCATCATTGGAAAGAAATGGATTGATGCGGGTGATGGCCACCGCCCAGAAGCCATAATTTTCGAGAAATGAAATTACTTTATTAATCGTTTTTTCGCCCAAAAGGCTTGTAATTAATTCTGTTCCTATATATCTCCCAATAGAATAACCAACGGTTGAAGCAGTAATCACGGCAATTAAACTAATTACACTCCCCCAAATTTGACCGTAGGCAAGAATAGCAACGATCATGAGCAATACCGAGGGAATAACCAACAGTAACATTTGAACAACCATCGCCAGAATTATCACAATGGGGCCAAACCACCCGAACTCTTCAACCCAGGTTTTGATGCGTACTTCATCGTCGCTAGTTAGCACATTCCAGGCTTTATTGAAAAATTGATTGACCGCTGGAATTGTAGAATAACATATCACCAAGACGGTTACAAAAAGCAGAGAAAGATATAGCGGTACTCTGCTTTTTTTAGGTGTAGGGGAGTTTAATTCTTTCATAATTTGCCTGTAAATTTGATCTTCAAAATATAGCGCTCAATTTTTCCCTCTTTGGAAATGTAATATTTTCCGTTAGTTGAAAATATTTTACTTTCTGCAGATACTGCGTTTTGTCAAAAGTAGTATAAAGCTACCCGCCCAAGGTTGGTTACATTTGAAGGTTAGGTTTCGGCCTTTCACCAGCATAAAGTCATTGAACACATTTTACCCAACTCACCAATAACTTGCTTTCTCAAATAAAGTAGTATGACTGTTCGCAATGTTGTGCACCTACCGTCTTGAAATCAATGGTAGAGGTTCAATTTCGGCTAATACCCCTTTTTTCAAAGGTGGCTAGGGGGATGTTTTTATGTGAAAAGCGTACTTAATTTGGGTGGGTGCAAGATCGAGGATAATCATATAAAGTATTACACGATGTCAATACGCTGCCCGCAAGCTCAAAATTTGAAAGGCAATATACTCCTTTGTGCTAGGGTGGTTTGGCACTTGATATATTATCTGCACCAAGCTATAAATCCTTGAAATTAACGATACCTCAATGCCTACGCTAAATGCTGTCTGTTACATTTATCTTACTTTGAGAGATGCTTTTGCACAAACCGATACCGTGGTTTACATTCCTACCAACAAACTGAAACAATATAAGATTGCCGGCAAAGCGAGTATGGGAATTACCATCATCGGCACCATTCCAATCCCCCGCTGCCATTTCGCCAAAAGCGACTACGCAGTAATTTACGTGACCAATGAGATGAAACTGGCTCACTAGTGAAGTCCTTGACATTTCCCGCACAAAAGATTTGTTGCTGCTGTGAGCAAGTGTAGAGAACCTACCTCAATACTAATAAAACAAACAGACAGATAGATGCTAGAAAATAAAAAAACCATTTTCATAGGCAATTCTCAACCGTACTAATTTTTTACCATCCCACAATTCCCAACTGTGCGAATTATGTAACTATTACCAATTCTTGTGTAATAGTATAAACTCCTATTTCGACCATCTTTAGTCAAGTGATCTGAAAGTCATTCAATTTATTCTGTCATAGCCGCCATTTAGAGCCATGAATGAAGTATGCTTCTGGAAATGCTTTCAAACCAGTCAAGGAATATTTCCTTACTCTTTTTCATCAAAATCAATTCGATATGTCCATACAAACAATTAACCCAAACACAAATAAGACCTTAAAGTCATTCGAAGAAATGACTGAGAAAACAGTTGAAGCTAAAGTGGCGAAAGCCCATCAGGCTTTTACTGACTGGAAAGAAACGAGCTACCAGCAACGGGCTGATCTGCTGCATAAAGTAGCGACACTTATGCGAGTCAAGAAATCTGAACTTGCCAAAACCATCACCTTGGAAATGGGTAAACTCCTAGCCCAAGCGGAAGGCGAAATCGACTTGAGTGCCGATATCTTTGATTACTATGCCGATCATGGCGAAGAATTTCTGGCGGATAAAGTGCTAAATCCTGAGTATGGAGAGGCGATAATTCGAAATAGCCCCATTGGTGTATTGCTGGGTGTGATGCCTTGGAATTTTCCTTACTATCAAGTAGCTCGCTTCGCAGCTCCAAATATTATGGTGGGCAATACGATATTGCTTAAGCATGCCTCCATTGTTCCTCAATGTGCTGCTGCTATAGAAGAACTGTTCAGAGAAGCAGAAGCTCCTGAAGGATTGTACGCCAATCTATTCATTTCCGGAAAACATGCATCAGCATTGGTTTCTGATAAAAGAATAAAAGGTGTTTCCCTAACGGGAAGTGAAGAAGCAGGTGCAAGTATTGCAATGGAAGCCGGAAAACATTTGAAGAAGGTTGTCCTAGAACTGGGTGGCAACGATGTGTTCATAATACTGGATGATGCCGACATGGAAAAAACGGTAGAGTGGGCAGTTGTAGGCAGGATGAATAACAACGGCCAATGTTGTGTAGCCTCCAAGCGATTTATTGCAGTGGAAGCAATAGCCGATGAATTTATTCAAAAGTTCAAGGACAAGTTATCAAAAATGAAAGTGGGTGATCCGATGGATCCCTCAACAGAGTTAGGCCCTTTAAGCAGTGAAGAAGCAGCCGTTCATTTGGCCGATCAGGTGAAACGTTCAGTGGATGAAGGTGCAACAGTTTTATTGGGTGGTAAACGCGCCGATCGTCCTGGAGCTTTTATGGAACCCACTATAATTACCGATCTGAAACCTGGCATTGCGGCATATCATGAAGAATTATTTGGCCCGGTTGCCTCCTTCTATGTGGTGAAAGACGAGCAAGCTGCCATAGATCTGGCCAATGATTCTGATTTTGGTTTGGGGGCGTCCGTATTTACACAAAACATTGAACGTGGTAAAAAAGTAGCCGATCAGATTGATACCGGAATGGTCTTTATCAATCATCCTACCTGGACACAAGCCGATCTCCCTTTTGGGGGAACCAAGCGCTCAGGCTTCGGTCGTGAACTATCAGCCTTGGGGATTCAGGAGTTTGTAAACAAAAAACTGATTCGTATCAGTGCGCTCAACGATCCTTTTTAATAGGCTAATCAATAAAACTCAAAATTATGAAAACACTACAAAAATATATAGGGCTTATTACCCTTACCGCGCTATTTGCGTCATGTCAGACTCCAAAACAGGTTCTTTCAAAATCAGATTCAAGAATGGAGATTGTGAGCACCATTGCCAGTGACCATGATATGTCGAAAGAAATGATGGAAGCCATCATGCAGGGAGATCATGGTAAAATGTTGATGCATGAGAGGATGAAAACAATGATGGAGAACAAGACCATGATGACGAAGATGATGAAAGATGATCCTGAAATGGCAAATCGTATGATGTCAGGTATGATGGAAGCCGCTAAAGCCGACACGACTATGATGTCTAAAATGTGTAAGTCCATGATGAGCAGCCCGGAAATGATGGGAATGATGGAGAAGATGAAAGAAAAGGATAAGGGTATGATGATGAAAGAAAAGGACAAAGGTATGATGACTAAAGAAATGGATCATCTAGTCAATATGGCGGCAAAGGACAGCCTCGTGTTTAATCACATGATTAAAATGATGAAAGAAAAGCCGGAAATGTGGAACAAGGTGATGGAAATGAAAACAACTACAACCAACTAATGTCATGCACGATAATACCTAGAATTGGGAAATGGGATGGGGAATGTGGCTTGTACAACTCCTAGTCATAATAGTAATACTCTATTTCGTAAGATTTAGAAGAAGAAAATGAATAACAAAACCCATATGGTACTTGTGACGGGAAGTAGTGGAATGATAGGCTCAGCATTAATAAACAACTTATACCAATGAATAAAGTAATTCTCCTTAACAAACGCCCACACGGAATACCAAAACTGAGTGATTTTCAAATCACCAGCGAAGAAATCCCTACTGCCAAAAATGGCGAGCTTCTATTGAAAACAGCATATGTTTCTGTAGATCCATATTTGCGAGGTAGAATGAATGACGCCAAATCTTATGTCCCCTCATTTGAATTAAATAAACCCATACAATCGGGTATTATAGCCGAAGTGGTTGAGAGCAAACATGCAGATTTCAAAAAAGGAGATTTCGTTTCAGGCAGTTTGGATTGGAAGGAACATCAAACTTCGAATGGAAAAGGATTGCATAAAGTAAGTAGTAGCGATGCCAAATTATCAAGCTATCTGGGCATTTTAGGAATGACCGGGCTTACTGCCTATTTAGGATTAACTGAAATAGGAGTGCCTAAGGAAGGTGAAACAATTGTAGTGTCCGGGGCAGGGGGAGCTGTTGGGACAGTCGTGGGTCAGATTGGCAAATTGCTGGGTTGTAAAGTCGTCGGCATCACTGGTTCGGATGAAAAAGCAGCCCTACTTACATCAACCTTCAAATTTGATCATGCCATAAATTATAAAACAAACCCTGATATCAAAGAAGCTGTGAAAAGCACCTGCCCTGAAGGGGTAGATATCTACTTTGATAATGTAGGTGGGGAGATTTCAGATGCAGTTTTAGCCAATATTAATAAGTATGCAAGATTGCCGGTTTGTGGTGCAATATCCCTATATAATGAAACTGAAGTCCCACTTGGCCCTCGGCTGCAGCCCATTATCCTAACTAAAAGTGCCACCATGCGTGGGTTTATTATCGGTGATTTATCAGAAAAATTTCCGGCTGCCACCAAGCAACTAACATCATGGCTAAACGATGGTAAAATAACATTTGCCGAAACGATTGTGGAAGGATTTGATAACATACCGCAGGCATTCCTTGATTTATTTGAAGGAAAGAACAAAGGAAAAATGATTGTTAAAATTTAGTACTAACCATAAAAAAGTAAAAGAATGAAAGTATTAATGGTATTGACATCTCACAGTGAATTGGGAAATACAGGAGAAAAAACCGGTTTTTGGGTTGAAGAATTAGCTGCGCCTTATTATGTTTTGGCAGATGCAGGAGCTGAAATAACCATTGCGTCGCCAAAAGGAGGTCAGCCACCGGTTGATCCCAAAAGTGAATTGAAAGATGCACTAACGCCTTCAACTGAAAGGTATTATGCAGACAAAGAATTAATGGATAAAGTAGCTCATTCGGTAAAGCTCAGCGATATAAAACATGATGATTATGACACGGTTTTTTATCCTGGCGGTCACGGACCCTTATGGGATTTAGCGACTGATAAAAACTCTATTAAATTAATTGAAGCGTTTTATAATCATCAAAAGCCAATCGCTTTTGTATGTCATTCACCTGCAGCACTGGTTAACGTAAAAGCGATCAATGGAGAACCGCTTGTGAAGGGCAAACGACTTACGGGCTTTTCAAATACCGAAGAAGAGGCGGTTGAGTTAACCGACGTGGTGCCTTTTCTACTAGAAGATGAACTCACAAAACATGGCGCTCATTACTCCAAAGGAGCTGATTGGGAGTCCTATGTGATAGAAGACGGCTTATTAATTACAGGTCAAAATCCAGGTTCTTCAGAAGCAGCAGCTAAGTTGCTTTTAAAAACACTCAAAGGAAATTGAGAATATTGCCTATGTGATATTCAGAGCCACTTGAAATTGCAAAACTTGTATTGTTTCTGGCTAGTGATTACAGTCAGTTTATTTATCCACCCAAAGTAATTGATGGTGGAATAATGAAACATAAATTCGTAGAACTTGAAAATAAAAAGAAGCAATTATAATTAATAATGAGGTAAATATTAAAATAAGGACTTTTCCCTGCTTCCTGATTGAAAATAAAAGAATGAATTATGAAAAATACTATTAAAAGTTTAATTGGTTTTTCCATTGGTGCCACCGACGACGAGATAGGAAAAGTTACCGATTTTTATTTTGACGATATAACGTGGACGATACGCTATCTCGTCGTTGAAACAGGTAATTGGCTTTCAAACCGTAAGGTGCTTATTTCACCAGAAGCGCTTTTACATTGTGATTGGGAAAATGAAATATTCCCTGTTAACCTCACAAAAGGACAAATTGAAAAAAGTCCCAATATTGACACCGACCAACCGGTATCCCGGCAGCAAGAAATGGAACTGTATGCACATTATCCCTGGACAAATTACTGGGCCAGCGGTATGGGTACTACCGGAATGATGATGCCCATGTCACCAGTGCATTTGGAGGAAGCAGTAAAAAACAGTGAAAACACGCCCGACGCTGAAGCAGACGGCGACCCTCACTTGCGAAGTGTTAAAAGCGTGGAGGGCTATACTATTCATGCTTCAGATGATAATATTGGCGATGTGGAGGATTTTTTAGTAGATGACAGCAATTGGACAATATATTATATGATTGTTGACACAGGAAATTGGTTTCCTGGCAAGAAGGTAACTATATCGCCTGATTTGATAAAAGAAATAAATTGGGAAACTTCAGAAGTTATTATAAATGCCTCGGTTGAGCAGGTTAAAAATAGCCCGGAATATGATGCTTCAAAACAGCTGAGTACACCGTACGAGTCTATTCTAAAAAACTATTATAGTCAGACCAATTCTTATAAGTAAGAGTCTTTATAATTAATATAAATTTTCGAATATGAATAAGTTATATACCATAGTACTTTCGGTTCTACTTATAATACCGCAAGGTGTAGCCATTGGGCGTACCAATGTGCAAGGTACAACTTATGTTCGCAATGCTGGAGATACTTTAGCATCATCAACAGAAAATACTGTAGTTACAAACTCTTCAAATGGCTACGTGGATTTTGTGACAGCGGCGAAGATGGTGATGCCCGCGGTAGTCCATATTAAAATTCAATTTAATGCCTCTTCGGAATATGGTGCATCAGGATCAGGCGTAATTATAAGTTCTGATGGATTAATAGCCACAAATAATCATGTGGTTGAAAACGCATCAGCTATTGACGTGACGCTCCCTGACAAACGTACCTTTTCTGCAAAGTTGATTGGCCGAGATCCCAATACGGATTTAGCGCTTTTAAAAATAGAGGCCAAGGACCTTCCCATTGTTCAATTTGGAAATTCTGATAAGGTGCAGATAGGCGAATGGGTTTTAGCTGTTGGCTTCCCTCTTTCACTCAATACAACCGTAACTGCCGGCATCGTAAGCGCCAAAGCCAGAAGTATTGGAATCATAAATCGGCCGGGAAGCAATAGCAGTCAAAATAATGCAACCCCTCAAGGTAATATGGCTGTTGAATCATTTATTCAAACCGATGCTGCCATTAACTCCGGCAATAGCGGAGGTGCACTTGTCAACACCAGTGGAGAATTAATAGGCATTAATTCAGCCATAGCCTCGCAAACGGGCAGTTATGCAGGATATGCCTTTGCCATACCCGTAAATCTGGCTAAAAAGATTTTGGATGATCTAAAAAACTTTGGAGAGGTGAAGCGAGGCGTATTGGGTGTTATTTTTCCGTCCCCAGCTGCCGAAGATCAGTACCTGACACAGCAAGGTTTAAATCCAGCCTCAGTAAAAGGTGTTTACATTACTGGCGTGCAAAATGAAAGCGCCGCTGCTGCTGCAGGCCTTAAAGAAGGTGATATTATTCAAAGTATAGATGGCATTCCGCTCAACTCATCAACGGAGTTTTCTGAAAGAATAGCTAGACAAAAACCTGGTGACAGTATCAAATTAACTTACCTACGCAATGGCACCATCGGTACAGTCTCTGCTACACTGAAAAGCGAAGATGTCGCAAAATCTGAAAATACGGAAGCTAAAAGTGGTAGAGCGCTTGAGGAAATATACAAGAGACTTGGAGCTACTTTCGCCCCGCTTACTGATGAAGTCAAACAGCGCTTTAATCTAAATGCCGGTGTTTTGGTGACTAAGGTACTCAGAGATGGCTTTTTTGATCAGGCTGGCATTCCGCCGGGCACTATTATCGTTTTTATCAACGGCAAACCAATAAATAACCCTGTAAATATTGACTCGGCATTATTGTCTGCTCAAAGCGGGCTAATTCAAATCCTTGCAATTGCACCGGATGGTTCAAAAGTGGTATTTGACTTCTCCATTGGAACATAAAACATACTTTATCATCTTGTGAATATAAGGAAGTAACATAAACACATGTCCAGAATTTAAAATTTATTCCACGCTAAAATCTAATTTATAAAGTAAATTTATCTATTAAGCGTTTTAAACCTATTTGTAAACTTTGACTTTGGTAATCCTTGTAGGTTCAAACCCATCAACTAAACAAAATAAATTACAACTTAATATTCTTATATGTCTAACCTTTTTGGGGCTCCAACCATTGACCTTCAAAACATAAAGAGCTTTATTAGCAATGCACCGGAGATTGTAGTATGGGCAGCGCCAATCCTGTTCCTATTTGTTTTGATTGAATGGATTTATTCAACATTACATAACAAGAAAATTTACAACAAGAAGGAAACTTTTGCATCTATCTGTGTAGGAATTGGTAATATTTTTATTTCATTCCTGCTCAAGTTTTCAATATTTTACAGTATAATCCTGGTGTATAACATGCTGCCGTGGCGGCTCTATTTAAATTGGTGGACCTTGATCCCTTGTTACATAACCCTTGACTTTTGTAGCTATTGGGCACATCGCATTTCTCACCATCAAAGATTTTGGTGGGCAACCCATGTGGTGCATCATAGTGGCGAAAATTATAACCTTACAACATCTTTTCGGTTGAGTTGGGTACAACACATTAAAATCATTTTCTTTTTACCGGTTGCCCTCTGCGGTTTTCACCCCATCATATTTTTTGTCGCAAATCAGATTGCGATACTGTTTCAATTTTGGGTGCATACAGAATACATTAAGAAACTGCCACGGTTTGTTGAATATATTTTTGCTACGCCCTCCAATCACCGTGTACACCATGGCTCGCAGGATAAGTTTATCAATAAAAACTTTGGAGCAACATTTATTTTATGGGATCGAATGTTTCGCACCTATCAGCCTGAAGATGAAAAAGTGGTATACGGACTTACCCATAAATTAGATAAGCCGGGCAATCCTTTTTACATAAATTTTCATGAGTTTATTGACATCTGGAAAGATGTGCGCAGGGCAGATGGGATTAGAAAAAAGATGTTTTATATGTTCGGTGATCCTATTGATGTTGCAAAAGATAAAGTAAGAACTGAGGATGAGAGTAAGAGAGCAAAAAAGCCAGGTATACCGAGAAAAAAGAGCGCCTTAAATCAAGTTGTATCAGCTACTGAATCCTATTTTGGCTAGTTGTAGGGACATCATGGGTCAAAGAATGATGGAGAATCCCGAAATGATGGGGATGATGATGAAAGACCCTACAAAAATAAAGGGTATGATGGATCATATGGTAAATATGGTTGCGAATGACAGTATCATGTTTAATCACATGATGCAAATGACGAAAGAAAAGCCGGAAATGTGGAACAAGACCAAGGAAATGAAAAACACTACACCTAAAATCAACTAATATGATGCATGATAATACCTGGAATTGGGGAATGGGATGGGGAATGTGGATTGTACCACTCCTTGTCATTTTAGTAATTCTCTATTTCGTAAGATTTAGAAGAAGAAAATGAAAGATAAAACCGAAGTAATAATTGTGACAGGAAGCAGTGGAATGATAGGCTCAGCCTTAATTCATAAGCTTGCTGAAAAATACCAGGTAGTAGGTTTTGACAAAGCTGGCTTTCCTTTTCCGCCCGTAGAGGCAGAATGTGTATGTGTGGACCTCACCAGCGATGAGCGAATGGCCTTTGCATTTAATAGAATCCGATACGCCTATGGTAACAAAATAGCCTCGGTTGTGCATCTGGCAGCTTATTATGATTTCTTAGGCGAACCCTCTGAGCTTTATGATAAAGTAACTGTGAAAGGCACTCAGCGGATGCTGAAATACCTACAGGATTTTGAAGTGGAGCAATTCATCTTTTCAAGCAGTATGCTGGTTTATAAACCTTCCTCCCCGGGAGTTTTAATTACTGAAGAATCGCCTTTGGAACCTAAATGGGATTATCCTAAATCTAAAGTCACGACTGAAAAAGTAATGCACGACAAACGGGGTGAAATCCCCATAGTGATGATGCGAATTGGGGGTGTGTATAGTGAAGATGGCAATTCAATACCCATCACTAATCAGGTACAGCGTATTTATGAAAAGCAAATTTCAGCACGACTCTATCCAGCAAATACCGCCCATGGCAGCACCTATGTGCATCGAGATGACGTCATCGATGCGATAGCCCTTGTTGTTGAAAAAAGGAATGACCTTCCAAAGGAAGTCGTATTGAATATTGGAGATGACGAAACCCTGACATATCGGGAACTCCAAGACATTATTAGCACGGAAATTCATGGAGAAAAAATGCCCATTATCGCAATACCAATTTGGTTTGCCAAAGCTGGGGCATTTATGCAAAACCTATTTGGAAAAGCCTTTATAAAACCCTGGATGATCGACCTGGCCGATGACCATTTTGAAATGGACAGTTCCAAAGCTAAAAAGTTGTTGGGTTGGAAACCAAAACACGGTTTGCGAGATACCCTGCCCAAAATGGTTGAAAACTTAAAGGCCAATCCAAAGAAATTTTATGAGGTAAATAAATTAGAGAAGTAGGAATGTTGCAATGATATGACCACGCATTTAATCGCAAATTTTCATGAAAGCTAAATGGATAGTACTCGTTTTACTTGCTTTAATTCTATTGCCAATAGCAGTATTTTTTGCCTTGCAATTTTATCATTATTCAAAAAATGAAAGCCCTTACCGGACCTTGTTAATTCCCCGTCTAGAGATAGTAGTTATTGAAATAAATGATTTGAGTTCGGATGAAATCAGCCTGCACGAAAAGTTACTTATTCATAATCCACTGCCTTTTAATTTTACAGCCGATAGTCTTCAATACAAACTATTTATCGGTGACGTGGAAGTGATAAAAAGTACGTATACAAAATCTCTCATTATACGAAAATGGAATAGCACTTGGATTGACCTGCCTGTAACTATTAATAACGATAAACTTCTCGCCACACTCAACAAAGCAGATAAACAGGGAAAAGACAGTGTGATGTACCGGATTCAAACTACTTTTCATACACACACACCGTTCAAAAAGAAATTTGATATAGATGCAGAGAAATTGCTTCCCCTATTTTATATCCCCACTGCACAGCTAAAAGAGGTATATCACGATTCGCTCAGTCTGAAGGGTGTTACGCTATTTTTAAAGGTGATGATCGGAAACAGGAATAAATTTCCTTTTCAGATAAAAGTTTTGAAATACAAATTTTCGCTTGCTGACAATGAATGGATAAACGGAGCAGAATGGGGAGAAATTGATATTAAACAACAGGACAGCACTGAACTACTACTGCCTCTGCGCATTTCGTTTTCTGATATTTTTAAAAGTATAGGTCCACTTATCCGGAAAGGTGGAAAAGTGGAATATAAATTCAATATGGACTTGAAATTAGTGTCGGAGAGTAATGCTATAAAAAATAGTAAAGTGATTGTGAATGACACAGGCACGCTAAAAGAATTAATTGAGCTAGCAAAAGACGAGAAGAAGAAAGAAAAGGAGCGACAGTAAAAAAAACTGTTTGTGGAAAAGATTATCGCCTACGCAAGGGAGCATAAATAAAATAGGGTTATGGAAAACATGAATGATGATATGCACAGTCACGATCATCCTATGAAGGGTGACAAAAAACAAGGCACGCAATATACGTGTACCATGCATCCTGAAATTATCAGCGATAAACCGGGAAAATGCCCTAAGTGTGGGATGAAGCTTGTACCCAAAGGGGAAGAACCAGCTCACAAAATGGAAGGTATGGGCTCACGTGGCGTCACCCGTCCGGACATGGACATGGAAGGCCACGAACACAAAAAAGGCCATGAGCAAATGGATATGGATATGGGCGCGATGAAAATGAGTACAGATGACCGCATGAAAATGCTGAAAGATCATCACAAACAAACGCTTTGGGTCTACTGGGTTATTGTATTGCTGGGATTTTGGATGATCGCTTCACCACTCACTTTTGATTATGGAAAGAATGTGGTAGCACCTGCCGGAGGAAGACCTGTCTGGTTGTCGCTTAGTGATCGTATCGCCGCCATGTACTGGAGCGATATCATCAGTGGATTGTTACTGGTTATTTTTGGTTGGCGAGCCCTTAAGCCTAACCGTCCTTATAGTGTTTGGATCAGTTGTTTTATCGGGATATGGATCAGCATGGCCCCATTTATTTTTTGGGCACCAACTGCTATAGCTTATTATAACGGCACCATGGTTGGGGCCTTAGTTATTGCCTTGTCTATACTCATTCCGGGCATGCCCAATATGATTATGTTTATGAAAATGGGGGGCAATGTGCCTACAGGTTGGAGCTACAACCCCTCCAGTTGGCCGCAGCGTGCCACTATGATCGGCCTGGCATTTATCGGGTGGATAGCCTCCCGCTATTTGGGAGCATTTCAATTGGGCTATGTAGATACTGCCTGGGACCCATTTTTTGGGGAAGGCACCTTAAACGTTTTGAACTCCGACATGTCGCATAGCTGGCCCATTTCAGATGCGGCACTAGGCACACTCGCCTATACTCTGGAATTTCTGATGGGATTTATGGGCGGTACTTCCCGATGGCGTACTATGCCCTGGATGGTCACCTTTTTTGGTATTTTGGTTATTCCGCTAGGTTTGGTGAGTATATTCTTGGTTATTTCCCAGCCACTTACTGTAGGCGCCTGGTGTGCCCTTTGCCTGTTTTCTGCCATTATTATGCTTCCCATGATTCCCTTACAAATCGATGAAGTCATTGCGATGTGGCAGCATATGGTGCAAAGAAAACAAAAAGGGGATTCGTTATGGACAGTATTTTGGAAAGGTGGTGACGCACTTTCCACTGAAAACGATCAACGTTCCCCTGACTTGGCAACATTTGTCGACAACCCGTGGAAGGTTTTCAAATCTTCACTATGGGGAATGACTGCTCCTTGGCAGTTAACCCTTTCTGTAATCATTGGACTTTGGTTGATGATTTCTCCGTTTGTTTTCAAGATGGGAATAGAAACATCCGGGGCCAATTTGAATCACTTGGGAGGAGCATTGGTGATCGTTTTTGCGGTAGTGGCTATGGCTGAGCTGCTTAGAAGCTTCCGCTATTTCAACGTATTGTTAGGTCTGGCACTGGTAGTTATGCCCTGGTTGATGGAGGATAGCAATATGGTGCACACAATAAGCAGTAGCCTTGCCGGACTTATCATAATGGCACTTTCCTTTTCCAAAGGGGAAATCAAAGAAACGTATGGACTTTGGGATAAATATGTGGTGTGAATTTTTTTTTTTGTGTGAATACGGTAGGGCATTTGTAAGTATTAATAAAGGTTAAAACAGTTTCTGGTATAATTAAAAAAAATCTATGCTTAGGCTAAAATAAGGACTGAAAAAAAGAGGCTCTTGAATAGCTATATATGTATGATTTTAATTTTCAGATTTGATGTGAATATCATTTAAAATGAATAATCATATTAAATCTAAATTAAGAATATTTTTTGCCATCATGACAATGATATTATATGAGTTATGTGACAATTGTTACAGTATGTTGATTACAAAATCATTAGTATGGTATTACTAAACCAAAAAAGAATAGTTATGAAATACTATCATGAAAAGAAATTGAAAAATATCAGCTTCGATGAGGCTATAATTAAAGTTACTGATGCATTGAAAGAAGAAGGGTTTGGCATCCTTACCGAAATTGATATAAAGGAAACTCTCAAGAAAAAACTTGGTGAAGATTTTCGTCCTTACAGAATTTTAGGTGCCTGCAACCCACCCTTTGCCTACAAAGCACTTCTGGCTGAAGGCAAAATTGGAGCTATGTTGCCTTGCAATGTAATCGTACAGCAATTGGAGGATGGCGTGGAAGTGGCGGCAGTGGATCCGGTGGCCTCCATGCAGGCGGTAGATAATAAAGCATTGGAAGAAATAGCCAGTGAGATCAGGGATAAACTGCGATCGGTCATTGATAGCCTTTGAACAAAAACCTTAAAACCTCAGGTCAAAGGTCTTACTTCTTAATATATTTTACTCTTAAATATACTTAAACAAATCAGCAAATTATGAGAAATAAAAAACAACAAATCGCAAAGATTTTCATCGTATTACTGCTTCCCTTTTTCATCTTAGCCTGCGGTAATAACAAGAAAAATGAAGAACAGGAACATGGTGATATGATGGAAAATGAACACCAGATGGATGGTGACCAAGAAATGATGAAGGATTCTACTTCTATGGAAATGGACGAGAATAGTGAAGAAATCATGAAGTAAGGCTATTTCAGATCAAGTCTATATTTAATAAATCATTAACCAACAAAATAATAATTATGAAAACTATAACCGGAATAATAACCGCATTTGTATTGACATTATCAATCGTGGGGGTACAAGCCCAAAACGTGGAGAAGATGATGAAAAAGGAGGCAAAGCAGCAGGAGGTTTTTGATGCAATCCTAAACGACAGTGAAATGAGGAATAAGTTCATGAATAATCTTTCGGACAACCCTGAAGCTATGAAAGTCTTACATCAGCAAATGATGCAAAACCAGGAGCACAGAAAAATGATGATGAAAGACATGATGGGTAACAAGGAGGAGAATCAGATGATGATGCAACAAATGATGGCCAATAAAGAAAAAAAGGAGATGATGATGCAGAAAATGATGGAAGATAAAGAGGCCAAAAAGCAAATGATGCAGCAAATGATGGGAGATAAGGAAGCCAAAAAGCAAATGATGGATAAAATGATGGAAGATGAATCCATGAAGAAAATGATGCAGCAGCAGATGATGGAAAAACATCATGAACAGATGATGGATAAAATGATGGAAGACCCTGAAATGATGAAAAAGATGATGAAAAAGATGCATATAAAGGAATAATGGATGAAAAGTCCATGAAGAAAGGGAAAGAGATGATGGACAAAGAGAAAAAAGACAAGGGAAACTAGTAGCACAGTATGAGCCTGCCATTCAAAATTTTACCGGAAGCTTCCTATCACTAGTGAGGTTTCCGGCTTTAATTACACACAAATAGTAATTATGAGATCGTTGCAAATACCTAACGACTACATACTATTTGGATTTTATTGAAAAATTTGGTCTTAGTTTCTTTATTTTTCCAATTGCCTCTTTATCAGAAAAACAATGTTAAGTCAATGTGCGAGGTCAAAAGATATTGTGACCCTGCGGAATCCTGCACGTCGCCAAATTTAGTGCTGATGAGCTTTCTTAAATCCCTCCCGATATTCGGTACAGGCTCTTATCTTCCGCCTCATCGGAGAGAATTTGAGCCGATTTCAAATTAAGATTTCGCTTTATTTCGGTAAGTGCGACAAAGCGAATACTCATTTACTTTAAAATGAAAATCACAGATTAGGGTTGATCAAATAAACTCTCAGATTCATTTTAAGATATAGGCTTTAGCTTTCAATATAAATTCTTCACGTAAAAAATAAAAAGATGAAAAAAATACTTGTCCCCTGCGATTTTTCTGATTCGGCAATTCAGGCCTTTAAATTTGCTCTTCAGATAGCAAAACAAAGCAAAGGAGAAATTATTTTACTCCATGTAGTAGAGCCACCATTCTTGCGAGGTACAATGCTGGTTCCCCCACTTTATTTTGAGGAAAATTTTTTAAATGATATGACGGTAAGTGCCGAAAAGAATTTTGAAGAATTGAAATCCAAGTGGGCGAATGAGGGAATCAAGATTCACACTTTGGTAGAACACGGCCCCACCACAAAAACTATTAATCGCATAGCAGAAGAAAATAAAGCGGATTTGATCGTAATGGGTACACAAGGGGCAACTGGGTTTAAAGAATTCCTTGTGGGATCAAATACTGAAAAAGTTGTTCGATTCTCTTCATTGCCTGTATTGGCCATTAGGAAGTCGCTCGAGTTGTCTCGCATTAAAAACATCGTATTTCCCACCACACTTGATCCGAAGCAAAATAAATTACTGAGTCATATCAGAGAGTTACAAAATTTCTTTTCCGCAAAACTTCATTTGTTGCTAGTGAATACACCTCATAATATGAAGAGAACAAGTGATGAAAAAGTTATGATGGAAGAATATGCCAAGGAATTTGATCTTCAAAACTATACGATCAACACACGAAATGATTTTTATGAGTCGGATTCCATCATCAATTTCACCAATGAAATTCAGGCGGACATGATCGCGATGGGGACACACAGCCGCAAAGGTTTGGCTCATTTATTTTCTGGAAGTATGACAGAGGATGTTGTCAACCGTATGGATTGCCCAATATGGACTTATTCTATTAAAGACTAAACCGACATATTTTACTTGGAATCTCAACCACATAATTCAATAAGGATAATGAAAAAAGAGGAAAACAAAGCAGTGGTAATCAAAGGAGGTTTGTCAGGCATGGGTATGGAAATTGTTGGTTTTCTTGTTAGCTATAAAAGTTTATTCGTCGCTAGTACCAAATTAGAAATGGATACTGAATTTTTTAAGCAACAAATACATTGACAATCTCCCTACAAATAATCTGGCTTTTTATTTTGGCCATCCCCATTGCCTGCATCGCGTGGACAGTGACTCACGAAGAAGTTTTTCGGGAACTCAAAGACTATTGTGTTAATCGAAGTGCGCGAGGTAAAACTTTATTGGAAAGAAAATTCTTTTACCTCTTTACCTGTGAGTATTGCTTTAGCCATTACATAACGATTATTTTTCTGTTTATAACGGATTACACGTTACTGATGAGTGATTGGCGAGGTTACATCATAGCCGGATTTTCATTGGTTTGGATTGCCAATTTCTATATGAGTTTATTCGGACTTATTCGGCAGGATATTAAAAAGGAGAAGACAGAAAATAAGATACTGGAAAAGGAAGAGAAGAAACCAAAATAAGGAAAATGATCTATATGTAAATCATTCTTTAGCAGAGACTTCATAACCGGTATTTGGTAAGTATGGACTGTGGTTTACAATACGGATTGCTATGATTGCTAACATACCCAGCGTTCTGGCTGATATTTTAGCCATTTTTCGGATGACTGCCATGCGTACTAAAATGAAGTTAATACCGCATAAGTAATAAAATGATACAACCATTAAGATCTAAACGCTTACAAAAGGTAAATCCCCAGGGAACTGATACAGAAATGATTGATCTCCTTCAGCGGGAAACCTTTGGGTATTTTCTGAAAGAGGTAAACGGGAATACGGCGTTAATAGCAGATAAAAGTCAACCGGGATCTCCATCAAGCATAGCAGCGGTGGGTATGGGGCTTAGCTGCTATGTAGTCGGCATTGAACGGGGGTATATATCCCGTGACGAGGCAATCAGGAGAACGCTTACAGTTTTAAAGTTTTTTCATACCAGCAATCAGTGTACTGCAGTGGAGGCGACAGGATACAAGGGATTCTATTATCATTTCCTTGATATGCAAACTGGCAAACGGGCATTGAAAAGTGAATTGTCCACGATAGATACCGCTATATTATTGGCCGGGGCATTGACTGCACGAAATTATTTTTCAGGAGAAAATAAATCTGAAACTGAAATCCGGACTATTGCCGATGAGCTCTATGCCCGGGTAGATTGGCAGTGGGCGTTGAACGGTCGCGACTCGGTTGCACATGGGTGGAAGCCGGAGTCTGGGTTTCTTCGTTTCCGTTGGGACAAAAAGTATAGCGAGGCGCATATAATGTATATAATGGCACTTGGTTCGCCCACATTTCCGATTAATCCGGCTATCTATAAAAAATGGATAGCCACTTTTGAATTCAAAAAGCTATACGAGATAGAATACCTTTACGCAGGCCCTCTTTTTATACACCAGATGTCTCACATCTGGCTTGATTTTAAAGGAATCAGTGATGAGCTTAATAAGAAGATCGGTGTAGATTATTTTGAAAACAGTCGGCGTGCAACCTTGGTCCAGCAACAATATGCCATAGAAAATCCTTTGGGATTCGCACACTATTGCGAAAATTGTTGGGGGTTTACGGCCAGTGATGGCCCTGGTCCAAGTAAGCGTATAATCAACGGTATTTCAAGAAAGTTTTTTGATTACAAGGCAAGAGGGATTCCTTTCGGACCGGATGACGGCACCATTTCTCCATGGGCGGTTGCAGCTTCCCTTCCGTTTGCACCAAAGCTTGTTCTAAGCACCATCCGGCATGCCATAGAAAGACATGATTTCGAAAAACACGGTGAATATGGTTTTGATGCAAGTTTTAACCCTACTTTTCCTGTCAAAGGCACTCACCCGACAGTTTGGTTTTCACCATGGAAATTTGGATTAAACCAAGGGCCGGTCATTTTAATGATCGAAAATTATAAATCAGGACTGATTTGGAATCAAATGAAAAAAAGTCCTCCTATCATAAAAGGTTTGCGCTTGGCAGGTTTTACCGGTGGCTGGCTCGCCTAAAAGTATTTTTAATTGGTATTGGCCATTATTGAAGATATAGGGGCGGTTTTAGTCATTGCGAAACTTAGATCGGTTATGAAAGCCTTTGAACCAAAATCTTGAAACACTAGATCAAATTGCTCATGACCTTATACAATCACTATTTTGTTTGAGCTTCAGTGACCACCACTATCAATAAAATAATTTAAATCTAACTTAATGGATAAGCTAAGCCTTGGAATTTTTGTTTTGCCCACTTTTGCTTTAATCTTGATAACTGCGGGATATGTCCATTTCCTTAAAAAGGTATTGGACAAGCGCAATTATAAGCAATTCGTATTTACCACTGCTGTTGTAGCCTTTATACTGAACTTTACGTGGGAAATAGCGCATGGTCCTTTATATGAAGGATTCCAATATGATTTGGGACATGTTTCTTTTTGCGCGCTGGCTTCAATAGCAGATATGTTCATGGTTATGATTCTGCTCTTTGCCTTTGGTCTTATTTACAAAAATGTACTTTGGATTGTACTTGTAAGATTCAATAGAAGCTTAGTACTGATACTAGTTGGTGGAGTAGGGGCTATTTTGGCAGAGATGTGGCATACATCAAGAGGCGATTGGTCGTACGCGTATGCCATGCCGATAATTCCAATTGTTGAAGTAGGTCTTTCTCCGGTTTTGCAATTTGCTATTTTACCATTGGTCGTATTTGTACTGAGTAAAAAAATTTTAAAAATATAAGTTTTAGCTTATTTGAACTGCTTGAGTAATTCCTCGCTTATTACATCTTCTTTGTTTATAGCTTTAAATGTGAAAAGTTACGCCGAAAAAGTGTTCCTATAAATATTTCAAGGCATTCGAATGAGCAGAGAAATTATAGAATAACTTTTACACTTGCACACTCAATGGGATACTAACTTTTTTTAATGCTTCAGCTGGAATTAAAAGACTCTTGTTTTCTAAATAAAATTTCATTTTAACTGATCTCCTGACTTTTCAATGGTTAGCCTTGCACGGCTTTATCTAGTAGCTTTGAATTCAGTGAAACTCTTACAACATATCGCATTTTCTGTGCTCATATTCAGCACAGTGGCTACCGGTCTGGATTTATGCTGTGAAATTCAGAAAATTCCAAATTTAGTGTCCCACTTTGCGGAGCATAAAGCATTATGAAATGATAGAAGTGGAAATGGGAAGTAAGGAAGATGGATACACGCTGTTGGATTCCGGACGTGCTTATCAGGATATCAAACTGGTAACAAAAGGTGCTTTCACTCTACTCTCAAAAGCTAAAAACAGTACCGAGGAAGGTGAGGGTCATTAAGTAAATGGATGAATTAGAACTCTATCTGAGTGAAGTGGGATTATTACCTAAGCGTAATCTTGACTAATCCCAGCTGGAATGTGAAAATAATTTTTAACTGTCAAAAGTTAATTTATTGGCCCAAAATGCACCTTCTAATACCTATTTTCAATCACCTGAATACTTAAAAAATCAGATTTCAATGTCAGTTTTAAACATTTTAAATTATGGACATATCGAAATATTTTCAATTTTTAAAAGGTAAGAAAAAGGCTCATCATTTGATTTTTGCTTTGATTGGTGTTTTCCTTTTGCTTACAGCATTCGTCTATTTTCTACCACCACCATTATAGATTTTGAATCTTAAGAAGAAGTGCAAGAACAGCAAAACTATTACCTGGACATACTAATGAAGGGAATCAGTTGGTTTGGAAGTACTTGGGTTGCTGTTGGAATTGTTCTGGGTGCAGCCATAATATTCTTACTCTTTAAGTATAAAAGAGAGTCTTTATTTATTAGTCTTAGTAGCACGATTTGGATTCTCACATATGTGATAAAAATTATAATTAATAGACCAAGACCCTCAGCTGATTTTGTCAATAAACTAGTTGATGCTCAACATCAAAGTTTTCCTAGTGGCCATACTTCTTTTTATGTTGTTTTCTTTGGTTTGCTGGTATTTCTTATGTTGCATTTGAAAGGAATTATTAAGCCACTTCGATATTCTATAATTGTTTTCTCTCTTATATTAATTTTTTCGGTCCCATTTTCACGTATTTATTTAGGGGCTCATTGGTTTACAGATGTGGCTGCAGGTTTTATTTTAGGGCTTTTAGTACTTTATATTTTAATACGGATTTACTTAAAAAAGATTAAACTATGAAAAAGGAAACAGCTGGCCATTCAGGATTTTTCGGTAAGAATGGAGAAGTGATTTTCCCCATTACTTGTGGTGCCCTCTTGGGTATCGGGTTTGGGCTTAGCTTTGTAGAGACTGTTCCTGAATAGGTCTGGGATTTTATATAGGAGCCTACTTTTTTGGAGGCTTCTTTACAGCCAAAGAAGCAATCGAAACAATTTTAAAAGGAGGATTTGAAATTGATTTTCTCATGTTGGTCGCTGCTATTGGAGCTGCGATCTTGGGGGAATGGGCAGCAGGAGCCTTGCTGCTGTTCTTATTTAGCTTAGGTCATTCGTTAGAGCATTATTCGATGGTAAAAGCACACAAATCCATAGAATCCCTAGCGTCTCTTGCTCCAAAAACTGCCTTGAAAAAAAGAGGCTGGAAGCACGAAGGAAGTGGGGATTGAAGAGTTGCAGCTAGAAGAAGTTATTCTGGTTAAACCAAATACACGGATTTCAGCAAACGGTGTGATTATAGCGGGGGAAAGTGCGGTAGATCAGTAGCCAATCAGCAGTGAGAGTATCCCGGTCGACAAAGTTCCGATGAAAGATACTGATGCAAAGGATTTAGCCATAACCGATGTTCCTCAGGAGAGTAGGGCGTTTTCAGGGACCATAAACGGCAACGGAACTTTAGAGATCAAAGTGTTGCAGCTTTCGGTGGATTCTACAGTTTCAAGATTGATCACATTGGTCAATGAAGCCAAAGCGCAGAAATCCCCGACTCAGTTATTGACCGACAAATTTGAGAAGTTCTTTGTTCCGTCGGTATTGATATTGGTGTTGATTTTATGCTTTGCGTTTTTGGTTTTGGAAGAGCCTTTTAGCGAAAGTTTTTATCGTGCCATAGCAGGTTGCTGCAAGCCCATGCGCTTTGGCTATTGCTACTGGCCGATACTTATTAGAACTCAGCTAAAGTGGTCATCAATCTATCCAATACACCTACATAGATGTATAGCGTTTTTAGGGGCTCCTTATTAATTCTATTACTTTATTAAGTTGATAGTCTTCCTTCATGAAAATTTGGTTCAGACTTCTTTCAATAAGGATATCTGGGGTTGTGCCTACGCCATCCAATAAATCCCCGTTTTTTTGAAAGGATACCATGGTGCTTATTTTTCCTGTTAGATTGGAATTAGGCAATTCAAATCGCTGACTATTGCCACTTGAACCATCTGTGTTTACACCCACTACAGAGATGGTAGGCAAATCCTTAAAGACAGAAACAAGTATTGAAGCCGCACTGAAGGTTCTTTCGTTAGCCAGCAGGTAAATTGGCTTGTTATAGTGGTATTTTCCTTCGCTTAGTTTTTGCCCATTGAGCAGGTAGTAATGGTAGTCACTATACTTATCATCATCCAACTCATACCTGGGATGGAAGGTGCTCATGAAGTTTTCTACCGACAGTTGTTCTCTAGTATCCAATTCCTCCTTTGAAAATAGGAAGCGTCTGTGCAAGTCTTCTTTTTGATCTTGAGTCAAGGGTGAGGTTCTCCTCTGCCTAGCGGCATTGACGACATAGACTGAATCTGGATGAATAAAATAGCCTGCCAATTCTTGAATTAAATCTCGCGTTCCACCACCGTTGTCCCTTACATCGATAATCAATGCATCGGTCTGTTTTGCCTTTAAAATAAAGTCATTCAGAATCTCAAAGAATACTGGGCTATCTTCCTTTGCTACCATTTCTGGGACTTGCATATATCCGATCTTGTTTTCCAGACTGAATAACCCTGCTATTGATTCCTTGTCGTTGTATTGTTCCTCTTTTAAGCGAAACGGATTCTTAAAAAATCGCTCATCCCAATACCTAGCTCTTTTGATCCCAGTCACCAAATTGACGTGAACGACCTTTTCTACCCCCTGATCATTAGCTAGTGTGATTGATAGTGGATTGGGTATAGGGAAGTCTAATCTCCGGGAAACTAATTCAATATCTCTTAATTCTCTTACTGCATTGGTGAAATAGGAAGCTTCAGGGGCAAGGATTTCTGCTGGGAGAAGTTGCTTTATCAGCTTTTCAATTAGGATGGAATTGATTGATTTAAGATAGGGAAATTCTTCATCCCAAAAAGCATATTCATTTTCTTCAGGTTTATAATCTACTACCAATACTTTGTCTTGATAGGGAGCAAAGGCAATTGGGAAATAAAGTGAATCGCGAATTTCATAGTCTTTTATATAGGCATGTCTGTCACCGATTTTTCCAATAGTCTTAGCTAAGAACACCCCAAAATCATAGGTAGAGATTTGATCTCTATTGATGCTTTCCAGAAATTTTTTAAAATCGGATTGATAGTCATATCCATTCAGTCCTTGGTAGGAGGATTCGGTTAGAAGAATTTTATCTAGGTGGTTTAGGTCTTTTTCTATCGCCCTTTTGGTTAACTGTTGAGCTAATGAGTCTGGACTGGATAAAAAAGTACTGAGGATAGAGAGAAAGAGTAGGTATTTTTTCATAATGAGAGATTTCTGCTGTGCGCCTATTCCATTAAAGGAATAAGGCATCCAACATTCACAAGTTTTTCGTATTGTTTACCAGGATATTTGGTTGACTCCCTAAGAATACTTGACCCCAATCCACTAAACTAATCTTTGGGACGAAACGGGAGAAGGGTGGGATGGAATTCAGAGCTAGTGAGAGAGGATAGCTGTGAATACAGATGCTCTCTTTAGAATTCCCTTGCGATAATTTCCGGGATAGAATGAGGTAAGTTGAACCACCTTATGAAGGGTGTTTTTATATTCAGAAATTGCTTTCTGCCTGTATTCCTACTGTCGAAGTCAAAATCAATTTTATGATTTCCATGGTCTCAAATCCAGAACTTAATAATCAAGTTTTGACACTGAAAGTCAAATGATAGCTGATCTGATCACCTTCTCCTCAAATAGATGGAAGAGAGAAAGTAGAAAAGCCAATTATAGATTGGTCTTTCTGAAACTACAAACTCACCCACTAACGAGTGATGGGAATACTCCGAGATGGGGGCAACGTCTATGGTGAACTATGCATGAATCATTTTACAACTTAACTTATCGCGGAGCCAAGTGCTCCGTTTTTTATAGCAATTGTGTTGGTTTTTTGGCAATAAAACTAGTGTAATCCCTTTCGACAATGATTTTTTTTGGTCAACTTGGAATTGAAAATTAGAGTGGTCGTTGCCAATAAAGAAAGTGAATTATGAAAAAACTAGGCTTAATCGTATTAGGGATAATTATTCTTGGGGCAATCCTTGTAATAACCCTCGTAATGGAAATCATTGAATTTTTTATGGGAGCCATCCTGTTCGTATTGGCAATTGTAATTTTAGTTTATTTATATAATAAGATAAAAGACAAGGTTTCTTAAGAATCCGTCAAGACAAGTGTATTTTTGCCATCAGCCTTAAACTCAGAATTCATAAGATGAGAAAGGGAAGTATCAGAAAAAGTGTGTCTTTATTGAGTTGGGAGATGCTGAGCAAACCAATAGTAGGAAACAGTCCAGTATGAAGTAGCGCTAAAAATCGTTTTAGCTCAGTGATTTAGTGAAAGGCAGCATTTGTCTTGGGAAAGTTCCTTTTTTTTCTACTTTATTTCCTCTATTCTTTATCACCTGAAGCTCTTAAGTCCCAAGACTATCAGGATTCTGGAATTCAATCAACTTTTATCACCCATCCGAGCATAATCATCCGGAAATAAAATGCAATGGGGAGCCCAAACGAAAACTCAAAACTGATTTAGAAATAAAGCTAAAGCAACGTTCAGACAGATGAGTAAAATGCCTCAATCCAACATTAACCAAGCAGATTGTAATGATTTACTTAAGCTTGCAGTTACCGAAATCAGAACTGCCCGTAATGTCATCGCTAAGCAAATAAACAGTTCTACGAATTCTGTTTATTGGAATTTGGGAAAATTACTTTTTGAAATCGAGCATCACGCAGGCGACACACGGAGAGATGATTATACGTTTTGCGAGATTCCATTTGCCCTATAAAAAAACAAATTATAGACAAATGAAAAACAGTTGGAAGAAGGCTATGGCAGCGGTGCGGTAAAACAATTATCCCTTGATCTTAAACATGAGTTTCCGGATATGGGTTTGTCTCCCCGCAACTTGTGGAACATGAAACGCTTTTATCAGGAAAATGCAAAACTGCCACAGGCTGTAGCAGTTTTGCCTTGGGGTCATAACTTACTTTTGCTTGACAAAATACAATCGTCAGATGCAGTAAGTTTTTAGGCAGGCGAAACCTTAACTAAAGGCTGGGCAGGTTATTTATTGCTCAATGCCATTAAATGGACAGCTTCGGCCAGGCACAAAAACAGGTGAAAACGAACAATTGCGAACAGACACTTCCGGAGACCCATGCAGAATACGCCAATGAAGTATTCAGGAGTTCATACAAGGTAGGTTATATCAATTACGATGCAAACGGTAATATAACCACTATGCAACGGGTAAATACCAAAACAATATCCAATTGGGGATTGATTGATAATTTGTCGTATTCATACTTTACCAATAGCAATAAACTAGCACAGGTAACGGATTATCAGTCCAACGTCACTTATATATCTCAGGATTTTAAGGATAAAAGTACTGCTCAGTATGAATATGACGGCAATGAAAATCTGAGCAAAAATCTGGACAAAGAAATCACTTCCATTGCCTACAACCATCTTAATCTTCCGGCCACCATCACTTTCTCAGGAACCAATAAGAAAATCGATTACTGGTATGATGCGCAGGGAACAAAGCTCCGTCAAGTCACTACCGATGGAGCAACAGTAAAGAGACTAGACTACTTGGGTGAACTGGTGTTCGATAACAGTGCAATTTCATACGTCCTACACGAAGAGGGAAGGGCGACGTATGAAAACTCTGCTTTCCAATATGAATTCTTTGTAAAAGATCATCTTGGTAATGTAAGACAGGTGATCCGTGCTCCAATTTCCGGTGCCAGAATAGCCACAATGGAGCCAGAGAATGCAGAGGAAGAAGAGAAAGATTTTGAAGGAATCAGAGAATCCCGACAGGGAGCAGGAGAGCATAACAAAACTCCCGGCGGCTATGCCACGGCTTGGCTGAACGCAGGCAGAAACCGAATTCTTGGGCCTTCCCGGTCTCAGGAGGTGCAGAAGGGAGACAATGTAGAGCTTGGGGTTCACGTACAGTAGTCGGGAGGAAAATACGTAGATCCAAAGAAATTCAAGTTGTCACCAGCCAGCTTTGTACGTACAGGAATGGAAAAGAAACTGATCCAGCAACTTACAGAATACGGTCAAAATCTCACTTCAGGCGGAGTGAAT
>NZ_MSSW01000099.1 GCF_002150685.1 Algoriphagus antarcticus
TATCCACTATTCCGCATTCGGCACATTTTATCAACATAAATGATCAGACCTGACCTCTTTAGTTAAGAGACCAAATTCACCATCCTGACAGCTATAATGGAATTTCGGATTTACATTATTCGTAATGAATTTGCGGTTTTCTGGCACAGAAGACGACTTAAAACGTATCATTGAAATAAAGTAAGTTTAGTCAAAAGAAAATCACATCACTTACATCAGGCAAAACCTGTCAACAATTTTTGAAAATGGTCAAAGGCCATCAATTCATCGGTCAGAAGCCCTAAAAAAGATTATCTAAAATTCCAGCCGATTAGAATTGGTTAAAGGCGATGTATTGGATTTTGATACCATCAACAAAACCATTGAGGGCTGTGATCTTGTGGTGAGTTTATTTGGACATGTCAAGGCATCGCCTGAGCGGCTGCAGACCAATGGAACAGAAAACATCATCAAAGCCATGAAGCAAACTGGCCTAACCGAAACTATTTCACCTGGGGGTAGTGGATTGCCATTTCCTGAAAAGGGCCAACCCAAATTCCCTGATAAGCTTATCAGATTAATCATGAAATTGGTGTTTCCAAAAATCATCAATGATGCCATCAGGAATGCTGAAGTTACGAAAAACAGCGGTCTTGATTGGGTAATCGTGGGTGGACCAAAACTGACAGATGGGGAGAAGAAAGGGAATTACAGAAGTATGAGCAGAGCGAATTTGGCTGACTTTATTCTCAAGATAGTCGAAAGCTCAGAGTTGATCTGTAAATACCTTTCCCCAACCTATGGATGTAAACATTACTTAATGTTTAAGTCAAATTTCGGACATCCTCTTAAAGATAACAGAGTATACCGGCTATTTATTTTCGAATAAATGCTAGCATAATTTTGGTTATCGAGATAAAAATCTAAATTTATGCAACATTATTGCATAAATATGATATCAATTCAGCAAGTCAACAAATCATTTAAGGATAAGATAGCTCTGGACCTTCTATCACTGGAAATTCCTGAGGGCGAAATCTTCGCACTTCTCGGACCAAACGGAGCAGGAAAAACCACTACAATCAATTTACTGCTGGGATTTTTGAAGCCTGATTCAGGTCAGATTCTCGTCAAAGGGGTGGACCCATTCCGTGATTCATCCGAAGCAAGGAAAAGCATTGCTTATATCCCGGAAAACGTGAATCTCTACCCTCATTTATCGGGGATTGAAAACCTGAATTATTTTTCCCAGTTGGCTGGAATTGATCTTTCTAACACCGAACTGGAACACTATCTATCAGAATGCGGACTTCAAAAGGAAGCCTTTTCCAAGCATACCGGTAGCTATTCCAAGGGAATGCGTCAGAAAGTGGGGATTGCAATTGCGTATGCTAAAAAGGCCTCCGTCATCCTGATGGATGAGCCTGCCAGTGGACTCGACCCAGTGGCAAGCAAAGAGCTATCCCAACTGATCAGAAAACTGGCGGCTGAGGGAAGTACGATCCTGATGGCATCGCATGACCTATTTAGAGTCAAAGAAACGGCACATCGAATCGGGATTTTGTATCAAGGCACTTTGCTGCAAACGATCCAAGCGGACGCTGTCACCGCAAATGACCTGGAAGAAATCTATTTGGAAACTGTAAGCCAAACACTATGAAAACGATACTTTTGAATGAATGGCGAATAGTATCCCGCAATCGGTGGTTTCTATTTTTGGGGATTTCTCTAGCTTCAATGCTAGCCCTCAGTTCCTACCTGGGAATTCAGGAAACGAAAAGCCTCTCTAATTTAGAACGAGAAGCATCTGCACATATACGAGAGCAATGGGACAATCAGGGTGCAGCAAACCCTCATGGCGCAGCACATTATGGCACTTACTTATTCAAACCCACCAGTTCGCTGACGGGTTTTGATGAAGGAGTAAATGGAGTGGTCGGAAAAACAATCTATCTCGAAGGCCACAGCCAAAATGACGCCCAATATAGCGAGGCCAGCCAGTCTGTGATGGCTACTCGTTTTGGCAAACTCCGCCCTTCCTTGATTTTGCAGCTTATCGTCCCATTATTCTTGATTTTCATGGTATTTTCTACGGTGCGTCAGGAAAGGGAATCTGATCGCATTCGTCTGCTGATTATTCAAGGCGGAGATTATCAGGGTATCATCTCAGGTAAAATTATTTTCTATTGGCTTGCAGGCACAGTTTTTTTGGGAATCAGCCTGCTTGTCCAGGTTTTAATGGATACTACTCCGTTGGATAGTGGTACATTCCTGCGCATGCTCATGCTGTTTGTGGGCTATTCAGCCTTCTATTATATTATTTGTAGTCTGACGGCGTTCTTCGGTGCTAACCTTCGGAAAACAGGTACGGCACTAAGTATCATGATGGCTGTTTGGATTATTTGGGGAGTTTTCCTGCCCAGAATCACCGGAAATCTAGCTGAGCAATTCTACGAACTACCTACACGAAGCGAATTTTCGGCTCAGATGAAAGAAGACCGCTCGGCAGGGGTGGATGGTCACAACGCAGAAGATGACAAAATCGAGGCGATTAAAGATTCTGTCTTGAGGCAATACCAAGTGGCCAGCGTGGAAGAACTCCCGATTAATTTTGACGGGATTCTGATGCAGACAGATGAGGAATTTGGAAACAAAGTCTGGGACAAGCACTTCGGGAATCTTTACCAGGTGATGGATAGGCAAAAAACTTTTGTCCAAGCCAGCTCCATTCCCAATCCACTCCAAAGTCTTCAAAGCCTAAGCATGGGGCTTAGTGGAACAGATCAGAAAAGCCATACAGATTTCATGCTTAAGGTGGAGGATTACCGCAGACAATTTATCAAATCATTGAATGACAAGCATGCCTTTGGTGGTAGCAAGACAGGTGATTGGGAATGGGAGGCCGACCAGGAATTTTTTCGCTCCATGCAGGACTTTTCCTATCAAAATCGATCGATGGATGAATTAATTGGCGCCACATGGCCTGATGTCGCAATCCTGTTGGGTTGGGTTGTTGGCTGTTTCTTTTTAATAAAATCAATCCGTTTTCAGCTATGAGTTTTATTCAAACCTTGAAATGGGAATGGATTCAGTTTCGACGGACCCCTTTCCAATATCTTGCAGTCCTTCTATTTGTTTTAGCAGCGGTCTATTCTATTTCCAATGGGATCTCGCTTCGCGAAAAGCAATTGGAAACCTTAGCTAAAGTGGAGTCAGACTACCTTGCTGAAAGATCTGTCTATGAAAAAATCCTCGAATCTGGCGGCACAAAAGTGGAAAGTAGACCTTGGGTGGACTTAAGCAACCCATTTTATGGAATGTGGAACAGCATTGTGTACAAACTTAAAACACCATCTCCCATGATGTCCTTGGCGATTGGTCAGGCGGAGCAATACGGATTCTATAAGCGACTCACCTTTTATACGTCTGGCTATGATTCAGATTTATCTGCCGAAATCAGCAATCCCGAGCGAATCGCTTTTGGTGCGCTCGATCTCACCTTCTGTGTGATTTTCTTGTTGCCACTGTTATTGATTGTACTCTGCTACCCCATTGGCGGATATGAGGAGGATGTGAAGATGGCACCTTTGGTTCAGATCCAGGGTGATAATTATCATGCCTGGATCTGGAAAAGGACTTCAGCCATCGGGCTCGGAGCTTCCATGATTGTGATCTTGTTGATCGCAGTTCCAAGCATATTTTCAGGTGCCTTCACACGGGTGCCCTACCAATTATTCACCTACTACTCCATAGTTATTATGGTCTATCTTTGGTTTTGGATTGGCGTGATTTCAGCCATAATTTCTTTGCGCTTGGGGCAGACTTCTCAGACCATGGGACTAGTTTTGGTTTGGGTGGTTTTTGGAATGGTCATTCCGGGAGCTGTACAGCAGGGGGCAAGTTTAAAATTTCCCAATTCGATGTTGGTCGATTATCTGGATGCCAAGCGCATAGATCAAGGAGAAATTTATGAAGCTGATTTCGAAGCTGTGTGGGATTCCCTTCGGGTAAAACTCCCTGAAATCGAGCAGACGAAATTGGCTACGCAGCCCGATTCAGCAAAAATAGAAGCTGCTAAAGGATCAGTCTATCGTGCGGAAGTGGCTTTTCACATGAAGGAAGTAAGCGAAAATATCGAAGCGGGCTTCCAGCAGCGCAATGACTTTATCGAAAGTTCCTATTGGTATAATCCGCTGATGGGTATTCAGAATTACCTCTACAGTCTGGCTGATACAGATTTTTATGCTTATCAAGAGTACCGGGTGGCCATCCAAGATGCAAGCTTGGAACTTTCTAAAAAGGGTTGTGTAGAAGAATGGAACGATGAAAAAGTGGACGTGAATCGTTTTAGATCCTATTTTAACTTGGTTTCTGAAAAATGAAGCGGAGCTTTCTGGCTTTCTCCTTAATCTTCTGGGCTATTCCATTTACCTTTTCCCAATCCACAGAAAACTTTCCCCCACCGGAAAAATCTCCTGAGGTGTTTGCGAAAAGAGCCTTTGAAAAAATAACTATTGATGGAAAACTCGATGAGGCAGATTGGGATTCTGCAAAGTTGAGGCCTGGACGAAAATTTCTGCATATATACCGAAAAGGAACAAAAGTAGAAATAGGCCGATTCTGCTTTTTATGATACTGGTGTTGCAGGTACTATTAACTGGTAATCGATTCGTATTTGAAATTCTCAAGGGTATTGGCTTTCTACCAGATCAGAGGTATAGTATGATTGATATGTAGAATAATCTGGTTAGGCCTGACGAAGCAGTATTCATAAAAATGTTTGATCCTATTTGAGTTGAATTTTAATTGATTGCCTATCTGTTACTTTTCTGATTTTTTAGCAATCGAATCTGAATCCTTCTTCCGATCTTAAGATTGTCGACTGGAACCGGTTTCCAAACGCTTCATAATTAAAGAGCCCATTGAGCCATGGATTACAATAGAAAAGAGAATAGTAAGCGTCACGATGTTTAGCACCGAGTTTTGACTTTCAAATTCTTGGCCATTGATCGCATAATAGAAATAATACAACGAACCAATCCCCCTAAGACCCAGGAAGCTGATTGCCAATATTTGTTATATAAAATAAATCAGCCAGGTTAAATATTTCGTCATGACCCACAAAAGCTTGAATTTTAATGTCCTTCTGTTTTCATACTAAGGAATGGAAGGCTTTTTGTCATTTCCAGGTTAAAGAATACGTTAATCAACATTTTGTGTGTTCCAATTGATAAAAAAATTACCCATCGTGTGTATTTTTTGTAGAATCCAAGTAAAGTGTATGAGAAATAAACATTAAGTCTACTTTGGTTTTTCAGACTAAAATATCATAAAGCAAATTTTTTCACATTATTATTTCATTCTACAGGATCATTTTGATTTCGGTCCGACAATTGAATTTCAAGAAATTAAATTCTGAAATAACTTGATTATGAACATGACACCATCGAATTCTGAAATCCACCCACCTTTAGCGGATAGAACACCAGTCAGACAAATAGGCGTGTTTTCTCTTTTTGGCTTAGTTCTAAATATTTGGTTCAAACTATTTAAGTTCTCAATCCGAACAGTTTTCAGGGTCACGCGAGCACTGGTTCGGTATCAAAATAGTGGAAAGATTGAGCAATCTAGAATCGGAAAGGAAAAGTTAGAATAGGTAATTCAAGGAAATTCAATGTGTGAACAACAAATACAGCCGTTGTTCAACATAAAAATCGAATCGAATTTCTCCGAAACCAGCATCGAATCAATGGACACCTTCCCGAATTCGTTTTCGATGACTACATTTCGTTCCTCTTTTTTTGCTTCTAAGAGGCGGTTCCACACAGTCGTTTTCCCCGCCCCCAAGAATCCGGTGATCACATAGACTTTAATCGGCTTTTGAACTGAATACATAGCATTTCATCAAATCGGCCATTCGTCATTGAATTGAGTGGAGAGCGAATAGTGTTTTGATTCCTGCTTACTCACCAAGCAAGCAGATAGTTCTTTACTAATCGATTCTTTATCCAAGTCCTGCCCAATAATCACCAGTTCGTTCATCCGATCACCAAAATGGCTATCCCATTTTTCAAGGATGGCCGCTTTATTCTCTACATAACCTGGATTACGCATCCGCTCTTTTTCAGAATACCCGGCCCACCAAGTACCAAAGAGATCTGCCTTCAACGAGCCACCCGCCTGACTCCAAAGCAAGGCATGATGCGGTCTGGAGGCTATCCAAAAGAGACCTTTACTGCGCAAAATCGTCGCTGGCCAAGCTTCACTGATATATTTCCAAAACCTTCCCGGATGAAATGGCCTGCGATCGCGGAATACAAAGCTGCTGATTCCATATTCTTCGGTTTCAGGCACATGCTCATTATTGAGCTCTTTGAGCCAGCCTGCGGCTTGCTCGGCCTTATCATAGTCAAATAAATGGGTGTTCAAAACTTCTTTGGGACTGATCTGTCCATAGGAAGTCCGGATTATTTTTGCCTCAGGATTGAGCTTGATCAGCATGCCTTCCAGGAGTTGGAGACTTTCTTCGGACACCAAGTCAGTTTTGTTCAAAACAATTACGTTGGCAAACTCCACCTGATCTGTCAAAAGGTTGGCAATCGAGCGAGCATCCTCGGGATCATCCGTCAAATTCCGATCTAAAATGGTCTCTTGAGAACCAAAATCTTTGAAGAAATTGAAGGCGTCCACGACAGTCACCATCGTGTCCAGTCTGCTGATATGGTTTAAGTCCAAAAGTCTGTCACCAGTCTCAAAAGAGAAAGTTTGAGCCACAGGAATCGGCTCTGATATCCCAGTGCTTTCGATCAATAGGTAGTCAAACTTCTTTTGTTTCGCCAGCTTTTGAACTTCCAAAATCAAATCTTCGCGCAAGGTGCAGCAGATACATCCATTGGACATTTCTATTAATTTTTCCTCGGTTCTGGAGAATTTAACTTCATTTTTGACCAACATCGAATCGATATTAAGTTCGCTCATGTCGTTGACGATGACGGCTACCTTATAGCCATTACGGTTATGAAGTACATGATTGAGCAGGGTGGTCTTGCCTGCACCTAGAAAACCGCTCAATACGGTGACTGGAATTCGTTCTTGCATGATATTATTTGGGATGATTTTTACAATCGGGAAATTCTATATGGGACTCTTTTATCTTGATCCAATTCACATAATGGGCGATTCCTATCAACAATGCACCTACGGGAGTGATGATAAATTCGAGGGATTCAGGGCCCCAAATCAGGCCAAAAGAAATGAGCAAAAAGCCAAAACTTACGATGAGAATTGGAAGTATTTTTTTGTGATGCCGCAAATATCCATGGGATAAAGAGAATAGGGCCAGGCCTAAACTGAGTAAAATAATACCGTATTCGATCCAGGGATTTTCTAAAAATCCCAAGCCTAGAAAAGGAAGCGTACTCACCAAAAAAGGAAGGAAAGCGCAGTGAATCGCACAGGCAATCGAAGTGGAAAAACCTATAAAATCAAGATGTGTTCCTACAAAAGTATTTTTCATAAGTTTCATAAATGCAATATTGTTGCAAATATAAAACACTGAAGTTTAAATGCAACAATATTGCAAATAAGCGTTGAAGTATTTAGGTTTGACCCATAGAAATCATACTTCGATGCTTACTACACAATCCCTTTCTTTTGAATACGATGAATTCAACCGTTTTGAATTTCCTGATTTACATGTCGATTATGGTTCCGATTTGCTGATTCTCGGAGAATCCGGGATTGGAAAAACTACCCTGCTTCACCTGATTTCCGGTTTGTTGAAACCGAAGTCCGGAAAGATTTCAATTGACGGCACCAGTCTTCTCGAGCTTTCGGAGAAGCATCTTGATGCGTTTCGAGGGGCTAATATTGGAATTGTCTTTCAACGTCCACACTTTATTCACTCACTTACTCTCGGGGAAAACCTAGCCATGATCCAGTACTTGGGAAAGAAAAGTGCAGACCCTATCCGGATAAAAAAGGTTTTGGAAGGACTGGGAATTCTTTCCAAAATTAATTTTCACCCAAATTTACTTTCTCAGGGGGAACAACAGCGAGCAGCTATTGCACTGGCAGTCATCAACCAACCCAAGTTGATTCTTGCAGATGAACCAACCGCTGCGCTGGATGATAAAAACTGCATTAAAGTCATAGAACTTTTGAAAAGTCAGACAAAAAGGAATCATGCAAGCCTAATCATTATTACACACGATCAGCGCTTAAAATCGGAATTTGAAAAGTCCATTGTTCTTCAATCGAAGCTCGAATCGTTTGAATCTAAAGTCCATTAAGGTGCTATGAATATCGGTAGACTAAGCATAAAAAATATACTTTCAAAGCCACTTTCAACTGGATTGAGTCTCGTTCTCCTCTCACTTGGTGTAGGAATTATCAGTCTGATGCTACAGATAGACAGGCATCTGCAAAGTCAGATGACTAATAATACCAGGGGAATTGACATGGTGGTGGGAGCGAAGGGGAGTCCGCTTCAGCTTATTCTCTCGGCAGTATTCCAAATAGATGTTCCTACGGGAAATATTAGTCTTTCTGAGGCCGAAGCGCTTCAAGAAAACAGATTGGTTGAGTTTGGCATCCCTCTATCTTACGGGGATAGTTATGAAGGTTTTCGTATCGTGGGCACTACCGAGAAGTATCCTGAACTCTATTCTGCAATAATTGCGGGGGGTAGCTTATGGAAGAATTCTCTTGAAGTAACGTTGGGATCAAAAGTTGCTGAGAAAACCGGTCTGCAGGTAGGAGACACGTTTTTGGGTTCCCACGGGCTGAGCGAAGGAGGACACGTGCATGAAGAAAAAGCCTATGTCGTAACAGGGGTTTTTGAGCCTTCAGGGTCAGTGATAGATCAGCTGATTTTGACTGGATTGGAAAGTGTATGGGATATTCATGATTCCCACTCTGCTCATGAGGAGGAGTCAATGAATGCAGTAAGTGAGTCGACTGATGAGCGAGAAGACAGTAAGCAAACACCTGACGCTGAGCAAAACTACGAGGAACATGATGCTGAGAGCCAACACCATGAACAGCATGATCCTAAGAATAGCAATACTGCTCACTCTAAATATGAAGATCACGCAGATGATCTGCATGAAGATGACCGGGAGATTACAGCGATGTTGATCAAGTTTCGTAACCCGATGGGGATGGTGCAGCTTCCCCGCATGGTCAATGAAAAAACCAATATGCAGGCGGCCTTGCCAAATTATGAACTGCTTAAGTTATTCAGCCTGATGGGAATTGCGGTAAATACGCTAAATATTTTAGCCTTGGCTGTAATGCTGGTTTCCGGATTGAGCGTCTTTATCAGTCTTTATTTGGCACTCAAAGAACGGACCTTTGAGATGGCTTTGCTCCGAACCTATGGAGCCACAAGATCCCAGTTGCTAGGTATGGTTTTACTTGAGGGCTTATTTATTTCCATACTCGGATTCTTATTGGGAATGGTAGCGAGCAGTGTAGGTTTGATCCTCATTTCAATTTTGCTGAAGTCAGAATACTTGTATGAATTTTCGGGGGCGTGGATACTTATCGAAGAGTGGTATTTAGCAGGAATCACCTTGGTCATCGGTATCGTTGCATCACTTATTCCCGCATTTAAAGTCTTCAACATCAATCTTTCAAAAACACTTGCAGATGCCTAAGGCGGTACTTATTATCCTATTGATTTTCATTACTTTCTCTTCCTTCTCTCAAACCAAAATAACTTGGGAGACCCTCGAAGATGTGTCTTTCACTGACAAATACAGTAAAGAAGTCAAGGCCTATTATTATTTCCCAAGATTTGGACCTTCTGTCCTTGCTTTGAATAATAGGGAAGTGATAATCAAAGGTTATGTATTGGAAATTGATCGCGGAAATGATGTGTATATACTTTCTGCCAATCCCTTTGCTGCTTGCTTTTTCTGTGGAGGGGCCGGTCCAGAATCTATTGTGGAGCTCAAATTGCCAAAAGATCACCCACGCTTTGAAATGGATCAGATCGTTACCTTCAAAGGTGTCCTAAAGCTAAACGCGGTTGATATCTACCAATGCAATTACATTTTGGAAAAAGCGTCTGTGGTCAAATAGGGTGCAACTCGCAAAACATTCTTTTCTTTGGAGAGATAATTAAAGGGTTTTAGCGCCTCACTTTTTATGGGTCGTTTTCTTAATGGCGTCATTGCATCAGAGATGATGTGTTAAAGGAAATCAAATGAAACCAAATTTTTCCTTTTCCGCATTCGCTTATTTTACCCAGCTGAATGGTCTGACCTGACATCTTTAGGCAACAGACCAAATTCACCGTCCCGACTGCTATAATGGATTCTATTATTTAGACATGATTAGTATTGAAGAAAATGTTGAATGGAATTGAGGGGAAGTTAAAATAAAAATCAGATTTCGTGTTTTTTGGATGTGTAATGCTTCATTTACTTTTTTTGAATTGCTAGAAGAATATCCTGCATAATTTAATTTCACGCCAAACTTAATTGCCAAAAAATCAGATTTTGGTTGATTTGTATTACAATTGGCAATTTTAGTACAATTTAAATTTGTGATACACAGGTATTTTTACAATATATTTTCCGCTTAGCGCGAGTAAGCAGAGAAAACCAAAATATAAATAGGTCAAATCAATAATTGACGTTTCGGTCTTCAGTCTTCCTTGCCTTTGCCGGCAGGAGGGCAGGCATCCCAAAAGTGAGGATAATAAGGCTACTGGTGTAATTGGGGAATACAAAGCAAGTAATACACATTCGCCAAATAATCTCAGGCTATCGATTATCTCTTGAAAACAGTAGCAATGCTCGTAACGCGATGTGTAGGTGAAAAAATATTTAAAATAATTTAATAAGACTTTTCACAGCTGAAAAAATGGATAAAAAAACAGTTACTCTCATCTTGTTTTTATTGTTTTTGCTCAGGGTTTCACCCGATCTTTTTTCACAGCAAGTAAAGCGCCTGTACATTGCCATCGATGACCACACAGACTACATGTGGGCAGCTAATGAGGCAGATTATGATTCCGCTTTTGTCCACATGCTGGATTATTACCTTGATCAGATTGACGCCACCAAAAACAACCCCTCGGATTTTCAAGCGCGGTTCAATTGTGATGGGAGTTATTGGATTAAAGCCTACCAAAAACACAGGACTCCACAGCAATTCGCAAGGTTAATACAAGCCATCAAATCAGGTCATATCAGTAGCCCACTCAATGCATTAATCAATTGCTACGGATCCCAACCTACAGAAGCAGTGATCAGGGGAATGTTTTATGCGGGACAGTTGGAAAGGGAACATGATGTCAGATTCAGAATGGCAGGTGGTATTGAAAACAATACCATTCCATTGGGCTTAAGTGCATTGTGGGCCGGTTCCGGTGCGAAATACAGCTGGTATGGTATCGGAGGATTTGGCAGTCAGATGTCTTATGAATACCGCGAAAACCGCCGCAACCAACTGTATCGATACACGGGCTTTGATTCGTCAAGTGTGATTATGAAATGGTACACCTATCAAGAAGGGGTGCTGACACCTTTTGGAAGTTATGCAGAAACGAGGACAACTTTCAAGTCGAAAGACGTGGTAAGTGAATTGTCAACCTTGATTCCCCGTATGGAGAAAATGGCTGATACCGTTTCATTGGATTCAAATTACCCATACAATGCGGTAGGAAATTTTGGATATGGTCATGATGATCTTGAAACTTACCTTGCACCGGAATTTATCCAGGTTGCCCAAAATACCACCACTCCGGAAAGGAAAGTGAGGGTTTCTATTCTGGAGGACTTTTTTGAAGACATAGAAAAGAATTACCCAAATCTACCTTCTGAAACATTGAGTTATGGCAACGAGTGGGATATTTATCCCGCCTCCATGAACGAGACGACTGCAAAAATGCGAAGGTCAACGGAGCAGTTGCGGACTGCTGAAGCCCTTGCGACTGTGGTAGCTATCAAAAAGCCGGGAGTTGAGAATCAATTGAAAGCAGCAAGTGAAAAAGCTTGGGATTCCTTTGGTTTATATTGGGAACATGACTGGACCGCAGACAGCCAAGTAGCCATCAATGAAAGGGCGGATTGGCAAATCAGGTTGCAGCAAAATCTTACAAATTATGTGGATTCGCTCCAATTTCTTTCATCTAAAAGTCTGGGTGAGTTAATCAACAACTCAGATCAAACAAGATTTTTTGTATTCAATCCCTTAAGCTGGGAGCGGGATGATTATGCGGATTTTGAATACGATGGTTCTTTTCCTGTTCGCGTCATTGACCTTTCTGACAAAAAGGAAATAGCGAGTCAGTTGATAAAAAAAGGAGGAAAAACTTTCTTAAGGGTAGCTGCAACCAAAATTCCCTCCATCGGATATAAGGTATTTGAAATTCAAAAAGGGAATCCTGCTAAAACCAAACCTTCTATATCAGTTTCAGGGGAATACATTTCCAATGAGTTTTTCAAAATCAGACTTAGTCCTTCAGGTGCCGTCACAGAAATCATTGATCTGAAATCCAATAACCGGCAACTGGTCAATACCGCAAATGGAAATTTTGTAAATGGGCTGGGAGTCACAGATCCTGATCGTGGAAATAAGGTTGAAATCGAGAATTCCGGTGCTGTTTCTGTCACTTTGAAAGCTGTTTCAGATTTTCCGGTGAAGCATACCGTCAGGGTGACGCTTTTTGCTGACATCCCAAGGATTGAGATTCAGGACAGTATCCAAGAGAATTTTGGAGATGTGAAAACTTGGTCTTTTGATTTTGGGCTTATCGATCCTACTACACACCATGAGGAACTTGGTGCAATCTTAACTGTAAAAACAGAGGACAACGGAGGTCATTATTCCGCCCGTCAGGCCAGATATGACTGGCAGACTTTCAACCATTTTGCGACACTAAGCGAAGGGCAGTACGGTGTGACTATTTCCAATAGTGACTGCAGTTTTTTCAGACTGGGAGAGAGTAGTGTCTATTCGTTAGATGAGACATCATCCTACTTACAAGCGCTGGCAGGTGGTCAAGTGGACACCAAATTGGAAGATGGCGGAGCTATGGGATTTCCAAATCAAAATGGTCAGACGGATTTTTTATATCAGTTTGCCTTGAAGACGTATCAGGGAGATTTCAATCCAATTCAGGAAATGAAATTCTCCCTAGAACACCAAAACCCACTTGTCACCGGGGAGGTGACCGGATCAGATGTTCAGGAAAGTGAATTGAAATATTCACTGTTGAATATCGATAACCCGGATGTTTTGCTCTGGAGCTTAAAGCCTGCAGAGGAGGGAATTGGCAAAGGCCTTATTGCAAGATTTTGGAATATGAATGCCAATCCATTATCAACCAACATCAATCTAAAACTTCCCATCCAACAAGCTTGGCATACCACGCATATAGAAACCGATTTGAAGGAGTTGAATCCAAGTGGGAATACTTTACCTGTAGATTTTAACCAACATCAGATCAAAACATTCAGGATCATACCTGAAAAATGAATGTTCTAAATAGCTCTTGGGAAAAGTGATCCGCCATCGAAGACTTGCAAGCCTTTAAAGTGAAACAGTATCGAGGCATAAGAAAGCCAATTTTGAATCTCAAAACCTATTTCAACCATAACCCTTAAAACCTATGAAAACCTATTCAAATACTTTTTCAGATATCCCCGAAGTAAACATCAAGTTTGCTTTGGGGATTTTGGTTTCAGCAATGCTGATCTTGGCTATAGTTGTACCCAATGCGCAAGCCCAAGCCATTTACACCACCGACTTCAATAAAGAAGAACATTATTGGAAAGATTATGCGCCAAAAGCCCAATGGGATAGTTTATCCTCGACAGTCAGCAATCAAAAGTTATCGGCAAAAGCCCGAAGGGGAAAGTTCGGTACCGTGGATATTGCCAATACCACTATTCCCTCCGATGGTTTAAAACTGACCGTCAAGGAACTGGGATCTGAAAAGGAATGGAATGCATCTTTAAATTCAGGATTGTTGCCCGTCAAAAATGATGAAAGTAACCTTGGCAAATTGACCATCAGTTTTGACCATGCGCTATCTTCCATACGTCCGGTCCTTGTCAGGATTGAGTCTTTTGACAAAGAAAAAAGAAAAACAGGGGCGTTGGAAAAGCATGTTTATCCGGCTACTTCAGATTTTTATCTCCGATCTACTATGGAGCTTTCGGAAATGGAAGCCTCGGGAATTGGGAAATTCAACCCGCAGGATCCATTTGTACAGTTTAGTTTTGAAATAAGCAACTTGGAAAGAGCAGGTTATTCTGAAGATTCCGTAGCGCTTCGCATCGATAATTTTGCGTTCAGCAAACCGGCTTTTTATGTAAGTCCAACAGGAAACAACAGCAATGATGGACGTATAGAGAAGACAGCATTTGCAGACCCGCAAGCAGCTTTGGATCTGGCAAAAGCGGGAGACATTATTTTGCTCATGGAAGGCAATTACAAAAATCCAGATCCAAAAAACCCATTGCAACCGGCGGTAGCACGGTTTAAGCGTCCTGGAGGGCCTGCATCTTATATTACTCTGAAAAATTACCCCGGACACAAACCTGTGATTTTATGTCACGGAAGTGACGGAGTCATGATCTCACAGGGAAGTAAATTTGATTTTATGGAAACTCCACTTTTTTCGTACCTCGAAATCCGTGGCTTGACTATTCGTGGAAACAGTGAGGAAGTTTTCACACTTTATCCCAATGAAATAGGAGATCCTACCAAAAATACGGAGACAAGGGGAATCAACATAGATGCAACCTATGCGCCGACAAGGATGTACCACCACATTAGAATTGCTGACAACCTAGTGGAATACTGTGGGGCAGATGGGATTTTTGCTTCAGCTGTGGATTATCTTACCCTTGAAAACAATATTATCCGATTCAACAACTTCACCACGGTCAGCTTTGCTATGGCAGGATTTTCTTTGATGATGTATGCTGATTTTGATAAAGTGGACAATGTGACCAAGATTTTGGTGAGGGGAAATGAAGCTTATGGCAATCAATGCAAGGTATATAAGAAAACAGGGCCGCATAAAATCTTCAATGGCAATGGGATGCTGTTTGATGCCAATTCGGAGGAGTATCTCTTTCCGGATGCCTACCTTGGACGGACGCTCATCCAAAATAACCTTGTGTATGGAAATGGGGGAGGCGGTATCCAAAACTGGGGAAGTCACCGGTTGGACATTGTCAACAATACATTATACCACAATGGCATCACCCCTGAACTCAAGTGGGGGAACTTAGGATTTGATTTTTGTAAAGATGTGAATGTGGTCAACAATATTGTGGTTGCGCTAGAAGACCGTCCTTTGGATTCCTGGATGGAAAAAAGGGAAGATAGAAATACTGCGAATATTGTCCGAGTCAACAACCTGTATTTCGGTGGTGTGAAACCCAATATAAAGGGGCAAGGGGACATTGTCGGAGACCCGCTTTTCGTCAACCCAACATTGGACCATACTATTGCTGACTTTAGCCTCAAAGAAAATAGCCCTGCTATTGGAGCTGGGATTTTTCAAAAAGAATATGTTCCAATAATCGATATCAATGAAAAATGGAGAAAATTAAAAAGTAATGCAGTGACACTGGGATCTTTGGAAAAGTAGGATTGCTTTTGACCAATTCTGTTTCGAAGTAATAATTTTGGCACTTCGGTGATAAATAAAATACCTGTCCTTATTTCTTTTAAGTTAAATTATGATTGTATGCTTCCTTGCCGCCAATCAAATAAAATAAGGCTTGAAGTTCAATTGGATCTGCTGTGGACTGTCGTCTATGGACTATCGACGATTATCCGCATCAAAGGAGATTCAAAATAAACTTAGTGGCATCATTGCGGATAATCATAAATTCAATTATCTAAGACATCAAAACATATCAATGAAAAGTAAATCAGTCCTTTTGATTGTCATCTTACTTGCCGGGATAAGTCAGGTTTTTGGGCAGCTTCAGCAAAAGCAACTATACATTTCCAATGATGACCATACGGATTACATGTGGACAGGAAATGAGGAGGAATACCGGGAGGCTTTTATTAAGATGTTGGATTTTTATATTGCCCAAAGCGATAGCACCGCAAACTTGCCATCTCCCTATCAGGGAAAGTTTAATGCGGATGGGACTTTTTGGCTCTGGGAATATGCGAAAAACAAAAGCCCTGAAGCTTTTCAAAAATTGATAAACAAAATCAAATCCGGTCATATCAGCGTGCCTTACAATGCATTGGTTTCCTGCTATGGTGCCAATAACGTCGAGGGAGTTTTGAGGGGCATGTATTATGCCGGGGAACTTGAAAGGAAATCTGGATTGGAATTGGATCAGGCCGTGTCCATGGAAAATCAGACTCTGCCTTTGGGGCTCGGTTCGCTTTGGGCCGGATCAGGAGTCAAATTCAGTTGGAAAGGTGTATGTGACTGCGTGACCAAAGTGCCTGATTTGAGTCAGAGAGACAAGGAAATCTATTGGTACAGCGGATTGGACAGTTCGCAGGTGTTGATGAAATGGTATTCCATCATACCGGGAAAAGACGGAAACAAACAGCTCGGTGGCTATGCAGAAGCAAGAGATCCCAACTTGGCGGTAGACCAATTAAGTGAACTTTGCGAAAGCCCAAATTACCCCTACAGGATTGCGGGAGCTTTTGGATTTGGCTGGGATGATCTGCAAACCACCACGAATACTTTTATTTCGACCGCTCAAAAAAAAACCGACTCCGGCCAACAGGTGATTGTTTCCAACCAATCTGATTTTTTTAAGGCATTCAAAGCTGCCTATGGCCACCAACTTCCCAAAGAGTCATTGGCTTACGGAAATGAGTGGGACCTGTACAGTGCTTCGATGGCGGAGGTATCCTCCCAAGTGAAGCGGTCCATAGAAAAGTTGAGGACGGCAGAAGCTATGGCAACCCTTGCAATCCAAAACAATCCATCATTTGTAAATCATCTTATTGAAAAAAAGCGGGATGCCTGGATGGCATTGGGACTTTATTACGAACATGATTGGACAGCCGATGGCCCTGTCACGCGGGATGAAAGGGCTATTTGGCAGAGAAAAATTGAAGGGCAATTGACCGGGTATGTAGATGAACTGCATGGATTGGCTCAAGCTGAATTGGGAAAACAGGTCAAAGGGAAAAGCAACAATATCAGATTCTATGCTTTCAATCCTTTGAGTTGGCAGCGGACAGATTTTTGCGATTTCCTTTATGATGGGCCCAAAGATATCAAGGTGATAGATTTGACTTCCAATCTTGAAGTGCCTTTCCAATTTATGGATGACCAAGGCAAAAAGTCAATCCGGATTTTGGCAAGAGATATTCCTTCGGTAGGATACAAAGTTTTCGAAATCCAAAAAGGGAAACCTAGACCATTTTCAAATGCTGCTGAATTTGAAGGCTCCATCATAGAAAATGACTTTTTCAAATTGACCATGACCAATCAGGGAGTCATCACCGGATTGATTGATAAAAAGAATGGGAACAAAGAGCTCGTCTCCCAAATTAACGGGAAATACATGAATGATTTAGGTTCGGGTGGAAATGATTCAGGAGAACTGATCGTGGAAAACAGTGGACCTGTCTCGGTTACCATAGTAGCGAAAGGAAAATTACCATTGGCACATACCACGAAAATCACCCTATTCAAAGAGATTCCAAGGGTAGCTATCCATAACCAGATTACAGAGAATTTTGGAGAAACACATTCCTGGACTTTTTCACATAGTTTGGCAGAGGCAGAGGTGTGGCACGAAGAGGTCGGGGCGGTAATCAAGGCAAAACCTTACACCGAGGGCGGACATTATGCGATCAAAAATGGGCGGTTTGATTGGTTGACGCTGAATCATTTTGCGGCTATTGATGAGGGAGATTTTAGTCTTACGCTTTCCAATTCGGATTGCTCATTTATGAAATTGGGCAGTAGCGAGTTGGATCATTTGGATACAAAAACACCCCAACTCTCCATATTGGCAGGTGGTCAAGTGGATGGAAAAGGGCTTGGGATTGTGAATCAAGATGGAGATTCCCTTTTCACCCAACGGTTTGCTTTGGGAACGCACTCATTCTATAACGAAGTTTCGTCTATGCGCTTTGCATTGGAACACCAAAACCCATTGGTTTCAGGAGTAGTTTCCGGTGAAAATGGAAAGCTACCTGAAAGCAACTACTCGTTTTTGAAAATTGAAAATTCTAATGTTTTGCTTTGGAGCCTCAAACCCTCGGAAGATGGGAGTGAAAAAGGGTTTGTAACCAGGATTTGGAATATGGGGAATCAGCAACAAGCCACAAAGATTTCTTTTTCCAATCCAATTGCCTCAGCTTTCCTTACTTCCCACATCGAAACTGATATAATTCAAGCTGTTATTTCAAACGGGGTGCTGAATGAAAACATAGGAAGAAATCAAATCAAGACCTTTCGGATCCAATTCAAAAAATAGCAATACAGTTAATCCTTAGATAAAAGCATTCATGACCAAATTTGCTATAGGAATAGATATCGGAGGAACTAGGACCAAGATTGGGTTGGTGGATTTAGATCAAACCAGGATTTCGGAAATTTTTCTGACAAATACAGAAAAAAAGAATCCTGACAGATTTATCAGAGGCATCACATCAGGAATTGATGCATTGATGGAGAAATCCAAATTGACCGATTCAAATTTGATCGGCATAGGAATCGGAGTTTCGGGATTTGTTTTTGAAGATGGTAAGGTCGATTCTACCTATGGATTTCAAGAGTTTATGGAAGATTATCCATTGGCAGCCATAATCCAAAAGTTGACAGGCTTACCCTGCAAAGTGGATAACGATGCAAGATTGGTTGCATTGGGCGAGGCAATAAGCGGAAAAGGAGTGGGTTTTGACAGGGTTTTGGTTTTGACTTTGGGTACAGGTCTGGGAGTGGGTTTTGTCAACAGGGGTAAACTTGATGAAGATTTGCCTTTTTCGCATATGGCTGGCCATATGACGATAAAGGATAATGGAGGCAAATGCTACTGTGGTAAAACAGGCTGCTTAGAATCTCTTGTTTCAGCCTCGGGATTAATGACAAAAGCGAATAAACTTAACTGGTTTGACCAAAACCCACAATATCAAAAAGATAGCCAATCACTTTTCGAAGCAGCACAATCAGGCAATGCTTTGGCAATTGGAATCATCGAAGATTTTATCCATGATCTCAAAACAGGGATCGCTAATTTCATCAATATTTACGCCCCAGAGCTGGTTGTTTTGGGGGGTGGACTTTCCAAAAGCTTGGGACCTTACCTCCCTCAAATAAGTCAAATTGAATACTTGGCACCATTCAAAGCCTATCAGGTAAAAACCGAATGCTCGGAATTGGGCGAAAAAGCCGGGGTTCTTGGAGCTGCTGCACTTTTCATCGATAAATCAAAAGAGAATGATAACTAAGTTTAAATCAAAAATACCGGCTTGGCTCCTTTTTTCAATACTCGCAGCATTGTGTTGGGGGGTGTGGGGAATTTTGGCAAAGTTTGTTTCAGCAGACATCAGCCCTTTTACCAACCATATCCTCTTTACCATTGGGATGCTTTTAACAGTACCTTTTATCATCAGAAAGTGTAAAAAAAGTACTTTCAACCTGAAAGGGATAATTTGGGGTCTAGTTGCAGGCTTACTCGCGGTAATCGGCAATGTTGCGGTTTACCAATCATTTGGAAGTGGGGGCTTGGCCGCTGTCGTCATACCGGTCACCAACCTGTATCCTTTGGTCACGATCGTGATCGCATTGCTTGTATTCAAAGAAAAAATGCACTGGATGAATGGAATCGGCATTTTGATTGTGGTTCCGGCCATCATCATGCTGTCAGGGCAATCGGAGATTTTCGATGATCCATCACTTTTTTTCTCCAATCTTGGCTTGAATACATGGTTGATATTTGCGTTGATCGCCTTGCTTTTTTGGGGTTTTTTCAGTGCCGCCCAGAAAGTTGCTACCAATTATATTTCAGCAGAATGGTCATACCTGAGCTTTATTGGTTCTTCAATTTTGATATCAATTGTATTCATTGCTTTCGGTTATGTTGATTTTGGGTTCAATAATCAATCCTTGATTGTTGGCTCTTTGGCGGGAATGTTGAATGGATTAGGCGTATTAGCAAGTTTTGTGGCGTATAGTTCACAGGGAAAAGCATCCAAAGTGACCACCATAGCCGGCGCTCTTCAGCCGGTTTTTACGATTGCATTGGCCATCATATTCCTTGGAGAAAGATTGTCCATGATTGAAACCATTGGGATCTCTCTTGCGATCCTAGGATCTTTTTTCCTTTCAGTAGAGAAAGAAAAAGAGTTGGTCACGGTTGAAAGTGTTTAAACGTTAGAGCGCTGGCAACATCGGACTTCGGTCTTTGGTTTTCGTCATGTTTGAAATGAATTTTGGGTTATTGACAAGAAAATATACAACCATATTATTAATTATACCATGGAAAAAATGCTTCAGGAATTGATGGAAATACCTCTAAGGGCACAGGATTTTTGGAAAAATTCTCCAAATATTAAATTGCCTTTAGGAGTAACTTACCTTGGGATGGGTTCATCCTATTTTGCCCCATTGGCTTTCAAGTATTTGGGGATGGATATACAGCCAGAGATTGCATCTGAGTATTTCTACTACCTGAAAAAGAAAGAAAAGCTGCCAAATGCTGTGATCCTTTCCCAGTCGGGTCGAAGTACAGAAGCACTTTGGTGTGCAACACTTTTTGAAAAATACACCAGTATCACCAACAACCTTCAAAGTCCTCTTTCGACCTCTCCCCATTCAGCAGATGCCATTGAATTGTTGGCTGGTGAGGAACATTATTCATCCTCAAAAACCTTTGTCAATACTTTGCTCGCACTGTTCAAAGGCTTTGGATTAGATGCTTCAGAGTCTGTTGATTTATTGGTTAAAAATTTTCCTGGATATATGAAGAAAGGGGAGGAGATGGCAGATTTGGTATTTGACCAATGGAATCAAAACCCTATCCACGGTATCTATATTTTGGGAAGTGGCCCAAACATTGGGATTGCAATGAACGCTGCCCTAATCTTAAGTGAAAGCACCAAGAAGAATTTCCATGGCATGGCCATGGCGCAATACGATCACGGCCCAAAAGAAACTGCCAAAGACAGTATCGTCATTCAAATTCTTGCTAAAGGTGAGGCTTATGAAAGGTCCGTCAAACTCAATGATACCGTTAAAAAATCAGGGGCAATGGTCATTACTGTAGAAGAACCAAAAGCGCCTGAAAACTTTTCCATCCTTCATAACATCATCCCTTTCAATTTTATGGCCTATTACCTTTCCAAAAAATTGGGCATAGTGGATATTTTTGAAGTGGGTGGAAAAGTGACGGAGGTGAAATAGTTACTTATTTACGATTCATTAAATTCCTTTTAACAACTTCTCCTTTAACATTATCAGTTATATGGATCAAGGTTGGGAGTATATCATCATCAGATGGTTACTTGAAATCCTGCTGGGAAGGGGTGCAACTGTAACAGATCACCCTCCGCGAGAGCAATCGGGATAGGGTTCTAGTATAGCTCTATATTCTTTTGGTCCGCACTTCTTACAGAGTCATGAAGGGATAGGGCTCTTCTAGATAGCTATCAGAATCTGAATAGTGTAAAAAAACCTGTCAATTTTTGTCAGATAGAGAAATTGTAAATTGCTAATTCAACTAGAAAATCTATTTTCGATAAAAACTAAGAGAATGATTATTTTTGAGCTTAACACGAAAGAAACTCAGAAGATTTTTAAAGAGATTAAGAAGTTCTTCACTGCTGCGAAAAGTTGGAAAATCAACACCACCGTCGAACTGACAGTCATCGATGGTTTAGTTCAGGTAGTAGGAAGTGGATTTGTCAGAGAAATCAAAGCGCTGACTACCGGAAGCTGTAAGCTTGTTGTTCCAGTAATCCATTGGTTTGAGCTTTTCCAAAGTACCACTACCCCTATGATAAAAATCGTTGTTACAGATGGCGAAGCAATGGTAGGCAGGGTAACTGTACGGGTCCGAACTACTTTTTTTGAGGCAGACCAAATTCTGAGAAGCATTCAACTCCCCGCAAATCCGAAAGCAATAGACTATCTGAAACTGGAATACCAAGGCTATTCCAAAGATGAACTCCAATTCAATCTGGTAGCTGGTAAGGTAGAATGGGCGAAAAAGGAACTGGACGAATGTATTCGGCTGGCGGCGATCAATCTGAATCCTTTTCGATTCAGTAAGGCGGAAGTTAAGACTATGGTTTTGAATAGATTAAGGGAGCGGGAGAAAATAGACTTTAAATTATAAATTAAAGAATGTGCAATTGCCCTGGACTATATCCTAATTGGTATATTTTTTTACCCAACTTCTTTTAAACTATGCTTCGTTTAGTGCTTTTCGGATATCTTTAAGAAATCATTTTTTAAATCACCCCTAATGAACACAGCTGATTACATTAAGTCGCTCAATAGCAGGTATAGAACTGGCCATGCCACAGAACATACATTTCGAGGGGATTTACAAAACTTAATCGAATCCCTTGCTCCCGGAATCCAAGCCACCAATGAACCCAAACGTCAGGCTTGCGGAGCACCGGACTACATTCTGACCAAAAAGAATATTCCAGTCGGCTATATCGAAGCCAAAGACATCGGAGATGCTGATCTTACAGGCGCAAAGAAAACGGGGAACAAAGAGCAATTTGATCGGTACAAAGGTTCGCTGGACAACCTGATCTTCTCCGATTACCTTGATTTCTTTTATTACAAAAACGGGGAGTTTGCCACTTCGGTAAAAATCGGGGTGCTCGACGGAGGGAAGATTCTTCCCCTTCCACATAACTACCCGGCTTTCGAACTCCTGATTCAGGAATTCACCACGCATATAGGGCAAACTATCAAAAGCCCCAAAAAACTAGCGGAGATGATGGCAGGAAAAGCACGAATGCTTGCCAATGTCATCGAAAACTCCCTCAACTCGGATGAGGAAAATCAGGAGAACTCGACTCTGAAAGAGCAGATGAATGCCTTCAAGGAAATCCTCATTCACGACATTACTCCAAAAGAATTTTCAGATGTCTATGCCCAGACAATTGCTTACGGCATGTTTGCGGCAAGGCTTTATGATGAGTCGTTGGATTCCTTTTCCCGACAGGAAGCAGCCGAACTCATTCCCAAGTCTAATCCTTTCCTGCGCAAACTCTTCCAATACATTGCCGGCTATGATCTGGATGATCGGATCACCTGGATTGTGGATGCACTGGCGGATATCTTCCGTGCAGCGGACGTAAATGCCATCCTGAAGAACTTCGGAAAGGCTACCAAGATGGAGGATCCTATTATTCACTTTTACGAGGATTTCCTGAGTAGCTATGATCCCAAGCTGCGCAAAGCCCGTGGCGTCTGGTACACGCCGCATCCCGTGGTGAATTTTATCATCCGTGCGGTGGATGATATTCTGATCGATGAATTCGGTTTGCCGATGGGACTGGCGGATACGTCCAAAACCACGATCAAAGTCCCGATTCCTACGCATGACAAACGCTTCTCAGGAGGAATGCGCGAAATAGAGCAGGAAGTACATCGAGTACAGTTTCTCGATCCGGCTACAGGAACAGGAACCTTCGTCGCCGAAGCGATCAATCAGATCTATTCCAAGATGAAAGGTCAGCAAGGTCTCTGGAATAGCTATGTGGAAAATCACCTACTGCCCCGCATCAATGGTTTCGAACTGCTGATGGCTTCTTATGCGATGGCGCATCTGAAGCTGGATCTGCTGCTCAAGCAAACGGGCTATACGGGTACCAAAGGCCAACGATTCCGAATCTACCTGACCAATAGTCTGGAAGAATACCATAAAGACACCGGAACCCTCTTTGCCAACTGGCTGAGTGCCGAAGCCAACGAAGCTAATCAGATTAAGCGCGATGCGCCTGTGATGATTGTGGCTGGAAATCCGCCTTATAGTGGAGAAAGCTCTAATAAAGGAGAGTGGATAATGAATCTGATGGAGGATTATAAAAAAGAACCCGGAGGAAAAGAAAAACTAAAGGAAAGAAACCCCAAATGGATTAACGATGATTATGTAAAATTCATTCGATACGGACAGCACTTTATTGAGAAGAATGGATCTGGAATTTTAGCCTTTATCAATCCACATGGATTCTTGGATAATCCCACTTTCCGAGGAATGCGATGGAATCTGTTAAAAACATTTGATAAGATTTACACCATTGACTTGCATGGGAATGCTAAGAAAAAAGAAACAGCTGAAGATGGATCTAAGGATGAAAATGTCTTTGATATTCAACAAGGTGTTTCAGTAAATTTATTTATAAAAACAGGAAGAAAAAAAGATGTTGAACATGGTAAATTATTTCATTTTGATCTTCTAGGAAGAAGAGATAGAAAGTATTCTTTCCTTGTCGATAATTCTATTAATTCAATTGATTTTAAGTTACTTGACCCCAACTCGCCTAATTATTTTTTTATTAGTAGAGACATAAAATTACTAAACTCTTTTAATAATGGATTTGCAATTTCGGTTCTATTTAAATTGAATTCAGCTGGTGTTACTACAGCACGAGATCATTTTTCGATTTGTGAAAAAAAGATAGATGTTTCTGATAAAATACTTGATTTCACAAAAATCAATATTGAAGAAGCAAGGACAAAATATAAACTTGGAAAAGACGCTAGAGATTGGAAAGTTCAATATGCTCAAGCCGACTTAGTTAGCACTAAATTATCTGATAAAAATATTTGTAAAATATCTTATAGACCATTTGATATTAAATGGACTTATTTCACGGGTAATTCTAAGGGTTTTCACTGTATGCCTCGTGGAGAAGTTATGAAGCACCTTTTTTCAAAAGATAATATAGCGCTCACTGCTGTGAGAAGAAGTCGAGAAAACAGAATTGTAATTCCATTCATTTCCAAGAACATAATAGATAAATGTATTATCTCTACTCTTGATAATGCCAATATCTTTCCTCTCTATCTTTATTCCGATTCCCAGCTTTCCTTAGATTCCACGGTTACCCGAACTCCCAACCTCGATATGAAGATCGTGAAGCAGATAGCGAAGGGTTTGGGATTGAGTTTTGTGCCTGAGAAAACTGATACCGGGGAAGTTTGCTCGGCAGATGGGGCAGAAGTGACTGCTGCCTATCGACAGTATTTTGCACCGATTGATTTGCTGGATTATATCTATGCGGTGCTGCATTCGCCTACGTATCGAGAGAAGTATAAGGAGTTTTTGAAGATCGATTTCCCGCGAGTTCCCTATCCCGATGATGCGGAGAAGTTCTGGAAACTCGTGCAACTCGGCGGAGAACTTCGCGCCCTTCACCTGATGGAAAGCCCAAGCCTAAATGATTACATCACCGAATACCCAATCGGAGGCGATAATGAAGTAGAGAAGCCAGTGTTCGTCATTGCGAGGGAGGAACGACCGAAGCAATCTGTCTCTGATAATGAGATTACTTCCGACAAACCAGACCTTCCAGGTTTTGAAAACCTGGAAGGTCTTGGCCGAGTCTACATCAATACCGAGCAGTACTTCGACAAGGTTCCAGAAGTCGCCTGGAACTTCTACATCGGCGGCTACCAACCCGCCCAAAAATGGCTAAAAGACCGCAAAGGCCGAACCCTAGAATTTGAAGATATTCTGCATTATCAGAAGATTATTAAGGCATTGGTAGAGACGGAGAGGGTGATGGGGGAGATTGACGGGGTGGGGATAGTAGAAGGTAATCAAGTAAGTTGATCAAGTACTCTGAAGTATGAAAACCCTGAAAAGAAAGGAATTTGAAGCCTTATTTATCCCTTATTTACAATCGGGAACCCAAATTTGGGTGATCAGTAAAATCAAGGAATTACCCATCAAAGTGATCAGATTCGCTTGTAACCTTGCCGAATTAGATTTTATCAAATTTGTCCGAATTGATTCCTATGGAATTGCAGCCTCCAGTGAAAACCATCCCAATCGACCCAAAGTGCCCCTCATTCAAATGAATCATCCCACAGCGATTGGAATTGAGATTCTTTACGACCTGGAATATCAGACGATCGATTTCTACGACATCAATTCTCCTATCAAAGGAAACGGAGGCAGAATGGTTGATGCCGTATTGAAGGATTTTCCAGAAGGATGGAGTCCGGTAGTGATCATGGATTGGAGTGATGGTTTTTGGGACAAGATGAAAGAGAAATATAAACATCTAGATTGGATGGAGGAACCTTGAATTTCGTCCAATAAGTTCAACCCCTTCAGGGTTGCCATTTCCCATCATTGATATCCAAAACCCCCGGTTATACCGGGGGCTATTCATGGTTTGACCACTTCGTGGTCATAAAATGAAACAAAGGAATTTGAGACATTTCTTCAAAAATAT